>JBKPHM010000110.1:0-37172 GCA_046729855.1 Actinomycetota bacterium | reverse complement strand
CGCCATCGTCGACGACCGTGACCGTGCCTACTTCGGCCGATCACAGCAGGAGCGCGACCAGATCGGCTACATCGACGCGAACACACGGGCGGTCTTCGGACGGTCGTACGCCGCCGAGCCCGAGGAGCTGGTCGGGCAGCTTAAGGAAGACACCGCCGTCGCTGCCGCCGACACGCTTCTACTGACCGTGCCGAACCAGCTCGGTGTGGACTACAACGCGCATGCCATCGAGTCGATCCTGCGCTACGTCGCGCCGGAGCTCGGCTGGCGGGACCGCAGGGAGCGATGACCACCCAGGAGGCACTCGATGCCACCGCATTGCGATTCGATTGACGGACCCGTGGTAAAGGCCGCGATCCGTGCCTTGGACGAAGGGAGCGTCGCCCTGGTGTTGCCCTTCGTGGGTGGACCGCCTCCCGCACCGATGGACCGCAGCGAGGCCCGCATCCAGGAGGCCCTTGGGACGCGGACGTTCTCTGGTCGCTCATGCCTCAAGGCAGTACGTCGCTTCTACCTGGACGAACGTGATCGGCCGCTTTCGTCCCTTTCGTTCGGTTCGCCCCGGGGGCACTACCTAAACTCACAGGTCAGAGGCCCTTTCGCGCTTGATTGAGCCCGCCGCTCAGGGTGACAGAATCGGCATTCGTCCCGCATCCCGCGGCGGACACGCACTCGTCCGGACGGCAGCGACCCTGGAAGGCTCCTGGCGAGGCGCGCCGACTTCCGCTGGAGGACTGCTCACTCGACTTTCGCTGAGCATCCGCCGTGCGATCGTCAGCCTAGGTTGACGACCTCTGGCGCAGGAGGACGTGCGGTAAAGCGAGCGGCGAAGCTCAAAGGTCGTTGGCGAAGACGGCCACGCTCGCAAGACGAACACGAGCCGCGTACTTCCCCGCTATGTCCCGTTGGAGAATCTGGGAGGCCGATGATGCCTTCTATGGAAAACAAAGCCGACTATCAATGAGTTGACTGCTCTGCTGGTTGCGGTCCTCAACAACAAGGAGGCCCGCGAGCAACTCATCCAACAAATCATGCCCTCACGCAGTGGGATCGGGGCAGGCATCGACGTGCAGAAATCGCCAACACTCTTCGCCGGTCAACGACCGTGTCAGCTTCTGTTGTGCAATCTGTAACAGGTCGTCAATGTCGAGGGCCCAGATCCGCGCCGAGCCGTCCGTAGTCGACACGGCGAGCATCGATCCGTCAGGACTGAACGACACTCGACTCACAGGATGTCCGTCGCTCGGCAGCGTGAACAGCAATTGGCCCGAACGCGCGTCGAGTAGTCGGACGGTCCCATCTGCGCTTCCGGTCGCTAAACGTGACCCGTCGGGACTGAAGGCCATCCCATAGATGTCGCCGGGCTGGGTGGGGAACGTCACCCTCAGTTCTGCCGTCTCGACGTCCCAGACCTCCGGCCTACGATCGTCCCCTGCCGTGGCGAGCAGCCTCCCGCTAGAGTTAAATGCCAACTCCTCGCTCTGGGTGTGGATCGTGGACACACGCGCGCCGACGGGGAGCCCGGACACGTCGCGTGGGCCTTCCTCCCAATCCACGATCATCACTTGTTTGCCCGCCGCGATGGCGATCCGGCTACCGTCGGGGCTCAGCTGTATCCCACCGACCCCGAGCCCGTCCGGGGCGATCAAGAAGGCCACCTCGTGGCCGGACCGATCGAAGATCCTGACACCCCCGGAGGACCCCGTGTGGAGGGCGAGGAAATCCCCGCTGGGGCTCAGATCGAAATCCGGACGTCCGAACGAGTAGAGCTCTTTCTCGGTAACTGAGTCCCAGACGATTCCTCCGTAACCACGAGAGATCGCCACCGTCGCGCCATCGGAGGTCACGTCGAACCTCGGGGGCTCAAACGCCCACTCATCCCCGGCCGCCGGGGAGGGACCGATCGTTCCGACCTTCCGCTTCTTCTGGACGTCCCAGATTGCCAGTCGGGGCGTGCGGTCCTGGACGATCACATGTCCGTCGGCGATGAATGCGGCGAACCCTACCGGGGTACGGGGGTTCCTGGTGCCGACGGATTCCTGCTGTCCGGGGCCGCGAGGGGGGAAGATTGCCCACTCCGCGCCCCCCGAAGTGCTCACGTCCCAGATCCTGGCGACCTCCGTCCGCCCTGTCGTCGTGATAACCCGTGTCTGGTCAGGCGAGAACGCTACATCTGACACGACACCGTTCCCCTCTGTTGGAAGGACGACCCGCTGCTGAGCTCCGCTGGAGGTGATCTCCCAGACCCTGGCGGTGCCGTCGTAGGAGCCTGTCACCAGGCGTCTCGAATCCGAGCTCCAGTCGGCGGCGACGACGCAGTCGGTGTGGCCGAGCGGGGTGGACTGCACCTTCCCAGTGGCCGCGAACCAGATCGTCAGTTTGCACCCGTTGCCGGCAGCGGCAATGTATCGACCGTCCGGACTCCAGGTCACGAAGGAGGACCCACACGGGTCAAAATGCGGAAAGGGGAAACGCTGTCCGGTGCGAAGGTCGATCCTGACAACGGTTGGCCCGATGCAGGGAACTTCGCCCTCGGTCCCGACAACGATTGTCGTCGCGCGACGATTGATTGCGGTGTGTGATGCACCTGGGAGGTGCCGGAGCGTACGGATCACCGTGCCAGTGGCAACGTCCAGTATCTTGACCATACCCGATTGGGGCCAGGCACCGATCACGAGCGAGCCGTCCCGGCTGAACGTAGGATCCGATGAAGGCTCAGCTCCGGTCATGCTGGCGACAAGGTTCCCGTGCTTCGTGTCCCACACCGTGATCTGACCATCGTCCGACGCCGCTGCAAGCAATGATCCGTCCTGGCTGAACGCGACGTCGTTGATGTGGGCGGGGGGCCCTACGATCGAGAGGATGCTCTTGCCATTCTCGGGGCTTCTGATGTCCAGCCTCCCGGTGTTGTCGGCATCCACGGCCACGTAGACCCCCGTTGCACTCCAGTCGAGGGCCCTGCCCCCGGGCAGCGATCGGACGAGCCTCGAGGTGGTGACGGCCCGATGCAGGGCCTCCTCGGCCTCGGGGAGAACGGACCCATCCACCGACCGCGTGGCCTCGACCGCCTGCATCGCCAACAAGATGCTGCGCTCTGGGTCGACATCCAGATTGGCGACCGCCGCCGCGGCCAGCTCTCGAGCTCGCGCGATCGTCGCCTCCTGCTCGGCGCGACGACCTCGGTCCATGGCGATCAACGCCAGGCTCGATGCGACGAGGGCTGCCACGGTAAGGACGGCAACCAACGCGCGCAGCCGCTTCGCGGAGCGCCGTTCCAGGAACCGCTCCCGTTCGCGCCGGGTCTTCTCGGCTGCGCGTTCGATCTCGCGTTCGATGACGCTGGCTTTGAGGTATTCGCGTTCGGCGGAGCTCAACGCGATGCCGGTCGACTCCGACCACGCCTCGAATTGGGACAGGCGCGAGCCGCGAAGAACGAAGCTCGTGTCTCGCCCCGACCTCTCCCATTCGGCTGCTTCGGTCGCCAGACGTCGGTGGCTCCGAAGGTCCTCGCGCGCCGAGTCAATCCACCCCCGGAGCCGGGGCCAGCAGCGCAGCAGCGCCTCGTGCGCCACCTCGACGGTGGGCTCCCGGGTCGCTCGGTCTCGGTCCGCGGTGAGCAGGCGGTGGCGCGTGAACGCGTCGATCGCGGCCCGCATCGCGTCACGATCTCCCTCCAGTGACTCCAGCTGCGTGCGTCGCACCCGGCGCCGCACGTCCTCGACGCTTTCGTCGATGTTCACCAACCGTAGGAGGAGCTGTCGCGTCGCCTCCTTGCCCGCCTCGGTGCCTCTGGTGGCGTAAAGGTGCTCGGCCCGGCCGGCGAGCGCCCCGCCGACCCCGCCGACCTCTCGGTACCCGCTCAGCGTGAGGGTCCCGTTCTGGCGGCGCTCGAACAGCTCCGTGAGCGCGTACTGCAGCAAGGGAAGTGCTCCGAGCCCTGCGGAGGCATCGGCCACGATCTCGGCCACGAGAGTAGGCTCGAGCTTGACGCCCACACGAGCGGCAGGCAGAGCGACCGCGAGCTCGAGCTCCGCGGGGGTGAGCGGCGTGACCGTCTCGGTGCGGGATGCGAGGAGAGGGCCGAACCCCGGGTAGACGAGAGGGCGGTCGTAGTAGTCGGCTCGCAGCGTAACGAGAACACGTACCCGGGATCTCGGGTCCAGCGCGGCCGAGGCGATGCTCGCCAGGAATCGTGCCCTGGTCTCCTCGTCGTCGACGTGCGTGAAGAGCTCCTCGAGCTGATCGATCACGAGGAAGAGCTCCGACCCGTCCGGCGGCAGCACCCGCTCGACCGCGTCGACGAGCCCGGCCTGACCCATGAACAGATCGATCAGCGTCGCTGGCGGGTTCGTGGCGATCCGAAGGAGGCTTGCTTCGAGCTCCTCGAAGGGGTACGGGCCCGGCATCATGTCGACGAAGAACCAGGTATCCGAGCCTGCTTTGGCGCCCGACCGGAGCGCGGGCACGAGCCCGGCGCGCACCGCCGACGACTTTCCGCACCCACTCGGTCCGACCAGCCCAACGAACCGGTGGCCCTCGACCGATTCGTCCAGCCGGGCGAGGAGGTGATCGACCAGCACATCCCGCCCGAAGAAGTCGACCGCGTCCGCTTCGGAGAAGGGACGCAGGCCCTTGTAGGGGTTATTGGGCTTCAGGTCGCCGCCGACGCGCACGGCACTTGCCCGATCGGTGTGGAGCGCCTCCCGGAAGGCGAGGTCGAACTCGGCCGCATCCGCGAAGCGGTCTGCTGGATCCTCCGCGGTGGCACGCGCGATGACGGCATCAACGGCTGAGGAGAGGTCAGGACGGCGCTCGGTGACCGGCGGGAGCGGTTCCTGGGGTTGCTTCTGCAAGAGCACCACCCGGGGCGTCTCAGAGATCAGGCGTCCTCCGCACAGCGCCTGGTGCACGAGCAACCCCAGGCTGTAGAGGTCTGTCCGGCGCGTCGACCGCTCGTTACGGATCTGCTCCGGCGACAGGTAGGCCGGAGTCGGTCGGACGTGGCGCCGGTTCGCCTGAATGCCCGGGAGGTGGGTCGCTATGGCGAAATCGGACAGGTACGCGTTCCCGTCCTCGTCCAGCAGCACATTCGTAGGCTTGATGTCGCCGTGGACGACCCCAAGGTCATGGGCGAAGGAAAGCGCCCTCGCGAGGTCCTGCTCGAGGCGTGCCACCGTTTCGAGGTCGAGCGCTCTGCTTCGCAATACGTCATCCAAGCTGCCGCCCCGGATCCACCGCATCACCAGGTACGCTCCGACCGGCTCGCGCCAGTAGTCGTACAGGGGGACGATGTTCGGGTGTTCGAGGCGTGCCACGAGCTGGGCCTCCGCCTCGAACCAGCGGATGAATTCGGGTTCGTCCGCCAGCTCCGAGCGGATCACTTTGATCGCCACGTCGCGATCGAGATGGGGCTGGCGCCCCCTATGGACAACGCCGATGCTTCCCTGGCCGATCTCCTCGATGAGCTCGTACCCGCGCAACCCGTCGTGGACAGCCTCGAGAGCGGGGTCGTGCCGAAGGATCTGCTCGTGAAGGCGCTGAAGCTTGTCCGCCGGGTCCACGCCCAGCTCGTCGGCGAGCACATTGCGAGCTCGCTGGTATGCGGCTAGCGCATCGGCCTGACGCCCGCAACGGTAGAGCGCGAGCATCAACTGACCCCAGAATCCCTCGCGCAGCGGTTCCTCCCGGATCAGGGATTCGAGCTGGGCGACCACGTCAGCCTGACGGCCGGCATCGAGGTCGGCGGCAACCATCCCCTCAACGGCCTGCATGCGAAGCTCCTCGAGACGCATTGCTTCGGCCGGGAGAAGTCCGTCTTCCCCGAGATCCGCGAACGCCGATCCCCGCCACAGCTCCAGGGCCCGCCGATATAGAGCAGAGGCCGTGTCCGGACGCTCGGCCGCGGCCTTGGCTTCGCGAAGGAGCAGCTCGAAGCGCGCCGCATCGAGCTCGCCGGAGTCGAGGTGCAGGATGTAGCCCGGCGCTCGCCACTCGAGGCGCTCCCGCCCGAGGGCCTTGCGAAGGCGCGTCACGTAGCTCTGGAGGGTCTTGCGCGCGGTGTCCGGAGGCTCGTCCCCCCATACCTGGTCGATCAGGTCCTCCGCGGGCACCACCTGGTTGCGGCGGACCAGGAGGTTTGCTAGCACCGAACGCTGCTTCGGTCCGCCTAGAGGGATCTGGCGGTGTTCCACCGATACCTCGAGTGGGCCGAGAACCCTGAACAACACGGCGCGACCGTACCCGACAGCCTTCGCGTCGTGAAGACCGCCAAGCTGGACCGCACCCCGCATTCGGGCAGCATGCACCGGCTCGGTTGAAAGCCGGTTGAAACGGCCGACCTGTAACCAGCCTTCAACCGTTGTCAACCGGATTCCAAACCAGACCGGTCATGGTGGCTGGCACGGAGCGATGCCAGGGGAAGGGGAGTGGGGATGCGTCACCGGCTACCACCTCAGGGCGGAACGCGGTCTTCGCGTTCGGTCCGACGATCCACCAGCGGCTGCTCGGGTCGCGTCTTTCCGGCCACGAGCGGAGGGGTGGCTCAGATGCGCGGCGCGCTAGTGGTCCTACTCTTGCTCGCCGCGGCGTGTCGGTCCGCTACCGCCGCGCCATCGGTCCCGACGCAGGTCACGCCGGTCTCCCACACGCCCGTCCCGAGGGAAGTAGCCGAGCGATACGCGACCGACCTGGCCAAGGCCGCGTGGATGGCCCTCCACCGGCTCCCGAAAGAGCAGGCCATCCTGAATATCCATGCCCACCTCCAGGCGTTCTCGGACATGACCGGGTGCTCGATCGCGGCCTCCCGGCCCAAGCAGTTCGCGCCGGCTGAGCACCGCGGGTTCGTCCAGGCCGTCTACCGGAACGTCATCGTGGCGGTGAAATGCCCATAGCGCCCGTCGGCCACCCTTCGCACCCGCTCGCCCCACAGACGGGATCCGACGTGTGGCACGCCAGGAGGCTCGACGAGTCGGGTCCGCTCGTTTCACTATGCTCGCTCGATGCGGATGAAGGTCGCCCCAAAGCTCGGACGGCTGGCTTGGTGTCTCGTCATCGTCGCCGTGGGGGCGGCGTGCACCGCTGCCGAGGACGAGGGTTCGTCACCGACCATCTCTCAGCGCCCAAGGGCCGCGGGTCCGCCTGCGGAACGCACGGACCTCCAATTGCGATCGGTCATCGCGATCGTCCGGCCGTCGTCGCCGGAGTGGAGCGACACGCGGCCGACCTGTCCGGGTCACGGTGATGACGTGGCCGCATGTATCGCGTCCACGCCGGACGAGGAGATCGTCATCCTGGGTCCAGGAAAGGGTTCGCCGAAGTACGTCCTCGGCGCCGTCATCGTGGACGAGCAGGACGTGCAGCGGGCCGAGGCCCACCAGGACGACCAAGCAGACTTCGGCTGGTCGGTGTCCGTATCTCTCACGGATGACGCCGCCTCCGCTCTCCGGGTGGCGACCGAAGCTGCCGTCGACTCTCTCGCTCCACAGAACCAGATCGCCATCATCGTCGACAGCCGGATTGTCTCCTCGCCGACGGTAGTAGTCCCAATCACCAGCGGCAGCCTCGTGCTCACCGGCAGGTTCACCGAGGCGGAAGCGACGTCACTGGCGGCTGGTTTGACCGGCTCCGGCTGAGCGGGAAGCCGATCAATCATCGCCTTCTTTCCCTTTCCCCGAACAGCTGATTGGCGGCACCGGCGGCCACCCGTCCGAGTGACGGGGATCACGGCCGCGTAGACGTCCATCGTGAACGCCAGGGTTGAATGCCCGAGCCGCTCGCTGATGGCCTTCGGGTTCACGCCAGCAGCGAGCAGTTGCGTCGCGTGTGCGTGTCGCAGGTCGTGGAACCGTGTCCGTGGAAGCTCCAGCTCGCGTGTCAGTCGGCGGAACGCCGGTGAGATCGACCACGGCGAGAGCGTCGGGTGACGAGAGACGTGGGAGAGCGTCCGGATGACTACGATGCTTCCGCATCGGGCTTCCGTATCGGGCGCTCGTTCTTGAGACGGCGTGGTCGGCAGCAGATGGCGTGACGCCGACGTACGTCGCGACGGTCTGTTCCGTCCGATCCCACCCACGGGCTTCCGGGAGGTCAGTTCAGCAGGGGACTGAGCGCGCCGATAACGAATCGTGGCCCGGACGATCGGATGGTTGGCAGCGCTGGTAGTCGCCCCCTTCATCGTCCAACGGTCAGGCGGGGGCAAGTGTGATGCGCGGGCAAGTCAGCGTCAGGTTTCGTCCAACGCTCCTCTTGGCGGTCGTGCTGCTGACCGGCTGTTCGGGAAGGACCGAGCGCTTTGTTGACTGCGCCTTCAGGGCTCGGCTCGACGGACGATGGTATGCGGCGACAGGCGCCATCCGGGTCATCCCGGAGTACGGACGGCCGCTCGGGTCCGCGATCGTGCCCCCATGCGGTTCAGACGAGGGGTTCAGCATCGATGCCGTTGCGATCAAAGGTGTGAACCCGGAGGTAGCGTTCGCCTCTGCACACTATGAGGACATAGTCTTCCTCGGGGAGGGGACGGAGACCCTGCCAGGGGGTCTCAAGCGCCTACGGGACGAACCGACGTGCGTCGACGATGACGCTCCGATCGACCTCCATGGACCGTGGCTCGGCATCGTCGGACCTCACAACGAGACCGAGGTCGATCTGGTCCCTCCGTACGATTTGGAGATGCGCGTCGACGAGGCATCCGCGGCACGGTACGAGCGGGTGTTCCTCACGATTCACGTGTCCGAGCGCCTCGGGCGGCCGCTCAGCCGGGAGGACGTCCGTTCGTCCCTCTGGGAGGGAGGGACGGTCTCCGTCGCGGCGACCTGCGTTGACGGCGAGTTCTGGGCCGAGCAGGTGACGGCCTCTCCTCCGTCCTGACGGCGCATACGGAGTTCCATGCCTCGTCGGACGTCTACGCAGATGGAACGTTGTCGGCGGATCGCGAAGGTAAGGCGGATGGTCGCATCCCTGGAGTCTGCTAATCCTTCTGCTCGCTCCAGTGGTCCATTTCCCTGGCCATCCACGACGCCCTCGTCTTTGACCCAGTAGGTTCCGTCGTCGAACCTGGCGATGACCGTTTCTACGAACGCTCGGGTGGTTGGCCAAACAGGCCGAGACGCCAGCTCCAGGTCGATGTCGTTCCAGACGATGTGCACGGGCGATGTCGTCTCCCCTGCGCCGAGATCCACCGCGATTGATCCCTTACGGAGCAGGCTCAGGAGCGGGAACCACGAGACGCGCCAGGATCGCCGGCGGTTGCGCGGATTCCATGATCCCTGGGTGAAGGAGCGGCACTATCGCGGCTCGCGATTGCCTCAAAATCTCTTCCAGCCTCGCCAACGCAAGATGAGCTTCGAACCGGTAGCCATCGTCCAGTATGAGCGCCGCCGCGAACGCTTCCTCAGTCGTGCGGGCGTTCGGGTTCGGACCAGCTCCTCACTCGCGTCGAGCCACCGTCGGCGACTTGTCGCCGCTCACACGGGCCGACGACGTCCAGGCGCTCACGAACGAGATGCCATAGCCCACACCGTGGGGCGGCCACGAGGAACGCTGCGACGATCGCATCTTGATTCGCCTCCCTCTGTCCGTGGTGGTCGGGGTGCCGTAGCGATTTCGCACCTAGGCGGGAAACGAGTTCGCGAGCCTCCGACCGACGTCGCAGCGCCGCGACGCGAGCGACCGAGGATCGGTTCGCGACACGCAGCGTGCGGTTGCGCGGAGGACGTAGCGGACTAGGGTTGCGTCACAAGGAACGGCTGATCTCGGCGCATCCGCGCCGCAACACGTGGATGTACTCGTCTTGCAGGTCGAGCAAGGTCACTGGGATTCCCAGAAATCGAGTGCCATACGGCCCTGGGTGCTGGCCACTCCGTCGCCAAGCTGAACGCGAGGCGCGATCCCTCGACCCCGCGTCCTCGAGGAGGACGCCATGTCGCTCGTTGCAGAGCAACCTCGGACCGTTACCCCGCGTCATCGCATAGCAGAGAGACCCGGTCCATCACTTAACCGCTCCGCGCTCTACCGCCTCGGTGGCATCGCGGCGGCTCTCGCCGTGGTTGCGACGGCGGTCTCTGTCGGCGTCTTTGCGGCGTCGCCTCCCCCCGGATACGACGAGGGCGCCCGCGCCTGGTTCGAACACATCCAGGACAACAAGTTGCTCGGTCTCATGAGCCTGGATCTTCCGTTCCTGATCGTCAGTCTGCTCATGGTGCCGGTAATGCTGGCCTTATTCGTGGCGCTCCGTGACGCACGGCCCACCCACGTCGTCGTCGCCGGAGTGCTGTACTTGATCGCGATCGCGACCTATCTGGGGACGAACACGTCCATCGAGATGCTGGCACTGAGCGACCGCTACGCCGCCGCGACTACCGAGGCGCAGCGCGTCGCCTTGTCGGGGGGTGCGGAGGCTCTCTTGGCCGCGTATACCGGCACCGCCTTCCACATCAACTACATCCTCGGTCAGGTGGCGGGCATCGTCTTCGGCATCGCGATGCTGCACTCGAGCCTCTTCAGCCGAAAGATCGCCTACCTGATGATCGGGGGTAACGCCTTCGGGTTCCTTCTCGACGTCCCCGAGGTCGGTGTCGCGCTGTCGGCGCTGTCCGGCGTGATCCTGCTCGTCTGGATGGTCCTCGTGTCCCGGCGCCTGCTGCAGCTCGCACACACAACGAGTTGAAAAGGAGGGACGTGATGAGGGTCGCTGCCGCCATCTTCGTAGCCCTCCACGGGCTCGGACACATCATCTGGTTCATGGCGACGTGGGCCCGGTGGTCGCTCGGGGGCTCCGGGCGAACGGATCTCGCGAAGCATGAAAGTAGGTTCCAGTACCGGCGCTCAGCCCGTTGGGCAAATTGGTCGGCGTGCTCGCCCTCGCGGTACTGATCGGGTTCGTGGCAACAGCGTGGGGCATCTGGACGCAGACGTCATGGTGGCCTCCCCTGCTGCTCGGGTCAGCCGCCCTGTCCATGGTCGTGCTCGTACTCATCTGGAACCCCGTCCTGACCGTAAGCGCGCGAGCGCTTCTCGCCAACATCGGGCTGACAGCCGCCACCCTCATGCCATGGGGTGACCAGATCCTCGGGGCCCATTGAAAGCAAGGAGGTATTTGAACGTGCTGAGAATCGTGCTCGCCGTCGTGCTGATCATCCACGGCTTCGTTCACGCGCGCGTCTGGGTTCTGTCGTATTCGGCAAGCGCACCCGATGCAGGACCGGACCCCAACCACTCGTGGGCTTGAGCCTCGGTCGAATGACGCGAGTCCATCCATCGACGAACGGCCTTCAAGCGGACACCGCGCCCGCAAGGGCGTGGTCGCGACGCTGGGAAGTCTTGCGGCGTTCGCAGCCGCTGAGCACGGTCTCGGCGAGATCCTCCAAGGATCCATCGCTCCGGACGGGGTCGTCATCGAGTCCTGGCCGACGCCGAGGCGATGGAGATCCTGCAGGGAGAGCCGGCGCTCACAATCGTGCCCAACCTTCTGTCGAGCGGGATTCTCACTGTGCTCGCCGCCGCCTTCGCACTGTGGGGCCTGCGCTTCGCCACGCACCGGCACGCCGCCGCCGGATTCGTGATCGTCTCGTCGATCTTGCTGCTAGTCGGCGGCGGCTTCGGACCGCCGCTTCTCGGGTTCGTCATCGCGGCAGGAGCGCGTCAGCCGTCGAAGAGGCCTTCGGCTCGTATCCGTTCGGCGCTCGGGCCGAAGTGGCCGTGGTTCCTTGCCGCAGCCGTCGTGGGCTACCTTGGATTGATGCCAGGAGCGGTGCTGCTCAGCGGACTCGCAGGCTACGATAGTGCGACGCTGACATCCGCGCTGACGGGAGTCGCCTTCGCCGGTGCGGTCCTGGCTCTCGTGGCGGCGCGAACGAACGACGCTACGGTTTCCAGCATCGGTCTCGCCTGACCCGCGCAAACTGAGCGGGATCACCCGTCACGCTGCTCGGGGGATGTCCTCGCCGCCCCCGGCTGCTGGCCCTCGCAGGTCACGTTGCCACAGATGCGAGATAGGCTCGCCCGGGACCCCTGGAGGATCGCATGCCGGCTGAGCAGTCCGTGACAGTTCCGGCCCGTTGCGGAGCGGCCAGACCGCTGTCGGCAACCCCTCTGTCCGTCCGATCCGCGAGCGAGGTGCTTTGTGCCCGCGAGTACATGCACACGCCCATCTTGGTCGTCACGACTTGTCTACTGGCGAAGGACGAGTGACATGCATAGTTTCCGACGTGCTTCGAGACTACGAGTCAACACCAGCAACCCGGTCGTCGCGCCACCCGCGGACATCGCTCGGCGGGGCGCAATACGCTACTGCACCTGCTTCGATGCCCCTCCTCAGGAGTTTCTTGACAAGGATGGGAACCCAGCGGGATCTGATGTGGACATCGGTGTTGCCGTGGCTGATCTGATGGCCGTGGACGTCGAGTGGCGGTCGTTGGGCTTTGAGGGAATTATCGGGGCACTTCAGGCCAAGCAGTGTGATGCGATAAACAGCTCCCTCTCCTATACCGAGGAGCGGGACCAAGTACTTGATTACGCTCTACATGGTGTGTTCACGGATGTGATCATCGTAGAGGATGGTAACCCCGAAGACATCCGAGCCGTTGATCATCTGTCCGGCAAAGAGGTTGGCTGGGTGACTGGATATGCACAAGAGGGGTTAGAGGAGCTAGAGGAGGAGCTTGCGGAGAAGGGTTTGACGCTCTTTAGGCGGGTCGCTTTCTCGAAGGAACCTGACGCCCTAGCCGCGCTTCGAGCCGGCGGAGTGGATGCCGTGACGCTGGCCAATGTGCAGGGCGCCTTCTATGCGAGCGAGCAGCCGGGGGTGTTCGAGGTGGTGCCGGGGATACAGGTCTTCGCTCGCGAGTTCGGGTTCGCAGTTCGAGAAGGTGAGAAGGACCTCCAGACGGCATTGTGTCAAGCCATCGATGTTCTGTACGAGGATGGAACCATGTGCGACATCCTCCGGAAATGGAACCTGACCTCTACTGCCGACCCTGATCGCCCATGTGTACGTGGCTAGGATGCAATCCAGGAGGTTGGCATCGCCACGATCGACCTCGATTGTGGGCTGTTCCTAGAGCGACTATTTCGGCAGAGAGCGACCACATCGGTAGAGATCCGTCGAACGGCGCTCCTTCGTCCGGATGCTGAGTCCGAGGGGGTTCACGTCCAGTGACCCACTCCGACGGCCGATGTCGCTCCTTGCGTTAGACCCAACCCCGTTCGGGAGCTGGTGCGATTGGGCCCTCTGCAGCGGCGGCGCGCGAGCATCGCTCGCAGGCGCGTGCTCTCGTCGTGGGCGATCGCCGTGATCCTCATCCCAGCGCCCGAGATCCGCCAGCCCGTAGATTGGCATCGAGCGAAAAGCGGTGGCAAGGCGAGGCGGGCGTACTGACCGTTCGACAGGCATGGCCCGGGCCGAAACGGGACGCATCGGTCGACGCGGTACGCACCGCCGAGCATCGACCCACGCTCTCCGGCGGCGGTTCGGATGTGTTGTTCCTTCCACGTCCGGCATGGAGTCAAAGCGCGCTCACGTCCCCACGCTGTAGGTGACTCCTACCTGCACGAACGCGCTCGGCAGGTTTCGTCCCTTTCGTCTGGTTCGGGCCGGGGGCACCATCCCAAAGTCCCAGGTCAGGGGCTGGTTCCGGCGTGGTTGAGCTGCGATTCAGAGTGGCCTTCAGGGCACTGGCCCCGCATTGGCCCCGCGGCGGACATGGATCCGACAGGAGCACACCAGACAACGCAGACGTCTTCCCCGACGGCCTGCGAAGGCGGATCGTTGGGACGGCGTTCGCCCGAGGAACACGACGAGTAGCCCCTCGCCCCGCCGCCATATGAGCCAGGATCGCTCGCTGAGTGCCGGCGAGATCACTAGCAGGCCGGGTATCCCCGCGGGAAGGCGATCGCCGCGCATGATTGACCCCCGTAGGTCGGGAGTCGATAGCTCACGCGGCGGCAAGCCCAGGCGCCGACGGACTCGGTCCCCGACGCGCCCCTTCCGGAGGAACCGCGCGTACTGGCGAGAGGCGATTGTGTAGAGCCAGGCGGCGGCGCTTCCGGGCCTCGACTTTGGAACCGGGACCGAGCGCCCGCCGTCCGCGCTCGTTCGCGACCGAGCGCCGGAGTAGGCCGTCGGCCCGTCCCCGTCCTATCCTCCCCCGGTGGAGGCGCGCGCGCATTCGATCGAGGCCTGGGCCGTGTCGGAGCCGATCGAGGGATGGCGCGCATGGCGCCTGCTTCGACGGGCCGACGGCGCGATCCGCCTGGGGCCGCTGTTCTCGCCCGACGAGCGGTGGATCCCGCGATCCGCCGCCCGTGCGCTGTGCGCCGTCGAGGCCTCCTTCCACGCCGCGCCGTCGCTCGAGTGCCGTTGCGGCTACTACGCGTACACGGACGCGTCACGACTGGGGGGCGCGACCCGTCGGAGCGCGGTGATCGGCCGCGTGGCGATGTGGGGCGCCGTGATCGGTCACGAGTTCGGCTATCGCGCCGAGTACGCGTACCCGCAGCGCCTGCGGCTCGTGTGCGGACCGTGCCTTCGCGCCGGGCGCGACCGGTCGCCGAGATGGGTCATCGAGCGACGCGGCGAGATGCATCCAGTCTGCGATCGGCACGCGCCGCGGCTCGCCCGCCGCGGGTCCCGCACCCAGGCCGAGCGGGTCGAGTCCGAGCTGCTCGAGGTGTACGGCGTCGAGGTCATGCCGGGGACGGGTCTCGCGCCGCCGCCGACGCGTCGAGCGGCGCTCGCCGTCGGCCGCGCGCTCGCCGCGCGAACGCGGTTCGGCCTCGTGCTCGGGGCGATCGTGATCGTCTCGCTGCTCGTCGGGGTAGCGCTGCGGTACGCCGGTCCCGAGGGCGCGTCGCCTCCCGCCGAGGCGGGGGCGGCCGTCTCGTCGTCGACCGGGGAGGCCTACGACACCGCGTCGGGCGTGCAGTTTCGGCATGCGTGCGGCGCGGGCCCGGCGTCGGACATCCGCGTCGTCCGCTGCTCGAGCGCGCCGAAGTGGGCCTCGATCGCGGTGTTCCGACCCCGGATCCAACCGAAGTGCTTCGGCGCCGTGATCCAGACCATGCCGGGCGGCCGAACGCGGTGTTGGGTACGCGTCGACTCCGAAGCGTAGCCGCCGGGTCGGCTACCCTCCGGCCGCCCGATTCCCTTCGAGCCGAGGAGGCACCCGATGGCGCACGTCGCGGCCATGACGTTCGGCAAGCCGCTCCCCGAGGGCGGGACGATCGGCGTCTGCGCCCCGTCCGGCCCTTACTTCAACCGCAGCGACGTGCTTCGGCCGCTCGAGTGGTGGAAGTCCAAGGGCTACCGCGTCAAGCTCACGGAGGGCGTGTGGGCCAAGGACGACTACAACGCCGGATCGCCCGAGCAGCGCGCCGCCGATCTAAACGGCCTCTTCGCGGACCCAGAGGTCGATGTGATCCAGGTTCTTTGGGGTGGGACCGGCGCGATCTCCATCCTCCCTTTGCTCGACTATGACCTGATCGGGGCCAACCCGAAGGCGCTCATGGGCTACTCCGACATCACGAACCTGCACACCGCGATCCGACAGGAGACCGGACTCGCGACGTTTCACGGCCCGGGGCTCGGCTCGATGGGGATCAGCGAACGGACGGAGTTCACCTGGAACGCGGCGCTCGACGCGTTCGCCAAGGGCGCCGGCGGCGAGGTGCCGCGCGACCCCGAGAACCCGTACGTGCGCGCGATCGCGGGTGGCCGGGCGAGCGGCCCTATCGTCGGCGGGAACCTGTTCACGCTCGCGCATCTGGTCGGCACGCCGTGGGACCCTGTGTTCGACGGCGCGATCCTGCTCATCGAAGAAGTCCACGAAGCTGCGTACCACATCGAAGTCGAGCTCCAGCAGCTGACGATGGCCGGCAAGTTCGACGGCGTCGTAGGGGTCGTCGTCGGCGAGCTCAAGGACTGCGGCAAGCCGGACGAGGAGACGCCGCGCGACCGTTCGCTGGAGGACGTCCTCGAGCGCAACCTCGAGCCTCTTGGCGTCCCCGTGATCTACAGGCTGCCGCTCGGGCACGGCAAGCACCTGTGGACGATCCCGCTCGGCGTGCACGCCACGCTCGACGCCGACACGCGGACGCTCACGATCGACGAGCCCGGCGTGCGGTAGGTCGACGCCCTTCGGCGACCCTGTCGCGATCACGGTCGGTGGAGACAACGACGCGATTGCGTCGATGGTGTGTGCGATCTCCGGAGCGCGTCTCGGCGAGTCCGCGGCGTGGAAGAAGTCCGCGAAGTCCAGCCCGCCTTCACATCGGCGCTCGCCACGGTCGCTTTCACTGTCCCACTGGAGAGACGCCCCGAGTGCACTCGGCGGTTCGGGGCGGTCGAGGAATTTGGACGTGCCTCTCGCCTCCTCCCCCTCGGGGCGGCGGGATCGCGGCGCAGCAACGGAAGGAGATGCCGTCATAGTGCGCGTCATTAGTCGCGAAGGAAAGGGGACTCAAGTGCTTAGACGCAAGAGGAAGCCGCCACCAAGTCGTTCGTCCATCAGGGAAGGCTGCCGGATCGTCGAGGCAGACCCGAACGTTGAGATCCCCTGGACCGATCTCGGGGAGGGACTCTGGAAGACGGAGTGCGCATGCGGCTTCGAGACGTACACCGGGCCACTCGTCGACGATCGTGTGCGACTCGATCCGCTCGATCCGAAGACCAGCCGCCATATGGGCGAGTGTGAGTTCGCCTCCGAGACCGATCCATCAGTGCTCAAGGTCTTGCTGAAGGTCAGAGCTGGGCTTGGGCTACGACTGGCCGAGTGCGGCGCGTGCGGCGCCGGCTGGCAGGTTCCGCAATCGCCGACAGCGTTCGGTGACGACGCGCGGATCAGGCTGGAAGTTCGTCAACCAACCAGGGCGCGAATGGTGCGGAGCCAATCGATATACGCCGAACGCCACGACATCAGGACCTCGGGGGCGCACCTCTTCACCCAGGCGTCGATCTCGCCCTGCGCGGCTCGGATCTCGTCGTTGTCCTCGCCCTCCACGAGCCTTCGTCCGAGCACCGGATGAACAGGCGCGGTATCGGTCGTCCCGTCCCACTCAGCGATGGTTAGGCCGCCAGCAGCAAGCGCCGAGTCGTGGGTTGCGTCAACGAGGAGCCAGCGGCCTCCGACCTGCACCTCGACGGCCCTGTGCAAGTCCGCCGAGCGGGCAGGCGATCGATCTCCGGCACGACGGCGGGCAATTCGTAGCGCCAGCGGACGACACGAGTCGGAAGGCCGGCTGCGCCGAGCCTTCGTGCCAGGAGCTCAGCCTTGGCGAGATAGTCACCCGCGCCTGCGGTAACCAGGGTGTCCGCGTCGTGAGCCTCGTCGATGGCGTAGCGCATTTCGCGGACCTCATAGAACGCCTGGATCGCTGCCTCGATGTTGAGCGCCACAACTCAGATCATCGCAAGCTTCTCGCCCGTCGTCGCTTCTCTACTCTGGTCACCCTCCCGCAGCATCCCGACCAGCACCGCTCGGAGGGCGCCCAATGATCTACCCCCTCGCGACGGAGCCTCCTCCTCCTGAACGACCTTCACCGTGCCCCGACTCCCACGGCCGGAGCCTTGGGATCCAGCCCGGCACGGCTGCGAGGTATACGCGGTAGGCCTCTCCGAACTGCCGCAACAAGTGCGGCTCCTCGTACCAGCGCACGAACGCTGCGACCACGACCCACACGAGCGCCGCGTAGCCGAGCAGCACCGGCTGGGCGAACCAGAGTCCTTGCCCGACGATTGCGGTCACCACAGCCACGTACATGGGGTTGCGCACGTACCGGTACCAGCCACCCACCACCAGCAGCTCGGTCGGGGCGATCGGCGACGGCGTCCCGAGCCCCTCCACGACAAAGCGGGCGAACGCCTGCACCAGCACGGCGACCCCAGCGACGAGCAGCACCAACCCAGCGATCCGAACGACGAGGGGCCAGTCGAACCGTGGGTTCCAACCGGTCAGCCACCAGGGGACGAGCCCCACCACGACCCCCGGGGCCACGAGGAAGAAGACAAGGGTGCCCATCGCGGCCGAGCCTCTGCGCATCCGGGCATCGTGGCAGGTTCGATAGGCGTGGGCTCCCGAGGCGGGATCACCGCTCCATCTCCCGAAGCATCCCGACCAGCACCGCCGGCAGCGTCCGCTCTTCCTCGCAGTCGATCAGCGGCTCGGGCGAAGGTCCGGCGTCTTGCCCACCCCAAAGGGGCACGGACAGCTTCACACCGATTCGTACGCCCCATCAACGGC
The DNA here is from genome assembly GCA_046729855.1 of Actinomycetota bacterium. Classification (GTDB taxonomy): domain Bacteria; phylum Actinomycetota; class UBA4738; order UBA4738; family HRBIN12; genus DATHSY01. Next base: position 18,942 of record JBKPHM010000110.1, on the reverse strand, counting down.
GTTCCCAGTCGGGTGGAGGAGCCTCATGACGGGGGGCCGCACCGCAGCAGTGGTCGAGGTTCTCGGTTCGGTATGGACCGAGGCCTCCGCCGCCAGGCGCGAGGAAGGCTGCCCTAGGTCCTCGGCTCACCGGGGCGGGAGTGCGCTCCACCGACCGCGTCACCACCTCGGCGTGAGCCCGTTCATGACTCGGCGTCGCGGCGCTCTAGGGCGAAAGGCAACAGCTCGACGTCGAACGACGGACGGTACAGTTCCGGCGTGCGTGGTCGACGACCCGGTGCGAGCCGATGACCTGGAGGTGAGCCAGGTACCAGCGCATCCGACCCATAGCGGCACGACATCGACAAAGCCGCCATGGCGATATCCGACGTGATCAACGCTGAAGCCTTAGGACGAGCGGACGAGGCCGGGCTCGTGCCGACATCGCCACACTCGCCGCCACCAACAGAGACGCGCCCGCGTACAAAGCCGATCTCGGTCTGAGTTAGGCGCGTCGCGAAGTGCAGCGGCAAGACTCCGTCCATGGTGCCGATCGCCAGTACGACCAGCAGGACGGTCGCCGAGGACAGCAAGAACCCGGGGAGCCGGAGCGCCTGAAGGTCCGAGCGGAAGACGCGCCTCGTTGTCGGCTCCGCCATCACGATGGGGACGCCGTGGCACCCAATGGGGGGAGATACGCGGCGAACGGAGCACAGATCCCCCCGATCGCGCCAAGTGCCGGTCCGATCAGGGCCCACGGCGTACGCGCCAAAGGTTCGGCTCATGCACAGGTACTCGCATCCACGCCAACGCTCGAGGGTCCCGAACGTGATCCCGATCCATACGCCGCCCGAGCCCAATCCCATAACGAGCCGTCGGACGAAGTAGGCACCGAGCGAGTCGCCCACGACGAACCCCAGCGACCCGAGCGCGACAAGTCCCAAGGAGGCGAGCAGAACCGCCTTCGAGCTTCCGGGTTTGATCCCTTGGGCCGACTGGACTTCATCGTCGCGCGACACATGGATACGTCTTCTCCTCTCGTCTCTGGAGGAGGTACACGCATCCACGCGTCCTCGCTTGAGCGAGGATCTGTGCGCAGACTTAGAGGTGGTCGGAGAACCAGCCGAGGATGCGCTCGAGGCGGTCGACCCGACGATCGGGGCGGCCGATCGCGAGCATGATGTGCGACTCCTCGGGATAACGGATCATCTCGACGCTGACGCCTCGCTGCCGCAAGATCGCGAACGCGACCTCGCTGTGCACGGGCGGGCAGCGCACGTCGCGGTCTGCCTGCAGCAACAGCAGCGGGGCAGTGTTGCGATGGATCCGCATCGCTGGAGAGAGCGCGAGCCAGCCATCCAAATCGGTGGGCCAGAAACCGACCCCGGTCTCCTCCTCCGTCATGTGTCCGAGTCCCCGGCGCCCAGATCGGCGAGCGCCATCGTGAACGGGTTCTCGCTCACGGCCGCCTTGAATCGGCCCGGGTGTCTGCCGAGCAGATGATGCACCATGAAGCCACCGTAGGAGAGCCCCAGCACGCCGATCCGATCCGGATCGGCCAGACCCTGGGACACCAGCCAGTCGATCGACGCGATCAGGTCGGCGCCGTCGGGAACGTCCCCATCGTCCGTGAAGCGATCGGGCGTAGGCCTCTCCGAATCCGGTCGACCCCGCGGGGTTGGGCGTCAGCACATGGAACCCGGCATCGGCGAGCACGATATCTTCGAACAGCGGGGTCGGTCCTTGCGCGGCGTAGGGACCTCCGTGCACGTGGAGGATCAGGGGACGGCGCGTCGTGCCTCGCCGGCCAGTGGCCCGCGTGAGCCAGCCCTGCACATCTCGGACGCGCCGTCGAGGCACGATCACCTCGTCGGTCCTCGCGTTGCGAAACGGAGCGAACCACCGAGCACCATCGCGCGTGACGCGTCGACACCCCAGCCGCCGTCCAGCCACACATCCGCGCTCGCCGCGCGAAGCCACCCTAGAATCTCGACGACATCCGCCGCTGTCATTGTCATGAGCATGTCAGACTGCCAGTTTCGCTATGCGGCGCTGGGATCCGGGTGCGCCTCAACGTCCGCGTTCGCCCTCCCGCAGCATCCCCACCAGCACGGCTCGAAGGATCCGGTCCTCCTCGCAGTCGATGAGGAGCTCGGCGAAGGCGCGGCTCTCTGGGTAGGCCCAGAACTCTCCCGATCCGGTCGGCCCGCTCGAAGTCGGGAAGCGTCAGGACGTGGAGGAGCACGGCGCGGTGGTCGGGACCGAGGACGTCGATGCGTTCACGGAGCTGGCGCTCGACCTGCTCGAAGTTGTGCACCAGGTCGGACGCTTAGCACCCGGTACGTCTGAGTTCCAACGGCAGCTAGGTCGGCGCCTACCGGTACAAAGACGACGGGGGCAGGAGGGGCCGGAGCGGAAGGCGTCACGCACCGGAGCTCGAGCATAGATGGGAAGGCTCCCCGATAAAGGTCATCGTTGTCGGCGGAGCGGAGCTGCGCGCGATCCGCGGCCTGAGATCTGGTCGCTCTCGACGAGAAGAGTCCGGAGAGAGATCGCGGAGTCATCGGCGAGGGCCGCGATCAGGGTGGCCCTGTTGTTCGATGGCCGCCGGGTCGAGCCACGGCAGCCGCTTCGGCTTGCCTGTAGCTTCCTTGCGTCGACCGCCGGTCGGAAAGCCGATCGACCATCATCGGCGCTCTGCCGGTATCCCTCCCGTCGAAGCTTCGCGTGGCGGGCACTCAGACGGAGGACATGACCTTCTCCTACCTGCGGACTTTTTCCGACTTCCGTCCAGGGTGCACGACCTGAAGTCACAGGTCAGCGGCCATTACCGCTCGGCTGAACGCAGCGCGCTTAGAGCGAGGCGTCGTCATCGCGCGGAGAACTCGGCAGCAGCTATTCGAGGGGACAGGTGCCCGCACTGGCCGTTACGTTCACGCGTGGCGCCGGGACCCGAGCGCCGGCGCTATCCGTGGCGACGCCACGCTGGTGGACATTTCCCCGCCAGGCGAGCCCGTCGTATTGGTCGACCCGGATGGGAAGGCCGGGACTGGAGACTTCAGTCGGACGCCGAGAACCTAGACGTCGTCGGTCGTGGTTCGAGGGGTCGTGTTCAACTACGATTCGCCAAATCGTCGGCCAGACTGGAGGAAGACATGGGCTGTCTACTGGTGTTGATGGCGGCGTTCGCGCCGCGCCTCGTCGTCTTGTTCGTCTGGATAGCGAGGCCTGGATATGTCGACGCGGTCTTCAGCACGTTCATCTTCCCGGTACTGGGGCTGATCTTTCTACCGTTCACGACGATGATGTGGCTGTTCCTTGGTGCGCCCCCCCAGGGAGTCGTGGGCCTCGACTGGCTCTGGGTGATCTTGGCCGTGCTCCTCGATCTCGCCCATTATGGCAACCTCTATGGCCAACGGAGCGTAGTCGCTCGCTCGTAGACTGACTACGTGGTCCAACGACCGCCGGAAGCATCGCGCCTCGCGGACCCATTGCGGCGCGGGACCAGTCGGGTGGTCCGGGTCGTCGATCACGTCCAGTAGATCGTCGCGAAATCGATCGCCCCGAGGTCCTCGCCGCTTGGAAAGATCGTGATCACGAGCACGATCGTCGCCTACAACAGCGACGGGACGCGGGACGCGAACCGCCGCACTCAGGCCTCTCTTGAAGTAGGTGTCGAACGCCGGGCACACCGAAGACCCCCGAGCATGATCTTGGTGAGCAGGATGTCTTGACGAAGCGTCGGGCAGCGCCGACCTCACATGGCTGGGTTGTTCGCAGGAGCGCGTCGATGGCGTCATCCGTCGCGGTGCCTGGCGGCGTGCATGTCCAGCTTGCCGACGCCTTCGCCGAGGAGCGCCGCCTGGTCGTGTTCGAGCTCCACGTCCCGAGCCTGGCCGCGCTCGGAGCGGCCAAGGTCGCCGACGCTCGAGCGGGATCTCCAAACGACTCTTACGGCTCCAGATCCTGTCCGCTCCACGGATCGTGACGACGAGCAGGCGGCGATCTCGACGCTCACAGGCAACGTTTCTTCCCTTCTGGTCTCGCTATCTCGCGTTATCCCTTGCCGTGTGACGTGCTCCGCGCGGCACGAGGAGCAGCGCCGAAGCGAGCATGAACGTCGTGCTCAGCAGGATGCCCTCGGGCGGGAACGCCGAGACGCCGACGACGTCGGCGTTGGCCTGGAAGACGCTCGCGGTAACCAAGTTGATCGTGTACAGCGCGCCCATGACGGCCATCACCGGTCCCGCCAGGAAGCCGAGCGTCGTCCGCCGGGCCAGCAGCACACCGGCCGCGATCAGGCTTGGAACGAGCAGGCTCAGGTCGAGCGCGAAGACCAGGTGCTGGCCCTCGACCGGGATGTCGGCGAGCACCTTGCCGGTGACGATGTTTCTGGTCAGGACGCCGACCCACAGTCCCCCCTGCAAGGCACCGACGACCACGAGGTACCGGCCGATCCACCGCGCCACCCGCAGGGGCCGAACCACCTCAGCGATCGCGTCCCGGTCGACCGACGCCATCGTGCACACGAGCGCGAAGATCGACGTCGAGAACAGCGCGATGTGCAGCAGGAACAGGTCGTTGAACCTCGCGTCGAAGACGTAGTACGCGGTGTTGTACACCGAGTACGCAAGCGCACCGGGCCAGACGAGCTGAGCGCGCGCTGAGCCGCGTCGCGACATCAGGAGCGCCGCGAGAAGCACAGGGGCCACTAATACGAGAGTGACGAGGTCCCCAGCGCGCAATGCCTCGCGGGCCCATGGGTCATCGCTTAGCAGGGCATCCGACAGCAGGCCGAGCGCGGATGCCAGCACCATCAGCGCGGCGACCGTGGCCGACAGGAGCTCTGCCGCCCCTCGCACGGATCGCCGCGCTCGTTCCGGCCCAGGATCCTTGACTGCGGCGAGCCCGGGCGGCCCGACCGACACTGGTTGGGCTTCGGTAACCATCGTGCGCGTTCTCATCGTCCTCACCCCTCGCGCGGGACGCCGGGCCGAGGGCTCGGCGGACCGCACCGCTACGTTCCACAGCTCCATCCTGTTGGGCCAGACTCATCGGGGACGGGGGCGGAAAGACCCTGCTCCTGCGGGTCGAACGGACGCGAGCGGTGGATCTGCTGCGGCTTGACGTAGTGTGCGTCGCCTTCAAGAGGAAGTCATCGGCCCCGCCGTCATCGTTCAAACAGCCTTGCGACCACCGACGACCGCATGGGAGCGGTGCCCGAGACCCCCATGCGCGCCCTCGCTACCGCGGCTCGCTGATCCGCTCACACGAGCGGCGCGTCTGGTGGGACCTCGACGGTCAGGACCCCGCTGGCTCCCCGATCTCGGCCCTACATGCGTGAAGGGCACAAGAACCAAGAACTCCCGACCCCGACGTCAAGCACCGAGCTGGTGTTCGTGGATAAGCATGATGAGGGACAGATGTCGGCGTCATCACCTCAGGGCGTGACCTCCTGGCGCTCACCTCCGTCGGTTTCCGGCAGTCGGGGACGAGCGTGGCGCCGTGCCGGGTTCGCGTTCCGTCTCTGACCAGCCAGGCCAAAGGCGCTCGGCCAGATTCCGCGGGACGCGCCCGTTCCCGTGCATCGCCCGCCAGGTGCCTCGGTACGCGGATAGGACACCCGAGGCCACGACGACGTGCCCGGCCACGCCGGCGGTCAGGGCCCACGTCGCCACGAGATGCACGCGGAGGCTCCACGCGAACACTTGCGGGACGAACGCGCTGGGGAACGACATCAACACCCCCGTCGCGGAGAGCGCCGCGAGGGATACCAGGACCAGGAGGTTGAACAGGCGCTGCCCCGGGTCGAAGTGTCCTTCGTGGCGCGCCGGTTGGTTCCGGGACGGATGTAGGAGGAAGGCCGGGTATGACCCGAACCAGCCGAGCTCGGCTCGTCGGAACCGGATCGACTCCAGGAGGAACCGGGCGCTGGCTCTGGGGCGAAGGACGAGCAGGAGGCCACCTCCCGCAAGGAGCACGTAGCCCGCGAGCCGGTGCCGTCCCGCCGCCGCGACGTGGCCGCCGAGCACCCCTTCGAGCGGGCGGATCCCCTGCCCGAAGAGCGCCACGCCCGAGAACAGCAGGAGGAAGGTCAAGACATAAAGGACCGCGTGGAGCCGACGAGCAGGGGGTCGATTGCGCAGCGGCCGAGCGTCCGCGCCGGCATGGCGCCCGGACGGGACGTCCGGGTCAGTACTCCTCGTCGTCGTCCCCGTCGCGCGTGTACCCGCCCTCACCCCCGGAGCCGCCGCCCCCGCCCGAGGTGACGTCCACGGAGACGCTCGCGCTGACGTCGGTCTCGGTGTGGTTGGGCTCGGCGAGCACGATGCGGATGGTCTGCTGGCCGTGGGGAGCCGCCACCTCGCCGCTCGTGCTGGTGAGGACTTCGTAGTCACCGGAGTTACCGACGTAGACGTGGAAGTGCATCAGCCCGGTATCGGGGCTCCCGATCTCGGCCCCGCTGACGGAGAGCCGGAGCTCGACGGGCGATCCAACCTCGGCGCCCTCGGCCGGCTCCACCACGGTGATCTTCGGCCTGCCGCCTCCGCCCTCGGCCGGCTGATCCCCCGCGCACCCTGCAAGCACCACACAGAGGGCGAGCACCACACCGAGGTAGTGGCGTGTGATCATCCGTGCCTTCCTTCATAAGAGATACGGAGGACGAGGCGGCCCGGATGGCGCAAGACAGAGCATAGTCGACCGCTTCGGGCAACGAAGCACGAGATCTTTCCCGTCGAGCGCCATCGCGGTGGCGGCGAAGACCGGGACTGTCCCCAGTTCGCCCGAAAGGAAGACGACGCCGTCCGCGGATGGAAGGTGCTCCTCCTCGTTCTGCATACTCCTGAGCGTCCGGAGTACGACTCTGCCCCGAAAGTGAACTGTGGCGCTTGGACTCGGTGTCTGCTGCGATTTGACAGCGGAACCTTCGCAGGGTTACGCGCTCGCGAGAGCTCGCTGTTGGCGGGGGTCGCCCCACCTCGGTTGCCTGTATGCGCCGGGGTGCCGTCCTCGCCAGGAGGGGGGAAGGCGAGATGGAGTCGAGGACGTCCCGGACCTAGTGTGTATGCCGTCCAGATGCTGGAGGAACGCGAGCCGCTCCTGATCCAACTCGTTCGCGGGACGAGGGACCGGTCGAGTCTGGATCGCGAGGGCCCGGAACGACCGGCATCGGCTCACGAGCCGACAGCCGCAGATCTCGTCGTCCACGCGAAGGAACGTTGTCCGCTGATATGGAGATCGGCTTCCCCCGTCGAGCCTTGCCGAGGCCAGCGGGTCGCCGACGTAACGACGTTCGTTGAGGTCTCGAGAAACGGCCGACACGTTGCTGCAGATCACGCCGTGTCGCGGAGCCTCGGCGCTCCCCGTGGTCGTAGGCCGCCGAGCGATCGTGCGATGATCCACTCGTGACCGACCCGAGATGGGAGCGGTATGCGGCGGCCGCCGGGCTCGGGGCCGCCGCCGTGCTCGCGGTGCAGATCGTCCTCGCACCGCTGTACCCCTGGTATGACGACCCGGCGACTCGAGTGGTCGCTTACTACTCGGTGAACGCCTCCGCGATCCGCGTGCAGCTCCTGCTCACGGGCCTCGCCGGGGTGCTGTTCCTGTGGTGGCTCGGAGCCCTTCGCGTCCACCTCCGCCGCGCAGAGGGGGACCCGGGCCGGCTCTCGGCGGTGGCGTTCGGAAGCGCGATCGCGGCGACCGGCGTCGCCGGGTTCGGGGCCGTGGCGACGCTCGCGGCGACCAACGGCGCGACGCCGGTCGCGCGCACCGCCCTGTACGGGCCCGGCCTACGGTTCGGACCCGACGTCGCCTCCATCCCCTTCCACGACTTGCGCCTGGCCTCGTACACGGTCTCGTGGTTCGCGCTTGTGCCGATGCTTGCGGCGGTTGCCGTGGTCGCGGCGCGCGATGGCGCCTTCCCGCGATGGCACATGGACGGAAGCTACGCGCTCGCGATCCTCTCGCTCGGTACGGGCCTGTCGGTTCTGATCGATATGGGCCCGTTTGCCCCGGGTGGGGTCTTCGCGCTCGTGCTCTACGCGCTGTTCATCCTGTGGCTCGGCGCCACGAGTTGGCTCCTGATGCGCGCGCCCGAGCCGCGGCGTGGACCGACCGGCGAGCCTCAGTCCTTGACCGACGACGCGGAACCGCTTCCGCCCGGATCCTTCCCGTCACCACCGCGCGACTAGGTAGCCGCGCGCGGGGGCGGCCGTCGTCGCCCCGGTCGTGTCCCTCAAGGGAAGCCGGAATCGGCCGATCCCTCCCAGCTCGCACACCCTGACCTTCGCTGAGGTCAGCCAAGAGCTCGCCCCTTACAAGGCGAAGGTCGCAGGTTCGAGCCTGCAGCGCCCACCGAGAAAAGCAGCTCGTGGAGGAGTTCCTCGAGGAAACGGCCGATCGCCGCCGCGATCGCGGACTCGTCGACCCTGCCCGCGTCGAGCGCCGCTCCATGAGCGCGAAGTCCCTCGCCAAGGCGAGACTCGAGGTGATCGAGGGCGAAGCCGTGTGGGAGGTGAGGGGCGCGAGCTCGTCGCAGCGCGCTGATAGTCATGATGACGCTGTGGAATCATGCGTCTTGACGGCCGCGGCCCGAATCCGGGACGCTGCCCGCAAAGCGCATACCCCCTCCTCGGTCCGAAAGGAGTCCGGACATGTCTCGGCACATGTTCCGCTTGGTCATGCCGACGCTCATACTGGCGTTCACCGTCGCGATGACCGGTACGGCGTTGGCGGCCGACGGTGACCTTGATACGACGTTCGGGGGCGACGGCATCGTGACGACGAACCTCACCGAACGGGCTGATTCGGCCAACGCGGTCGCGGTCCAGCCCGATGGAAAGATCGTCGTCGCCGGCGAAGCAGCGGCGGGCACGACGAACTCGAGGTACGCACTCGCCCGATACAACACCGATGGAACGCTCGATACGACTTTCGGCGGCGACGGGCTGGTCACCACGAATCTGAGCCGGTACGCCGAGGGCGCCTGGGGCGTTGCGATCCAGCCCGACGGCAAGATCGTCGTCGCCGGTGACTACGCGCTCGGGTCCGGCAACTCCGCGTTCGCGGTCGTCCGCTACGACGCAATGGGCACCCTCGACGTGACGTTCGGAGGTGGCGACGGCAAGGTCGTCACGCAGCTCACGCGACGCGACGATGGGCTGTCCGGTTTGCTTCTTCAAGACGACGACCGGATAGTCGTCTCAGGTGGGGCAGCGTTCTTCACGAATGGGATGCGGTTCGGGATCGCCCGGTACAACTCCGATGGGAGCCTCGACGCCACGTTCGGTGGAGACGGAACGGTCACCACGTCCATCGCCGACGTCTCGTTCGCGAATGACGTCGGTATCCAGCCGGATGGCAAGATCCTCGCCGGGGGGTTCGCGAACTCGAGAGGCCACGACAGGTTCGCGGTCGCGCGGTACAACGCGGATGGGACGCTCGACACGAGCTACAGCGGGGACGGCAAGGTCATCACGACCGTCAGCGGGCACGGGGACGCTGGTCTGCGTCTGAGTCTCCAACCGGATGGCCGCCTCGTGGTGGTCGGCCCCGCAGGGACCGAGACGTCGGACGCGAAGTTCGCGGCGGTTCGCTACGACACGGAAGGTGCGGTCGACTCGTCGTTCGACGGCGATGGCAGGGCCATCGTGAACGTGACGCGTTCGGGGGACTACGCATACGGTCTCGCTCTTCAGGCAGACAACAAGGTGGTCATGGTCGGCTTCGGCGGCAGCGCGAAGGGGGAAATCGTGCGCCTCGACGCGAACGGCGCCCTCGATTCGACGTTCAGCGGAGACGGCAAGGCGATCACGGACCTCAGCTCCGGGCCAGACTTCTTCATTGCGGTCGAGGTCCAGTCCGACGGGAACATCGTTGCGGTCGGCGGAGCGGGATCGAGGTTCGGTGTCGTTAGGTACGTCGGATGAACGGGGCTCGGATAGACATCCCACGTATCGAAGCGTCAAGCCGCGGCGTCCTCGGGTTGGGGCCAAGCGACCATTTCGCGGTGCGTGCCGGCGTTCGAAGCACACGTGGGGGATCCCGACGAGGCCGTTTCTGAGTTGACGAAAGGGCTGTTTGCACGTCTTCCCCCGTGCTCGGAGCCGGTCGTATTAACGTAGGGCACCGGGTGAGCGCAACGGCGCGGCGAAGGCGCAGAGGTGATAAACGGGCGACATCATCGCGCTGCCGCCCGCCTCGCCAATACCGTCTCCCGAGGCGACCTGGCACGACATCTTGGAACGAGGTACCTCTCGATCCGCTGGCAACGTTCCAAAGGACGCGATCAAGTTCGTTGAGAAAAGAGCCCCGGGATCACGGAGCCACGCTCGAATGATGAGATCCGCGCCTCGGTGCGGTCATAACGAGAAAGACCACCACAAGAGGAAGGACGACCCATGAATCTGACGACCGTCACGCACGTCTCCGTCGACGGAGTGATGCAGGGGCTCGGTGGGGCGGATGAAGACCGCAGGGGTGGATTCGAGCGCGGCGGATGGGCTCTGCGGCTGTTCGAGAACGAGGCCGCGACGTTTCTCGAGCAGGTGTTCCAGCGCGCCGACGCGTTCCTGTTCGGCAGGCGGACCTACGAGATCTTCGCCGACTCCTGGGGAGCAATCGCAGAGATGCGCGCCCAGCCCATCGGCGTGGCGTTGAACGAGAAGCCCAAGTACGTGGCATCGACCACACTCACCGACCCGCAATGGGTGGACACGACCGTCCTCTCCGGAGACCTCGCGGCGGGCATCGCCGAGCTGAAAGCCAACCCGGCGGGCGAGGTGCAGGTCCACGGCAGCGGCGCGCTGATCCGCTGGCTGCTCCACAACCGCCTGGTCGACGAGATCAGCCTGTTCACCTATCCGGTGGTCATCGGCCAGGGTACGCGGCTATTCCCCGACTCCGGCCCGGACATAGCGCTTGACCTGGTCGACTCGCGAGCCTTCCCGAATGGGATAACTCTCCAGGTCTACCGGCCCACCGGGCGCCCGCAGTATGCAACGTGACATGGGTGCTGCAGTCAGTGAGAGTCGATCAATGGATGGGTGCGGGCTGCAGCGTTAGACAGCTGGCGCCTGTTAGCCGAGGCGGAGTGTCGCCGGCGGTGGTGTAGTCCGCCCGGCCCCTGCGGATCAGAGTTTCGACCCCAACACGGAGTTTCGAGCTCATCAAGCGATCGGACGACCCACAGCACGACGGACTCCGCTTCCAGGTCGGTTCGAGGTCGAGGACATCGAACGTGCGCGAGACGAGCTGGGGACGTTGCAGCTCGGTGTCACGTTCCAAGGAGCGGTCGGCGCGGCCGGCCTACGCTGCGGACGATCCCACGACAAACAACTCGTGCTCTCGCTCCAGGCCCTTGAGGCGGTGTCGGCCCCGAGGCTCGAACATCAATCCCGTGGCGCCCTCGGCAAGGTCGCGAGTGATGCTCGACACCAGGACCTCACCGGCTCCCGCCTGAGCCTCGATGCGGGCCGCGGTGTGCACCGCCACGCCGCGGACGTGGTCGCCGCTCATGACCACCTCGCCGCTGTGGATGCCGACGCGGATCGGGAGCTGTATCGCAGCGAGGGCTTCGACCAGAGCCAGTCCGCAGCGGATGGCGCCCTCGGCACTGTCGAACACAACCAGGAACGAGTCTCCGGCGGTCTCGACCTCGCGGCCCTTGTAACCGGCGAGCACGCTGCGGACGACGTCGTCATGCATGGCCACGGTTCGTTTCCACGACGTGTCGCCGGCGTCGCGCGCGAGCGCAGTGGAGTCGACGATGTCGGTGAACAGGATGGTGGCCATCACACGTGCCTCCTGACCGAGCTGCGGGTCGAATCCTGCGCCGCCAGCCCAGTCGACCATCACCAACTCGTCGTCGCCCTCCACCCAGGTCACGTGCCCGGGAGGTAGGTCGAACACCTGGTTCGGGCTGATGATGAGCTCCTCGCCCTCATCGGTCCGAACTCCCATCCGTCCGCTGAGAACCACACCGCGGTGGTACAGCTCGCACGAGGGCGTTCCGACCAAGGGCCGGGCATGCTCCTCCCAGCTCCAGCCAGGCTGGAGAACGTGGCGGCTGATCACTGTCTGGGCGAGGCGAACCTGGTAGGTGGCACGCAGCGGATCGCTCACGACCGCCTCGGGGTCACCAAGGTCGCGAACTTCGACGCGGCTCATGGGCCATCCTCCCGCGATACTGTTCCGGCGATGTCGAGACGATAGCGCTCTAGGCGGTCGGCCAAGAGCGATGCCGCGGAAGGGGCACCGCCCACCCCGGACCATCGACGCCTTACGATCGAGCATCGGGTGTGATGGGCGACCGCGACTCGATACGCCTCTAGGCGGTCCGCCAACTCCTCCGGACGGCTGAGGGCTGGGGTGTATCCGCCGTCGATCTCATCTGGCGTGATGCCGAGTCGCTTCCGCGCGACGCGGCGGAGGACTCCGCGGGGAACAGACGGCCGTCGCGACAGAGCAGGACGCGGGTGGGGACGTCGGGCCGCTCCTCGAGCGGTGAAGGATCGGACATCCGAGCCTCGGACTGGGTTCGACCCTCATCCCCTCAATCGGGAGCGCCGCGTGCGGTCGCGCGGACTTGAAAGATACCTGCCTCGCACCCATCAACGATCGGGCCCGCGGCTGCGAGGGCGCCAAGCGAGACTGCCCCCTTTGCGGGCTGGTCGCCGTTCGGATCAGACACGACCGACATTCTCGTCGTTCGGGAACGACATCTGAAGCGTGGGTCTCTCGCGGGTTGCCAAGCCGTCGGCGCAAATAGCGTCCTTGTGCGACACGGACGTCGCCCCGGTAGGCCGGCCACCCCAGGTAGCGTCAAGGATGCATGACCGGCGATTCTAGGTGCGGACCATCGTCGGTCGGGCTGGCTTCCCGGATCGCTGGCCCAAATCGTCACTCCGCGCGTTCGATGTGACTGTAGAGCGCGAACGCGGCCTGGAAAAGGAACACGCCTGCGACGACGTTGACCGGCCACCAACCGACACCCAAGAAGCCCTCCACCGCGACGACGATCCCCATACCTCCGACGAGATACCAAGGAATGTTACGCACGCTTCAGCTTAGCGGCGGGCCGTCTGCCCTGCCCGATAGCCGTCGGGAGACACGTCACCTCAGTTCCGCCAGGTGCGTATGACGTTGGAAGGAACGGCAGGCTAAGGGTTGCACCGCTCCAGATGCTCGGCCCTGAACTCATCAGGATCGAAGTACTGGACACCGCGGACCCCACTCCTTAGCAGCTGGTGTTCGCGAAGGTCCTGGATCACGAAGACGACATCGGCGCCGATATCTCCGTCCACGTCCACGGTGATGGCCAGCCCCTGAGCGGGTTCCAGATGCGTCGTGAGGGGAACATCCTCGACAAAGCCGGGCGGGGTGACGCCAACAACATACGAGCCGCGGTTGGATCCCACCCTGGACGTGATCTTCCACAGGACGTCCTCCGGGTCATAGTCCGGTCGTTCCTCGCGCGCCCGATATAGCGTCACCGCTCGCACGTCCGTTGACGGGCACAACACGTAGACCACCCCGATGCCAGCGCCCGACGATACCCGGGTCACGCGTGCGGCGTCCCTCCCAGTAAGGGGATCGCAGGAGACGAGAAGGAGGAAGACTGCCGGAAGGCAGGCGACGCGGCCGGACATTCTCATGCGTGGGATCCGCCTCAACTGCCTGCCCTCCGGCTCGTGGACGTCTACCCAGTAGTACGTGGCGGGATCTGCCTCGCAGGCGGCCCTGATATTCCTCTGCTGGCGGCAGACTGATCTGCCTTCTCACGCTCGGTCACCCCATGTAGCGTCAAAGTGATATGACGTTCCTGGTCGTCCTAGGTGCGCAGAACAGTGATTCCGCGACAAGCAGGGACGACCTGAGGTAAACCTCAAAGCGTGCACGGCGCTCTTTCTCATATAAAGGGACGCCATGCCGCCGGATCGAGCCGCCGAGACGCAGGAACTCCGGTCGGACGGGTTCGATGGGCTGTTTCGCGACACCGGGCGCGATCTCTGGCGAGCTCTCTTCGTGTACACGGGCAGGCGCGAGTTGGCGGAGGAGATCGTTGCGGAGGCCTTCACTCGGTACCTGGAGCGGTCCGACCGCGTCCGGGACCCCCGTGCCTGGCTGTACCGGGTCGCGTTCCGACTGGCGAACGAGGAGCTGAGGCGTGAGCGCAGGCGTCCGACGCCAGAGGTAGATCCTTATGCGCCACGAGAGGACGAACTCGCTGAGGTTCTCGACGTGCTCCGCCGACTCCCGCCAAGGCAGCGGGCGGCGATCGTCCTGCACTACCGGCTCGACATGCCCGTCCGGGAGGTCGCCGAGGTCCTCTAGGCTTGCGGACGGGATCGGCCGCGACGACAGCGTGGGCTGAGCGGTCGGGATCATCAAGGGCTGCCTCGACCGCGTCCGCGGGAGTGATAGGAGGACGGCGATGCCGCAGAGCTACCGGATCCGTCTGGTCGCGAACGGGGATGGCACGGTCGCGGCTGAGAACGAGCACGGCGCGAGCATGGTGATGGGTCCGAGCGGCCCCGACCGCTTCTCGCCGGTCGAGCTCCTCGTCGTGGCCTTGGGCGGATGCTCCGGGATGGACTTCGTCGATCTGATGGCCAAGCAGCGGCGACCCGTCGCGCCGGTCGAGCTGGAGGTCACCGCGGAGCGGGCCCCTGGTGACGCGCAACGTCTTGCGTGGCTGCGGGTCGCCTACCGTCCCGAGGTCGACGAACGGGACGCCACGAAGGTGGAACGCGCCCGCCGCACGATCCCGGAGAAGACGTGCACGGTCTCGCGTACCCTCATGCACGGGTGCACGGTGGAGCACGTGGTCGAGCCGCCACGGGCTGTCGGATAGCGGCGTCCGCGCCGGCGGTTGGGATACGGCAGGCCTTCGCGAGACCGGGCCGTCCGGCGCACACGAGAGCCTGATGGCGGCACGCGAGACGCGAATCACGGTTGGAGACGAAGTCAGCCGCGAACGGCGAGTATGGTGAGGCCCGCGGGAGTTACAGGCATCCCGTATCAGTGAGGGAACAGCGCCCTGGAGCGACTGGCTCCGAGGTCAGCGGCTCGAGGCTCAGCCATAACGCGTCCCGCGCCTGGTTCACCCCGCGGCGGCAGCAGCCGATCCAGGCGTGCCCTCACGGCAACGGCCACAAGGCTGCGGAGAATGAACCTCCCGGTCATCTTCTTCCGCCCAACCGAAGGTCGCGAGCACCTCCGAACGGCTCGGTTGCGACATCCGACCGCTCGTCACCACCGCGCCAGTTGATGAGGAACACCGTCTCGACAGTGAAGACGTCGCATGCCAGCACTCCCCTCCCCTGTGCTCGCAGGAACTCGCTCTTGGTCGGACGCCGTGCGGCGAGACGCTGGCCCGAGGCCGGCACGACTCAGGATCCTCCGGATGGTGCTCGCACCGACCCGGATCCCGAGCTTGCGGAGCTCACCCTTGATATGAACGCACCCCCACCTCGGATCCTCTCTCCCGAGACGCATGATGAGATCGGATGTGTCCGGACCGACCGGCGGTCGCCCGGGGACTCGCCGATCGTAGGTCCACTTCCGTCTCACGAGCTCACGGTGCCCCGAAGGAGCGTCTGTGGGGCCATGAACGAGCGCCAACCGGTCCCGTGATAGGCCCCGGCTCGCCGCAGCGAGGAACGCCCGGTCCCGCCTTGAGCTCGGGGCACCGGACTGAACGGCGGAGCAGCTTCACTTGATGGCGGAGAACTGCGTTCTCAGTCGAGCTGCGACGCAGTCCGACGCCGGCCGAGTCCGCGGCGTTGCGCCTGCAACGCTGCTGACGCTCGGCAGTCACTACACGCTAACCCGAGACGTTCGTCCTCAACCGAGTCGCGCATTGGATTGAACCCCACACCCTCTCGATCCGCCCCTCGGTATCCATCGGCGTACACCTCCGAGGAAGAGCACGCTCGTGAACAACGGCGCTCGTGACCCCTGGACACGACCGGCGTAGGCTCAGGACGGAGGTGAGGCAAGTGGTTGTCGGTGCTGTTCCTGCGTCGGCGCGCCGGACAATCGTCGAGGAGTGGTGGTTCCGGCTCATCGTCCGAACGGTCCTCGCGCTGCTCGCCCTGTGGGCGCTGCACTTCGCGGCCGGCCGCTTCTGGGTCTTCGAACGCGACTCCGCGGCCATCTTCAAGCTAGACGTGGGCCAGTGGCTCGCCTGGCTCGGATCGATGGCCGCGGCAGGCTTTCTGTTCGGGCTTGCGGCATGGCTGCCGTTCGGCAAGGTTCGCTACCTGTGGAGCCGACTGCTACTCGCAGCCCTCGCGCTCACGCCGCTCGTCCAGTTCTGGTGGGTGTACATCTTTCAGGCCGGGCGACACCATTCGGTAGGCGACTTGATCTCCCGTCACGTGTGGTTCGCTGATTGGGTTAGCGAGACCGGCCTCGCGATCCTCGTCGGCGTGGCGATTGCATCGGGGGTCACGGCGGCCGGCGTCTCGAAGGAGCGGTAGCGCTGTGGCGGTCGACCGAGAGCGTTGGCGCCGAGCCCGCTGATCCCCCACGTTCCACGGCTGCCCGATGGAGCCGAGGGCCGGTTCTACGAAGCCGAGACCGGCGACTGGCCTATCGTCTGGAGCGATCCCCCTGGCGACCATGAGACCGGCTGCCAAGAGATCGTTCTCTGGCTGAAGATGCCGAACCTCTCGAGCGAGCAGAAGACCGAGCTAGTAAAGGTGGCGCGGTCAATGGTCCACATCGAGGAGACGTAACCGGCGCCACAACGCCCCTGGATACCGGCAGGGGGTCTCTGCCGGCCGCTCAGTGCATGTAGCGGTCATAGAACGCCAGCCCGCTCTCGTTCGGCCTGCCCGTGCCATCGGGCAGCACACGGGGCCACGAGATCGGCCTGCTACCCGACGCCAGCCGTCCTCGGCCTCGCGCCGCCGGTCGCCGCCGGGCTGGCGCCCGAGGCGATCCGCGTGGACGGCAAGGACCAGGCTGTCTGGGGCCGGGCGCCGGACGAGGCCCCGCTGCTCGCCTCGGCTGACGACTCGCTCCGCCCCTACCCGGACATCGGCAGATCCCGAGGTCGAACGCGGCATCGAGCTGGCAACCGGCCAGCGAGTGCCGGTCCCGTTCATTCGGCACGTAACACCGGCGGTCCGCGGCGTCGTCGTCACGTGCTACGGGCCGCTCGCCGACGGCGTCTCAGCGGAGGACTGATCGGGACCTGTCCGCCGCGTATATCGTGTCCGCTCCATGTTCGTGTTGCCTGACGCTCACGTCCATTCCGAGTTCTCCTACGACGCGCCTGAGGGCTCGATGGAGTCGTCCTGCGAGCGAGCGGTTCATCTCGGAGTCCCGATGGTCGCCTTCACCGAGCACGCGGACTACGTGCCCGGCGTCGCTTCACTGGACGTGGCCGGGTTCGCCGAGTCCGTGGACCGTTGTCGGACGCTGTTCCCTGCACTTCGGGTCGCCGCGGGAGTCGAGCTTGGCGAGCCGCATCGATTCCAGACCGAGGCAGACGCGCTCTTGAGGAGCTATCCGTTCGATCTCGTGCTCGGGTCATGCCACTCGATCCCCGTGAATGGTCATCTCGTTGCCATCGGAGACGAGGGGACGCTCGATCCGAGCGTGGCACACGAGAACGTCAGGTCGTTCTTCGCCGAGACCTTGGCGCTCATCGAGTCTGCACCTACCTTCGCCGCGCTTACACACGTCGACTACCCGAAGCGGTACTGGCCGCACGACAAGGTGCTCTACTCCGAGCGAGATTTCGAGGAGGAGTACCGCGCCGTGTTGGCCGCAGCGGCGTCATCAGGGCTCGCTCTCGAGATCAATTCGGATTCGGGGAACCTCGGACACGGCCCGTGCCCGGGTAGTGTCGTGGTGCGCTGGTGGCGAGACGTTGGCGGACGGGCGGTGTCCTTCGGTAGCGATGCACATCGGCCCGATGACCTCATCGCAGGGTTCGACGTGGCAGCCGCGATCGCCGACAGCACGGGATTCCGCCCAGCAGGCCACGACTTCGGGTTCTGGCTTCGATAGCAGTCACTGAGTCGGTCAGTGGACGTACCGTTCAGCTGAGCGTCTGGTAGCCGATCGAACTCGTCTGGATGTTGACTTGGACCGCAGCCCGCGTGTGCTGCCGCTTTTTCCAGTCGAGCACGAGCAGTCCCAACTTGAGCCTGTCGACAAGGGCTCGGATGATTTTCTTCACCTCCGTTTCCTTAGCCTTCGTCAAATCTTCGAGACGCTCAACAAGACCGGTGTTCGTCTCACGGTTTTCGACCTTCTGACCGCGCGGTTCTGGCCGCCGGGCCTGGTCGCGGTATCCCGAACGTCGAAGCTTGACGTGACGGGGGCGGAGCCGGAGCACATGCCCTTCTACCGGGGAGCGGGGAGGTCTACCGGGGAGGTTTTTTTCGAGTACTGTCCGATTGGGTGCACTTCCACCAGTCACGATGCCGCCCGAGGACCAGATGTGGCCCCGCTCCCCCCCGAAGGAGACGTGATGATCCAGATCGAGAGTCCTGCCCTCTCCGAAGGCGGCGCGGTGCCGACCCGATTCACATGCGACGGTGAGAACGTCTCGCCGCCGCTGCGATGGTCGGGCATCCCGGAGGATGCGACCGAGCTGCGTATCAGCCTGACGGACCCGGATGCTCCGCGCGGAACCTTCACGCACTGGCTCGTCACCGGCGTCGACCCTGCGACCTCGAAGGTCGAAGAGGGCGCGGTCCCGGTCGGCGGGACCGTAGGGCCGAACGACTTCGGCGACACGGGGTACGGAGGGCCGTGTCCGCCCGCTGGGGCTCCGCACCGTTATGTCTTCACGGTCGAGGCCCTCGACGCCGCGGGGAACGTTGTCGGATCGGGACAGCTGACGACGACCTACGGCCGCTGAGCGGACCTGCGGGAGGCCTGCGACGATGGTTATAGATGTTGCGCCCACGTCGATCTCGGGGACGTTCTGCGTTCGACCGT
>JBKPHM010000109.1:0-6536 GCA_046729855.1 Actinomycetota bacterium | reverse complement strand
GGGCACTGGAACGGGGTCGACCAGCGGGCGGAGGCAACTTGCTCTGTGAAGCCCTTCGCGGCCGATGCAACGGCCGGTACCGCAAGCAACGCCAGGGCGGCGAGCACGGAGACGACGTACCTGTACGGCCGCGAAGGTCGGCGGGCTGATCGGCTTCGCGGAAAATGCAGACCACGCATGGGCGACTCCTTTCCGAGGGTACGAGCCGTTGGACACATCCAGCCTGCTGATTCGTATTACGCAAGGGGCCTCCGAAAGGTTTCACGATCTACCCTTACCGCTCATGTGAGACGACGGGTGGACGGCTCGAAGGCGCACGACAGGATTCTGTTCGTCGCGGCGTAAGCTCCAGCGTGTTGGTCGTGGGATGCGCGGGCAACGTTCCGCGCAGCCCGATGCAGTTGCCTACGATGTTTGCCGTGACGCCGTTCAGGTAGCTGTAGGAGGCACGGCGACTTCGTGCCGCAGCTAACGCGCGTGCGCCTCCTTCCGGTGCCGGTCCCTGACCAGGCACTCGGAAAGGAGGCAAACGTTGGCCCGCAAGAGTCGCGCGAGCCTCAGGGGAAGACGCGCCCCCCATGCCCCACACTCGATCGTCACAGCAGCGCGTGCTCCTCGCGGATGGACTCGGGGATGGCGCCGAGCCGGCGTGCGAGCTCACGCACAACCTTGAGCTGGTACTCGTCCGAGTCCTCGTCGGCGAGCTCGGCGAGCCCGATCGGCTCGAGCAGATCGACAAGCTGGCGCCGACGCTGGATACGCGCAACCATCGCCCGGTGTTCGATCTTGCGACGGAACTCCTCCGACGCCACGTTCATCGACGCATGGGCGATCGCGCGCTTGTCTGCCTCAGATTTCGCCGCCGGACTTGACTAAAGGCGTCAAGAGCGCAACGATGGAGCCGAACGCGGGAGGTTACGATCGTCGCACGAGGATCAGCCTGCGGCTGTACTCGTCTGAACGACAGCTTCCGCCGACGAGTAAAGCTTGCGGTCGTCGTAGCGGTGGGCGTGGCGCTTGCGATGCTCGCCGCGGGCGCCGGAGCAACGCCGCCGCCGACACCCGCTGACCAAGTAACGCTCACTGCGACGCCGCTGACACCGGCTAGCCGGGTCGACGGCGCGAAGTCGGCGACGAGCCGCCTGGCACAGACCGACGAGAGTCTGCTTGGCCAGCGTTCCACTGCCCCGATCAATGTCGTCGTCAAGCTCGACTACGACGCTCTCGCCGCATATGCGGGCCAGATCAAGGGTCTCCCCGCCACCAGCCCGTCGGTCACAGGGAGGCCGCTGAATCTCAGGAGCGTTGCCGCACGGCGCTACCAGGGCTACATCCAGGGCGTTGAGCAGCGCTTCCTGGACGCCATGGGCGTGCGCGTCCCGGCCGCGAGGGCCGGGACGCGGCTGCGCACCGCCTACGGCGGCGTTGCGCTCACCCTGCCCAGCAACCAGGTCGCGGAGCTCCTGAAGCTGCCCGGCGTCGTCGCCGTGCAGCGCGACCGCCTGGAGCAGCCCCTCACCGACTCCAGCCCTGAGTTCATCGGCGCCGCGACGATCTACAACCAGCTCGGGGAGACTGCCGATGACGCCGGCAAGGGCGCGATCGTGGGCGTGCTGGACACCGGCGCCTGGCCGGAGCACCCCTCCTACGTCGACCACGGCAACCTGCCCGCACCGCCGCCCAAGGCCGACGGCACCCCGCGGACCTGCGACCTCGGTGACAACCCGCTGACCCCAGCGTCCGACCCGTTCGTCTGCCAGCACAAGCTGATCTCCGGCCAGCCGTTCCTGGACACCTACAACGCGGTCATCGGCGGCGAGGTGTACCCCGACAGCGCCCGCGACTCCAACGGGCACGGCACCCACACCTCGACCACCGCCGCCGGCGGCCCGGTCGCCCACGCCGACCCGCTCGGCATCGACCGCGGCGCCATCCATGGCATCGCGCCGGGTGCCCATGTCGCGGTCTACAAGGTCTGCGGCCTAGAGGGCTGCTTCCAGTCCGACTCGGCCGCGGCGGTCGCCCAGGCGATCCTGGACGGCGTCGACGCCATCAACTTCTCCATCTCCGGCGGCACCGACCCCTACACCGACGCCGTGGAGCTGGCCTTCCTCGACGCCTACGCGGCCGGGGTGCTCGTCTCGGCCTCGGCCGGAAACGACGGCCCCGGCGCCGCGACCGTCAACCACAACGGCCCCTGGGTGCAGACGGTGGCGGCGTCCATCCAGACGCGCACCTTCCGGTCCACCATCACCCTCAGCGGCGGCGGCGCGTCCCTGCAGGTGTCCGGCGCCACCATCACCGCCGGCATCGCCAGCCCACTCCCGGTGGTCAAGGCGTCCGACCCGCCCTACGACAACGTCGGCTGTGAGGCGCCGGCGCCGGCGGGGCTGTTCACCGGCAAGATCGTCGCCTGCCAGCGCGGCCCCGGCCGGGTCCAGCGCGGCTTCAACGTCTTCCAGGGCGGCGCGGCCGGGATGATCCTGTACAACGCCACCCCGCTCGACGTCATGACCGACAACCACTGGCTGCCGACCGTCCACATCAACCAGCCCGAGAGCCAGCAGCTGCTGGACTTCCTGACGGCCCACCCGGGCACGACCGCATCCTTCCCGCAGGGCGCCAGGACCACCTGGCAGGGTGACCGGGTCACCTTCTTCTCGTCCCGCGGTCCCGGCGCCGACTGGCTCAAGCCGGACATCACCGCGCCCGGTCTACACATCCTGGCCGGCACGACGCCGACCCCGGAGGAGCCGGGCCTCGGTCCGCCTGGCAACCTGTTCCAGGCGATCGCGGGCACGTCGATGTCGTCGCCGCACGCCGCCGGCTCGGTCGCGCTGGTCGCGGCGTTGCATCCCAGCTGGACACCCGGGCAGATCAAGTCGGCGCTGGAGACCACTGCCAGGACCGCCGGCGTGACCAAGGAGAACGGGACCACCCCGGCCGACCCGTTCGACGTCGGCGGCGGCCGCGTCGACCTGACCAGGGCCGGCGACCCCGGCCTGACCTTCGACGAGACCGCGGCCAACTACGCAGCCGGGGCCGGCACTCCGATGGACCGGATCGACCTCAACGTGCCGTCGGTGAACGCGCCGACCATGCCGGGGGTGATCTCCACCACCAGGACGGCCAGGAACGTCACCGACCAGACGCTGACCTACACGGTCAGCACGCAGTCGCCGGCGGGCACCTCGATCTCGGTGCGCCCGAGCCGGTTCGCGCTGCCTCCCGGCGGCCAGGTCACCTTCGACATCACCATCTCCGCTCCCTCGGTGCCGCAGGGTCAGTACTTCGGCCGGATCAACCTCGACCGGCGCGATAGCCAGCGTGACCTGCACCTGCCGGTGGCGTTCTTCAAGCGGCAGAGTGTGGTGACCCTGGCGCAGAGCTGCGACCCGAGCACAATCGGGCGCAACGAGACATCGACCTGCGCGGTCACGGTGCAGAACAACTCCCTGTCGCCGGCCGACGTGAACACGGTCAGCACCACCAGCCCCAACCTCCCGGTGACCGAGGTGACCGGCGCGACCAAGGTCGACGACCACAAGGTGACCGCGACGGCGACCCTTGCCGGGCGGCAGCCGGACGCGCCGCAGATCGCGCCGGGAGAGCTGTTCGGGTACATCCCGCTTGACGCGTTCGGGATCACCCCGATCGCAGTCGGCGACGAACAGGCACTCAACTTCAACGTGCCTGCGTTCACCTTCGCCGGGCAGACGTTCACCCAGCTGGGCGTCGTGTCCGACGGCTACGTGGTCGCAGGGGGAGCCACCGGGCAGGACATCAACTTCGTCCCGCAGACCTTCCCCAACCCGGCGCGGCCGAACGGCGTCCTGGCGCCGTTCTGGACTGACCTGGACGGCACGGGCGCGCCTGGCATCTTCGTCGCCATCCTCACCGACGGCGTCAACGACTGGTTAGTCATCGAGTCACGCCTGAACGTCTTCGGAACGACCAGCCAGCGGGTCTTCCAGGTCTGGATCGGCCTTAACGGCACCGAGGACATCACCTTCGCCTACAACCCGGCAAACCTGCCGACCGATCCAGGGTTGCCGTTCAACGTGGGTGCGGAAAACGCTGACGGCTCTGCCGGCGACCAGATCGCCGGGCTACCGACCGAGGACCTGCGGGTGACCAGCACCCCAGGCGCGCCCGGTGGCTCGCTGACCTACAGCTTCAACGTCATCGGTGTGAGCCGTGGCGTGGGCACGGTCAGGACAGACCTGACCACCCCCCTGGTGCGCGGCACGACCACCGACGTCGACCTGATCAACGTGACGCAGTAGGCCACAGGCCTTCTCGACGTTTAGGCCACCCACACCAAGGCCCAGACCGTCGGTCCCCAACCGGGCCCGGATCATCCTCGGTGCGTGATCGGCCGTGGCAACGCTCGCAGAGGACGAGCATCGATCGATAGTCGGCGAGCTCGCCCG
This sequence comes from Actinomycetota bacterium, assembly GCA_046729855.1. GTDB lineage: Bacteria > Actinomycetota > UBA4738 > UBA4738 > HRBIN12 > DATHSY01. The sequence continues at coordinate 2,103 of JBKPHM010000109.1, read as the reverse complement.
AGGTGGTGGAACCCGCCAGGGATCAGCGAGCGGGGGGAAGGAGGGGTTCCTTCTGCCGTTCGAACGCGAGCCTCTGCTCCTCGCAGGTCGTCGTCCTAGTCGCGTCTCTCGCCGCCGCTCTCAGACGACGTACGTGAAGATGATGATCGCGAACACGACGCTCTGCGCGCTGTGGACGACGATCCCGATCCAGGCGCTCCGGTACCGCTTGGTCGGGTAGGAGAGAAAGAACATGTCGAGCAGCGTCCAAGGGGCCACCCACGGCACATGCAGGTGGTAGCCAGCGAAGAGGACGCCATTCGCGACCCAGTCGCCGCGTCCGAAGGCGCCGTTCATGCGCGGCAGGAGCAGCCCGCGAAAGAGCAGCTCCTCGCCGAGCACGGTGTTGAAGAGGAAGAGGACGAGGATGAGGCCGTACCAGCCCCAGGCGCCGCTGAGAAAGTCTTGAACGGTGTCCATGTTGAGCAAGTCGCCGAAGTCGCGGTTCTCCGGGTGCGGCACCGTCGGGAGCGCCCCCTCGATGGCGGTGCCCAGGATCAGCGGAATCACGAGCAGCCACAGCCTGCCGCCCCGCCGGCCGGTCGTCGGGCTCTGCGGGGTACGCAGCCAGAGCGCTTCCCGGACGACGGGCCAGCGGAGGCTTCCCTGCTCGCGGCGGACGAGGACGACCACGAGCACGAACTGCCAGATCAGGCCGGCCGTGATGCAGATGAGCAGCGCCTTCAGCATGGGCACGTCGCCCTCGCCGCCGAACTGGTCCTCGAGGACCGGAGCGACGAGCCAAGCCAGCGCCCCCATGGCGAGGGCCGCGGCAGCCCAGACGGCCAGGATTCTCAGTACCGTGTACTGCGGGATCTCGACCGAGGCCGCAGCCTCGGGATCGGAGTGGGTTTCTCCGGCGACCACGGGAAGCGATTGTCCATGCGGACCCTCCCACGTTTTCGTGAGCCGTGCACCGGTGAGCGCCTCGAGTTCGCGCCCGTCGAGCGCCACGGACTCGTCCAACGGAAGGCGCCGCACGAGCTCGGGTTTGACCCACGGGGAGAGAAGGAGGGGCTGCTCAGCCTCTACGCGTCTCGCGATCGATGCACTCGTCGGTGGCAACGCACGCAAAGGACGAGCGTCGAGCGGTAGTCACGGAGCTCGCCGAGATGGTGGAGGACGAGCGGAAAGTCGCTGTGTCTGCAACTCTGGCAACGTCCGCCTGCTTCACGGATCCGTCGGCGTCGGACCGCAGCGTGTGGCCGCGGAGGCCGCCGCGGCGGTCGCGGTTCTGTTCGTTTCCGGCCCACGGCTTCGGCGCGTGCTCGAGGCAGCGCCCCGCTCGCACGGCGACGTTCGGGCAGTTCGGTTGGCCGCAGACGCTGGCGGCTCGTCTCACGCTCTACATTTTCGGCGGCTGACCGGGCGGTGCGCCGAACTCGCGAGCCGCGCAGTCGGGGCAGTAGACGACCGCCTCCGCCGGCTCGTCCTCGTCGGTGGTCAGATAAGCGCGCCAGCCGCGCTCGCCGGCGGCCTGCTCGCGGTCGCACTCAGCGCACGTCCAATCCCACCTGATACGGCTTCACCGCGGCCGAGAGATTACTTCGATCGTGGTAGCACCGGTCGTAGCCCGAATCCGCGTTTACCGCCTTGCTCGCACGCCTCAGCCGCTCAGCCATGCGGTTTCCGCATGCTGTTGACCCCAGAATGCGCCCAGCGGGATTCGAACCCGCCTGCTCGGGGTTCTGCGTGGTGACCACGGTCTTAGCTCCGGCTTCCAGCTCTCGCGCCACGTAGGCTTGGCCTGATGACGGACGGCGGCGAGCAACGTCCGACCTCGAACACGGCCGCAAGCGCAGCTCGGCCGCGATCGAACTGGACCGCAAGCCGCGTGATCGGGATTGTCTTCGCCAGCATCGGCGGGCTGATCGGCTTGGCACTGCTGGTCGGAGGCATCGCCGTGCTGGCCGCCTACGCCTTCGGCCGCGACGATGACGGCTACTTCACCTCGGATCGCCATCGCCTCGAAAGCGCCACCTACGCGATCATCACGGAGGACATAGACCTCGGCGTAGACGAGGCCGATTGGGCGCCGGACAAGATCCTCGGCAACGTCCGAGT
>JBKPHM010000108.1:0-5640 GCA_046729855.1 Actinomycetota bacterium | reverse complement strand
CGCCTCCACCGCCACCGCCGTACGTCTCGGCGATGCGCGCTGGAAGACGCTCCTCGGGAGACACGGCGACCGCGTCCGCTTCGAGCTCGATCGGTTCCGCGGTCTCGAGATCGAGACCACGGGCGACGGCTTCCTAGTGATGTTCGACGGCGCGTCCCGCGCAGTTCGCTGCGCCGCTGCGATCGCCGAGGCGGCCGGGGACGACGGTCTTCAGGTGCGCGCCGGCGTCCACTCCGGCGAAGTAGAACGGGAAGGCGCGACCCTTCGCGGCGTAGCGGTGCACGCAGCGACGCGGATCGCTTCGCTCGCACGGCCAGGCGAGGTCCTCGTTTCTGACGCTTCGGTCGCGCTGCTCGAAGGTTCGAGCCTCAAGGTCGAGGATGCCGGGGAGCATGACCTTCGCGGCCTGCCGGGGCGGCGACGCCTGTACCGCCTGGCCGAACGCCAGGACGCGGGCGATGACTTCCTCGCCTCGCCACAGTCCTAGCGTTGATGAACCAGAGCCGGGCTGAAGCCGCGGCGGTCGTCGCCGCGGCGCGTGCAGGTGAAGAGTCCGCCTTCGCCGAGCTGGTCGAGAGGTACCGGCGGGAGTTGCAGGTGCACTGCTACCGGATGCTCGGCTCGTTCGAGGACGCGGAGGACATGGTGCAGGAGACGCTCTTGCGCGCCTGGCGGAAGCGCAAGAGCTTCGAGGGCCGCTCCTCGTTCCGAGCCTGGCTCTACCGGATCGCCACGAACGCCTGCCTCGACGCGCTGAAGCGCCGCCCGCCGCGAGTGCTCCCGCCTCAGGTAGCGACGGCTGCTGACCCGCGGGTGCCACCGCTCCCGGCCGCAGACATGCCCTGGCTGCAGCCATACCCGGATCGCCTGCTCGAGGGAATCGCGGCCGGCGACGAGGGCCCGGAGGCCGAGCTCGTCTCAAAGGAGACGATCGAGCTCACCTTCCTCGTCGCGATCCAGCACCTCGTGCCCAGACAGCGCGCGGTGCTGATTCTGCGCGACGTGCTCGGCTGGTCGGCGAAGGAGACCGCCCGGCTCCTCGAGACGACCGTGGATTCGGTGAACAGCGCGCTGCGGCGGGCACGATCGACGCTGAGGAGGCATCTCCCCCCGAGCCGGCTCGAGTGGGCATCGGGTTCCGATCCGACCCAGGAGGAGCGCCGGCTCCTTCGGCGCTACATGGATGCTCACGAGCGAACCGATGCCACGATCTTTGCGGCGCTGCTCCGAGAGGACGCGCGGCTGACGATGCCTCCCACCCCGACCTGGTACGACGGACGCGAGGCGATCGTGACCTTCCACGCCCGGCAGCTCTTCGTACGCGAGATCCAATGGCGGGCGATGGTCACGAGGGCGAATCGGCAACCCGCGGTGGCCTTCTACACCCGTCAGCCAGGGGAGCCCGACTTCCGCGCCTCGGTGATGGACGTGCTCCGGGTCGAAGAAGGACGTGTTACGCAGATCGACGCGTTCGTGCTCCCGGCTCTCTTCCCCGCGTTCGGCCTCCCACCGGCGATCTGAACGAAACGCGCTCGGCCGACCAGTTTCGCGCCGACGTGTCGTCTCAAGAAACGTGACTGACGACGAGGTAACGAGAGCCGGGCGGCGGGAGTGGATCGGGCTCGCCGTCCTCGCGCTTGCGTGCGTCCTCTACTCGATGGATCTGACGGTGCTGCATCTCGCGGTGCCGGCCTTGAGCGCAGATCTCGAGCCCAGCAGCGCACAGCTGCTCTGGATCGTGGACATCTACGGGTTCATGCTGGCCGGCTCGCTGATCACGATGGGCACGCTCGGCGACCGGATCGGCCGCCGCCGGTTGCTGCTGATCGGCGCCGCCGCGTTCGGACTCGCCTCGCTGCTGGCCGCCTTTTCAACCAGTGCCGAGATGCTGATCGCGTCGCGGGCGCTGCTCGGTGTGGCCGGCGCGACGCTGGCGCCTTCGACCTTGTCACTGATCCGCACGATGTTCCTCGACCCGCACCAGCGCACGGTCGCGATCGGGGTCTGGATCACCAGCTTCTCCGCCGGCGCCGTCATCGGCCCGCCCCTCGGCGGGGTGCTGCTGGAGTTCTTCTGGTGGGGCTCGGTATTCCTGCTGGCCGTGCCGGTGATGGCTTTGCTGCTCGTGCTCGGCCCGATCCTGTTGCCGGAGTACCGCGATCCCGAGGCGGGTCGCCTCGACCTCGTCAGCGCCGCCCTCTCGCTCGCCGCCGTCCTCGCGGTGATCTACGGGCTCAAGCAGACGGCCCAGGACGGTCTCGGCTGGCTGCCGGCCCTGACGATCGTGGCCGGGCTCGCCCTCGGCCTTGTGTTCGTGCAGCGGCAGCGACGGCTGGCCGACCCGCTGATCGACCTGCAGCTTTTTCGCATGCCGGCGTTCAGCGTGTCGCTGGTCATTTATCTAGTCGCGACCTTTGTCGCCTTCGCAGCGTTCCTCTTCATCTTCCAGTACCTCCAGCTCGTGCTCGGCCTCTCGCCGCTCCGGGCGGCCCTCTGGGCCGTGCCTTCCTTCGCCGCGTTCATCGTCGGGTCCATGCTGACGCCGCCGATCGTGCGCAGGGTTCGCCCGGGCTACGTCATCAGTGGCGGCATGGCCTTGGCGGCGGCCGGCTACGGCCTGCTGACCCAGGTCGAAGAGGGATCGGGGCTCGGAGTGCTCGTGACTGCGTCGGTCATCTTCTCGCTCGGTGAGGCTCCGGTCTTTACCCTGGCAACCGACTTGGTCGTCGGCACCGCCCCACCCGAGCGGGCGGGGGCGGCAGCGGCGCTCTCGGAGACCAGCTCCGAGCTCGGCGGCGCGATTGGGATCGCGATCCTCGGCACCATCGCCACCGCCCTCTACCGCGGCCAAGTGGCGGACGGCATCCCGCCGGGCGTGCCGCCCGACACAGCCGACGCTGCGCGCGACACGCTCGGCGGCGCCGTCGCCGCCTCGGGGCAGCTTCCAGACCCGGTCGCAGGCGAGCTACTCGACGCCGCCCGCGAAGCGTTCACGCAGGGGCTGCAAGTGGCCGCCCTCTCCAGTGCCGTGATCGCGGCCGCCACGGCGGTGATGGCCGCGGTCCTGCTCCGACGAGTGGGAGCGGAATCCGACCGGGAGGAGCATCCCGTATCCGGGTGTGAAGAAGCGGTCGATGCGGCGGGGCCGTGAGGCGCTACCCCGGCAGCTTGGACGCGATCACGTCCGCCTGCTGAATGTCCGGAGGCCGGGCGAGCAGCTCGTCCGCTTGGCCCATCAGCGCCTCGGCCACGCGGCCCGAGAGGTGAGCCTGCCTGCCGGCGTCGTTAGGGAAGACGTCGAAGATGGCGAACTGCGAGTCGCCGAGCCTGACCGCGAACCACGCGGTCGTCCCCGGCTCCGCCTCGACGAGCGGGGTCGCGCCTTCGAGAAACCTCGCGACGTCCTCCTCCCTGCCGGGCTTCGCCTTGAGCGGCACCCACAGCCCCTTGGTGACCGTCGTCATGACCTCTCCTTTCCGTCGAGCGACTGACGAGTGCGCTCATCCTACGAAGCGTCGCGCGGCACATCTGGTGGCGTGAGCTCGATCGGGCAGCGGGGCGGGCGTCTCGTCGCCTCCTCGGCCGGGTGCGGCGGATCGAGGCGGTCGGCGACGAGCGAGGCGGCGACGCCGCCGGCGATGAGGAGGGCGATAACAGCAAGCGAGCCGAGGTCGCTGATGTGGACGAAGTCGGCGACGAGGATCTTGATCCCGACGAAGGCAAGGATGAGCGCGATCGTCTTGTCCACGTAGCGGAAGCGGCGCACGAGGATGTCGACGAGCGCGAGCAGGGAACCGAGCCCGAGCAGCGCGAACGCGTTCGCCGTCCAGATCACAACCGGGTCGCGGGTGACCGCAAACGCCGCCGGGATCGAGTCGACGGCGAAGGCGATGTCGGCAACGATGATCGCGACGGCGACGAGCAACAGCGGCGTACCGTAGAGGCGGCCCTCTTCGCGGACGAACAGCCGGCGGCCGCGGAAATCGGACGTGGTCGGGACGGTGCGCCGGACGAGGCGCAGCACCGGGTTCGCGGCTGGGTCGGACTGTTCGGGAGCGCCACGGAAGGCGCGGTAGGCGACATAGAGGAGCAGGAGTCCGAACGCGTAGACGATGGCTTCCACGGTCTCGATCAGTGCCACCCCGGCGACGATCGCCACCGCGCGCAACACAAGCGCACCCGCGATGCCGATGACGATCACGCGGCCGCGCAGCTGCGGCGGCACGAGGAAGTACGCGATCAGGAGCGAGAAGAGGAACACGTTGTCGAGCGAGAGCGAGCGCTCGATCAGGTAGACCGTCGACCACTCGCCGGCAGGGCCGCCCGCCAGCGTGATTCCCGCCGCGACCGCCATTGCAAGCAGGAGCCAGCCGACACTCCACAGGATCGCCTCGCCGCGCCGAGGCGCACCGCACGGCGCAAACAGGCGCAACTCGACGCCGAGACCGGCGACAACTGCCGCAGCCGCGGCGGGAGCCAAGGCGAGCTCCACCCGGAGCTCAGTCGGTGATCACGGCCAGCGACGCCTGCGCGCCGGCCGCGCGGACAGCGGCTGACAGGGTCGCGATGTCGTAGGCGCCGTAGTGGCGTCGTCCGTTGATGAAGAAGGTGGGAGTGCCCGAGACGCCGCTGAGGTCGGCGCTGTCTACGTCTTCGGCCACGCGGGCCGCGCCGGCGTGTTCGCGCAGGTCGTCGGTGAACCGTGCGACGTCGAGGCCTAGCTGCTCGGCGTAGCCGACCAGATCATCCGGGCGGAGGGCGTCCTGGTGAGTGAACAGGAGATCGTGCATCTCCCAGAAGGCGTTCTGCTCGCCCGCGGACTCGGCGGCTTCCGCCGCCACTTGGGCCCGGGGGTGGACGTCGTTCAGCGGCAGATGCCGCCAGACGTAGCGGACGTCGCCGAAGTCGTGCAGGAGCTCGCGGACGACCGGTTCCGCCATTCCGCAGTAGGGGCATTCGAAGTCGCCGTACTCGACGACCGTCACCCGTGCAACGATCGGGCCGCGCATGTGGTCGCGCTCCGGGTCGACGTCGATGTAGAGATCGGTCAGCGGCTCCGCAGTTCCGAGCAGGGCGCGGATGCGTAGCCGCCGAGGCAGCAGCGCGGTGGCGCGGAACAGCAGCCAGGTGATGAGCGCCGCGCCGATGGCGGCGCTGAGGATGCCGAGCTTCGCCTCCTCGAGCTGCTGCCCGTCGAAGGCGAGGGTGGCGACGAGCAACGCGATCGTGAAGCCGATCCCGGCGATCGTGCCACCGCCGGCGACGGCCGCCCAACCGACCGGCGGTCGCAGCCGGCGGCCGCTCAGCCGGGTGAGGAGCCAGGCGCTGCCGAGGATTCCCACCGGCTTGCCGACCACATAGCCGAACAGGATCCCGAGCGTGATCGGCGACGTGAAGCCCTCGGCGAGGAAGCCGCCGTCGATCGCGATGCCCGCGTTCGCGAGCGCGAACAGCGGCACGATCACGTAGCTCGTCCAGGGGTGGTAGAGCTGCTGAAGCCGCTCGTTGCCCGATGTCGCCGACCTGAGCTCCATGCCGGCCACGCGTGCCAGTTCCGCCGTGGGTTGCTCGCGGAACTCTCGGAACCGCTCAGCGGCGCGCTCGAGGCTCGACCGTGGAACCGGGTAGGCGTAGACCAGT
>JBKPHM010000107.1:0-55050 GCA_046729855.1 Actinomycetota bacterium | reverse complement strand
ATCGCCTCCCTGACGTTCCGCGCGTTGACAAATCGAACCTCCAGGTTCACTGCGCCAGCACGACTTCGTTCCGCTCACCGATCAGCGAAACGCTGGCGGTGCGGGCGGCAATGCCCGGTAATCGCGCAAGACGGAAGGGTGGATGTAGCCACCATACGCGCGGCTATCCCGTGTCTATCCCGCATGACATCGAAAATCGAGGGGTAGCGACCGGAATCGACCGGGAACTGAATCCGCACGTCATCGGCCCCATTACACCTCCGCCGCAGCTCACGGAACCCCGCCTGCAAGGTTGCTGACAGATATGTCAATCAAGAAGGCCACCCAATCGTCACCGACACCCCAAGCGCTGTACGGTCGCGCGTCCAATGCGGGACCACCGCGGGACACATGCCGTCCGGGTCCGAACCCGAACCCCCCGAACAGGCCGCTGACCTGGGTTTTCTCTCGTGGGGCGGGCAGGACTTGAACCTGCGACCGACGGATTATGAGTCCGCTGCTCTGACCCACTGAGCTACCGCCCCTATCTCGCTACCAGCGACTGTGTCTGTCCGCGCAGACGTCGACGGGCCGCCTACGAATCATGCCAGAATCCGTCGACTGTCTCCCGCCGGATCCGCATTTCGACATCGAGGATCATTCGTCCCAGGGGCTTGCTTACACACGTGGGACCACGCGCATGCGCGACGCTGCCCGTGGGACCCTCGGCGCGAATGGAGAACGACGTTGTCATCAGGCCCTTTCCGCCTTGCCAAATCTCGAAGCCGGGGGGGTTTCGACGGCGACGAGGTGCCACGAGGTGTTGGTCACGCCGCGGCTCACGCTGTCGTCGATGAAGGCCTGAAGGTTGAGATTGACGACCGATTGCTTTCCGGTACGTCGCTGATGCGCAACGTAATTCCACGTGGAGCCATGAAGCGTCCGCCGGCCACCCGGACGCAGCCGGAGGGCTCGCACGTCGTGACACTGCGCGCCAGTCCTCGACGTGGGCGCGTACCCGCCTCCCGACGGCGGGTACACATTCGGCCGAGGGAGGAACGGGCTAGTCGAGCTCGTGGAGCTCTGCGGCGACGTCCTTGACGGCGCGGTCGATCTTGGCGAGGCGCTCGTCGAGCGACAGCACGGCGTCGTAGGCGCGACGGCGGGCATGGCTCAGATCGCGCTGGATCGTGGCTAGCCTGCCGCGGAGCTCCTCCAAGCGGTCGGCCGTCGTGAGTGCTTCACGCTCTGCGGTCGTCAGCTCGACCACCGTCTCGATGGGGGCGGGACGGTCGAGGAGCGAGTAGTCGATCAGACCGGGTGGCGGGACAAGCGGCCGGCTGGCGGTTGTCGGAACGACGGCGCGGAGCTCGCGCGCGTGGTCCGGCAGGCGCTGCACGATGTCGCCGCGGTTGCCGCTCACGCTCACGGTGTCCCCCGCTTCCGCCTATCGGTCATCTTTCCTCGCGCTTCCCCCGTACGGCGATGGTAGGGCTCCGGCACGGGGGACTCAATCGGACCTTCGGCGGTAGGCCGGAGGACCGGACGGCGGGGACCGAAAGGCTGAGGCGCTCCCGGCTCATCGCCGGCGTCAGACGACAGTTCCGGGTTGCCCGAGGGGTGGACGGGGTGCCACGATTCGGCGCATGTACTGCCCGAGCTGTGGGCGGGGTCAGCCGGATACACACCGGTACTGCTTCGCGTGCGGCACGCCGCTCCCCAACGACCTCATGCCGCTCCGCCGGCCCAAGGTGACCAACCTGTTCCCCGGCATCCCGACGCACTCCGAGGACCCACCCGAGCCGGTCCTGCGCGTCAGCCGCTACCTGGACGACGTCGAGATCACATCGGGTGAGCACTCGGTGATGATCCCCGGGCACCACGTCAGGGTCTCGATCTGGCTGGTCGACCGAGCCGTCTGCGCGATGAGCCTGACCGAGGACGAAGCCGAGCGCCTCGGTCGGTTCCTGTTGACCCCCGTCCCGGACGACAGCGATCAGAGGCGCCGGGCCGCCACGAACTGACGGGACGTTGCACCGATTCCTGGGGGGCGTCCCTCAGGTAGCGCACAGGTGGCTCACAGGTACCAGAGGTAACGTCCCACGCATGGCGCGCCGGACCGAGGCCGGATCCTCAGCGCGGATCCTGGTCGTCGACGACGAGCCGAGCATCACCGACCTGGTCTCGACGGTGCTCCGCTACGAGGGATTCGAGGTCGAGACCTCCGCGACGGGTCGTACGGCGCTGAAAGCGGCCACGTCGTTTCGCCCGCACCTTGTGATCCTGGACGTGATGCTGCCGGACCTTGACGGGTTCGAGGTGCAACGTCGGCTCGCGGCCGATCGCCTGCGGACTCCCATCCTGTTCCTGACCGCCCGCGACGCGACCGAGGACAAGGTCCGCGGCCTCACGATGGGCGCGGACGACTACGTAACGAAGCCCTTCAGCCTGGAGGAGCTCGTCGCGCGCGTCCGGGCGATCCTGCGACGGACGGGGACCACAGCCGAGGCGTCGAGCCGGCTGTCGTTCTCCGATCTCGAGCTCGACGAGGACAGTCACGAGGTGTGGCGCGGGAAACGTGCGATCGACCTGTCCCCCACCGAGTTCAACCTGCTTCGCTACCTGTTGCTCAACGCGACGACAGTCGTGTCGAAGGCACAGATCCTCGACCACGTGTGGCGGTACGACTTCGGCGGCGACGCCAACGTCGTGGAGACCTACATCTCGTACCTCCGTCGCAAGGTCGACGTCGAGGACCCGAAGTTGATTCAGACCGTTCGCGGCGTCGGCTACTCCATCCGTCTGCCGAGGGGCTGACGATGTCGCTTCGCGCACGACTGCTGCTCGCGATGGTGCTCGTCGCGACGGTCGGGTTGCTCGCCGCTGATGTTGCAACGTTCCGGCTCCTTCGCTCGGCGCTGCTCGAACGCGTGGACCAGCAGCTCTTGGTTGCGACCGAGCGGGCCATCGAGACGCTCAGCGTGCCCGGGCCGTGGGGTGGCTTCGGCGACGGCGGATCACTCTCGGAGTTCCCGCCGGGGACGTACGCCGCGGTCGTCGATGCCGAGGGCGACGTCGTCCGAAGCCACGTCTTCGGCTTCGGCCCGGCGCAGCCGGCGCCGCCGGCTCTCCCGCCGAGCCTGCCGGGGTCGACGTCGGGGCAGGACGCGCCGTCGCCCGCCACCTTCACGTCCGGCGCGATCGATGGCTCGACGCGGTACCGCGTTCGTGCATACGCCCTCGTGGACGGAGGAACGCTCGTCGTCGCGATCCCGCTGCTCGACGTCACGGAGACATTGCGGAGGCTCGTGGGGATCGAGGTCGTCGTGACGATCGCCGTCGTCGCGGCGCTCGGCGCGCTCGCGTGGTGGCTGACGCGCATCGGCCTTCAGCCGCTCGAACGGATGGGCGAGACGGCCGGCGCGATCGCGGGGGGGGACCTGTCGAGACGCGTCGAGCCCGCAGACCCGAGCACGGAGGTCGGGCGGCTCGGTCTGGCGCTGAACGCGATGCTCGAACGGATCGAGGACGCGTTCGCGCAGCGACGCGCGTCGGAGGATCGCCTGCGGCGATTCGTCGCGGACGCCTCGCACGAGCTGCGGACACCGCTCACGTCCGTCCAGGGGTACGCGGAGCTTTTCCGCAGGGGGGCGGCCGACGACCCCGCCGCGCTCGAGAACGCGATGCGCAGGATCGAAGAGGAAAGCGCCCGCATGAGCGGCCTCGTCGACGAGCTCTCGCTCCTCGCGCGGCTCGACCAGGGCCGTCCGCTCGAGCGAGAGCGGGTCGACGTCGCCACCCTAGCGACCGCGGCGGTCGACGCGGCACGGATCGCGGCGCCCGAACGTGCGATCGAACTCGACGCCGACGGGCCGGCGATGGTCCTCGGGGACCCCGGGCGGCTGCGGCAGATGGTCGACAATCTCCTCACGAACGCGCGGATGCACACGCCCGACGGGACGCCGGTCCGAGTCCGCGTGCATGTGGATGACGCCGGCGCGGTGCTCGAGGTCGAGGACGAGGGGCCGGGCATCCCCGCCGAGGATGCCGGGCGGATCTTCGAACGGTTCTACCGGGCGGATGCGTCCCGGTCGCGCGAGAGCGGTGGCGCCGGCCTCGGTCTGTCGATCGTCGCGGCCGTCGCCGAGGCCCACGGCGGCTCGGCCGGGTACGAGCCGCGCGGGGGCGGCGGCGCCCGGTTCCTCGTCCGGATCCCGCTCGCTGGCCCCGTCTTGCCCGCCCGACCGGACTGAACGGCCCGACTCACCGCCACTCATACCTGCCTCCTCGCTGGCTCACAGCGACCTCACAGGTCCGGTGGGTTCGATGGAGGCAGACCGCCGGAACGGCCGGTGGTGGGGAGGTGAGTCGTGATGGGACCGTCCGTGCACTTCGACCCGGGCTGGGTCGATCGACCGTGGTGGGACGGGTTTGGGTGGCTGATGCCGCTCCTGTTCCTCGCCGTGTTCGCCGCGATCGCCGTCTGGGCGATCTCCCGGATGACGAAACAGCAGCCGCTGGTGGCCTCGCCGTGGGGAGCGCTTCCGCCTTCTCCGGCACGGCCCGACGGCGCCGTCGAGCAGGCGAGGCTCCGGTACGCGAAGGGCGAGATCACGCGGGACGAGTACCTGCAGATCGCGCGAGACCTCGGAGGGCCCAGCGAGCCGTCGGGTGGTGATCGCGATGTCTGAGGTCCTTCCTCCCGCGCCGCCACGCCGGCGGCGTGGCTGGGTCGTGCCGGCGCTCCTGGCGATAGCCCTGACGGCGTCGATCGTCGAGGGCGTCGCGCTCGTCGGGATCGCGAGCAGCCAGACCGAGGCGGACGCGCAGCGGCCGGTGGCCTCGGTTGTACGCACATCGGGCGGCGAGCAGGACCTGTCCGGCGTGATCGCCGATGCGAGGAAGTCCGTCGTGGCGGTCGATGTAACGGCCACGCGAACCGACCCCTTCGGCAACCCGATCCAGATCGGCGGCCAGGGCTCGGGCGTCATCGTCCGCGACGGACTCGTCCTGACGAACGCGCACGTCGTGGACGGCGCGACCGACGTCGCGGTCGTGTTCGGCGATGGCGAGCGGGGCGACGCGAATGTGCTGGGGAGCGACTCGACGCACGACCTCGCGGTCGTTTCGGTCGACACAGGCGACCGCCCGCCGATCCCGATCGGCTCATCGTCGTCTCTCGAGCTCGGTGAGAGCGTCGTCGCGCTCGGGTACCCGCTCGGGCTCGGCGAGACCGCGACGGCCGGGATCGTCTCGGGCATCAACCGGACGATCGACGTCTCCAACGGCGCCGGCGGCAGCGAGCACCTCGTGGGCGTGCTCCAGACGGACGCGGCGATCAACCCAGGCAACTCGGGTGGGCCGCTGATCGACGCCAACGGGCGTCTCGTGGGGATCAACACGGCGGGCGCGTCGGCTGCCGCGGCCGAGAACATCGGGTTCGCGATCGCGATCGACACCGCGTTGCCGATCATCCGCGACCTTGCGTCAGAGAACATCTGAGCCGTCGCGTCGGCACGAGGTTCGGGCCAAACTGTGGGCCCGTGTCCGATCAGGAGCCGAGCCGCAGTGGTCGCCTCGCCGAGGTCGCGCTCGTCTTCCTCGAGCTGGGGACGATCGGGTTCGGCGGGCCGGCGGCTCACGTGGCGCTGATGCGCCGGGAGCTGGTCGACCGACGGAGGTGGCTCGGCGAGGAGCGGTTCCTGGAGCTGTTCGCCGCGTCGAACATGATCCCCGGCCCGAGCTCGACCGAGCTGGGCATGATGCTCGGATACGAGCGCGCGGGGTGGCCCGGGCTGGTCGTCGCCGGCGTCTGCTTCATCGTCCCCGCGACGGTGATCGTTCTCGCGGTCGCGTGGGCGTACGTGCGATACGGATCGCTGCCGGAGGCCGGCTGGGTGCTCTACGGCATCGAGCCGGTGATCATCGCCGTCATCGCCGATGCATTGTGGCAGCTCGGTCGCCGAGCGCTCACGTCGTGGCCGCTGGCCGCCCTCGGCGCAGCCGTCGTCGCCCTCTACTTCGCGGGCGTCGACGCGATCGTGCTGCTGTTCGGCGGAGCGGTGCTCGTGATGCTCGCCCGCAACGCAGCAAGGCTCCGATCATCACACGCCGCGATGTTGGGGTGGTGGACGCCATTGGGCATCGCTGCCGCTCCGGGCGTCGGGCTCGGTGCGTTGTTCCTCGAGTTCCTGAAGCTCGGCGCGGTCGTGTTCGGCAGCGGCTACGTCCTTCTCGCGTTCCTTCGAGCGGACCTCGTCGAGGATCTCGGCTGGCTGAGCGAGGGACAGCTCGTCGATGCCGTTGCGGTCGGTCAGGTCACGCCGGGACCCGTGTTCACGACCGCCACGTTCGTCGGCTACGTCGTCCGGGGCGTGCCGGGCGCGCTCCTCGCGACCGCCGGGATCTTCCTTCCGGCGTTCGTCTTCGCCGGCGTGGTGTTCGGCCTGCTCCCCCGGTTGCGCCGCTCCGCATGGGCGAAGGCGTTCCTCGACGGCATCACCGTCTGCGGGCTCGCCCTGATGGCGGGCGTCACCGTCCAGCTCGGGCGGGAGGTCATCGTCGACCTGCTGACGGCCGCGCTCGCCATCCTGGCGTTCGTCTTGCTGCGACGGTACGAGCCCAACTCGGCGTGGCTCGTCGGCGGCGGCGCCGTCGTCGGGCTGGCCGCTCGCGCCCTCGGCGCGTAAACGCCTCGCGATCAGGATCGCTCGCGCCGGTCGCGCGCGACGCGGAGGCCCGGCCGCTCCAGCGGCGCGCGAAGCCGATCGAGACGGTGGTTCCACTCGACCCGGATGCTGATCCCGGGGATGCCCGAGGTCATGGTTCCTCCTTCCCGCAACTATCTGGTTGCGCAACCAGACGCAACCATCCGGCTGCGTGCCAAGCGACGCGCGCAGAGGCCGACCCTGGGGCTCGCCGCCCGCCGGAGGTAGCCTCACGCGGTGAACACCGAGCGGCACCCGCGGCTCCTGCCGGTCCAGGAGGAGGCTCGCGTCACGCCGATCGAGCTGTTCTTCGACCTCGTCTTCGTCTTCTCCCTGACACAGGTCACGGCCCTGATGGCGGACGGCCTGACCGCCCATGTGGTCGTGCGCGGGTTGCTGGTCCTCGCACTGCTGTGGTGGTCGTGGGTCGGCTACGCGTGGCTCGGCAACGTCGTCCAGGCGGAGGAGGGGCTCGGGCGAGCCGCGATGTTCGCCGCGATGGCCGCCACGTTCGTTCTGGCCATCGCCGTGCCGGAGGCGTTCGACGACGACCCCGGAGGGCTCGACGGACCGGTCGTAATCGCGTTCGCCTACCTGGCGGTGCGGCTGCTCCACCTCGGGATCTTCTTCATGATCGCGCGCGACGACGCCGGGCTACGGCGGCAGCTGTGGAGGTTCGCTCCCTCGGTCCTCGGTTCCACGGCGGTCCTGCTTGTCGCCTCCCAGCTCGAGGGCAGGGCCCAGACGATCGCCTGGTTCGCCGCCCTGATCGTCGACTACCTCGGCACAATGCTCGGTGGCGCCTCCGGCTGGCGGCTCCGGTCGGCATCGCACTTCGCCGAGCGGCACGCGCTGATCGTGATCGTCGCGTTCGGCGAGTCGATCGTCGCGATCGGCGTCGGCGTCGCTGATGAGCCGATCTCGTGGCCGATCGTGGTCGCGTCCGTCCTCGGCCTCGCCGTCGCCGGGTGCCTGTGGTGGGCGTACTTCGACGTCGTCTCGATCGTCGCCGAGCGCATCCTGCGCCGGGCGGAGGGCGAGGCGCGAGCGCGGCTCGCGCGCGACGCGTACAGCTATCTGCACCTCCCGATGGTCGCCGGCATCGTGCTGATCGCGCTCGGAATCGAGGTGGTGCTCCAGAGCGTGGCGGACGGTGGCCGGACCGCCGTAAACGAGCCGGTCTCCACCCTGGCGATCGGAGCGCTGTACGGCGGCGTGGCGTCGTTCCTGCTCGCGCACTCGGCGTTCAAGTTCAGGACGTGGCATCAAGTCACGTTCCGGCGACCCGTCGTCGCCGTCATCCTCCTGGCACTGATCCCAGGCGCGGCGCAGATGCCCGGACTCGCGGCGCTCGGCCTGGTCGCGGCCATCTTGGTCGCCATGATCGCGTCCGAGGCGGTCCGGTACTCGGAGCTGCGAGAGCAGATTCGTCACGCGGACGCCGGACCGGAGGTCCAGCACCCGGGTTCCGAGCGCTTGGCGTAACCCCCGTCGGCGCACGTCCGTCGCGCGGGGGATGCCGGAACGGCCCACGGACCGGACCGTCGGCCGCCATCAAACACGCCCGCCGCGTGTCGATAGTTCCGGTAAGCGATCGAACGGATCAACGGGGGCTCAGCGGATGGCCAGCACCGATCTTCGTTCCCCGAGCGGAGCGAGCCGGGAAGGGGTGTTCCGCGACAAGACCGACGACGAGCTGTGGCTCCAAGTCCTTCACCCCGACGACGCCGAACGGATGACCGAAGCGGACGCCAACGCGCGTCGGCACCTGCAGCCGCTGAGCGCCGAGTACCGCATGATCGCCCGCGACGGGCGCACGGTGTGGGTGAGCGAGAAGTCGGCAGTCGTCGAGGACGAGGAGACCGGCACCCTGTTCTGGCAGGGCGTCATGGTCGACATCACCGATCGCAAGCGGATCGAGGAGGAGCTCACCACGGCGCGGCGCAAGCTCCTCGATCAGACGGTGCGCGCGGCCGACGAGGAGCGGCGTGCGCTCGCCGCCGAGCTTCACGACGGACCGGTCCAGCGCCTGGTTCGGCTCGGCTACCTCCTCGAGCGTGTCTCGCTCCAGCTTGAGCGAGACGACCTCGGCGCGGCGGGCGAGCTGCTCGAGCGCGCCAAGCACGGCCTGCGGAACGAGATCCAGGGCCTGCGAACGATGATGACCGAGCTGCGTCCGCCCGTCCTGGATCGGATCGGACTGGCGTCGGCCCTCCGTGACCACGCCGGCCGCGTCGAGGACGCCTCGTCGGTCCGGTGCACGGTGGAGGGCGGGTTCGACGAACGCCTGGACCCCGCGCTCGAGACGGTGCTGTATCGCGTGGCGCAGGAGGCTCTCGCGAACGTGGTGCGGCACGCCCGCGCGCGGACCGCCCGTTTGTCGCTGCGGATCGAGGACGGCAGCGTCGCCCTGGAAGTCCGCGACGACGGCGTCGGGTTCGACGCGGCCGCGCCGCCCATGCCCGGGACCGGGGAGCACCTCGGCCTCAGCATCATGCGCGAGCGCGTCGAGACGGCCGGCGGCCGCTGGTTGCTCGCCTCCGCGCTGGGGTCGGGCACGACGGTGCGGGCCGTCATCCCGCTGAGCCGGGACGGCGGCTCGTGACGACGGCGCTGGGGCCGAGCGACGCGCGCGTGTTGATCGCCGACGACGACAACGATGTGCGGCAGGCCGTGCGCGAACTGCTGGAGGACCAGCGGTTCGTCATCGTCGGCGAGGCCGTCGACGGCGCCGACGCGGTGACCAAGGCGCTCGACCTCCAGCCCGACGTCGTCCTGATCGACCTTCGCATGCCGGACGTCGACGGCATCGAGGCGACCCGGAAGATCAAGGCGCTCCTGCCGATGGTCCAGGTCGTGATGCTCTCCGCATACGGCGACCCGGGGCTGATCTCGGCGGCCGAGAATGCCGGCGTCTACGCGTACCTGATCAAGGGCTGTCCCGCGGAGCTGATCCGCCACGTCCTGAGCTCCGCGTTCACGTTCAAGGTGGGGCTGGTGCAGCGGCAGGCCGAGGGCCGGCCCGACCCACCCGACCTCGTGTAGCGGTCGGTCGCTCTGCGGAACGTTCAGCCCCTTTGCGCGCCGCGTGCGCATGAGGTAGGAAGCGCGGATGGGCGCCGATGCGACGGGTCTCGTCGAGGCGGCGAGAGGGCTGTGGCCCGTCTTGCTCTTCGTGTTCCTGATCGTGTTCATCGTGCTGTTCAGGCCGCAGATCGCCGCACTGCTGGGTCGCCTGGAGCGTCCCCGGACTCGTCGCCGCGACGCCGAGGGTGGTGAGGTGGCTCCCCGCGGAACGTCGATCGTGATCGTCGAGGAGTCCGAGGTCGTTCCCGCGGAGCCGTCTCCTCTCGAGGAGGAGGCCGTGAGAGCGGCGCGGGCGGCGAGCGCCGACGAGGCCGCCTTCGTCGAGATGAGCGACGCCTTCGAACGGGGCGATATCGACAACGCCGAGGCTGCCTATCGTCGGCTCGAGACGGTTACGTCCGATCCATCGGAACGGGTCGCATACCAGGCATGGCGTGAGTTCTTCCGATACGGGCGGGCGCAGGACGTGGGCGCGCTGAACCGTCTTCGGACGCTGGCCGGCGACCACCCGGAGAACCCGATCGCCGCGAGCCTGCTCGGACACGTCCTGATGCAGGCGGGGGACCACGAGGGCGCGTCTGCGCGCTTCCAGGATGCAGCGCGGGTCGCCGACGACGCCGCCTCGCGCGCATCGTCCCTGGGCGCCGCCGCGCTCGCGCTCGCAGCGGGAGGACCTGTGGAGGAGGGCTTCGAGCTGCTGTACGCGGCGATCGCCGACGAGCCCGACCCGCTCGCCCTGTCCGCCCTGCACCGGGTCCTCGCCGAGCTGTTCGATCGGAGCGGCGAGGGGGAGCTGCAGGTCGTCGCCCTCGAGCGGGCGACCGAGCTGGCCTCAAACGACGCGGAGCTGCATTTCTCGCTCGCCTCGGTGCTCAGTCGCGAGGACACGAGGTCCCACCTCGCGCTCCTGCACTACACCGATGCCGTCCGGTTCAAGGCGAACCACGACGCCGCCCTCAACAACCTCGCCGTCCAGTACGACCGGTTCCTTCTCCCGGGAAAGGCCGTCGACGCTTACAGGAGGGCCGCTGCATCCGGGTCGAGGCTCGCGATGGGCAACCTCGCATCGAAGTACTTGGCCGAGGGGTTCGTGGACGAGGCCACCACCATGCTCACCGAAGCCATGAGGACGGGAACTCCGCATGAGCGCGTCGCGACCGTGTTCGAGCGGTTGAAGGGTTTCGAGCGGTACGAGGACGCGACGGAGGACGACCTCCTCCAGCACGGTCGACGCGTCCAGGCGTTTCTCCGTCGGATGGCGGAGCGGGCGTTCGCGCCGGGATCGCCCGACGAACTCGCCGGGCCGTGGAACGGCAGTGACGGCGAACGACTGGAATTGGAGGTGGCCGGAGACGCGATCTCCGGGACGTTCAAGGGATCGGCCGACGATGCTGTGCTGTCCGTGAGCGGGTCGTGTATTCACGCCAGCGCGGCGGTGCTGCTTCGAAGACTCGGCGGCATCGAGCGGAAGGCGTACGTGTACCGCGAAGCCGATCATGGTCCCCTTCGGCTCATGCAGGAGCTTCCGACCGGGGATGTGCAGGAGCACGAGCTCTCGCCGGCCGCGGTCCCGACCGCGTCGTAAGGCTGCTCGACCCGGGCCACTCGTGCTCGTCGGGGGCGCCGAGTTCACTCCGGGAAACGAGCCGCAGGACGAGCTGCTCGTCGCGGCCGCGAGCGGAGGACCCGCCTTCGTGCTCGCGACGGCGGCGGCCCGCCAGCGCCCCGAGCTCGCCGTCCGCAACGCCCGCACCTGGTTCGACGCGCTCGGGCTGGAGGTGGACGAGGTCCCTGCCATCCGCAGATCCGACGTGACATCGCCGACGAACGCGGAACTGGCCCGAGCCGGGCGCTTCTTCTACCTCGTCGGAGGCGACCCCGGGCTGGTCCCGAAGACGCTCGCGGGTACGGTCATGTGGGACGCGATCGTCGAGGCGTGGCGGGCGGGTGCCGCGCTCGCGGGCTCCTCGGCCGGCGCGATGGCGCTCGGCGAGTGGACGCTGATCCGCGACCGCCACCCCGGGGACACGAGCCGCCGCTACCGACAGGCGTTGGGGCTCGTCCCCGATATCGCAGTGGTACCTCACTACGACGGATTCGGCGAGCGCTGGGTCGACGGCGCGCTTGCGGCCGCTCCGCGCAGCGACGCGGTGCTGGTCGGTATCGACGAGCGTTCGGCCGCGGTCTGGCAGGACCACGTCTGGCGAGCGTTCGGGCCGGGCGGCGTCACGATCGTCACGCGGGCGGCTCGCCGCCGGTTCGCCGCCGGAGCGCGGATCGAGGGGATCCCCCAGCCCCAGACGCGAGCCCATGAGCCGTGATCAATCGGAGGGCCGGCGATCGCGTTCCGCCCGATCCCGGATCCCGTGCAGCCTCCCGCCAGACCGTCTCGGGCGTTCAGTCGCGGCTCATCGCCGTAGCGATGTCCGCCTCGTTGCCGGCGGCGTCCGCCAGCGTCCACCATGCGGGCGCGAAGTCGTCGCGAACCATTCGGCCGCCGGCCGCGAGCGCGGCCCCGATGCAGGCCTCGGCCATCTCGTGCGGGACCAACACCGCGACGTGGATCGCGCCGCCGCCGTCGGCGCGCGGCTCGTCCATCCGCTCGAACCAGAAGGCCGGGTCCCCGACCGTGCGGGTCGATGAGATCCTCGTCGGGGCTGTCACCGCGAGGCTCGTACCCGAGCACGGCTTGCCGGAACGGCATGACCTCGGCGGGCATCGGCGCACCCGGGAGTGACGAGCAGCGTCTGGGCCGCCAGCGGGTTGCCGGACAGGCACAGCTCGCGCGCCATCGCCGAGATCTGCCGCGCCAGCTGGACGTCCCGCGTGCTCATCCCGTAGTAGTCGTCTGTAATCGTGATCAGCCGCACGCTCACTCCGTCGTGGCTGAGGCGTGATGGGGTCTGTCACGACGCGGAGCCTACCCCACACATCACCTCACACGTCCTCCGGTCTGACGACGTCGGCCGCGTCGATCGCCTCTGGGTTGACGCCGACCAACTGCCATTCGACGCAGTCCGGGCGAACGACATCGTGCTCCACGAACGGATCCTCGGCGGCGATCCGCGATGCCTCGTCGGCGCTTGCGCATCTCAGCACGTACGCGGCGTACGCATCCCCCACCGGGTGGGCGAAGGCGCCCCCGAGCAGGATCACGTTGCGCCTGATCAAGGACGTAATGAATCGCTCGTGGGCGGGAGCGTGACGCTGATCGTCATCGGAGTTCGGTGCTCCCCTGAGCAGCACGAGGAAGTAGCCGACACTCGCATCCGGAGAACCATCCGTGTGGGACACGTCCTTCGGTCCGACCATGACCTACTCCCCTTTGGGTGCCGCCGATCGCCTCGACACGGCGGTGGTTGATGTTCCTAGCCGCCCGAGCACTTCGGCGTAGTCGCCTGACTCGACCGGGCAGAACGCAATCTCGCGCAGCGTGTACTCGTCGCCCACCGCCACATCATCTCGTCCTCGGGCAGCTGCTGGAGCCGGATCCTCCAGATCTGCGCCAGACGCCGCAGGCGGCTCCTCGCCTCATCGAGATCGCCGCGCGAGAACGGAGCCATATCGGCTTGCGTCCTGACGCTCGACGCGTGCCACTCATCCGGCAAGGAGGGCCCGCCCGCAATACGAGCGTCGAACTGCGCCAGGTGATCGATCATGTGATCGGTGACCCGTCGGATCACCTTGTGCGGAGCGTACTCGCGACCCAATCTGGGATCGGCTTCCCATCCCACAATGGCCATGTCTCGGCGAGGGCCAGCACCTCCTCGACCATCTGGGCGATTTGCGGCGCCGGGATCCCTGCCCAAGGCAGTGTCACCGTTAGCCGGAGCGTCCGGGCTCGCGTCGCGGCCAAACGCTTCGCCCAGAGCCTCGTCTGGGTTACCGACCTCCAGAAAGAGTGACAAAGCCGGCGGCTCGAGTTGACCGTCGTTCGGCACGTGCGTATCGTCGATTCGCTCGGCGGAGGGAACCGAGGGCGGGGCGTAGGCAAGGGACTTAGCCGATCCCCCGAGGTCACGGAGCGGTCGCAAGGTTGCTTCGTTCGGAACTCTCCGTCGAGCATCTTTTTCGCTGTTGGACTGGACCTCGGCCACGCGATCTCGGCACTATGGCCGCTCAAAAGCGCGACCCGCCAGCCCAGGGTTGGGGCTACCTGCGCTCGGGTCGCTGGATCCAGCACAGACAGAACGGATGCCCGGCAGGATCCGCGTAGACCTGGAAATTGTCGGGGGACTCAACGTCCTCTGCCGCCTTTAGCACCTTTGCACCCAGCGACATGACGCGGTCGTGGGCGGCCGCGAAGTCCTCGACCCACAGGTCGAGATGGATCTGTTGCTCAGGCGTCCCGAAGGGCCAGTCAGGCGGAACGTGGTTGGGCGCCAGCTGTACCCCGACCCGCGGTTCACCGTCGACCATCACCATGTGCCAGTCATCCTCGGCGTCGACGGTGCCGTCGAGCACCCCGGCCCAGAAGGTGCTCTCGGCCGCGAGGTCTGCGGCGTCGAACACGACGACCTGACGAGTGATCTGCATCGCGTCCTCCCTTCTGGCGAGCAGGGTAGTCGACGGTGACGCTTCGGCGTGACTCCGTCCACACGATCAAGAACGTTGGTGGCGGGACCATCGCGGCACATCCCGTAAGTTCGACGGCGGGCTCCCTATTCGAGCTCCGGTCCCGTGCCGCGGCAGCATCCAGGACCCGATCGCAAGGCAGCAACGTCAGTCGGTGCCGGGGACGCCGTCGGGGCGAGTCGGGACTGGATTCGAGGGCCATCCCTGATGCTGGTAGAAGTGGCGCGTGCGACGATTTCGCCCGTGGCGGCGACCGTCTTGATCGTCGATGACCACGCCGGTTTCCGGTCGTATGCCCGCGCGCTGCTCGCAGCTGAGGGGTTCGACGTCGTAGGTGAGGCAACAGATGGGGCATCGGCGCTCGAGATGGCGCGGTCGCTCGCGCCCGAACTCGTGTTGCTGGATGTGGCGTTGCCCGATATGGACGGCTTCGCCGTCTGCGACACGCTGTTGGAGGACGGCGCCGGCCCGGCGGTGGTTCTGACGTCGAGCCGCGACGTCTCCTCCTACCGTCGGAGACTGGAGCGAAGTCGGGCCCGGGGATTCATCGGGAAGAGGAGCTCTCCGGCCCCGCGCTCGCCGCGCTCGCGGACGGGTAGGGGGCACATGCGACTCCTGCGGCTCGCGCTGCTCCCGGGCGCTGCCGTCCTGGCTGTCGTGGCCGAATGGGTCTCGTACCAGGGGGGCGACCTCGGCCTTGTCGTCGCCGACGCCGTTGTCGGCCTCGTCCTCGTCGCGTGCGGGGTCGTTGCCAGGGAGCGGCGCGCCGAGAGCCGTGTCGGGCCGCTGATGGCTCTCGCGGGCTACACGTGGTTCGCCGGCAACCTCTGGCCGCAGCTTCTCTACCTTCACCGCGGGCCCCTCGTTCACCTCCATATCTCGTATCCCACGGGCCGTCTCCGGCGGAGGCTCGCGCAGGCGACGGTCGTCGCCGCCTATGTCAACGCGATGGTCGAGCCCTTCCTGCGGAACGACGTCTTCACGCTCGTCATCGCCGTCCTGGTCGCCGCCGCGGCCCTCGACGGCTTCCTCCGTGCGTCGGGCACCGCCCGGCGGGCCGGCATCCCCGCTCTTGCGGCGGCGCTCACGTTCGCGTGCGTGCTCGCGCTCGGCGCCGTGCAGCGAATCGCCGGCTGGGACGCGGACCTAACGGTGCTCTGGGCCTACGACATCGTGATCGCGTGCCTCGCGCTCGTGCTCCTCGTGGATCTGCTCCGCGGGCGCTGGGCCGAGGCCGTGGTCGCCGACCTCGTCGTCGACCTCGGGAAGGGGGCAGACACGCGGACGCTTCGGGACGAGCTCGGGCGCGCGCTCGGCGACCGCTCCCTCGTCCTCGGCTACTGGCTCCCGGAGGAGGATCGCTACGTCGACGAGGCAGGTCGTCCGGTCGAGCTGCCGGACCCAGCAACGGGGAGAGCGGTAACGCCGATCGCACACGATGGGGAGCCGGTCGCGATGCTCGTTCACGACCAGGCGGTGCTCGAGGACCGGGCCCTCGTCGATGCCGTTACCTCCGCCGCGGGCATGGCGGTCTCGAACGCCCGCCTCGAGGCGGAGGTGCGGGCACGAGTGCTCGAGCTCGCCGGCTCACGCCGGCGGATCGTCGAGGCCGCGGACGCCCAGAGGCGTCGCCTCGAGCGAGAGCTCCGTGTGGGTACCGAGCACCGCCTGGGCAGAGTCGCGACGCTTCTGGACCAGACGCGCGCGGAGATGGACGGTCCGGCCGCGGCCTCCCTCGCAGAGGTCGAGGAGGATCTCCGGGGTGCCCGCGCCGAGCTCCGTGACTTCGCGCAGGGCCTTCATCCGAGTGCGTTGAGGAAAGGAGGGCTGGGAGCGGCGCTTCCGGAGCTCGCCGGACGGGCAGCGATACCCGTCGAGCTCGAGATCTCCGTTGGCACGGTTCCACCTGCGGTCGAGGCCGCCGTCTACTTCGTGTGCGCAGAAGCGCTTGCAAATGCGGCGAAGCATGCCGAGGCATCGAGCGTGACGATCAGCATCTCGCAATCGAGCGGTCGCTTGTCCTTGACGCTCGTAGACGACGGCGTGGGGGGCGCCGATGTGGGCAAGGGCTCCGGGCTTCGCGGCCTCGCCGACCGTGTCGAGGCGCTGGGCGGGCAGCTTGCCGTCCAAAGTCCGATGGGCGGGGGCACACGGCTGAACGCCACGATCCCCGTCGACGCGCACACGTAAGAGCGGGTCCGCACCCGCCCCTACGTTGGAGCCGCGTCACCGAATGGGCCGGAAGGCGGTCGGCTGGATCCTCAGTCGATCTTCACCCACGGATGCGACCCCCACATCACGGCCAGGGCGCCTGGATTGCCTCCGCAACAGTCGATGTTCGTGAACGTGAGCTCTTCCCCTCCAGCGACCACCGAGCGGTGATTCTGTAGTCGGGGTTGATCTCGATCTCGATCTGGTCGCGGAACACGGTGTAGATCCCTTTCTCGCCGTCGTCCAGCAGCTCGCCGTCGCGGATCGGCCCGATGATCGTCCACTCGCCGGCGTCGAAGGTCATCCTGAATACGCCAGGGAAGGCGCCCACCTCGTCGGAGACCCCTCCTTTCCGGTAATCGGCCTCCGTCACCGTCGTCTCGTAGGTGCCGTCGGGGATCGGCAACGCCGTGGGCGGGGGCTCGATCGAGGTGCAGACTGGCGTCTCCGCCGACGCCGCGGACTCCGCCTTCAGGTCGGTGATCGCGTCGATCGCGGAGCGTGTTTCCGGGTCGGACGTGAGCTCCGCGTACACCGGCTCGAGGGCGCCGGGAAGTGCTCCGAGATCGCTCTCGGATGCGACAGCGAAGGTCAGGCCCCGGCGGCAAAGCTGGAGCGCCGCCTCCTCGTCTTCCGCGCGCGCCGCGGCGAGCGCCCCCGGTACCACGGCGGCGGCCGCCTCACGCAGGACGGTCTGCTGGTTCGGGGCGAGCGACTCGAAGAGCTCGTTGCCCGCGAAGACCACCAGCGGGCGGGGCCAGAGGTTCACGTTGGCACCGACGTACTTCGTGTCCCTGTAATACCGGTTGCCCCAGATTGCTCCGAGGTGCTGCTCCGTGGCGTCGAGACCCGCGAGCGAGCCGCCGGCGGGCAGCGCCTCGAGCGAGGCGCCAAGAGCCTGGAACGTCCGAACGGAGAGCTCGTTCTCCGCTCCTCCGATGACCTGGCCCTCGAAGTCCGACGGCTCGAGGAATGGATGGCTGACCCCCAGCAGCATCCGGATCGGTCCCGGCAGGACGCCGATCCCGACCACTCCGAGCTCCTCGACGCCGTCCAGCATGCTCGTGGGGATCCCGCTTTCGAACACCTTCTCCTGAAGGTCGTAGCTGTCGACGAGCAGCGGGGCAAGGAGCCCCTGAAAGCTCGTCACGTCGAGGGTGCCGAAGACACGCGCGCCGACCCAGGCCATGTCGACCTTGCCCGCCTTGACGTCCTCGATCGTCCCGCGCTCGGCGTTCGGGTCGCCCGGCCGCCAGGGCCACTTGAATTCGATGCGCATCGTTCCGTCCGAGCGCCGGGCGACCTCCTCGGCGAACACCTGGAGTGGCTGCGGGACGGGCTCCGTGAAGCTGGCGAACGTGAGCACGATCGGGTCCGGCTTCTCAGCGCCGCCGGCCTTGTCGCTGCCCGAGCCGCTGCAGGCGGCCAGGGCCAGCGACAACCCTGCGAGCACCGCGCCAACCGCACGCCTTGTGATCCGGTTCATCTGCATCGTGCGGCACCTCCTCTCGTCGGTGCCATCGACGCTAGGACCGGAGGGCTCCGCGCGCATCGGGGCGCCCCCCTCGGATGCTCGTGAGCAAGCATGGGGATAGCCCTCGTCCTGCGCAAGGGCCAGCCTCGGAAGCTTCGCTCGGCGGGTGTGCGGCTCGTAGGCGAGCGTCGCCTACGAGCCATCCGCACCCCAGTCCAGGAACCTCGGTTGGAACGGCAGCACAACGATCAGGGTCCTATCGCTGCCGTCCGCGTTCATCGTGAGGATGCGAAAGCGTCCCCCGTCGAGGTTCTCCCTTCGGAACACGATCTGCTCTCCGTCTGGGGAGAAGCTGCCGGCGACCGCTGCGCGGGATCCGGTCGCATGCGTGAGCTTGTCGACCCCGGTGCCGTCGGTCCCGATCGTCCAGACGTTGGGGTTCTGCTCGAAGTCGTAGAACGGCGTGAACATGATCCGGTTGCCCTCGGGGCTCCAGTCGTGCTTGATCGAGACCTTCAGGCGGGGCGAGACCAGCATCCGGACGTCGCTGCCATCGGCGTCGACGGCGAACAGGCCGGTGTCCGAGTTGAAGGTCACCGTCTGCCCGTCCGGTGACATCTCCGGGTTCGCGTAGTGGGCATCGGGGGGGGAGGGATCGGCCAGCAGCTCGCCCGGCGCGTCCGACCCGTCCGCGCGCACGAGGAAGACCCCGGGTAGACGCCGGGCGTACACGAGGTGCTCGCCGTCGGGGGTGAAGGCGCCCTGGCCACCAGGGGCTGTGACGAGCTGCAGGTCGGAACCGTCGGCCGCCATCGTGTACAGCGCCCGGCCCTCGAGCCAGAAGGCGATCCGGCTACCGTCGGGGGACCAGTCGGGTGCGATCGCGTTCCCGTCCAGGGGTCAGCCGGGTGAGGTCGGTACCGTCGGGCTCGATCGTGTAGATCTCGCCCCCGGATCCCTTGTCCAACGAGAACGCGATCCTTCCGTTCTCACCCCGCATCGTCGCAAGCGCCGTTCGTTCAAGCGCGATCGGTGGCGCGACCTGAGCGAAGGTCGCTGCCACGACCACCGCGACGATCCGATATTTCGTCGACCACTTCGCTCTGCCATTCATGGTCTCCTCCCTCCGTGAACGATCCCTATGGGTCCGATCAGATCGAGGTCCCATCCATATGGGTTGATCGCGAAGCCATGGGTGCTCTAGCTGATCAGCCTGCGCGCCCCCAACTCCTCAACCGGCGTATGTGATCGGCCGGATCCCTCAGTCGTTCTTCACCCAGGGATGCGACGCCCACATCACAGTCTCGAGCTTCGCAACGCCTCCACAGCAGTCGATGTCTGTGAACGTGAGCGTGTCGCCCTCCAGCGACCACCGAGCGGTGATCTTGTAGTCGTCGGCGATATCGACCTCGATCTGGTCGCGGAACACGGTGTAGGTCCCTGGCTGCTCGTCGCCGTTCGGCCCGACAAGAGTCCACTCACCGGCATCGAAGATCATCCTCCATACGCCAGGGACAGCCCCGTCCTCCTCGGAGACCCCTGACTTCAGCCAATCGGCATCCGACATCTCCTGCCAGTCGTCCTCCGTCAGGGTCGTCTCGTAGGTGCCGTCTGGGATCGGCGACGCCGTGGTCGGAGGCTCGGTCTCCGTGCAGACAGGTGCCTCCTCCGGAGCTGCGATCTGCGTCTTGAGGTCGGTGATGGCCTCGATATTGGACTTGGTCTCCGGGTCGGCCGTGAGCTCCGCGTACACGGGCTCGAGGGCGCCGCGGAGTGCTCCGAGATCGCTCTCGGAGGCGATGGCGAAGGTCACGCCGCGGCGGCAAAGCTGGAGCGTCGCCTCCTCGTCTTCCGCGCGCGCGGCGGCGAGCGCCCCCGGAATCGCGGCGGCGGCCGCCTCACGCAGGACGGCCTGCTGGTCCGAGGCGAGCGACGCGAACACCTCCTTGCCCATGAAGATCACGAGCGGGCGGGGCCACAGGTTCACGTTGGCACCGACGTACTTCGCGTCCTTGTCGTATCGGTTGCCCCAGATCGCGGCGAGGTGCTGCTCTGTCGCGTCGAGACCATCGAGAGAGCCGCCGGCGGGCAGCGGCTCGAGCGTCGCGCCAAGAGCCTGGAACGTCCGAACGGAGAGCTCGTTCTCCGCCCCTCCGATGACCTCGCCCTCGAAATCGGACGGCTCGAGGAACGGATGGCTGACCCCGAGCAACCTCCGGATCGGTCCCGGCAGGACGCCGATCCCGACCACGTCGAGCTCTTCAACGCCCTCGAGCATGCTCGTGGCGATCCCGCTCTCGAACACCTTCTCCTCGAGGTCGTAGCTGTCGACGAGGAGCGGGGCAAGGAGGGCCTGAAAGTTCGTCACGTCGAGCGTGTCGAAGACACGCGCGCCGACCCAGGCCATATCGACCTTGCCCGCTTCGACGTCCTCGATCGTCCCGCGCTCGGCGTTCGGATCGCCCGCTCGCCACCCCGGCTCGAACTCGATCCGCATCGTTCCGTTCGAGTGCCGGGCGACCTCCTCGGCGAACACCTGGAGTGGCGGCTGGATGTCGTCCGTGAAGCTGGCGAGCGTGAGCACGGCCGGCTCCTGCTCTTCTACGCCGCCGGCCTTGTCGCTGTCCGAGCCGGTGCACCCAGCCAGAGCGATCGCCGTCGCTGCGAGCACCGCGCCAACCGCACGCCCCGTGATCGGGTTCATCTGCATCGTCGTGCACCTCCTTTCGTCGGTGCCATCGACGCTAGGACGAGCGTGCTCCGCGCGCATCGGGGCGCCCCCTCGGATGCTCGTGAGCAAGCATGGGGATAGCCCTCGTCCTGCGCAAGGGCCAGCACCGGAAGCTTCGCTCGGCCGGTGTGCGACGATTGACACATGGCGCTTCGCCTTGTGCTCTGGGCGGCCGGCCTTGCCCTGGGTGTCTTCTCGGTCCTGATCGCGCGCGCCGATCCGGCGTTTTCGTTCGCCGGGACATCGGTCGGTGGGGCGGTCGCCTTGCTCGGCGCCGGTTGGGTACTGCTGACCTTCGCGCTCGCGCATTGGGGGAGGCGTCCCGGGAACGCCGTCGCCCCGCTGCTCGTCGCAGCGAGCTGCGCCTGGTTCATCGCCGAGTGGGACAACCCGGGTGTCGGCTCGGCCACCATCTTCACGATCGGCCTGGTCCTCTACGCGGCCTGTGCGCCGCTCGTCGCCTGGGCG
Source organism: Actinomycetota bacterium (assembly GCA_046729855.1). Taxonomy (GTDB): domain Bacteria; phylum Actinomycetota; class UBA4738; order UBA4738; family HRBIN12; genus DATHSY01. Next base: position 33,818 of record JBKPHM010000107.1, on the reverse strand, counting down.
ACGCTCGCCTACCCCAGCGGCCGGTTGACGTCGTGGCCGGAGCGTGTCGCGGTCAGCGTGGCGTTGGCGGGGGCCGTGCTCGTGGTGGGCCTGCTTCCGGCGCTCTTCTTCGACCCGGCTACGCGCGGCTGCGTCCAGTGTCCGGACAATCTCGTGCTCGTTTCGGACGAGCCCGATCTCTTCGACAGCCTCAGCCGTGTCGGAGTGCGTCTCGGACTCGCCTGGTCGCTCATTCTGATTGTGATGGCAGGCTGGAGACTCGCTCGCTCGAGCCCCGCGAGACGCCGCGTCGTCGCTCCGATCGGCCTCGCCGGAAGCATTTACCTGGCCCTTGTCGCGACGAGCTTCGGCGCAGGCCTCGATCGCGGCTTTCTCGGGAGTAGCACATTCGAGCGGCGGCTCTGGCTCGGGCAGGCAGCCGCCCTCGCGGCACTCGCGCTTGCCGTCGCCTGGGGATTGCTGCGGACTCGCCGGATGCGCTCGTTTCTCGCCCGGCTCGTCGTCGAGCTCGGCGAGTCTGCTCCCGCGGGCGGTCTGCGCGACGGGCTCGCCCGAACACTTGCGGATCCCGAGCTCGAGATCGTCTATCCCGTGGGGGAAGGACGTCACGCGGACGCGGAAGGGGGCACGGTCGATCTCGCCAGGGTGAAGGGTCGCGACTCGACGCCGCTCGTTCGCGACGGTCGGCCCGTGGCCGTTCTCGTACACCGAGCCGGCCTCCTCGACGATCCAGAGCTCGTGGAGGAGGTCACGTCGGCGGCCCGCCTCGCGCTCGAGAATGAGCGTCTTCAGGCCGAAGTGCGCGCGCAGCTCGAGGATCTGCGCTCGTCGCGCGCCCGCATCATCGAAGCGGGCGACGCCGAGCGCCGCCGTCTCGAGCGTGACCTCCACGACGGCGCTCAGCAGCGTCTCATCGGGCTCTCGCTCGCGCTCCGCCTTATGCGAGCGCAGCTCCGGCCCGATCGGGATCAGGAACCCGAGCGGCGCCTCGACGAGGCCGACGCCGAGCTCCGCCGAGCGATCGCCGAGCTCCGCGAGCTCGCGCACGGGATCCACCCGGTCGTCCTCAGCGACGAGGGGCTCGCCGCCACGGTCGAGGCCCCCGCGGAAGCGACGCCGGCGCCGCTTCGCATCGGCGCATTTCCCCAGCAGCGGTTCCCTGCGGCCATCGAGACAGCTGCGTACCTCGTCGTCGCCCAAGCGGCGAAGGCGGGGTCCGCCCGCGTGGGCGCGACCAGGCGCGACGGAGCGCTCCTCGTCGACGTCGAGGCCGAGGCCGAGCCCCAGGGGCTCGTCGACCTGGAGGATCGCGTCGGTGCCCTAGATGGAAGGGTCGCGGTCGAGCGGGCGCCCGGGGGCGGGGTCCGGATCCGCGCCGAGATCCCATGCGAGTAGTCGTCGCCGACGATTCGATGCTCCTGCGCGAAGGGCTCGCGCGCCTCCTCGCCGATGCTGGCTTCGACGTGGTGGGTACGGCCGAGAATGCGTTCGAGCTCATGCGGCGGGTCGAGCTCACGCGCCCAGACGTCGCGATCATCGACATCAAGATGCCGCCTACGCATACGGACGAGGGGATAGCCGCGGCGCAGGAGATCCGCCGAGACCATCCGACCGTCGGGGTGCTCGTGCTCTCCCAGTACCTCGAATCGCGCTATGCGATGCGGCTGCTCGAGGAGGCACCCGAGCGTGTCGGGTACCTGCTCAAGGAACGCGTCTCGGACATCGTTGTACTCGCCGATGCGCTCAAGCGGATCGGCGAGGGGGAATGCGTCATCGACCCGACGATCGTCTCGCGACTCGTGCACCGCGCGCGCGCAAAGGGACCGCTCGACGAGCTGACTGAGCGGGAGCGCGAGGTGCTGGGGCTCATGGCCGAGGGGCGTTCGAACGGAGCGATCTGCCAGACGCTGTTCCTGAGCCCAAAGACGGTCGAAGCGAACGTGCGGCAGATCTTCCGGAAGCTCGGGTTGCACCAGTCGCCCGACGACCACCGCCGCGTGCTTGCGGTGCTCGCATACCTGCGCGCAGGCTCCCCACCGATGTGAGCACATCTGGCCCAGGCTGACAATCCTGTGGACCCGGTTGAGGGCCGCGCCCGACAGGACGCCGTCGAGCCGCTCGTGGTTCGCTGACGCCGGCTTCGAGGAACTCCCCTTCGCTCCCCCCGCCTCGATCGCTACGCCCTGGCCACGGTTCGAGTGAAGGCAGCGCCGCTCGACGACCGGCCAGACGTGCGCCTGTTCACGGTCGTGGAAGGTAGCGATCGATCAGCGCTCGCATCCGCGAACTTCCCTAGACTCGGCTCCTCGATGTCGCTTTCACCCCGTTTGGATGACTTCCCGCTCGCCGACGAGGAGCGCCGACAGCTGGCCGAGATCGTGCGTACGTTGGACGAGGTGCTCGGCCGGGTGCTCATCGGCGCGTATCTGCATGGCTCGGCCGTGCTCGGCGCGCTGCACCCGCACAGCGATATCGATGTCCTCGCAGTCTCCTCACGCGAGACCACGCCCGAGGAGAAGGATCGTCTCATCGATCGCATGCTCGAGATCTCCGGGCGCTACCCGGCCACCGGCCCACCTCGGCCGATCGAGTTGACCGTCGTTGTTGAGTCTGAGGTGCATCCGTGGCGGTATCCACCGCAGCGCGACCTCCAGTATGGCGAGTGGCTGCGGGAGGGCTTCGAACGTCACGATCCGGAGCTCTGGCGTCCGGTGGCAGATCCGGATCTGGCGGTCCTGTGCACGATGGCCCTGCTCGGTGATGCTGCGCTCGTCGGTCCGCCGCCATCGCAGGTCATCGATGGGATTCCGTGGGCCGACTACCTGGATGCCTCGCTCGCCGAGATCCCCGGCCTGGTCGCCGACATCGCCGCTGACCCCCGGAACGTCGTGCTGACGCTCGTTCGGATCTGGAGCAGCGTCGTCTCCGGGCACGTCCTCGCCAAGGACGGCGCTGCGGAGTGGGCGCTCCCTCGGCTTCCGGTCGAGCACCGACCCGTCGTCGCTCGGGCACGCGACATCTATCTCGGCAAGCGTCAGGAGGATTGGGACGACCTGCTGGACGTCCTACCCGGGTTCGCTGATGCAGTGGCCGCGGAGATCCGCCTCGCGAGATCGACCGAGTCCCCTCGTTAGGAACGTCGCCCAATGTTGGCCCACCACGCCGTGCTCAAGAGTGCTCGGGGCAGGGACTCGAACCCACAACCTAGGGGTTAACAGTTTCACTGGGCTCAGCACGATCGCTTGGTAGCCGACAGCAGGAAGGATTCGGTTGAGCCACCGGGCTGATATGTGGCGAAAAGCGAAGTGACATCGGCGAGTGCGAATTCGACGTCCTGGGCGGCCGATTCGTGGAGACCTTCAATGACGACGAGCGCCTCGACGGTGCCTGGACCCGTTGTGCTTTGGGCACTTTGACGCCAGCACCAGCGTCGAGCGATCACGACGTTGTGGCTGTCAATGAAGATGACTTCGCCGGGGTCTGGGGCGACGTGGTCGGTGGATCCGATGTCGAGGAAGAGCTCGTCGCCAGTCGCGAAACGAACGACGACGGGGGCGGCGACCTTGCCCTGATCGAATACCGCAACGGGCATCGCGTAGCGGACCGAGATGAGGTTTCCTATGTCGACGAGGATGTTGATCGTCGGAACGTCGCCCACCTTGGCGAGCCTCCGCAGCAGTGCTTCAGCGGCAGTGCGGTGTTGAGTCGGTTTGGCACCGAACCGAGTGAAGACGCGGCGCCACGCGGCAATGGAAGGGAGATCGGCTATCGCGATCTCGTTCAGCCTCTCGGATGCGGCTCGTTGTTCGGCCCGGAACTCGCTGAGCAGCTCCGGTGAGCTGGGGCCGTTCTGCAGCCCGGTCGCGTGGACGACGCCGGCATGGATCGATGCGAACCGTTCAACGATCGCGTGGTCGTAGGCGAACACGGCGCTCATCGATCGGCGAACGCGAGTCGCGCCGCGAATCCGATCAGGAGCGCCCCGAGGGATCGCCGGATCCACCGGAGGATCACCGGCGCGCGGAGAACCCGCTCGCGCAGAGCGGCGGTCATCCACGCGTAGGCGACGAAGACGACGAAGGTCACGATCATGAACACCGCGCCGAGCCCGACCAGTCTCGTATCGAGCAGGTCTGGTGGGCCGTTGTGGAACATTGGGAGGAAGGCGAAGAAGAACACGGTCAACTTGGGGTTCAGGAGGTTCAGCAGGATCCCGCGCCGCACGAGCCCCATCGGTTCCGTGGACGCGCCTCGGCGACTCTCCAGCTGCAGCGTGCCGCCACCCTGGATCGTCGACACGCCCATGTACAGAAGGTAGGCAACGCCCGCCCACCGGACCGTCTCGAACGCGACCGCGCCCGTCTGCATGACTCCGGACAGGCCGAACATCGCGGCCACGATGTGGGGGACGACGCCGAAGGTACAGCCCACCGCGGCGAAGAACCCAAATCGCCAGCCACCGCCGAGCGAACTCGAGACCGTGTAGACGACCCCGGTGCCGGGGACGAGGGCGACGACGAGCGAGGCGAGCACGAAGTCGGCCGAGATGTGGGTGATCGAGTTGCTGATCACGCGGTCCAGATCCGCACGAAGTCTCACTCTCCTCTATCGAACGTCGACGTGACTGGTGATGGTGGTCACTCCGAGGCCGTCGCAACCCGGCTGAACATTCGACCCGCGAGGTCGACGCCCACAACCTCGCCGGCCTCGTCGCGCGTGAAGAAGCCGCGTTGCCCCTTCAAACCGCCGTTGGTGACGATGTACTCGTCTCGTCGCCTGGCAACAGGCCGATGTCGGCCGGCGGGTAGTCCGGTGGCAGCTCCTTGTCCGCCGCCGCACGGATCTCCGACTTGATCCCGACATCGAGCGTCAGCCCTGCCCCGGCCGCGCGGATGGCGAGGGTCTGGGCGTCGGTCTCGTACCTGCCGACGATCTCCCGGGCGCTCGTTTCGTCGTATGGGAGCGGCTCCGGGTCCCGGTCCACCACGCCGACGTACGTCTCCGGCGCCCACCGGACAACCGCCTGGTTGAACGCGATGCCGTCCGGGCCGGCGTTGGACAGCGCGACGACAGCGAAGCCCCTTTCCGGCACGAGGAGCAACTCGGCGAACTGGCCGTTCGCCGACCCGCCGTGCCCGACGAGACGAACGCCGTCAACGTCGCGTAGGAACCAGCCGATCCCGATGGCACTCCCGAGCGAGCTGCCCCGCAGCCGGGTCGTCTGCTCCTTCATTCGATGCAGCAACTCGGCGGGCAGGACACGGACGCCGCCGTCCGCGCGGCCGTCGCCGAGGTGGAATCGCGCCCAGCGCAGCTGGTCGGCCGCCGAGGACACGATGCCGCCGACGCGGTTGTCGCCGCGCGAGCGCCGCCACAGGCGCGCGATGGACAGCATTCCGTCCTCGCTTCGGTTGTGCCCCACGGCGAACCGCCGGGTCATGACGTCGTCGCGGGCGAAGAAGCTGTGCGAGAGGCCGAGTGGCTCGAGCGAGCGAGGCGACGACCCGCTCGAATGTGTGACCCGTCACCTGCTCCACGATTCGGCCGGCCAGGTTGTATCCAGCCTGGCTGTACGAGGTCCGGCTGCCCGGCGGCGCGATCAGCTCCAACTCGGCCATCCTCGTCACGTAGTCGGCCAGCGCGTCGTCACCCTCGCCGGTATCGACGATGAGCCCCAATCCAGGCCCGCCGTGTGGTTGAGCAGGTTGAGCACGGTGACCTCCGCTGCGGCCTGCTCCTCTGGGAGTTTGAGCTCGGGTACGTACCGGCGGACCGGCGCGTCCAACTCGACACGGCCCTCCGCGACGAGGCGCATGAGGGTGGTCGCCGTGAAGGTCTTTGTGACCGAGCCCAGGACAAACAGCGTGTCGGCGTCGACGGGCAGCGGGTTGTCGACGCTCGTCACGCCGTGGCAGGCGTACGCCTCCCGATCATCATCCGCCCACACGCCCACGGCGACGCCTGGGATGTCGAGCCTGGTCGCCGTCGCCTCGACGAAACTCGATCCTTCCCAGGAGCCGATCCTCGAGCCCGTATGGCTCGAGCCGTATCCGGACCGCCTGCTCGACGAGCTCGAGGACCCTGCTGCGCGGTACGCACGCCGGGAGACCGTCGAGCTCGCGTTCCTCGCGGCGATCCAGCTCCTGCCTCCCAGGCAGCGCGCGGTGCTGTTGCTGCGCGACGTGCTGGCGCTTGCAAGCTCGCGACGATTCCCTCCGGCGGCTCTCCCCGTCTTCCCCCCGTCTGGGACGGGGGGCGTGCCACGGGGCGCTCCGCGCCTCAATGGCACAAATGACAGCCGCCCAGCGGACCAGTGCGACGCGTGCTCGCGTGAGTTGAGGACGGCGATGGATCTCGATGACGTGACGCTCGAGCTGCGGATGCGGGAACAGGTCCGCGTCGCGCTGACCGAGTTCCCGCTAATCGATTCGGAACAGGAGCGCGTCATGGTGGCGCGCCGGCTGATCCGCCACGCCGGGAAGGAGATCGGCGCGAAGGTCCGTACGGTCCACGTCAGGCACCTGGGCGTTCGGTGAACGCACGTCGTGGGCGCTAAGCAGGTATCGGCAATCGCGGATTGTCCCGCATTTGTCCCGCGGCCGACAGCACCACGTCACCGTGCGGCGCCAGCGGCATGGCCCCTCTAGCCTACGCTCCGCGACCGATTCGCCGGCGTGTCTTCGAACAGCTCGGCATCGATTGATTGACAACGAGCGTTCGACTGCCGCCGGACGATCGCGTTCGCGAAGACCACGTAGCGTTGCCGTGGGCGAACAACGCCCGCGGGAACCGATCGTTCTCGTAGACGAACCACTCGCTGAGGACGAAAAGCACTCCTCCGCTGACCCAGAGCGCCGCCACCATCGCCGTGAGGGCGCTCGCCGAATACGGACGCTCCGGTCGGGCCGCTCGAGCGCGACCCAGGCCATGCTCGATTGTGGTAGATCAGGGCGAGAGCCAGCGAGAGATGGGATAGGCCGTTTCTGACCGCGGCCGGCAGGTCGGACCTGCTCGACAGTCAATGGCCGTAGGCACCGAGGCAGCCTCGGATCGGAGGCCGAGAGTAGGTGTGAACCCATGTATACCTCAAAGTCGCGGCTCGCGGTCGTCCTCGCGCTCATCTCCGCGGCCTGCGCCGCGCCCCGGCCCGGTGAGATCTCCACCACGGCCGTCGAGGCGGACCAAGCCATGGGAGCCAGGGTCGACGCGGCAGCTGCGAATGCCTTGCGCGAGATCGCTGTCGCCGGACTCTCGGTGGCCGTGGTCAGAGACGGTCGGGTGGTGCTGGCGAAGGGCTACGGATACGCAAATCTGGCTGAGCGCGTCCCGGCCTCCGCGACCACGATCTACCGGCTCGCTTCCGTCACCAAGGAGTTCACCGCCGCCGCGATCCTCCATCTCACCGAACGGGGCCGACTGTCGCTGGACGATCCGATCGGCGGCTATCTGCCCGACTACCCGGGCGACGGGCGGCGGATCACGATCGGACAGCTGCTCTCGCACACGTCGGGCCTGTCCGATGCCTCAGTGCTTCCTTTCCTCGAGGAGTCCGGTGGCGTCGGGATGGATCGGAACCAACTGATCGATCTCGTCGCGGCGCAGCCTCTCGACTCCGAGCCGGGGTCCGAGCATTCGTACAGCAACGTGGGCTACATCCTGCTCGGCCTCCTGATCGAGCGCGTCACGGGAACCAGCTACGCCGACTACGTGGAGAGCGAGATCCTCCGACCCCTCGGGCTCGATCGAACCTTTCAGTGTCCGGACGAGCAGCGGCCGGACAGCGGGTGGGCTCACGGATACGACATCCAGTACGGCAACTGGCCACGGGCGCTCCGACTCGGCCGTCCACCGACGTTCATCGATCCGCCCCCGGTCGACATGGGCGTTGTTTCATCCGCGGGAGCGCTGTGCTCGACGGCAACGGATCTGGCCCGGTGGCCAGGTCTGCTCCGGTCGTTCCTCGAGCCCGGATCCTTCCGAGAGATGTCCCGGCCGACGGTCCTGGCAGATGGGACCGAGGTGCCCTACGGGCTGGGATTGCAGATCAGGACGTTCGGCTCCCATCGCGCGGTCTCCCACGGCGGGGTGATCAACGGGTTCGTCAGCCTGGTGGCGGACTTTCCCCAGGACGACCTGTCGGTGGCGATGTTGGTCAACACCCGACTGCTCAACCTGGACCAGGGGTTGGCGATGGCGAACCTGGTGCTGCGCGCCGTCTTCGATGAACCAACGAGCGAGTGGAGCGATCCGTTGGAGACGCCGGCGGGAGCAGATCGAGGTTCGCCTTGAGCGAGACGTCGCGAAGAGGCGGGGTCGCCGCGTTCGCCGCCGGATGCTTGGTCGCGATCGCGATCATCGGCCCGGCGATCTGGGACGGTCTCTGGCTTGCGCTCGCGCCGGCGACCGCTCTCCTGATCCCTGCCGCCTCCCGGCTCCACGCTGCCTGGCGTCCGCGGGACGGGCGGGTCGGAGCGGTCGGTTCACGCATCCTCGCAGCCGCTGCCGCAGCCCTGCTCGTCCTGGCGATGGTCGGCGCGACCGTCACGGCGACCGAGGGGATGGAGCCAGGCTGGCTTGGCTCGGTCGAGATCGTGGTGGGGTACGCGCTCATCGCGGGAGCCTTCTTGTTCGGACTGGCTGCACTCCGAACTCGCCTGGTACCGAAGTGGGCGGCGGTGGCGTTGGCCGTCAGCCTGCCTCTCGGGTTGGGGATCGACTCGGCCACGAATGCATTTCCCTTCGGCGAGCTGTTCTTCTTCGCCGGGTACGGGTTCTACGTCGGGCTCGGACTCTTCGCCCTTTCCCTGATGCGAGTGGGCTTAGCGGCTCGCGCCACCATGAGCTCGGCTCAGCAGCGGGAGGCGACCTTCCAGGGGTAGCCGTCCGGATCCTTCCGGGTCCCTGACGCATCCGAAGTTTGCTCACCGAAGGGCTGGCCACGACCGTCGTCCCAAAGACGATGTACGAGAGCCGATCCGCGGGGCGCTCCCTCACAGCACGACGCTCTCGGCGCCGCGAGACCGCGATCGAACGACCGGCGGGCGATGGCTTCGAGTCGAGTCGCTAATCATGCGTATGTCGATAGCAGGAGACAAGGAGCACGCGCATCTGCGGTCGGGAGGAGGCGCTCCTGAGTAGTTACCAAGGAGACTACGGGCGGCAATGATCAGGTCCGGCGTACCGGCAGGCGACCGATCACCCTCGTTCCCGCCCCGGGTTGCGACTCGATCCGTAGCGGACCTCCGAGCGCAGCCAGACGATCCGCTTCCCTTGCAGGCCCGTGCCGTAGCTCGTCGCGGCGGTGTCGAAGCCGAGGCCGTCGTCGCTCTCCCCGACGGTACGTAATGCCGAGTTGCGTGAGAACTAGGCGCGCGTGGGACGACTTCCTCGGCGCGATATACCGGAGAAGAGTGAGTTGCCCGACTGGAAACCCGGAGCTTCGGGCAGCTGGCTCCTCGACCTCTAGCAGGACAAGGCGGCGCCGGCGGCCATGTGGGGCCTGCTGACGGAGATGGAGCGGGGCCGGTAGCCGTCTGGATCGGACGCGAGATAGAGGCGTTGGCGAGACCAACTTGGACCTCAGCCACCACCAGGTTCAGGACCACGGTGAGAAAGTGGCCGCCCGCGTGGTCACGCCGAACCTCCGTTCGCGTTGGCACGGACCGGGACCTCGCCGACGACGGTTGTTCCGCGACCCGGCTGGCTCGCCACGTGCAGCCGGCCGCCGATTGCCTCCATCCGGTCGGCCATCCCCCGAAGCCCGGTACCGGCCGAAGTGCCGCTATCGAAGCCGCGGCCGTCGTCAATCACCTCGAACCGGAGGTTCCCATCCCGCTCCCGCAAGTGGACGGTCACCCGGGACGCCTCCGCGTACTTCGCCACGTTGTTGAGCGCCTCTAGCACGCAGAAGTAGACGGCCGATTCCACGTCCGGCGAGTACCTCCCGGAGCCGTCGGGCTCGACGGACACCGGGATCGGCGACTTCCGTGCCTGCGCGTCGAGGGCGGCGGCGAGCCCTCGATCGGCCAGGACCGGCGGGTAGATCCCCCGGGCCAGATCCCGCAGGTCTTCCAGCGCGGCCTGCGAGTCCGTCTGAACCTCCTCGAGCATGTTCCGCGCCCGATCGTCCTCCCGCCCTACCAGGCTCTCGGCCAGCCGCACCTTCACCGAGAGGGCGACGAGCTGCTGCTGCGCACCGTCGTGGAGATTGCGTTCGAGCCGGCGACGCTCTTCGTCCTGCGCGTGGACCAGGCGTTGTCGCGACGCCCGGAGCTCGGCGATCAGCGCGACGTTCCGGAGGACCAGGCCCGCCTGCGACGCCAGGTCGGCCACCAGCTCATGCTCGGCCGGCGTCAGCGGCTCGTTCGCTGGTTTCGTCACGGTCAGCGCACCGAGCAACTCGCCTCGGTGACGAACCGGCGCGGCCAGTGACGCTTCGTCCATACTGGGGAGCTCGCCGCGGGCGAGCGGAAGCGTCCGACCGGGCGGATCGCCCTCCGGCCACACCGCGGCGAGGGACAGCTCGTTGCCAACCCGCAACCACACCTCCGCGCGCGAGGCTCCCGTCCCCTGGCCCAGGAGCTGCGCCGCCCGGGGGAGAACGTCGTCCGTGGCGAACGACCCCCCGACCCGGTCGGAGAACTCAGAGAGGACCTCGTACGGTGTTGCCCGCTTCCCGTAGACGAGCCGGTTCGCGAATCGCCGCGCCCGGGAGCGGAGCGGCTGGAACGCGACCGCGACGATGGCCGTGGCCAGGATTGTGAGGACAACGTTGTCTGTTCTCCCGATGAGGGAGCCGATGCCGACGACGACCGCCAGATACACAGCGGTGGCAAAGGCCACCAGCGCCGTGAACACCACGGTCTTATTGATGACGACGTCGATGTCGTAGAGGCGGTACTTGAGGATCGCCACGGCCGACGCGATCGGCAGGAGCGGGAACGACAGCGTGGCGATGATCGACGGGACATGGAGCAAGGGACTCGTAACGATGATCGCGACGACGAGGAGGGCGGCTGCGAACGCGAACCACTTAAGCTGTTCACGCTCATCGCCGGATGCCCGCCGGATTCGAAGGATCAGCGACAGGGCGCAGATCAGCCCGAGGGCGAAGGCGATGAGGATGCCAGCGACCTGGATGTTGTACGCGACCTTGAACGAGGCGGGGGCCGCGGCCGGCGCGCTGTCGCCGAGGTTCGTCAGGAGCCGGTCGGAGAGCGGCCACCCTGCGATGGCCACGGGAACCGTCCCCAGGACGATGGCCACGCCGGCAAGCCACGCCAGGGGACGCCACCGTCGCGATGGGAGATGACCATCGGGGAAGAGCAACAGCAGGAACGTGAACAGGAGCAAGATGCCTGGATTCCACGACCACGTGGTCAACCAGGTCGCCGCATGGCCGAGCGGCAGCGTGTCTGGGTGTTTCTGAACCGCGTACTCGGACCACCTCGACGCGAAGGAGGAGGCTGAGAAGGACAGCGCGGCCGCGCAGAAGATCCATCCGATGGGGTTCGCCGGCCTCCGGGCCGCGACGAGCCCGCCTACCAGCCCGAACGCCACCACCCCGACCAGCCAGACGACCCCGGGCACGTCCACGGTGAAGGAACCCACCACGGCGAAGGCGAACGTGCCGATGACCAGCGCCAAGGAAAGGGCGCACAACGACCACGCCACTACGGAGAGGCTCCGTCGCCTCCTCACTGAGTCCACACCCGCATCTTGCCCCTCGCCGGGCACAGCCGAAAGGGTGCTGCCGCGACTCTTCGCGTGGTCCCAGCACAACGCTCCAGGCACGACATCCCGTCTGGCAGGGCGGTCCCCGCGCCTGCAGGCCCCCCGTCGCGTGGCCGAGTACGCGACCCCCGAGCAGGAGTGGCGAGCGTGTCCGGTGGCGGCCTCCGCACGACTCGCTCCCGTGGCACTACATCCTGAACGAGATCGGCTCGTGGATCGCGGCCGAGTACCTCGGCATCGATCCCAGCGAGGTCGGATACCGCAACGACCGCAAACGAACGCTCATCAACAGCCCGCAGCTCGGCACACCCGGGCCGCGAACAGCTTCTTCACCGGGTTGATCTTCGCCACCCGCTCGACCGACGGCCTCCTCCAGGTGGTCGAGTGCGGGGCGAGTCATGGTGCGAGCGTCGCTGGCAGCTCCATCTGCGACCGGACGGATTCGCGAGAATCGACGGTCCAGCTTGACCCCTTGAGGTGGAAGCCTAGACTCGGCCGGCCGGCGATGCTTGAGGAGGTGCGGGCCCTCGGGCCTGCCTTACCGAAGGCGAGGCCATCCGACATGTGCACCCCATGCTGCCCCCGCAGCTCGCGCCCGACGCACCGTGGAAGCTCCGCTTCCGCGCGCCGAATCGCCGAGGTGCGCCAGTGTTCCGGAGTATCCCTTGAGGCGTGACGCTGGATTCGGTCCGAGCCGATGAATTCTCGGTAGCCTGCCGGTCTCTACCACCGAGGAACGCACAAGCTGACGCGGGAGGCATCGTGAAGTTCCTTCTCTGTTCCTCTGGCATCAAGAACAAGAGCATCGAGAGCGCGCTCGTCGACTTACTGGGCAAGCCGATAGCCGAGTCGAGCGCCCTCTGCATCCCCACCGGGGTGCAGCCGTTCCCGGGCGGGCCTTCGCATGTCTACCAGTTCATCAGCGGAACGACCTTCGGCCCGATGTGTGGCTTGGGCTGGAAGTCGTTGGGAGTGCTGGAGCTCACTGCGCTGCCCAGCATCAAGGAGGAATATTGGGTGCCGGCCGTTCAGGAGACCGATGCCCTGCTGGTTTGGGGCGGCAGTCCCCTGTACTTGTGTTACTGGATGCGGCAATCCGGCCTGGCGGATCTCTTGCCCTCGCTGCGGCCCGAAACGGTCTATGTCGGCACGAGCGGCGGAGCAATGGTGGCGACTCCCGACTTCGGCGGAGCGACCTACGACGAGAGCGAACCACTCACCGGCAGCGACAAGGCGCTCGGGCTGGTCGACTTCTCGCTGTTCCCACACCTGGATCGGGAGGATGGCATTCCGGCTAGCTCTCCGGAAGAGATCGAAGCATGGGCCGCCGGGCTATCCGTGCCGGCCTACGTGATTGACGATCAGACCGCGGTCAAAGTCGTCAACGGCAACATCGAAGTCGTCACGGAGGGGACCTGGAAACTGCTCCGCCCGAGCACGAAAGCAAGCTAACGGCTCGGGGAGACTCGCGCGCTGGGCTGCCACACGATTGGGCGTGTTACCGGATGCGACACGTCAGACCGGCGGATTGCCGTGCCAGTCGAGACCCGTACACGAGACCTGCTGCCCAACGCCACCCTCGGCTGGTGGTGGGCCGACATCGCCGCGGGTGGCGTGCTCGTCGGCTACGGCCTCCGCGAGGGCATCCATGCACTCCGCACACTTGGGTCCGACACTCGAAGTGCGGCCGGGAATCGGAGCAAGCTGCTGCCCGCCGAGCGCCTCCGAAGACGGAGGACGAAATGCGGCGATTCCTGAGGAACAACGGGCTCACACTCGCACGTCTACGCGAAGCTCGGGATCCGAGCTAGCCCTCTTCTCCGAGCTGGCCTAGGACTCACGCGCCGATTCGTAGGTCGTTCCCCCTTCATTAACGAGCAGCACTACGGGTTTCAGGCGTCTTCCCGCTCCTTAGGGTCGGCTTTGGACCAAGAAGGACGATCAGGGAGCAGACGGCCGTGAGACCACTCATCAGCCCGAGCGCGATCCGGCTCACCGCTGCCAGGCCTGAGCTCATGAACGAGGGACTCGGCAGCCGGGGGTCAAACGAGAAAGTCGCGATCCGAGCGCTCGCAGCATCGCTGGTGGCCAGGCTTCCCGGACGCCCTCCTCGTACGTCAGTCGACTGGCCTGGTGCCGTGCGTACGCACGGTCAGCCGGTGGCGGGTCAGCGAAGCCTACACACCTGAGGTTCCTCGCCCCCTTGTCGCCGTGTCCACGCGTTGGACGCGAAGCGATACGGGGAGCTCGCTGGTGAAGTCCACGCTGAGGCAAGGGGAGAGGACGAGTGCATCTGACTCCCTGATCCCTCCCCGACCTCTCCAAGCGGAGGCGAAGGGAACACTGCAAGAACCAGAACGGTGCAGGCCAGACCGTGTGGTTGGCAGTCGGGCCTGGGGTCGGGTGACGTGACGCCGGCCCTCCGGTGATCGGGCAGATCTGAGAGGACACACTCGAACTCACCGGGGGCAGGCACGGGGGTATAGTCCGCTCGGTTGCGACAGCGGGGAGCCTTTGATGACCGATCACGCGTCTCGCGCCATCAAGTTGGCTGTCACCGTGGTTCTCGCAGCCGTCGTCTTGAACGGGTGCCGGTCCGCTCCACAGTCGGGGGCGCCGTCTGCTCGGGCATCGAGTTCGGCGCGAAGTGCCTCGCCCGCGAGCGCCGTCCTCCGAATCGTGGCGCTCGGGGACTCGGATACGACAGGCGCGGGGGATCCGACTGGGGCCGGTTGGGTGGGACGGTACGGCGACCTCGTCCAACGGAAGCTCGGTGTGGAAGTGCAGGTGACCAACCTCGCAGCGGAGGGGAAGACGAGCGATCAGCTACTGGACGAGGTGCGATCGGGCGATGCCACCCAGCAGCAGCTGGCGGAGGCGGATGTGGTCCTCATCGGGATCGGCGGTGCGGACCTCAATGAGGGCGACGCCGATCTCGAGGCCGGTTCCTGTACAGGGAGGTCATGCTACACGCCGGTGCTGCATGGGTTCGGGAGGAACTTCCAAGACATCGTTGCTGCTGTGCGCGCGACCGCTCCGCCCGCTGCCCTGCTCCGCGCGATCACCTTGGCGAACGTTGCGCCAGGGGCCGCGGACGTCATCCCTTCGTTCCTGACGCCTGAACTCGGGCGCTACCAGGCGGCAACCGAGCGAGACGCCATCTGCGATGCGATGCAGAACTACGAGGGGCAGTGCATCGACGTCCTCACCGCCTTCAACGGTCCAAGTGGGATGGAAGATGCATACGCAAGCGGCCTCATGAACAAGGAAGAGTGTTGTTACCCCAGCGGGAAGGGACAACAGCTGATCGCCGAACTTCTCGTGAAGAGCGGACTGCCATCCGGGGACAGCACGTGACCGCATGGTCCAGCAGACGGACGAACCGTCCGATCGTGTGCGGCCGCGATCCACGGCGGAAAGTGGTGGGGCCGCTCGTCTCGAAACGAGCCGCCCGTACGAACGTTCGGCCGAGTCGCGACGTCACTGATGGGTGACGAACAGCCTCCGGCGCCTGTCACTCGACTGACCGGGGACTAACGAGGCCTCCGGCGGACGGAGCGTTCTTGCACTGTTCCCTTCGGGTCAGACGTTTCCGCAGGTCACAGGCCTGGCGGAGGCGAAGTAATACTGAAAGAACCGGACGGTACCAACGACGGACCCATGGGGCCCATGCCGCCGAGCGGCCGCCGGTTCTCCACGCGGGGCGTCCAGATCCTCCCATTTCGACGAAGACGGCCGGATCACGGCCCACCACTACTTCTTCGACCAGCTGTCCCTGATGGTCCAGCTCGGCTTCGCCGAGCCGCCCCCGCAGCCATAGCCGCCCAGCATCGGGACTCCCGCATGCCCAGAACACCCGAGCAGACGTTTCAGCCGCTCGTCGACGCTGAACTCGCCCGGCCGGGAATCACCGCCGGAAGGATGTTCGGATCGCCGGTTCTCAAGGTCGGCGGCAAGGTTTACGCGATGCTCGTCAAGGGGGCGCCTCGTGGTGAAGCTCCCCAGGGACCTGTGAGGGTCAATAACTGTGCTCCGCTGGTTGCGTGCTGTCCGGCATGGCTCACTCATTCTTGGAAGCCATCGTCTCGGAGGGGAGACGCACCGGTCTCCACCACGACGGTGTGGAGCTCGAAGGAACACCACTCCTGCAGCATCCGAAGCGACCGGTCCCGCGGCCACAGCGCCGGGTTCCGTGTACCACCCGTTCAGCTCTTGCTCGAAGATCTCGGCGTCATGACGGGCGAGCCACGCGGCGAGCTCGTCCTCGTCTTCCACCTCGACCAGGCACACGGTGTGCTCTTGGTTGACCTCGGCCAAGGTGAGGGTGCGCGAGGTCCGGCAGGGATCGGCGGCGTTGATCCAATCGACGAAAGGGCTGTCTGTACCGAAGGATCAGGCCGCTCGGTTGAGCATGATCGTCGCACCGGGGTCATCCTGTGCACGTCAACGGAGCCCCTCGTTCATGCTGCGCGGGCATGGTACTCGTGGATCAGCCCACCGAGGATCTCGCGGCGCGTGATCGTCTCCGGCCGCGCTGGCCCCGGGCCGGGGATAGGGCGGCGGCCGACATCGTGCGGAGCGCGAAGACCGAGCCCGCGATGCGGTCGATGCGAGTTGTGGTGCGCCGCATACACGCGTAACACGTCCACCAGGTGTCTTCGGTGAAGAATCAACACGTGATCGAGCACCTCTCGCCGCACGCCTCCGATCAGGCGCTCGACGTGGGCGTTGGCCTGCGGGCTCCTGTACGGAGTCAGCGCGACCTCGATGCCCTCGGCGGCGAAGACCGCATCGAAGTCCTGCAGTACTTGGCGTCGCGGTCGCGGAGCAGGAACCGCATACGGCGGATCTCGGTCTCGTCCTTCACATCCATCACCAGGTTGCGGGCCTGCTGGCTCACCCAGGTCCCGTCCGGGTTGGCGCTCACCCCGACCCCGAGGATCCGGCGGGTCTGGATGTGCAGGAACACCAGCACGTACAGGGTCTTGAGGAACACCGTCTCCACGAAGCCGGCGACGACCTCCTTCTGCATGGACGTCCTCGCGATCTGGATCTCGTCGGACCGGATGCGACGGAAGACTTCGTCCGAGAGCCGACGACGGAGAAGACGCAAGGCCTCGGTCTTGGTGGTGCCCGCGGCCAGACGCTGTTGGACGTAGGCCCGACCGGGTCCGACCCCCCGCCACTGGGTGAGCGCGAAGCGATGCAGCGCCGCGTTTACCTGGCGGTTGCCTCCCCGGTTCAACCGGTGCCTTGTGTCGTTGCCCGACCACACCGGGATGGGGGCGGTTCCGTTCCACCTGGCGAAGGCCGCCTTGGACCGAAAGCGAGCAGCACCCGCTACCTCTCCGAGGATCTTGGCGGCCGACAGTGTTCCGCAGCCTGACAGGGCCAGCAGGGTCGGAGCGAGGGGCCGCACGAGCCGCGTGATCTCCCCCTGAAGCTCGTTGATGCGCACCGTGAGGTCCCGGATCATCACCAGGAGTTCCCTGGCGATCGCGGCCAGGGTGCCGTCGACCTCGTGCAGGCGTCGATCGAGCGCCGCGATGACGTGCAGTCGCCCCAGGCTCTTGGGGGCGATCTCGAGGCCGGGGAACAACTCGTGGACGTGCCACCGCAGCCGGCTCTGCATGCGGGTGCGCTCGCCTGCCAGGTCCTCGCGGTGATCCACGAGCAGGCGAAGCCTCCGGGTCTCCCCGTTGAGCTGGGCAACGGGGAGCCCTGGCTCTCGAAGCGCCGGCGCGCGCCGCGGCCAGAGCGTCGATCGGATCGGACTTGCCGAGCTCACGGTTGGTTGGCCGGGCCGTCGCCATCATCCTCGCCGGGACCCGCAGTACCGCTTCCCCCGCTCTGATCAGGTCGGCCTCGAGCCGACGGGTGAGGTTGCGGCAGTCCTCCACTGCGAACACCCGCTCCGGCCACGTGTGGACCCACCCGAGGGCGGCTCGGTGCCCGTCAGCTGTGGCGGCGAACGTTCGGGACCCGAGGGCGCAGCCCCATCTCGTCCACCACCGCGAGGGTGTGCGTGCGCTTGTGCGCGTCCACCCCGATCACGACCATGCAGCCTCCTTCCGGCCATGGGGAAGCCACATCTCACGGACCGAACCGGAGGACACACCTCAGTCGAGGTCGCTCCACGCTCCTATGAAGTCACGCCGGCCGGTCTGTGGCACCCGGCGGGCGGCGCTTCGTTGACAAGCCACGGCCTCACGGCCGGGCAGTGAAGAAGTGAGCCAACCCGCCGGGCAAGGCGATCATCACACTGAGGTGAAGAAGTCGCAGGCGACGATGCCCTTGGCTTGCCCGGAAAGGAACTGACGCCAGGTCGGACCGTCCCGTCGCGGTGCCGGCCCGAGACCGGCGCGGCGAAGGATCGTGCGGATCGTGGTGGCCGAGACGACGATGCCGAGGCACTGGAGCTCGCCCTTGATCCGCACGCATCGCCAGCGCGGGTTCTCCCTTCCCATGCGCACGATCAGTGGCCGGGTCTCGGGGTCGATGGGTGGGCGTCCCGGTGCAGGGCCACGTCTGTAAGTCCACTTGCGCCGGACGAGCTCTCGGTGCCACCGCACAAGCGTGGCCGGGGTCACGATGAACGCCGCCCAGCGCTCCCGAGGCAGCAACCTGCTCATCGCCGAGAAGAACAGCTTGTCGCTGCGACGCAGCCTGGGGCGTTTGACTTGCCTCCGGAGCACGGCGAGCTGGTGGCGCAGGACGAGCACCTCGGCCTCCGCCTCCGAGGAGATTCCGCTCAGCCCGAGAACGCATCCGATGATCGCGTAGACGGCCGCGTAGAGCATGGCGCGGGATGGTACGAGATCGCCGGTCCGCGCACGAATCGAGTATCTGTGCCTCACACCCTAGCGACGAGACAAGGCGATGCTTCGCCCTGCCTCGTCGGGCCACGGAAGCGTGTGATGTGCGCGCGCGAGCCGCTCGAGCCGAGCCAGCACGTCACGGGCCGCCGGTGCCGCGCGACGCTCCTTCGCGCCCACGTGCACGAACATCTGTTCCGCGGCCGCGAGAGCGTCGCCCCGGCCGCGCTGCCACAGCCGGTGGAATACGTGGAGCCGCCGCTCGTCGACGCCCAGCACCTGCGTCTCCACGTCGAGCACGTCGTTCGCGCGAACCTCGCGGAGGAACGACAGGTGCGTCTCGACCGTGTAGTAGGTACCGCGATCGGCGAGGTACGCGCCGTCGATCCCAACGTACCGGAAGAGCGCGTCCGATGCGTCGCCGAACACCTGCAGGTAGCGACTCTCGTGGACGTGCCCGTTGTAGTCGAGCCATCCGGGGAGGACCCGGGTCGAGTGCAGACGAAGAGGGCGCGACACGTCGTCGGCCTCCTGCATCAGCTGCGTTCCGCCGGCTTCGTACAACGTGCGCTCGTGCGCCGCGAGCACGGCGCCGGCCCCGACGTCGCACGAGCGGAGGGCCTGCACGATTGCCACCAAGCAATCGTCGCGCAGCTCTTCGAGCTCTCGGATCGATCGACCGCGCGCCTGCGCATCCGATTGCTCGGCGATCTTGTCGATCAGGTCGTCCGAGAGGTCGGGGACGTCCGTGAACCTCGTCCACGGCCAGTGAAGCGCGGGACCGAACTGCTGCATGAAATGACGCATCCCGCCGTCTCCGCCCGCGATGCGGTAGGTGAGGAACGAGCCCATGAGCGCCCACCGCAGACCGGCGCCGAGGCGGATGGCGTCGTCGATCTCCTCGACCGTTGCGACGTCGTCGCGGACGAGCCACAGGGCCTCCCGCCACAGCGCCTCCATCAACCGGTCCGCGATGAAGCCCTCGATCTCGTGTCGCAGCGTGAGCGCCGCCATGCCCACCGATCGGTACATCGACGAGGCTCGCTCCACGACCTCGGGCGAGGTGCGCTCGCCGGGACACACCTCAACGAGCGGCAGCAGGTAGACGGGGTTGAACGGATGGCCGACGACGAGCCGCTCCGGGTGACGCATGTCCCGCTGGAGGACAGACGGAAGGAGTCCCGATGTCGAGGAGGCGAACGGGACCCCCGATCCAGCCGCGCGGCTCGCCGCAGCGAGGAGCCGGCGCTTGATGTCTTCACGCTCTGGGGCGCTTTCCTGCACGAAGCCGACGCTGCTCGCCGCCTCCTCGGCTGAGCCCACGAACGTAAGCGCGCCCTCCGGTGGGGTTGGCATCAACGTGAGCTTGCTCCATGCGCGGCGCGCGTGATCGAGAACCTCTACCGTCCGCCGCTCGGCCGCCGGGTTGGGGTCGAACACTCGGACATCGACGCCGTGGAGCACGAACCGCGCCGCCCATCCGGCACCGATCACTCCGGCGCCCAGGAGCCCCACCGCGCTCGGCCGGGACGCCCCGTTATGCACGCTTCGTCAGCTTCAGCTTCGTGCGCATGTCGTCCGGCCCGAGGATCCGGACGTTCATCGCGTCGAGGATCGAGACCGCGCGTTCGACGAGCTGTCCGTTCGTCGCGAGCACGCCGCGCGAGAGGTAGATGTTGTCCTCGAGCCCGACGCGGACGTTCCCACCGGCGAGCACCGCCATCGCGACGTAGGGCAGCTCCATCCGGCCGATCGAGAAGGCGGAGAAGATCGCGCCGGGTGGAAGCTGGTTCACCATCGTCATCAGGGTCTGCGGATCGTCGGGCGCCCCGTACGGGATCCCCATGCACAGCTGCACGACGATCGGATCGTCCAGCAGGCCCTCCCGCACGAGGTCGAGCACCATCACGAGATGGCCGGTGTCGAACACCTCGAGCTCCGGGCGCACGCCGAGCGACTGCGCCTTCCTCGTCATCGCTCGGATGATCGCGGGGCTGTTCACCATGATGTAGTCGCCGCCAGCGGCGAAGTTCATGGTGCCGCAGTCGATCGTGCAGATCTCAGGAAGCAGCTCCTCGACGTGCGCCATCCGCTCTGCCGCGCCGCCCATGTCGGTCGCGCCCTCGTCCCGCGGCAGCGGTTCTTCAGCTCCGCCGAGCACGAGGTCCCCGCCCATGCCAGCGGTCAGGTTGAGGACCACGTCGACGCCGGAGGAGCGGACGCGGTCGACAACCTCCCGGAACAGCTTCGGATCGCGCGCGCCCTTCCCCGTATCGGGATCGCGTACATGGACGTGGACGGCCGCGGCGCCCGCCGATGCAGCCTCCACGGCGGCGTGGGCGATCTGCTTCGGCGTGACGGGGACCTTGTCGCTACGGCCGACGGTGTCGCCGGCGCCGGTCAGCGCGCACGTGATGAACGCCTCCTGGTTCATGGATGCCCTCTCGGCTCGATGCGGCCGGGATGGCCCGGCGATCGTCGCTGCGCCAGCTTTCGCACGTCCGCGGTCATCACGACGCCGTCTCGATCGCGGCCTCGAGGGACGGCGTGTCCGCGAGGAGCCGCCGCGTGTACTCCTCGGCAGGTGACTCGAGGACGGAATCAACGTCGTCGAGCTCGACGATCCGTCCCCGGCTCATCACGGCGGCGCGCTGCGCGATCGAGCGCACGAGCGGCAGGTTGTGGGTGACGAACAGCATCGCCAGGCCGAGCTCCCGCTGGAGACCCGCGAGCAGCTCCACGATCGCGGCCTGAACGCTCACGTCCAGGGCGGATGTCACCTCGTCGCACACCAGGACCGACGGGTCGCAAACCAGCGCTCGCGCGATCGCCACGCGCTGTCGCTCGCCGCCCGAGAGCTGATCGGGGAACCGGTCGGCGTAGTCGCCGGGTAGCGCCACGACATCTAGCATCTCCCGGACGCGCTGATCCGCGTGGACGACGCCCGCGCCGAAGACCTCCATCGGCTGCTTGATGATCTGACCGATCGTTCGGCGCGGGTTGAGCGACCCGTACGGGTTCTGGAACACGTACTGGATCGACCGTCGCATCTCCCGCGTCCTCGACCGAGTGGCCGGCGGGAGCAGGGTGTCGCCGAGGAGGATCCGGCCCGTCCGGTCCGGATGCAGGCCTGCGATCGAGCGGGCCAACGTCGTCTTGCCCGATCCCGACTCCCCCACTAACGCCAGGCACTCGTGGCGCGCCACGCGAAGCGTCACATCGTGGACGACCGTGCGAGGCCCGTAGCTCGCCGACAGCCCTTCCACGGCGAGGACCGGTGCCGCCTCTCCTTCCGACGTCCGGGCGACCGTTGCACTGCCCCGAGCGACCGTCCGGGAGTGGACCTCCTCCGCACGCACGCACCTCACGAGGTGCCCCGGCGTGATCTCCCGGAGCTCGGGGACGGCCTCGAGGGCGGCTGGCTCCGCGAACTCGCATCGCGGGGCGAATGCGCATCCGGGTGGGCGCCGACCGGGCACGGGCGCCCGCCCGGGGATCCCGAGCAGCTCGCGCGCGCCCGACAACCGAGGGATCGCGACGACGAGCCGCTGGGTGTATGGATGGGCGGCCGCCCTGAACAGCTCCTCGGTCGGTCCCGTCTCGACGATCCGCCCCGCGTACATCACCGCAACTCGGCTCGCCAAGGTGCCGACGACGGCCAGGTCGTGGCTCACATAGAGCGCAGCAGCGCGGTGCGTCGACGTGAGCTCCCGAACCGTGTCCAGCACGTGGGCCTGCGTCGTCACGTCGAGGCCGGTGGTCGGCTCGTCCAGCACGATGACCCGGGGTCGGCACGCGAAGGCGATCGCCAGGCCCACGCGTTGCTGCTGGCCTCCGGACAGCTCGTGCGGATACCGCCGCAGGAAGCCGGGATCGTCGGGCAGCGCGACCTCGCGCATCATCTCGGCCACACGCTCGCGGCGAGCCGACGCCCCCGCGCCGAAGCCATGTTCCTCGAGCACCTCGATGAGTTGCGTCCCGATCCGGAGCGCCGGATTCAACGCAGCCGCAGGGTCCTGCGGCACGTACGACACCACCCTTCCGCGCATCCGCCGCCGCGCCGAGGGATCGAGCCGAACGATGTCCGCGCCGTCGAACCGGATCGAGCCGCCGGCGATCTCCGCTCCTCGACGCGCGTGGCCGAGCACCGCCAGGCCGACGGTCGTCTTGCCGGAACCCGACTCGCCCACGAGGCCGAGGACCTCGCCGGGCGCGATCGAGAACGAGACGTCGTCGACGATCTCGACCCCGGAGCGTGCGACGACGACGCGAAGACCCTCGACGATCACGGCGGGGTCGAGCGGCATCACTCGGCCCCCCGAACGCGGTCGATCCCAGCCGCCGCACGCGCGATGCCGTCGCCGATCAGGCCGGTGCCGACCGTGAGCAGCGCGATCGCGATCACCGGCAGCACGACGCCCCACGGCTGCACGACGAGGGCGATCTGGTTCTCCTGGATCATCAGTCCCCAGTTGGCGCCCCCCGGGTTCGTCGCGAAGCCCAGGAAGGCCAGGGCCGCGATCAGGCCGATCGAGTAGGTCAGGCGCAAGCTGGCCTCGACGAGCAGCGGCCCGAGGATGTTGGGGAGCACCTCTCCGAACAGGATCCGACCGCGCGACACCCCGAGGGCGTCTGCCGCCGCGACGAAGTCCCGCTCGATCACCGGCTGAGCTGCGCCGCGCGTGACGCGGGCGACCCGAGGCATCGTCGTAAGACCGACCGCGGCGACGACGAGCCACGGCTCCGGGCCGACGGTCGCGATCGCGACGAGCGCGAGCATGATCTGCGGGAAGGCGAGGATCACGTCCATCCCTCGCATCAGGACGTCGTCGAGTCCCGACCGGGAGTACGCGGCGATCAGACCCAGGGTGACGCCCAGCGCGAGGCCGAGGACGGTCGCGGCCGCCGCGAGGACGAGGATCTCACGGCCGCCCAGCAGGAACCGGCTCCAGACGTCCTGCCCCAGGTTGTCCGTGCCGAAGAGAGCATCGGGCGACGGGCCCGTGTTCGGCGTGCCGACGAACTCCTGCGCCCCGTACGGCGCGAATAGCGGGCCGAGCAGGGCTATCGCGACGACGACCAGGACGAGAAGGAGGCCGACCCTCGTCCGCCACAGCCGGAGCGCATCGCGGAGCAGGGCCCGTGCGGGGCGCCGAGCGGTGATGACCTCCGGCTCCGGCGTGACGGCGGCGTCGAGCGCGGACACAGGCATCAGAGCCTCGTGCGCAGCCGCGGGGTGACGAGGATCGTCGCGATGTCGGCCAGCAGGTTCAGGAGCACGTACACGACGGCGATCGACATAGCGAGCGCCTGCACGACCGGCAGGTCCCGGTTCGACACCGCGTCCCGCATCGCCCCGCCGAGGCCGGCGTAATTGAAGATGTACTCGACGACGATCACGCCGCCCGCCAGGTAGGCAAGATTGATCGCGATCACCTGGAAGGTTGGGCCCAACGCGTTCGGCAGCGCGTGTCGTCTGATCACGATGCGCTCGGGAAGACCCTTCAGTCGGGCCATCTCGACGTAATCGCTCTCGAGCACCTCGACCATCGAGGCCCGCATGATCCGCGTGACGTATGGCGTCACCGCGAGGACGAGCGTCGCCGTCGGGAGGATCATCGCCGCTGGCTGCTCCCACGGCTTCGTCCCGGGAGGGATGATCGAGACCGCCGGGAGGAGCTGGAACACCGTCGTTGCGAACAGGACGACGAGAGCGACGCCGACGACGAACTCCGGCAGCGCCGCGAGCAGCAGCGTCACGAGCGAGGTCGCGTGGTCGAACGTCCGGTCCCGGCGAAGCGCCGCATACGCGCCCAGGACGATGGACAGCGGGATCGAGATCAGACCCGCGCAAAGGACGAGGAAGGCCGTGTTTACGAAGCGATCGCCCAGCAACTCGCTCACGGGTCGCTGCGCAGCGAGCGACGTGCCGAGGTCTCCCTGGAGGAGTCCGAGGATCCACTCCCAGTACTGCTCGAGGACGGGCCGATCCAACCCGAGCTGTTCGCGCAGGGCCGCCAGGCTCGCCGGCGTGGCAGTCCTGCCGAGGATCGCCCGCGCCGGATCGCCCGGGAGCGCCTGGGTGGCGGCGAACACCACGATCGACACCAGCCACAGGACGAGCAGACCGAGCAGCAGCCGGCGCACAATGAACCGGGCGATCCCCCTACGCCGTTCAGGCTCCCGCTCGGTCGCCGGCAGCTCGGGCGCCGCTTCGGCGGGGACCGAGCTAGTCGAACCAGATCGTCCGGAATCCATGGCCGAAGGCGTCGAGGTTCAGCGTCCCCCTCCCCGCTTTGAAACCTCGCACGTTCGCGGCAAACGAGTCGACCAGATTGTTGAAGAACGGGATGATGTACCCGCCCTGCTGGTACTCGAGCACCTGCATCTCGTGGACGAGCTCGCACCGCTGCGCCTCGTCCACCTCGGCAAGCGCTTGCCCATAGAGTTCGATGTAGTTGGAGTCCTTCGGAGGCCAGTGCGTCTCGTTATACGGCGCCGTCGGGATGCTGCCGTTCGCCACTTGGGGGAGGTAGTTCCGCGTTCCCCAGAAGTCGACGGAGAACGGCAGCTTCAGGTACTGGTCGCCGTAGTAGTTCTGGTCCACCTTCACGCTGACCTTGACGCCTGCCCCCTTGCACTGCTCGGCGAAGACCTTCGCCTCGTCGACCATCCCGGCAGCGCCCGGCGTCGTGTGCAGGTCGACCTCCAGGCCCTCCTTCCCGGCCTCCTTCAGCAGCGCCCTCGCCTGATCGAAGTCCTGCTCTCGCTGCGGAAGATCCGACGCGTAGCACGGATCGAACGGTGAATAGAGGTCGTTGGCCACGCGCCCGTGCCCGGACAACACCTGCTGCACGATCGCCTCGCGATCCGCCATCAGACGGAACGCCTGCCGGACCCGCACGTCCGTGAACGGCTCGAGGTCGATCGCCATGCAGATCGGCAGCCAGCCGCCACCCTCCGACTCCAGGATCTCGAACCCCTGCGCACGCGCGACCTCGATCTGCGCGAACGGGATGTCCGTGATCGCGTCGAGCTCGCCCGATAGGAGGGCGTTCACCTGCGCGGATGGGTCGGGGAAGTCGATCACCGTCACCTGTTCGAAATAAGGCTCGCCCGACCGCCAGTAGTTCTCGAACCGGACGTGCACGCTCTGCTGACCGGGCGTGAAGCTCTCCAGCCGGTAGGGGCCTGTTCCGATCTGCTCGCCCCTGCGCGTGTAGCCCTCGGGGACGATCCCGTTGTAATACTGCCCCAGCTGATCGCCGATCGTCGAGTCCGCCTGGGTGAGGTGGAGCCGCACCGCGCGGTCGTCCATCTTCTCGATGGTGTTCGGATCGATCGATGCGAGTCCGGCGTTCCCGAACAGCCCTTCCTCCGGGTCGAGGATGCGCTGGAACGAGTAGACGACGTCGTCGGCGGTCAGCGTCTTGCCGTCGTGGAACTCGATCCCCTCGCGGATCCGGATCGTCCACTGATCGGGTGCATCCTGCGTAACGTCCTCGGCGAGCCCGTCGGTCGTGAGGTTGTAGTCCGAGTCGTACGTCAGGAGCGTCTCGAAGCCGGCGACCAGGCGAGCCTGGTCCGGCTTCGTGACGATGTTCTGTCCGTCGATGATGTCGCTCGACCCGCCGCCGGTGACGCCGATGCGGAAGTCGCCCCCTCGCTTCGGACTGCCCACGGCCGCCGGTCCGGTGGGCGAGGCGCTCGTGCCGTCGTCACCGCCGCACGCGGCGAGCGGTCCGGCCAGGACGAGTCCCCCGGCGAGGTAGCCGGCACCGCGCAGCACGTCCCGTCTCGTGAACGTCGGCCCTCTGTCGAGGACCCGGTTCGGCTTCCTCTCCATCGTTCCTCCCTCCCGATTCGGGACAACGGCCCCTTCCGGCGCGGAGCGCTACGGCGATGCTCGCACGGCCGCCCTCGCGCGTCGTCCATCCCCGTCCATCTCGCGGCTCAGCAGGCGCGCCGACAGCCGGAGGTGATCGGCCACCAGCTGTGGCGTCCGTGGATCGCCGCGGCGGAGCGCGTCGACGATCACCTGGTGATCGGCGGCGTACCTCCCCCACGGATACGGAGGATGATGCCGAAGCAGCATCCGGGTCTCCGCCACGAGCGTCTCGTGCACCCGCGTCAGGCGTGGGCTCCCGGCCAAGCGGACCAGCTCGTGATGGAAGCGCAGATCGGCGGCGATCGTCTCCTCGGTCGGCCTCGCACGGCGCGCTCCCTTGGTTCGCATCGTCACGACGGCCGAGAGCAGCTGCGATAGGTCGGCAGGTTCGTCCCGCGCGACGAGCGTCGCGGCCGCCCAGACCTCGATCGCCTCGCGCGCCACGTACACGTCGAGGTCGTCCGCCAGGATCCTCGAACGCACGAACGCGCCGCGATGGAGGCGGTACTCCACGATCCCCTCTTCGACCAGGTGACGGATCGCCTCCCGAACCGTGCCGCGACTGGTTCCGAGCATCTCGGAGAGGAGCGACTCGCGGAGCTGTGCCCCGGCCGGGATCCTGCCGTCGACGATCGCCTCGCGGAGCGAGCGCCGCACCGCCTCGGTCGCCGAGACCCCCTCCACGCGCGGTAGGGACCACGCCTCATGCATCCGGTCCCTCATTCGTCGGATCGCCCGATCGTAGGACGAAGCGCGGAGACGGTCAAACCGAGCGATGCGACCGATGGGATCGTCTGCCGTCGACGGCCGCCGCTCCTAGGATGTGTTCCCGCCGGGCGCCCGCACACCCGTTACGACCGGCGAAACGATCAGGAGGCATGGATGGCCGAGATGGTGCCCGATGACATCTTCGAGCTCACTGGCGTGTCCGACCCTCGCGCGTCTCCCGACGGATCCACGATCGCCTACGTGGTCTGGTCCCTCGATCGCAACGAGAACGAGAACCGGAGCGCCATCTGGCTCGCGGCCGCGGACGGGTCGTCACCGCCTCGACCGTTCACCTCGGGGTCTAAGCGCGACACCGCACCGCGCTGGTCGCCCGACGGGCGATACCTCGCATTCACGTCGAGCCGGGAGGGTGATCACGCGCAGCTGTACACGATCGCGGTCGGCGGCGGCGAACCGCGGAAGCTGACCGACCTGAAGGAGGACGTCACCGCGCCCGCCTGGTCGCCGAACGGCGAGCGCATCGCGTTCGCCGCTCGCGCGCCCGACCCCGCCTCCGAGGAGGACGCGGCCCGGCGCCCGCCCCGCCGCTTCACACGGCTTCAGTTCAAGCTCGACGACATCGGATGGACCGGGGACCGTCGACAGCACATCTTCACGGTCGCCGCGGACGGATCGGGGTCGCCGGAGCAGCTCACCGACGGCGACTTCGAGGACGCCGATCCCTGTTGGTCGCCGGACGGCGCCAGCATCGCGTTCGCGTCCGCCCGTGAGGACGACTGGGATCGGAGCGCTGCGCGAGACGTGTACGTGGTCGCGGCGGACGGTGGATCGCCCGAGAAGCTGACGGTGACGGATGGCACCGTCGAGCGCCCCTCATGGTCGCCCGATGGGTCGCGGATCGCGTACCTCGTTTCGCCCGGGATCTTCGACGATCCGCGCCACGGCCAGGTCGCGGTGATCGACGTGGTCACGCGCGAACGGCTGGTGCTGAGCGAGGCGCTCGACCGGAACTGCATGCCGTGGCCGCTGCTCCGGGAACCGATCTGGGACGGGGAAGACCTCTTGTTCGTGGTCGAGGACCACGGCAACACGCCGCTGTACCGCGTGCCCGCCGACGGCTCGGGGAAGCCGGAGGTGGTCGAGGGCGGCGACGTGTGTCTCGCCGGGTACGACGTGGCAGCCGGTGTCGTCGCCCACGCGCCGACCGGGTCGACGGCGCTCCCGGAGCTCGCCATCGGCCGGCGTCGGCTCACCGATGTCGGGGCCGCGTTCGCGGGGAGCCGGGAGCTGGCGGAACCCGAGCGGTTCGTCGCCGTCTCGCCCGACGGCGCGGAGGTCGAGGCCTGGATCCTGGGGCCCGTCGGCTTTGTCGACGGGGAGCGGTACCCGACGATCCTGAACGTCCACGGCGGACCGTTCGCGCAGTACGGGAACCGCTTCTTTGACGAGTTCCAGATCGAGGCCGGCGCCGGGTACGCGGTGCTTTACGCGAACCCCCGAGGTTCGTCGGGCTATGCCGAGTCGTGGGGTCGAGCGATCCGCGGGCCGGTCGCCGACGGCCCCGGCTGGGGCAGCGTGGACTACGAGGACCTGATGGCCGTCGTGGACGAGGCCGTGCGTCGCTTCCCGTTCGTCGATCCCGAGCGCCTCGGCGTGATGGGTGGCTCCTACGGGGGCTTCATGACCTCGTGGATCGTCGGGCACACCGACCGGTTCCGCGCCGCGTGCTCGGAGCGCGCCGTCAACGACTTCATCCTCGAGGGCGGATCGTCCGACCTCGGATGGATGCTGCACGGCGAGGTCGGAGCTTTGTGGTTCGAAGCGCCGGAGGCGCATCTCGCGATATCTCCCGTCACGTACGCGAGCGAGATCACCACGCCGCTGCTGATCGTCCACTCCGAAGACGACCTGCGCTGCCCGGTGGGCAACGCGGAGCAGCTCTTCACGGTCCTTCGGCTGCTCGGAAAGGAGGTCGAGCTGGTGCGGTTCCCGAACGAGAGCCACGAGCTGTCCCGTTCCGGCTCCCCGATCCACCGCGTCCAACGAGCGGAGATCATCCTGGACTGGTTCGATCGTCACCTGAGGGGCGACTGACCGACGAGCATGGGCGGGATCGCTCCGGAGGCGCCACCCCTGGCGGACGAGGCGGCAGCGCCAAACGTCGTCCTCGTGATGGCCGATCAGCTCGGAGCCCACGCCGTTCCGGCCTACGGCAACGTGCCCGTCGACGCGCCGACCCTTAGCCGGCTCGGTCGCGAGGGCGTGGTCTTCGAGAACGCATACTGCAACTCGCCCCTGTGTGCGCCCTCTCGCGCGTCGATGATGACCGCGCGTCTCCCGTCACGGGTCGGCGTGTACGACAACGCGGCGGAGCTCTCCTCCTCGGTCCCGACGATCGCGCACCACCTTCGTGCTCGCGGCTACGACACGTGCCTCGTCGGGAAGATGCACTTCATCGGACCCGACCAGCTCCACGGGTTCGAGGAGCGCCTGACCACGGACTTCTACCCTGCGGGCCTCGACTGGACGCCCGACTGGGACCGGCCGCCAGCGGAGCGGCTGCCCTGGTACCACGACATGCGCAGTGTGCTCCGTCCGGGGACGGCCGAGGTGACCCTTCAGACGGACTTCGACGACGAGGTGGTCTTCCGATCCGTCCGCAGGATCAACGACCTGGCGCGAAACGCTGCGCGTCGGCCTTTCTTCCTGGTCGTGTCCTTCACGCATCCGCACGATCCCTGGGAGATCCCGGAGCGGTACTGGCGGCGGTACGACGGCCGACGGATCGACCTCCCCGCCGTGCCGCGGATCCCGCTCGAAGACCTGGATCCGCACAGCCGGCGCATCCGGCACATGTGCGGCGACGACGCCGACGAGATCGCCGACGAGACGGTCCGCACGGCCCGGCTCGCCTATTACGCCGCGGTGAGCTACGTCGACGAACGGATCGGGCAGGTGCTCGCGGCCCTCGATGCGACCGCGCTTCGGCGTGACACCGTCGTGGTCGTCACGGCCGACCACGGCGAGATGCTCGGCGAGCGGGGGCTCTGGTACAAGATGAGCTTCTTCGAGCCGTCGGCGCGCGTCCCCCTTATCCTGCACGCACCGACGCGGTTCGCAGCCCGACGACTTTCCCGGCCCGTCTCGCTTGTCGACCTGCTCCCCACGCTGGTCGAGATCGCGACGGGAGCGACGTTCGCGTCGGAGGACGCGCTCGACGGGACCAGCCTGGTGCCGCTCCTTCGAGGTCAGGAGGGCGGGCCCTCTGAGGTCGTGGGTGAGTACCTCGCGGAAGGAGCCATCGCGCCCGTCGTGATGATCCGACGGGGTCTGCACAAGTTCGTCCACTCTCCGGTGGACCCGGATCAGCTCTACGACCTGTCGTCGGACCGGGACGAGGTCCAAAACATCGCCGGCGACGACGATGCCGCCGCAGTGGTGAAGAGCTTCCGCGACGAGATCACGTTCCGGTGGGACCTTCGGCGCCTGCACGCCGACGTCCTGGCGAGCCAGCGGCGACGCAGGCTGGTATTCGAAGCCCTTTCGCGGGGCCGCCCGACGTCCTGGGACCACCGCCCTGCCGATGATTCACCCGATCGGTACGTCCGTGGGCACGACTTCTGGGCGGCATTCACCGGGACGACGCTGCGGACTCGAGGTGACGACCCCGACGCCAGCGCAACCGCGGGGGACGCAGATGGGGGTTGACCGCGGCTCTCCCACGCCCCGTTGCTGCGCCACCGAACGGCTCGCCGACCGGGCGGCTCCCCCCGCCACGCCGGTTCCCGCCGCGCGTCGGATCGCGGACGGCAGGCGGGAAACGATGGTGTCCCTACCGGGCGGCACCTTCCTGATGGGCACCGACGAGGCCGTGTTCCCCGAAGATGGCGAGGGTCCCGTCCGCGAGGTTGCGATCCGCCCGTTCGCGATCGACCTCTACGCCGTGTCCAACGAGCGCTTCGCGGCGTTCGTCGAAGCGTCGGGCTACCTGACGGAGGCCGAGCGCTTCGGCTCGTCGTTCGTGTTCGTCGGGCTGTTGCCGGAGGCGTTCCCCGACACTCCGGCCGTGGCCGAGGCGACCTGGTGGCGGGAGGTCGCCGGCGCCGACTGGCATCACCCGACGGGACATGGTTCGAACATCCAGGACGTGATGGATCACCCCGTCGTCCACGTGACGTGGAACGACGCGTCGGCGTACGCGGCGTGGTCCGGGCTGCGCCTGCCCACCGAGGCCGAATGGGAGTACGCCGCGCGGGGTGGGCTCAGCCAAGCGCGCTTCCCCTGGGGCGATGAGCTCACGCCCGGCGGACGGCACATGTGCAACGTCTGGCAGGGGACCTTCCCTACCGTGAACATCCTCGATGACGGGTACCTGGGCACCGCGCCGGTCCACGCATTCCCGCCGAACGGGTTCGGTCTGCACAACGTCGTCGGCAACGTCTGGGAGTGGTGCGCTGACGTGTTCGGACCCCGCAGCGCGCGACGCGACGCTCGGGTGATCCGGGGTGGTTCGTACCTCTGTCACGAGTCGTACTGCAGTCGTTATCGCGTGGCTGCGAGGACCTCTAACACGCCGAACTCCTCGACGGGCAACATTGGGTTCCGCTGTGCGGCGGACGCCGCCTGACCGGTGGCCTGGCTGGGGGACGTACTGCGAGATGCTCTGGTAGTGCGGCCCGGTCGTCCAGGCCACGTTGAACGGGATGCGCGGCGAACGCCGCCCTGAAACTCATCGACGGACTCGAACCAACAGCCCAAAGGATCTTTAGGCCGTGTTCGCCGCAAGAACCTCGTACACGTCGCTGTAGAACTTACCGGCGCAGCGCAGGCGATCGAAATAAACGTGTCGTTACGTGAAGGGTGCATAAAACTCCGACACTAGCGCTGAGCAGGGCGTTCTCGCGGCTTGTCCTTCCCGTTGCGGCTCCTGAGAACACCGCTTTCTAAACGTTTCTCCGGAGCGAATGGCACCGATGTGATTTGGTCCGAGTAGCAGGACGTCTGTCAAGCCGAGCGCTCGGAATCCCCTGGTCAGGCCCGAATCGGAGTTTCTGCGCTCGACGCACCGGAACCGATCGGACGCCTGGCCGTCCGGTCGGTGTGGAAGTCGGTCCGTTCTGTTGGCTTCGAGTTGACAAATCGGAACAAAACGGGCATAACTAAACGCGAACGCAACGCCGGAGGGCTTGGTGTACGCGGTGGAGCGACGGCAGGAGATCGCTACGCTCGTCGACCGAGACGGCCGCGGCGACGTCGCGGAGCTCGCCAGCCGGTTCGGGGTGACCGCCGAGACGATCCGGCGAGACCTGACGGAGCTCGAGCAACGACGCGTCCTCCGGCGGGTCCACGGCGGCGCGATCTCGATCAGCCGGTTCCGTTCGGAGCCTGCGGTTGCGGAGAAGGCCGAGACGATGGCGGCCGAGAAGGAGGCGATCGCCGAGGCCGCCGCGGCGTTCGTCCCCGAGCAGGGATCGGTGTTGGTGGACGCGGGGACGTCGACGCTCGCGCTCGCCCGGATTTTCCCAGATCGCGAGCTCACGGTCTTCACGCACTCGGTGGCCGTCGCGCTCGAGCTGGCCACCCGACGGAGTCTCCGGCCCTACGTGATCGGGGGACGGCTCCGGACGCGGACGCTCGCCAACGTGGACGAGTGGGCCCTCCGACAGCTCGCCGAGCTCCGCGTCGACGTCGCGTTCGTTGGGACGAACGGGTTCAGCGCGGAGCGCGGGCTCTCGACGCCGGATCCAGCCGAGGCCGCCGTGAAGCGAGCGATCTGCCGCGCCGCCGCCCAGACGGTGGTCCTCGCCGACCACTCGAAGCTCGATCAGGAGGCCGCCGTCCGGTTCGCCCCGATCGACGGCTTCGACGTCTTGATCAGCGATCGGGGTCTACCCGATGCCGGCCGGCGTGGCCTCGAGGAAGCGGGGATCGAGGTCGTGCTCGCGTGAGGAGGTGATCGGAAGCCGAGGGGTTCCACGCCGCGGCCGGGACGCTGTGCTGGTCGCGGGCATGTTGATGGAACGCTGAAGGGAGGGAGCGATGTCCATGGCGATGCCGGTGCCGACGGCGGCGACCGGAGGATGGCGGGCGAGCATCCAGCGGTTCGGTGGGTTCCTCGCCGGGATGGTGATCCCCAACATCGGCGCGTTCCTCGCCTGGGGACTCATCACTGCTTTCTTCATCCCGACCGGATGGATCCCCAACGAGGATCTCGCCCAGCTGGTCAGCCCGATGATCTTCTTCCTGCTGCCCATCCTGATCGGCTACACGGGCGGACGCATGGTCCACGGACAGCGCGGCGCCGTCGTGGGGGCGATCGCCACCGCGGGCGTCGCGATCGGTGGGTTCGTCGGGACGGAGGTCGGGGGCGAACTGGTCCAAACTCCGATGTTCCTCGGCGCGATGATCATGGGCCCGCTGGGCGGCTGGCTGATCAAGCAGTTCGACCAGGCGGTGATGCATCGGGTTCGGACCGGGTTCGAGATGCTCGTGGGAACCTTCTCGGCCGGGATCCTCGGGGCGATCCTCGCGATCCTCGCGTACTGGGTGATCGGACCGCCGGTCGCGGTGCTCTCGAGCGCCGCCGGCGATGCCGTGGACTTCCTGGTCGACAACACGCTGCTTCCGCTCACGTCGATCATCGTCGAGCCGGC
>JBKPHM010000106.1:0-26718 GCA_046729855.1 Actinomycetota bacterium | reverse complement strand
CGGATCGACGCCGAGGAGTTCTACCGGATGCTCGACGGCGTCGTGATCGACGACACCGGCCTGTTCAACGAGCGTCTCAGGGAGTGGGAGGACTTCTACAACTTCAACAGGCCGCACGGATCTCTCGGGGGCCAGACGCCGGGTCAAGTCCTGAGCTCCCTGTAAATGCAGCGACCTGGGTCACGCGGTCTTCCTTCTTCTCGAGCGATCCTCCTTTGCTTCGGTCTTCGGCGGCGGGTCGATCTTGAGCTCCGCCCGCAGCAGCTTGAGCTGGTGACGTTCGATGTCGGTGATCGACACCCGGTTCCATCGCTGCGAGCAGCGGATCAGCGAGGCGAACACGAGCTTCATCGCCGCGCGCTCGTCGGTGAACCGAGGGATCACCTTGGTGCGCCGGCGTTCCTCCTCGAAGCTGCGCTCGATGAGGTTTGTCGTCCGACAGAAGATGCGGTGCCGGGCGGGCAGGCGCAGGTGCCCAAGCAGGGCGTCCAGGTCCTCGGTGAAGCAGGCGACCGCGGCGGGGAAGGCATCGGCGAACCGGTTCACCAGATCGGTTGCGGCGGCGCGTCCGGACTCGGGCGTCGCGGCGTCGCGCACCGCCCGCAGGTGGGCGGCGAGCTCGGCCCGGGCCTCCTCGGGGACCTTGGCCAGGATGTTGCCCATGCGGTGGAACCAGCAGCGGATCCGCAGGGAGTGCTTGAAGCACACCCCGATCGCGTTGATCAGCCCAGGCGCGCCGTCGGCGGTGACCGAGGTGGGGACCCGAAGCCCCCGGGAGATCATGTGACGGAAGAACTCGGTCCAGCAGAGCTCGGACTCCTTGTCGCCCACGGCCAGGTGCAGCAGGACCTTGTGGCCGGAGGTCGTGATGCACCAGCAGACCAGGACGGCCTCCTTGGCCCCGTAGCGGCGAAGGGACTCGAAGATCGCGTCGCAAAACAGGTAGGCGACGTCGATCTGGGAAAGGTCGCGGGCGCAGAAGGCCTGGTAGTCCTCCCACAGGCGGTCGGTGATCTCGCTCACCGCGGTGCGCGAGAGCAGCAGCTCGCCGTCGGGGCCCCGGAAGGCGTCCTCGATGTCGCGGGTGGACAGACCCCGCGCGTACATCTCAACGACGAGGCGATCCAAGGCCTCGGTGTTGCCGGCCAGGAACTCGATCAGCTTGGAGCGGTAGGGCGCCTCGGCATCACGCACCTGCGGCACCCTCACCCCGATGCCGCCCTCGGCGGTGCGAAGCGTGGCGTCCTCGTACCCGTTTCGAAGGCCCCTCGTCCCGGCGCCGCGCTCGTAGCGGCCGCGGCCGAGGTGATCGGCTTGCTCCTGCTCGAGACCCTGCTGCACGACGTACCGCACGCCGAGCTGGGCGAGCGCGGACAGGATGTTCGTCTCTGGCGAGGTGCCGCCGGCGAGCAGCTCGTCGATCTCCTCGCGCGCGATCGTGCTGGGCGCTACTCTCCTCATGGCCTGGGCTCCTTTCGGTCGACTTTGCGGTCATCCGAATTGAAGCTCAGGCCGCCTCTCATTTACAGGAACGGTAGGACGTCACCGCGTCCGAGTATCCTCGCTGCCGAAGGCTGTGCGCCTCGCCGGAGAAGGAGTTTGGTACTCCCAAGTCCGGCGCGTCTACCAGGTTCCGCCACTCTCGCGCTGTGGTGCTCTAACTAGGGGAACGGTGGGGAGAAGGTGAGAAGCGGCACAGTCCTGCCTCGAGGGTTGACACGACGTCGGGCTAGCTCGCTGCGTTGACGACCGCATAATGGGAACCGATGACCCGCCTGCTCCCGTTGGTCCTCGTCGTCGCCGTTGCATGCTCGTCTTCCTCTCGGTCCCTCGCTCCGGCGCCCTCGCCGACCACCGCGCCCTCGCCGAGCAGCGTCTCGCCGACCCCGACACCAATGCCCGACCTCGGCCACGGTCGCCTGTACGAGCACGCGAGCGGGATGGTCGCGATCCCGAACGAGCGGTACCTGCGGATGTGGAAGCGTCCCGGACGCGGCGAGCCCCCGTACGCCTTCGACGCCCGGAACCCGAATCCGCTCGGCGCGCCGCGTTCGCCGCTCCTCATCGACGGGCGCGCCGAACGCGGCGGCCACCGGTGGGTGAAGCTGCTCTTGCCGATCAGGCCGAACGGCGCCTCCGACTGGGCCAAGGTCAGCGACGTCACGCTGAAGCCCGTGTTTGAGCGAATCGTCGTGGATCTCTCGGAACGCGTGCTGCGGCACTACGTGCGCGAGGACCTTATGGATCGATTCCGGGTGGGGATCGGCGCGCCGCTGTACCCGACGGGAGAGGGACGCTTCTACGTCTGGCAGCGCGTCGCCTTCGCCGATGCCGCGGGGCCGTACGGGATCTTCGCGCTGGGGCTGTCCGGGTTCTCGCCGGTCCTGTCCGAGTGGCCGGGGGAGGGGCGGATGGCGATCCACGGCACGGCCGACCCGAGCGACCGCGGGCGCGAGGTCTCGCACGGGTGCGTCCGCGTGTACAACGCAGACATGCGGGCGCTCACTCGCGTCCCGCTCGGCACGCCGGTCGTCATCCGGGCGTAGCCGCCCGCTGCCGTCCGATACCCTGTCTGCATCATGCGCATCTTCTCGGGTATCCAGCCCACGGGTCGCAAGCACCTCGGGAACTACCTCGGGGCGATCCGTCAGTACGTCGAGGGGCAGGACCGCGGCGAGGCGATCTACTGCATCGTCGACCTGCACGCGACCACCGTCGCGTACGAGCCGGCCGAGCTTTCGCGCGCCGTCCTCGACGCGACGGCGCTGCTCCTGGCCGCGGGGCTCGACCCGGACCGGTGCATCCTGTTCCGCCAGAGCGATGTCAAGGAGCACACCGAGCTCTGTTGGCTGTTGATGAGTGTGACGGCGTACGGCGAGCTATCGCGGATGCATCAGTTCAAGGAGAAGTCGGCGCAGCAGAAGGACTTCGTGTCGGCCGGGCTCTTCACGTACCCCGTCCTCCAGGCGGCCGACATCCTGGCATACCAGACGGACGAGGTGCCGGTCGGCGAGGACCAGAAGCAGCACCTGGAGCTGGCCCGCGACATCGCCGAACGCTTCAACTCCCGCTACGGCGAGACGTTCGTGCTGCCCGGGCACCGGATCCCGGACGTCGCGGCCCGCGTGATGGACCTGCAGGTCCCCGCCAAGAAGATGTCCACGACCGGTGGGACGGAGCTCGGGACCGTGCTGGTCCTCGACGAGCCCGACGTGATCCGACGGAAGTTCCGTTCGGCCGTCACGGACTCGGGGCGAGACATCGTCCGCGCCGAGGACAAGCAGGGCATCACGAACCTGATCGAGATCATGGCCGCGGCGGGCGGTATCGAACCCGAGGACGTCGAGAAGGAATACGCGGACGCAGACGGGTACGCCATGTTCAAGCAGGACGTGGGGGAGGCGATGGTCGAGCTTTTCGCGCCGACCCGCGAACGCTACGCGGCGATCAGACCCGACGAGCCCGCGATCGAGGACGTCCTGGCGAAGGGCGCCGACAAGGCGCGCGCGATCGCCTCGGAGACGGTCGCTGCCGCGCGTCGGCGAATGGGGATCGGGCCGCGAGCCTGATCGGAATGCGAGCAGTCAGGCCGTGACCTCGGCGAGACGGCGCTCGAGGAAGGCCCGTTCGCTGTGGTTGGTCACGAGCACGAGCGCTCGGCGGTAGCCGTCGGCGGCCTCGGCGCGCCGGTCGAGCCGGCGGAGCAGGTCGGCTCGCGCCGAGTGGAACAGGTGGTAGCCGTCGAGCTCCCCGGCGAGCGCGTCGATGAGTGGGAGGCCCCGTGCTGGACCGTCTGCCATCGCGACCGCGACCGCCGCATTGAGCGCGACGACCGGGGACGGCGTCATGCGCGCCAGCGTGGCGTACAGCGCGGCGATCTGGGGCCAGTCGGTGTCGTCGGGCCGCGGTGCGCGGGCGTGGAGCGCGGCGATGGCTGCCTGCACTTGGTACGGGCCGGGCCGGCGCATCGCGAGCGTCTCGTCCACCAGCCGCAGCCCTTCGTCGATCATGTCGTGGTCCCAGCGCGAACGGTCCTGCTTGTCGAGCAGCACCAGGTCGCCGAGGGAGTCGGTCCGGGCGTCGCGGCGCGAATGCTGCAGCAGCATGAGCGCTAGCAGCCCCGATGGCTCCGGCTCAGCCGGCATCAGCCGAGACACGATCCGGGTGAGCCGGATCGCCTCGTCGCAAAGGTCCGTGCGAACGAGCGGTCCGCTCGTAGCCGCGTACCCCTCGTTGAAGACGAGGTAGAGCACGGCGAGCACACCGGGCAGGCGATCCGGCAGCAGCTCGGCCGGCGGGACACGGTAGGGGATTGCCGCGGAGCGGATCTTGCGCTTTGCCCGGACGAGCCGCTGCGCCATCGTCGCCTCGGCCACAAGGAACGCCCGCGCGATCTCGCCGGTCGTCAGCCCGCCGAGCGTCTTGAGCGTCAGCGCGACGCGTGCGTCCATCGCGAGCGCCGGATGGCAGCAGGTGAAGATCAGCCGCAGGCGGTCGTCGGGGATCCCACTCACGTCGGTCCGGTCCTTCCCGAGCGCCTCGAGCGCCACCAGCTGCGTCAGGGCCTCGGTCCGCTCGCGGAACGCCCGGTCGCGCCGGATCCGGTCGATCGCGCGGTTCCGGGCGGTCGTCGTGATCCACGCCCCGGGATTGTCGGGGACGCCACGCGCCGGCCACGAGCGCAGCGCCTCGGCGAACGCCTCCTGGACCGCGTCCTCGGCCAGGTCGAAGTCGCCCAGGACCCGGATAAGAGTCGCGACCGCCCGCCCCTGCTCCTGCCGGAACAGGCGGTCGACAACCCCGCGCGCCTCGGTGGCTAGGACGACCCCTCCTCGCCGAACTCCATGATCGGCCGGACCTCGACCGAGCCTCGTCCGACGCTAGGGATCTTCGATGCCGCCTCGATCGCCTCATCCAGGTTCGAGCACCGGATCAGGTAGAAGCCCCCGAGCTGCTCCTTGGTCTCGGCGAACGGACCATCGGTCGTGACGATCTTGCCGTTGAGCTCCCGCACGGTGGTAGCTGCGTGCGTTTCGTCGAGGGCCTCGCCGCCGAGGTGCCAGCCCTTCTCGTGGAGCCACGCGGTGTAGTCGGTCCACCGCTTCATCTCGAGCGCCTGGTCCTCCTGGGACATGTCGGCCCCGGCCGACTCATCGCCGTAGATCAACAGCAAGTACCGCATCCCGGCCTCCTTCCCGCTCGGCTCCGTGGTGGAGCCTCACCCTACCGACGAACGGCGCGGGTCGTTTTCGACACTCCGCCGTCCGCGAGCCCAGATACGCTGGGCAATGATGTGGGTCCTGCCGCTGCTCGTGGGCGTGGGCTTCCTCGTCGGCGGTGTGGAGGCCTGGGCCGGGAACCCGCTGCTGGCCGTCGTACTGTGGGTGATCGGTGCAGCGCTCGTCTCGTTCTCCTACCGGCAACGCGTCCGTCGACCGTAGTCATGGCGACGAGCTCGCGCGCCGCGCAGGCTCCTCCTAGCGCATCAGGGCGGTGACGCGGACGCCCGTCCTCGGACGTAGGGTAACGACGGGCTGAAGCTCGACCCGGTGTGAGGGATCGGGCTCGAACCGCCACCGTTGCGCGACCGTTGCGAGCACCAAGACCGACTCGAGGCGCGCGAAGTCCTCGCCGATGCACATCCGCGGACCGGCGCCGAACGGAAGATACGTGCGCCGCTGCTGGTTGTCCGGATCCTCCCAGCGCTCGGGCCGGAACGCCGACGCCTCGGGCCACCACCGTTCGTCGTGGTGTACCAGCCATGGAGAGACGACGACGATGGAGCCGGACGGGACGCGATAGCCGCCAAGCTCGTGGTCTTCGGTCGCGCGCCGGCCGATCGCCCATGCGGGCGGGTACAGCCGCATCGACTCGGCCAGGACCGAGCGTGTGCACGAGAGCGCCGGGACATCTTCCGCATGGACGTTCCGTCCGCCGAGGATGCTTTCGAGCTCGGCGTGCAACCGCTCCTCGACCTCACGGTGCCGACCGAGCAGGTACCAGGTCCACGTCAACGCGTTCGCCGTGGTCTCGTGGCCGGCGAGGAACAGCGTCAGCGCCTCGTCGCGCACCTGTTCGTCGGTCAGCCCCGCCTCCTCGTCGCGGGCGCGCAACAGGAGTGAGAGGACGTCGTCGCCGCCGAGCCCCGCGGCCCGTCGTCGCGCGATCAGCGTGCGGATCGTCGAGTCGAACGAGGTCTTGGCCGCCTCGAACCGACGGTTCGCCGGCAACGGCAGGCGCTGCGACAGCTGGAGGAACGGCGAGAAGGCGCGGTCGAACTGCGCCAGGACCTCGCGCATCGCGACCGCGACGTCGCGGGCCTCGGCTGCCTCGATGTCGCTGGCGAACAGCGTCCGTCCCACGATCGCTAGCGTGAGCGCCGACATCTCTGCGTGGACGTCGAGCGGTTCCCCCTCCTGCCACCGTTCGCGGGCCCTCAAGGCGAGCTCGACCATCGTCGCGGCGTACGAGCGGATCCGGTCGTGGTGGAAGATCGGCTGCATCAGGCGCCGGTGGCGCTTGTGATACTCGCCGCTTGACGTCAGCAAGCTCTGCCCAAGGAGGAGCGTCGCGGCGTCCATCGTCGGGCCCTTGCGGAACCCGCGGTCACCGGCGGTCAGGACCCGATGGACGAGTTCCGGGTCGTTCACGACGTAGAGCCCGACGCCGGGCAGCCGGAGGTGCGACACGTCGCCGAACGATGCCGCCCGCTCGAACAGCCCGATCGGATCGCGGCGAAGCGCGAGCAGGGCGCCGGGCGCCGAGAGCCGCGGTCCGGGCGGATGCCCGCTCGACGTCATGGTCGAAGGCTACGCGGACGGGACCCCGTCGCGGTGTGCAGGATAGGAGCCGAGATGACGACGAACCGGTCGCGGGGCGACCACCTGCCGTGGCGGACGATCGCGATCTGGGTGGCCGTCGCGGCGCTCTCGTTCCTGTGGGGGTCGAGCGTCCTCGGCATCGCGGTCGCGCTCGCGCGACGTGGCGAGGCGGCGTGGTGGATCGTCGTCGTGTTCGGCCCGATCCCGATCGTCGCGCTGCTGACGGCGCGATTCGTACGCCGACCCATGCACGTCCCGGGGTCCGCTCCGGAGGCCACCGCGACGACCGATCCACGCGCGCGGCCGTCCCGCTCCCCGACGTCCACGGGGGAGCCGACATCACTGACCGGGAGCGCGATGTGCTCGCCCTACTCGCTACGGGCCGAACCCAGACCGAGATCGCGCGCGACCTGTTCGTCGCCCCGGGGACGGTCAAGGCCCACGTCAACAGCATCTACCGGAAGCTCGGCGCGCGGAACCGGACCGAGGCGCTCGCCCGCGCCCGCGAGCTGGGGCTCATCGGGTAGCGGGCGCCGAATGAACCGGTTGATACACCGTTCCGCCGATGGCGCGCGGCCGGTGGTCGAGGAGCCTGCATCGCAGATCGGTCGCAACCGTAAGGAGGTCTACCGATGTTCGACATCCGAACCCGGGTGATCGCCGTGGCGCTCGCCCTCGCGTCGTGCACGGCCGATGCGTCTGGGAACGTGGCGTCCGGCCCGGGAGGTCCCGACGCCGTCCCCGTGACGGCGGTCGACACGCGATTCCAGCCCGAACGCCTCGAGCTCCCCGCCGGGGAGGAGGTTCAGATCGAGGTCCGGAACGAAGACGACTCGACGCACGATTTCACGGTTGAGGCGCTCGAGCTCAGCACCGGGCCGATCCCGGCCGGCGGCGTCGTGAACGCGACGTTCACGGTTCCGGACGGCGAGACGAGGTTCGAGTGCACGCTGCACCCCGGTATGGACGGCGTGATGGTCGGCTCGTAGCCGCAGGTCAGCCGCGGGGGCATGATCACGCTCGCGCGGGTCTGACGCCTGCGTTTGATGGCCGGTTGCCGGTCATTCTGGACGCCGCCGGTGTGGAGGTGCGATCGCTGGCGCTCAGGTGAGCAGACGGTGCGGCGGGTTCACGTCAGGGGAGGGAACAGCCCACCAAGCTCGGCCAGGTAGCTGTCGAGGATGTCCTTCGCGACGGGGTACGAGGCGACCAGCGGATGCGCGAGCAGCGCGTCGAGCGCCGTACGGTACGAACCCTCGACCGCGGCCGACACCACCAGTCGCTCGTAGACCTTGAGCGGTCCGATCAGCGACAGCGCGGTGTCCGGCATGCGACCCTGCGCGATCGGATGGGCCCCGTGCTCGTCGACGAGGCAGGTCACCTCGACGACGTCGTCATCCCTGAGATCGCCGATCGCGCCGCGGTTCGGGACGTTCAGGATCGACGTGGCCTTCCGCCGGCGCGCTGTCGCCGACATCACGGCGATCGCGACACCCTCATAGCCCTCACCCTCGAACACGTCGCCGCCGTCGACTCCCTCGGTCTCGACCTGCCCGCCGCGCTCCCGGGCGAAGTACGTCGCACCGCGCTCGGCCATCGTCCGGCGCCACGCCGCCTCGGTACCGGCGAGGTCGCCCGCGTCGACGAGCGTTCGCAGCGCCGGCCAGAGCGCCTGGTTCAGCGCCTGCAGCTGTCGCGCGCGTGAGCCGCCGGAACCGCGGATGTGCTCGAGCGCATCGTCGCGGTAGTAGAAGAAGTAGAGGTACTCCATCGGCAGCATCCCGATCTCGCGGACGAGCGAGGCGTCGAACAACTGCCACTGCTCGTCGATCGCCTGGAGCTGTTCGAACCGGTCCAGCAGCTCGGGCAGCCGGTCCTCGCCGTCGACGAGAACCCGGCGGATCCAGCCGCAGTGGTTCAGTCCGAAGTACTCCGCGTGCACTCGCTCGCCCGGCAGGCCGAGGAACCTCGCCACGCTCTCACGCATCGAGATCGGTCCGTCGCAGATTCCGACCGCGTCCACGGAGGTGTGGTCGTGGAGGGCCTGCATCACGATCCCGACCGGGTTCGTGAAGTTGATGAGCATGGCGTCCGGAGCGGCCTCCTCGATCAAGCGCGCGTAGTCGAGCATCGCCGGGATCGTGCGCAACGCCATCGCGAACCCGCCGGGCCCGACCGTCTCCTGTCCGAGGACGCCGCGCTCGAGCGCCAGCTCTTCGTCGGCGACCCGCGCGGCCTCCTGCCCGGGCCGGATCGCAGAGAAGACGAACCTGGCGCCGGCGATCGCGGTTGTCGCGTCGTGTTCGCCGCGAACGACGAACTGCGCGTCCCATCCGCGGCAGAGATGGCTCCCGAGGGCCGTCATCAGGTCGAGCCGTTCGGGGTCGGTGTCGTACAGGACGACCTCGTCGAGCCCCAGGTCGGGGTGCCCGACCAGGCCCTTCAGGACGAAGGGGGTTCGCACGCCCGCACCGAGGATCGTCAGCTTCACGTCAGTGGTGCTCCGGGAACGATCGATCCCCCCGGCCACCGCTCCGGCAACGAGATGCCGTGCGCGGCAGCGACCTCGCGGAGCTCGTCGCCCCGCGGGCAGCCACGATACCCACCGTAATCGCCCACCGTCCGGCTACCGCAGATCACGCCGAGCGCGAGCGAGTCCTCGAGCGCCAGGCCGCCCAACCATCCGGCGAGGAAGCCTGCGTTGAAGCTGTCGCCGGCGCCGGTCGCATCGACGAGCGGCACGGGGTCGGCCAGGACGGCGGCCACGCGTCCGCGGGCAAAGCCGATCGCGCCTGCGGCCCCGCGCTTGATTGCGACGCATCCACAATGTTCCGCGAGCCGCTCGACGGCACGCTCCGTGTCCGTCTCGCCCGTCATCGCCGCCGCCTCGGTCTCGTTCGCGAGGAGCACGTCGGCGTCCGCGAGGACCTCGGCGAGCCGTCGCGAAGGTGACCAGCCCGCGCCGCCCCACGCGTCCAGCGAGACGGTCATCCCGCGCCGTCGAGCGATCGTCTCGAGCTCCGGGGCCTCGTCCGCGTACAGGTGCAGGTGTCGGGCGTCGATCGTCGTCACGACGTCGGCCGCCCGCGCTCGGAGCCGGGCGCCGTACGATTCGTCGGAGCCCCAGTACGTCACGAAGCCGCGATCGCCGTCGTGGTTGAGCCCGACCGAGACGCCGGGGAGCGGCCGCTCCTCGATCTCGAGGTAGTCCGTCGGCAATCCCTCGGCAGCGAACTCATCCTGGATGATTCGGCTCCAGACGTCGTTGCCGATCGTCGCGACGTAGGCCACGCGCAGCCCGATGCGGTTGGCGGCGGCTGGGGTGTTGAAGGCGGTCCCCGCGCACACTCCGAGCCCTTCGGCTTCGATGTCCTTGTCGAGCGCCGGCCACTCGGAGAGCCCCGAGAACATCACGTCCACCGAGGGCCGTCCGAACACGACCAGGTCGAACACCCTCATCGCTCGCCCCACGCGGCCCGGTCTACCACCACGTGCACGTCGCCGGTTGCGACCCGGAGGAACGACGCGGGGACCTCCGGCCGGACCGGTCCTTCGAGGGTCTCGTGGACGATCCCCCGTTTGCCCGTCCCCGACGCCAGGAGGAGGGTCGAACGCGCGCCCAGGAGCTGGCGAAGACCGATCGTCACCGCGAGCGCGGGCACATCTGCG
Organism: Actinomycetota bacterium; assembly: GCA_046729855.1. Lineage (GTDB taxonomy): Bacteria > Actinomycetota > UBA4738 > UBA4738 > HRBIN12 > DATHSY01. Next base: position 16,228 of record JBKPHM010000106.1, on the reverse strand, counting down.
ACACCGCCCCAGTACTGGGCGTTCGCCTCGATCGTCCGCCGCGAGAGCCGTACGACGCGCGTCGGGGCATCTGCATCCGAGGGCGGCTCGTTGAACCCGAGGTGTCCGTTCATCCCGACCCCCAGGATGGCGAGGTCGATCCCCCCTCGTGCGTCGAGCGCCTCGTCGAACCGGGCGCACGCCGCCTCCAGGTCGCCGTCCACCGGAAGCCGAACGATCCGCGCCTCCGGGATGCCGAGCGGCTCCACGAAGCTTCGACGCATCCAACCGAGCAGGGAGCGGCGATCGTCGGGAGGCAGGCCCACGTACTCGTCGAGCTGGATCGCCGTGATCCCCTGCGTCGAGAGCCCCGCGGCGCGACGGGCCGACAGCTCCGCGTACAGCCCCATGGGCGTCCGGCCCGTGGCCGCTACGACGGAGGACTCCGGCGCGTCCGCGATGATCTGGCTCACGATGTCGGCGGCGGCGCGCGTGAGGGCATCTGGATCCGTGACGACAACAGGACGGATGCGGGGCAACCGGATCAGCCGCCGCGGACCAAGGTCGCTCGGAAGCGGTACCGGTCGCCACGATAGGCCATCTCGCACAGCTCGATCGAACGACCCATCTGGTCGTCGGTCTGCTGCCGGCACCGGAGCAGGGGCTCGCCCGGCCGAAGCTCGAGCAGCCCCGCGAGCCGGTCGTCGGCGGCCACTGCCTCGACGGTGAACCGAGCGCGCGACGGCCGCACGCCGTACCGGCGTTCGAGCAGCGCGTACAGCGAACCGTTCGAGAGGTCGGCCGCATCGATCCCGGGGACGAGCGAGGCCGGCAGGCAGCTGCGGTCGACCAGGATCGGCACCTCATCCATCGCCCGCAGGCGCTCGCACTCGAAAAGGGCGGCCCCAGGGGCGAGACCGAGCGCGTCCGCCTCGTCCAGGCTCGCGGATCGGATCCCCGCCCACAGGACGGTCGCCGTCGCCCGCAGGCCACGGGTCGCCGCCATCTCCGAGAAGCTCATGAGCGCGTTCGGTGGCTCGCCGATGGGCGCTCCCGCGATCATCCACCGCGAGCCGCTGCGCCCGACCACGCCCTCGCGCTCGAGCTCTGCCAGAGCACGGCGAAGGGTCACGCGACTGACGCCAAAGTGTTCCGCGAGCGCGCGCTCTGGCGGGAGGAGGGATCCGGGCGCGTTGCCGCTTCGATGGATCTCCTCGGCGAGTGCCCGCTGGACCCTGAGGTAGCGCAGCTGGAGCTTCTCGAGGAGGGGTCCGTCCTCCGCGTGCGACATCGCCCAGATGATAGACCGATGTCGTCTGGAAAGGAACCGTTCACGACCATGGTATTGACTCGGTCCATCGCGCCGCCTACAGTCGGCCAGGTGAGGATCGGGCGCAGCGATCGGCACGGACGGCTCGTCCTGGCCGCGTCGACCTACGCCGCCGTACTCTTGATGGCGTGCACGCCCGGCGGCTCCGCCGAGCGGGCATCGCCACCACCTCCACCCGCCAGCACCGGCGTGACCGAGACCGAGCCCTTCACGCTGAAGGTCTGGGACCAGGAGTGCTGTCAGGTCAGCCGCGTCTGGGACCGACTCAACGCGGAGTTCGAGGCCAAGTACCCGACCGTCACGATCGAACGGGTGAACCGCGACTTCGGAGAGCTGAAGTCGCTGCTCCGGCTGGCGATCGCGGGACCCAAGGGGCCGGACGTTGTGGAGGTCAACCAGGGCTGGCCGGATATGGGACAGCTCGTGAAGGCCGGTCTGCTGTTGCCGCTCGACAACTACGCGGATGCGTACGGCTGGGAGGACCGGGTCTCGGAGAACGTCCTGGCGGTCAGTCGCTGGTCGCCCGACGGGACGCAGTTCGGGACCGGCAGCCTCTTCGGGTACACCACGTTCGGCGAGATCATCGGCGTCTACTACAACGCCCGGATGCTCGACGACCTCGGGCTGACGCTGCCGACAACGTTCGCGGAGTTCGAGGCGGCGCTCGAGGTCGCCAAACAGGCCGGCGAGGTGCCGATCCAGTTTGCGAACAACGACGCGTTTCCGGGGATCCACGAGTACGTGGTGATCCAGGACAAGGTGGCGACGGTGGACTACCTCGCCGATTTCATCTTCGGGCTACAGGGAGACGACCTCTCCTTCAACACACCCGAGAACGCGCAGGCCGCCACGACGTTGCAGGAGTGGGCGGAGAAGGGCCTCTTCACGCCAGGCTTCGGCGGCGCCGGCTACGACAGCGCGGTCGCCGACTTCGCGAACGGCGAGGGGCTCTTCATGATCACGGGGAACTGGATCGTCGAGAGCCTCGGGGCCGACAGCACGGACTTCGGGTTCTTCGTCATGCCGCCGATCGAGGCGGGAGACCCGCCGGTCTCGACGGGAGGGGCGGGGTTCCCTCTGTCGATCTCGGCGGGGACCGAGCACCCGGACGCGGCGGCCGCGTACATCGATTGGATGACCTCCGACCACGCGGCCGACCTCCTCCTACCGACTGGGCAGATCCCGCTGAGCATCGGCGCGGAGACTCCCGTGGAGGAGGGCACCGTGCTCGCGGACGTCGTCAACGCCGCGGCGAGCGTCAGCGAGGCCAACGCGATGGTCCCGTACCTTGACTGGGCGACGCCGACCTTCTACGACACGACCACTGCGGCGATCCAGGAGCTGATGGCGTTCCGGATCACGCCGCAACGGTTCGTCAGCGAGATCGACGCGGACTACTCCGAGTTCCAGCGCTCGCGGGGCTGATGCAGGCGGAGCCGGCGGTCGCCTCAAGAGCGGTCGCCCTCGGAAGTCGGCGCAGATCCTCGCGCAGGCCCGAGCCGCTCCCAGGCGAGGCACGGCGGATCGGCTACTTGTATGTCGCGCCGGCGTTTGTCGTGTACGCCGCCTTCAACCTGGTGCCACTGGCGCAGGGGATCAACCTGTCCTTCTACCGGTGGGACGGGATCACGCCCGGGACCTGGGTCGGTCTGGGCAACTACGCGGAGTTCTTCACCGATCCCGGGATCAGGGAGGGATACGTCCACGTCCTGCAGCTCATGGTCTTCTATTCGTTCCTGCCGATCGCGATCGGGCTGTTCCTCGCCGCCCTGCTGTCGCGCATGCGGATCCGTGGCCTGACGTTCTTCCGCGTGCTGTTGTTCCTCCCACTCGTTATCACGGATGTCGTTACGTCCGTCGCGTGGATCTGGGTCTACGACGTCGACGGACCGCTGGCGTCGGCGCTGAGGGCGGTGGGGCTCGGGGGCCTCGTACCGTCCGCCGGCTGGCTCGGCGACTTCGAGACGGCGCTGCCCGCCGTCGGCGTGTTCGGGATGTGGGGGCAGTTCGGGTTCTGCCTGATCTTGTTCCTCGCCGGGGTGATGAAGATCCCGGCGAGCCTGTACGAGGCCGCCCGGGTCGACGGGGCGAACGCGGTGCACGAGTTCTTCGCGGTGACGCTGCCCGGGTTGCGGTACGAGCTCCAGGTCGTGCTCGTCCTGTCGGTCATCGGGACGCTCGGGACGTTCGATGAGATCTACGTTCTGACGGGTGGCGGCCCCGGCACCGCGACCTCGGTTCCGGCCTACCTGATCTGGCGGCGCATGTTCCGCACCGGCGAGGTGGGCTCGGCCGCCGCGCTCGGGCTGGTCTTGATGGTGATCGTCTTCGCCGTGACGTTCGCGATCAACCGCCTCATGGAGGGGAGGCCCCGGACGTGACGCCGACGGCGTCGCGGACGCAGGTCGCGGTGAACTACTTGCTCTTGACGGTGTGCGTCGGGGTCGCCGTCTACCCACTCGTCGGCATCCTGTTCGCGAGCTTCTACCCGTCGGGCCAGGGCGTGTCGCCATCGGGCTTCGGCCTGCCTCCCAGCTTCGAGTGGCGCAACTACGTGACCGCGTGGAACCAGGGCAGGTTCTCGGGGTACTTCACGACGAGCTCTATCGTCGCCGCCGTCATGGTCCCGGCATCGGTCCTGCTGTCGATCCTCGGGGGGTACGCGTTCGCGACGATGCGGTTCCGCGGCTCGAAGACGATCTTCTATCTCTTCATCCTCGGGCTGATCATCCCGACCGAGGCCACCATCGTGCCGCTCTACTACGACGTGCAGGCGCTCGGCCTGATTGACACGTACTGGGCTCTGATCATCCTCGAGGTGTCGGGCGAGGTCGCGTTCGGGATCTTCTGGATGCGGGCCGCGTTCCTCGCCGCGCCGTCCTCGCTGCTCGAGGCGGCTCGGATCGACGGCGCCTCGAGCTGGTCGGCGCTCTGGGGCATCATGGTGCCCTTCGCGAAGCCGGCCATCCTGACGCTCACTGTCCTCACCTTCGCCGACAGCTGGAACGAGTTCTTCCTGGCGCTCGTGTTCACGATCAACCACCCGACGGCGCCGGCCGGGCTCGCGAGCTTCTCCGGAAGGTTCACGACCGACATCGCGCTCGTCTCGGCAGGCGCGATCATCGTGGCGCTGCCAATCGTGGTCGTATTCGTCGCCTTCCAACGTGAGTTCATGCGCGGCATGCTGACGGGCGCGGTGAAGGGCTGAAGCATGGCACGCGTCGTCTACGACCACGTCGTCAAGACCTTCGGCGAGGTGACGGCCGTTCGCGACCTGTCCCTCGACATCGCGGACGGCGAGTTCATGGTGCTGGTGGGTCCGTCGGGCTCGGGCAAGACCACGGCGCTCCGCTTGCTCGCGGGCCTCGAGGCCCTGACGGCCGGGTCGATCCGGATCGGCGAGCGGATCGTCGACCGGCTGGCCCCTCGCGACCGTGACATCGCGATGGTGTTCCAGGACTACGCCCTCTACCCGCAGAAGACCGTTTACCAGAACCTGGCCTTCGGGCTGCGGATGCGCAAGCTCCCGAGGGAGGAGATCGACATCCGGGTCCGCCGCGCGGCCGCCATGCTCGACATCGCGCAGCTGTTGGAGCGCAGGCCGGGAGCCCTGTCGGGAGGACAGCGTCAGCGGGTCGCCCTCGGCCGGGCTTTAGTGCGCGAGCCCCAGGTCTTCCTGATGGACGAGCCGCTGTCCAACCTCGATGCGCAGCTCCGCGTGCAGACGCGGGGCGAGATCAAGCAGCTCCAGGGACAGGTCGGGACGACCACCGTGTACGTGACGCACGACCAGGTCGAGGCGATGACCATGGGGGACCGCGTCGGCGTGATGAACGACGGTCGGCTCGAGCAGGTCGGCGACCCCCGGACGATCTACGACGAGCCGGCGGATGTGTTCGTGGCCGGGTTCATCGGCAGCCCGGCGATGACGTTCTCGACGATGCGTGCCGAACGGCGACCGGAGGGTTTGTCCCTCAGCGCGGGCGAGACGCGCCTCAAGCTCCCCGTGGATGTTGCGGTCATGCGCGAGGACGTCGTGGTCGGCGTCAGACCCGAGCATGCGCGGCCGTGGAGCGACGGCGAAGGGCTCGTCGGCCCGATCGAGGGGTGCGCTACGTACGTCGAGATGCTTGGGCGCGAGGCGTTCGTCGGCGTGGAAGCGGCTGGCGACCTCCGGTTTACCGTCCATGCCGCACCGGACGTTCGCGTCCGGCCTGGCGACGTGGTGCCGTTCGGGATCGAGCGCGGACGGCTCTACCTGTTCGATCCGGACACGCGGCGTTCGATCGCGCGCGTCTAACGCTCTCGGAGCGCCGCGTCGACGTCGTCGAGGTGCTCGCCCCGGTGCGACGCGCGAACCGAATAGATCGGGCTGTCCGGGTCGCGGGGCCAGAGGCGATCGACGGGGAGCCGCGCGACCCGGGCGTCCGTCTCCTCGGCGATGCGAAGCGCGAGCCGAGAGACCTCGAGCGGCGGGATCGCGTGGATCAACGGACGGGACGCGTCGTTGATCCAGTCGACGTCCTCGGGCTCGGTATCGGACGGCAAGAATGGCGCGCCGCGCTCGAGCTTGTCTGCCAGCGCAAGCACGCGGGCGTCCCAGAACGCGATGTGCCCGAGCACGCCGGCGACCGACCAGTACTCGTTGACGGCTATCCGGAGCTGCTCCTCGTCGAGGCGCTCGACCAGCGCCCGGAGCCGCTCGAGCTCCCGCGCGTTCGCCTCTACATACGGTCGGTCGTTCGACATGTGCGTAACGATACCGCCGTCGGGCGGTTCGCGATGCGGCTCGTCAAAGGTCGACGGCGGGAACGCGGTGGCTACCCAGGATCTGCGAGATCTCGCCGCCGTGGTGCACGTCATGCTCCACGACGTGCCAGATCACCCATCCCCGTGTCACCGTCTGCGTCTGCGTTCGGCGCTGTCGCGAGAACGCTGCGGCGAGCTCGCCCGGCGTCCAACGCCGGAGGCAGTCCTCGACGATCGCCCACGACTTGGTTAGCCCGTCGACGAGGTCGGCGGCGCCGCGCGGGTTGCGCTCATCGTCCTCCCAGCCGGCGTCCTCGAGCGGAAGGTTTGGAACGGTGGTGCTCTCGACGCGGAACATGTCGCGCACGGTCTGATCGCCCTCGCCGAGGACGTCGTGGAACCAGTGGGCGCGCGACCCCGCGAGGTGCGCAGCGAGCTGCCAGACGGTCCACATGTGCGGCGCGGTCCGGAGGCCGAGCTGCTCGGGCGTCAGGTCACGGAGTGCCTCGAGCAGCAGCCGCTGGTGGTTCGCCCACCCATCGTAGAACGGTTGCAAAAAAGGTGTGGCGACCGACACGCCTGCATCGTACCGGCACCTGGGCTCGGGTGTTCCTCAGGTGGTGGGCGGTGCCTCACTGATGTCGGCGAGGGCCGAGCTGGGGTCCCGCTCGATCGCGAGGTCTCCGAGGGAGACCACTCCGACGGGACGGTCGCCCTCGACGACGGGCAGCCGACGGATCGCCCTCTCCCGCATCAGGCGCACCGCCTCATCCGCGGGCCGGTCGGGCGAGATCGTCGTCACGTCGTCGGTACAGATGTCTCGGAGCTCCGTCGTGGACGGGTCCCGGCCGTCCGCGATCGCCCGAACGACGATGTCGCGGTCGGTCACGATCCCACACACCTTCGCGTCCTCCAGGACGATGACGTCGCCGATGTCCGAGTCTCGCATCGCCTTCGCGGCCTCGGCCACCGTCGACCCGGACGTGAGGGTCACCGGCCGAGACGTCATGATCTCCGCGACGCTCTGCGTCTTCGCCATGCCGATCGAGCCTCCTTTACGGTCACCTTGCCGGTCAGCTGGTTCGTCGTCTCGAACGGGATCGCTCCCGTCCCGCGATCGCGCGCCCGAGCTCTTCCTTGGTCATCCGTGAACGGCCGCGGATGTCGAGCTTCCTGGCGCGCTCCATCAGCTCTTGCTTTCTCCGACCCAGGACGTCGACGCCGCCGGCCGTCCTCCTCGGGCGTGCCCTGGCGGCTTTGCCGCGCTGCGCCGCCTGGGCGTCCGACGGACCGCGTCGCCGCTTCGGCTCCCAGTGGTCGCCAACCTTCTCGAAAGAGTGCTTGAGTGCGGCGATCGCGGTTCGGTGCGCCCGCTGCTCGCTGTCGTACTGCTTGTGTGCGTTGTCCAAGGCCTTCGCGTACGTCCGCTGCGCCTTCGCAGGTGATCGCCTGATCGTGTCCGGAAGATCCTCCTTCGTGACTGGCATCCTCCGTCACCTCCTCAGATGGTCGTTTCCCCCTTCGGGGCTGGGCCATGCGGAGGTCCGGGTGAGAGCGGCTGTCGGCCGTGGCTCTCGTTCTGAGGCCCCGCGATCTACCCCGCATCCTCCGACGCAGCGACGGGCCGATCCGAGTAGGTCCAATCGGGCCGCTTGTGCCGGTACGTCTCATCGAACGCGAAGGCGCCAGCCGCTTCGTCGTAGTCGACGATCTTCGGCACGGGCAGGTCGCGAGGAAGTGGGCACGGCCGGCCAAGATGCTCGGCGAAGCGCTCTCCGAAGACCTGCACGGCGCTCTGCGCGATGAGCGTCTCGCCGGTTGGCAGCGCGCAGCGCTGTGCGTCGGTCACCGTGAGCGCGCGGGCGAGGATCGTCTCCACGTCCATCGCCGAGCCCTCGCCTTGGTCGATCCGTTCCAGCAGCTGGGTGATCGCCCCGGTCCCATGCTTGCACGCCGGGCACTGACCGCAGGACTCGATATACAGGAATCGGGAGAAGGCCAGGGTGGCCCGTACGATGCACGCCGAGTCGTCGTAGACGACGAACCCACCCGCCCCGAGTCCGCTGCCAACGCTACGCAGGGCGTCGAAGCTGAGCGGCGTGTCGAGCTGCTCCGGAGAGATGATCGTCGAGGAGGCCCCTGGGAAGACGGCCTGGAGCGTACGTCCCCCTTCCGGGCCGCCGCCAACGCCGAAGACAAGCTCGCGGAGCGAGAACCCCATCGGGAGCTCGTAGACGCCGGGAAAGCGCACATCTCCACACAGCGTGAACAGCATCGTTCCCGGAGAGTCCTCGGTGCCGTAGGAGCGGAACCAGTCCGAGCCGTTGCGGAGGATGGGCGCCACGTTCGCCAACGTCTCGACGTTGTTCACGACCGTGGGGTTCGGCGAGCCGGGTCTGCGGAAGAGCCCTTCCATCCACGGCGGCACGACCCGTGGGAGAGGATCGTTGCCCTCGATGACCTCGAGGAGCGCCTTCTCTTCGCCGAACAGATACTCGTCCGGGCCCGGCACGACCTGGATCGGAACCGAGCCGAGGAGATCGCGCGACGCCATCTCCTCGATCGCGTCGCGGACGCGGTCGAGCTCCCGCCCGAACCCCGCCTTGATCCCGATGAACGCCCGCTCCGCGCGGACGACGAGCGCAGCGATGGCGAGGCCCTCAAGCACCTGGAAGGGGTTCATGCGCAGGAGCCAGCGATCCTTGAACGTTCCCGGCTCGCCCTCGGCGGCGTTCGCCACGACGTACTTCGTGGAACACGGATCGTCGCGGACGGTGCGCCACTTCATGGCCGTCGGGAACCCCGCGCCGCCCCGCCCCCGTAGGCCCGACCGGTGGACCTCCTCGAGGATGTCGTCGGATGTCCGCTCTTGCGCGGCCCTCCATCCGAGGCAACCGCCTCGTTCCAGGTACGCGTCCAGCGACGGCACCGGTCCCTCAGCGAGGAGGACCCCGCCGAGGTGCCGGCTCTCGCCGGCGGACCCGCTCATCTTCCTCCCCCTCGCGTCCCGCAACGGAGCCGCACCCCACGCGCTCCTAGGTACCAGGAGCGGTTCCCACATGCCGCGGCCTTCGTTCCCAACCCGCGCCCGGTGGGAACATAGTTCCTGAGAGCCGCCGCCGCGTTGTGCGGCGTCCGGACGCGAGGCGGCCTGAACCCACGAGCGCAAGGGGGTGGGAGCGTGAGCACGGACGGCGACGTGCGCTCCTCCGATCGCGCCCGGTTCGGGCCGAACGTCTGGCTCGTCGACGAGATGCATGCGCGCTACCTCGTCGACCCCCGCTCGGTGCCCGAGCCGTGGCGGGCCTTCTTCGACGGCTCCCGCGCGGACACCTCCCCAACGGAGCGGGAGCCGACCGAACGTCGGCCGCCGGCGCCCGCGCCGATGCCGGCGGGCGCGGCCGTCACGCCCCTCACGGGCATCGCCGCCACGGCGGCGACGCGAATGGAGGAGAGCCTCGCGGTGCCGACCGCGACATCGTTCCGAACGATCCCCGCGAAGCTGCTCGAGCTGAACCGTCGGCTGATCAACCGCCACCTCGAGCGGGTCCTCGGGGGTCGCGTCTCGTTCACGCACCTGATCGCATTCGCGATCATCCGGGCGATGGAGGCGGTCCCTGCGATGAACCGGAGCTACGCCGTCGTCGACGGACGGCCCTCGCGCGTGGACCCGCCACACGTGAACCTCGGCCTCGCTGTCGACGTCAGACGGGAGGAAGGGTCGCGCGTCCTGCTGGTTCCCAACGTGAAGGAGGCCGAGACACTCGATTTCGCCGCGTTCGTCCGCGCGTACGACGACGCGGTCAGCAAGGCGCAGGAGCGCCGCCTCTCGCCGGACGACCTGTCCGGAACCACCGTGACGGTTACGAACCCCGGCGTGGTCGGGACCGTCCAGTCCGTCCCGCGTCTGATGCCTGGGCAGGCGGCGATCGTCGGCATCGGGGCGATCGGCTACCCGGCCGAGTTCGAGAGCGCAGACCCCGAGACGCTGGCCGAGCTCGGCGTGTCGAAGGTCGTGACGCTCACGAGCACCTACGACCACCGCGTGATCCAGGGCGCGGAGAGCGGCGAGTTCCTCGGGCGCGTGCACGGGCTACTCCTTGGTGAGCATGACTTCTACGGACGCGTGTACGACGCGCTCGACATGCCGCACCGCCCGATCCACTGGACGCCTGACGAACGCCCGTCCGAGGACTCGCTCGCCGGCCGCGAGAAGCAGGCCCGCGTGCTCCGCTTCATCGACAACTACCGCGTCCGGGGGCACCTGATCGCCGACGTCGACCCGCTCGCGACCGCGCCGCCTCAGACGCATCCGGAGCTCGACCCGGCGAACCTCGGCTTCACGATCTGGGACCTCGATCGTCGTTTCGCGACGGACGGCCTTGCCGGCACGCGTGAGGCGACGCTCGGCGAGATCTGGGACGTCCTGCGGGACGCATACACCGGAACGCTCGCCGTTGAGTACACGCACATCAGCGAACCAGCCGAGAAGGCGTGGATCCAGGAGCGGTTGGAGGGACAACGCGAGGAGCTCTCCGGCGGAGAACGCCGGCGGATCCTCCACGCGCTGACAGAAGCCGAGGCTTTCGAACGCTACCTGCACACGCGCTACGTCGGGCACAAGCGCTTCTCGCTCGAGGGCGCCGAGAGCCTGATCCCGATCGTGCACGCGATCCTCGACGGCGCCGCCGAGGCCGGCCTCGCCGAGGTGGTCATGGGGATGGCTCATCGAGGGCGTCTGAACGTGCTCGCAAACGTGATCGGCAAGCCGCACGGCGAGATCTTCCGCGAGTTCGAGGGCCAACTGGACCCGAGCTCGGTCGAGGGAACCGGCGACGTGAAGTACCACTTGGGCGCCCGCGGCGCCCACAGGTCCCCGAGCGGCGCCCAGATCGCGCTCGCGCTCGCATCCAATCCGAGTCACTTGGAGTCCGTCGACGCGGTCGTCGAGGGTATCGCGCGCGCCAAGCAGGATCTGCTGCCGTCCGAGGACGGGTCCAGCGTGCTGCCGCTCCTGATCCATGGCGAGGCCGCGTTCGCCGGTCAGGGCGTCGTCGCCGAGACCCTCGCGCTCTCGCAGCTTCCCGGGTACGCGACGGGCGGAACGATACACGTCATCGTGAACAACCAGCTCGGCTTCACGACCCCGCCGGAGCACGGACGATCGAGCCTGTACGCGAGCGACGTCGCGAAGAGCGTGGGTGCGCCGATCCTGCACGTCAACGGGGACGACCCGGAGGCGTGCGTTCGTGCCGCAAGCCTCGCGTTCGGCTTCCGGCAGGCGTTCGGCAAGGACGTCGTGATCGACATGTGGTGCTACCGCAGGTGGGGCCACAACGAGACCGACGAACCCTCGTACACGCAGCCGTTGATGTACGGGCGGATCGCCGAGCTGCCGTCCGTGCGGACGCGCTACACCGACACGCTCGTGCGCCGCGGCGATCTGACGGCGGATGAGGCGCAGCAGGCGTTCGAGGCCTTTTCCGAGCGCCTGCGCCGCGTCTCGGAGGAGACGGAAGGGCTGGACGTGCGTGTGCCGAGCGTCGAACGCGCCGAACCCGCACACGCGAGCGACGACGAGATCGCGACCGGCGTGCCGCGCGAACTGCTCCAACACGTGCTCGATGCGATCACCACCGTCCCCGACGGCTTCGAGGTGCACCCGAAGCTGATGCGCTGGCTCGAGCAGCGACGCAACGCGCTCGACGAGGACCGAGTCGACTGGGCGACCGCGGAGGCGCTCGCGCTCGGCACCGTTCTGCTCGACGGCGTGACGGTCAGGCTCACGGGTCAGGACACGCGGCGAGGGACGTTCAGCCAGCGTCACGCGCTGCTCGTCGACCAGCGGACCGGACTGGAGTACGTGCCCTTGCGCCACCTCGGTGACGGTCAGGGCGAGGCGTTCGTGTACGACAGCCCGCTGTCGGAGTTCGCGGCGATGGGGTTCGAATACGGGTACTCGGTCGGCGACCCGGACGCGCTCGTCCTATGGGAGGCGCAGTTCGGCGACTTCGCGAACGCGGCGCAGGTGATCGTCGACCAGTACATCGCAGCGGCGGAAGACAAATGGGGCCAGGCGAGCCGTCTGGTCCTACTGCTCCCGCACGGGTACGAGGGCCAGGGACCCGAGCACTCGAGCGCCCGCCTCGAGCGGTTCCTCGAGCTCGCGGCGCAGGACAACATCGAGGTGGTCGTCCCCTCGACGCCAGCACAGCACTTCCACCTGTTGCGCCGGCAGGTGACCCGCGGCGTCCGGAAGCCGCTCATCGTCCTGACACCGAAGTCTCTGCTCCGCGCGAAGCAGGCGGCGAGCCCCGCCGATGAGCTCGTCTCGGGAGTGTTCGCAGCGGTGCTCGGCGACCCGGCCTCACCAGCGGAGCCGTCCCGGGTGGTGCTCTGCCAGGGCAAGCTCTTCTACGAGCTCGCTGCTGCTCGCGGTGACCGGGACAAGGTTGCGCTGGTTCGGCTCGAGCGCTGTTACCCGTTCCCCACTCACGAGCTCGAGCGGGAGCTCGCGCGCGCTCCGCGGGCCGAGGTCGTATGGGCGCAGGAGGAGCCGGAGAACATGGGCGCCGCCCGCTTCGTGGTTTGGAACCTGCGCGAGCGCCTCGGACTGCAAGCGCGGGTCGTGGCTCGACCCGAGAGCGCGAGCACCGCGACCGGAAGCCTGACGCAGCACCAGCACGAGCAGGCGGATCTGCTCAAGCGGGCGTTGCGGCGACGCCGAGCGGCGGCCTGACGCGGCGCCCCGTCGCCTCTCAGGCGTGCTGCGGCCCGGACTCCGTTTCGGCGGGCCCGCGGCTCAGCGGAGGGAGGTAGTCGCCGATCCGCGTGCGGACCCACCACGCGCCGCTCGCCCGGCGCTCGTCCCGCGTCGAGAAGCGGTAACGGTAGAAGCTCGCTCGGACGAACGTCGGCCGCCGTCCGTTGAACGGGTCGTGCCCGAGCAGCTTCAGGGTCTGGCGGTCGGTCAGCAGCAGCCTCTCCACGAGCGCCAACAGCCACGGGTGCGACATGGGCGTCGACATCGCGGCGAACCACATGAGCCAGTCGAGGCGCAGGTGGTAGGGGGCCACCTGCGGCGGCCTGCGATGCGGGTCCCCCGGCTTCCCCTTGAACGCGTACTCGCGCCAGACCGCCTCGGGCGTGACCCGTGGGGCGTCGGTGCCCTCGAGCACCACCTCGTACCGTTCCCGCGTGACGCTGCCGAACGCTCCGTAGGCGTTCACGACGTGCAGCGGGTTGAAGCTGAAGTTCATCAGCTGCCGACGGGAAAGGAGGTTGCGGGCGGGCCAGAAGCTGAGCACCGCGACGAGGACCGTGAACCCGATGACCACGACGGAGAACCAGGTCGCCGGTGGGACGAACGTGCCGTGCTCGATCGGTAGCACCGCCGCGAGCCGCGCGTCGTCGAACGCCGAGAACGCCAGCGCGAGCGTCAGCACGTTCAGCCACGAGAAATTCCCGGAGACGATCAGCCACGTCTGGTGGACGACCATGGCGAGGCCGGCGAACGAGGCGACCGGCTGCGGGAAGAAGAGCAGGAACGGCACCGCCAGCTGCGTGACGTGGTTGCCGACGACCTCGAGCCGGTGAACGGACCTCGGCAGGTTATGGAAGGACCGGCTGAACGGGTTCGGCATCGGCTGGGTCTCGTGGTGGTAATAGAGGCATGTCAGGTCGCGCCAGCACCGGTCGCCGCGGAGCTTGATCAGCCCGGCACCGAACTCGACCCGGAAGAGCAGCCACCGGAACGCCAACAGTACCGGCGCCGGTGGCGCGATCCATGCCGAGCCGAGGAAGATCGCGAAGAACCCGGCCTCGAGCAGCAGTGATTCCCAGCCGAACGCGTAGAACGTCTGGCCGACGTTCACGATCGACAGGTAGAGCATCCACAGGAACGTCCAGAAGAGCATCGGCAGCCAGGTCGGGCCGGCCTGCGGAAGCCCGGCGACGAGCGAGGCGGACAGCGCGATACCGATCCACGACACCACGCGGAGGAACCGGTCCGAGTAGTGCAGGTGGAAGATGCTCGGGGCGTGCCGGAAGGGCACGCGCGAGACGTAGCGCCGGACCGGCAGCAGTCCGCGCTCGCCCAGGAGCGCGGGGAACTGGTTCAACGCGACCGCGAACCCGACGAGGTAGACCGCGCCGATCGCCCGCTCGAGCAGGAGCCGCGCGAGCCACGCGTTCGGTGCTTCGAGCCACTCCATCGCTGAAGTCGGTCCCTTCGCCGGGCCCTTCCACCGTACCCGGCGCTAGCGTGTGGGTGACGTGCGGTTCGAACACGACGCGGTAGTGGTGGGGGCGGGTCCGAACGGGCTGGCCGCGGCGATCGAGCTGGCGCGCGCGGGCCGCTCGGTACTGGTGCTCGAGGCCGAGGAGCGCCCCGGCGGCGGGCTGCGCTCGGAGGAGCTGACGCTCCCCGGCTTCGTCCACGACGTGTGCTCGAGCATCCATCCGCTCGCGATCGCGTCGCCCTTCGTCCGCTCCATGCCGCTCCAGGAGCTCGGGGTCGGCTGGGTGCAGCCCGACGCGCCGCTGGCGCATCCGCTCGACGACGCGACCGCCGCGATCCTCGAGCGGTCGCCTGACGCGACGGCACGATCCCTCGTGACCGACGGGACGGCGTGGCGCCGGATGTTCTCGCCGCTTGTGCGTGACGGCTGGGCGCTCGTGGACGAGGTCCTCGCCCCTCCTGTGCACGTCCCGAGGCACCCGATCGCCCTCGCGCGCTTCGGCCTTCGGGCGGTGTTACCCGCGACAGTCATCGCACGTGCGTTCCACACGGACGGCGCGCGGGCGTTGGTCGCCGGCATGGCAGCACACGCGATCCTGCCGCTCGATCGCGTGCCGACCGGTGCGGTCGCGCTGGTGTTCGGGTTCCTCGGGCATCTGGTCGGATGGCCGTTCGTGCGCGGCGGATCCGAGCGGCTGGCCGAGGCAATGGCGTCCCACCTCCGGTCGCTCGGGGGGGAGATCTCGACCGGTACGCGCGTGGGCTCGACCGCCGATCTTCCGCCGGCGGGCGCCACCTTGTTCGACGTGACACCGCGGCAACTGGCCCGGATCGCGCCGGACCGGCTCCCGCCCGGATACGTGGCGGAGCTCAAGCGGTACCGGTACGGGCCGGGCGTCTTCAAGGTGGACTGGGCGCTCGACGCGCCGATCCCGTGGACGGCCGACGGCTGCCATCGCGCCGGCACGGTGCACGTCGGCGGGACGCTCGAGGAGGTGGCTGCCGCTGAGCGAGCGGTCTGGCGCGGCGAGCACCCCGAGCGGCCCTTCATCGTGCTCTCACAGCCGACGACGTTCGACCCGACGCGAGCGCCCCAAGGCAAGCACACGGCGTGGGCGTATTGCCACGTCCCCAATGGCTCGGTGGTCGACATGACGGAACGGATCGAGGCACAGGTCGAGCGCTTCGCACCCGGCTTCCGGGAGCGGATCCTCGCCCGCCACACGATGACGACGGCCGACCTCGAGCGCCACGACGAGAACCTCATCGGAGGCGACGTCGCGGGCGGGGCGCAGATGCTACGCCAGGTCGTCGGCCGGCCGGTGCTGCGCCTGGATCCATACTCGACCCCGACCGAGGGGATCTACCTGTGCTCCTCGTCCACGCCACCCGGCGGGGGCGTCCACGGGATGTGCGGGTACCACGCCGCCCGGGCAGCCCTGCGCCGGCCCCGTCGGCCCTCGTCGGGATGAGTCACGCAGCCGTGATGCGAGACCGCCTGTCCCGCGCGGCGAGGGGCGGGCAGGGCTGAGCCGCCCGGGCTCTCAAGCCCTGCTCAGAAGGAACAGTTGCCAGGATCCGGCTCGTCGATCCGCCGCGTTGCTCCCGCCGGAACGAGCGATGCCACGACCGTGACCAGATCGACCGTGCCCTCATTGCGCACGACGTGCACGTCCCCGCCCGAATCGACGAATCCAGATCCTGCCGGGACGACGTGGGGCGTGCAGGTCGGGTCGTCAGCAAGATAGAAGGTCGCCGTGCCGGACTTGACGATCACGAGGCTGGGACCAGGGTGGCTGTGCCAGCCGAAGGTTCCGCCCGGCGCGATCGTGTTCTCCAAGACGTGAAAGTCGGAAGCCCCCTTCGTTTCAATCATCGCTTTCCAGTCGCCGGTCTTGGTCTTCACGTCGATCGGATCGAACCGTCCCACC
>JBKPHM010000105.1:0-29424 GCA_046729855.1 Actinomycetota bacterium | reverse complement strand
GTCGACGAGCGGATCGGCACGGAAGCCGGGCAGGATGCCGGGGACGAGCAGCGCCGCGCCGACGGCGGCCGCCCCCACGCGCCTCGCCCCGCGGCCGGCGACGGTCGACAGTCGGCGCCGCCCCGGCGCCGTCCACACCGGGCCCCACTGTCGGATCCGGCGCATCGCGTCGGCGAAGACGAGCACCAGCGCCGACACGAGCAGGAGCAGCGCGTACAACGGCCGGGCGCCGTCCTCCAGCACGGTGTCGGCGAATCCGATCAACGCGGCCGAGGGCAGCACCGCGAGCAGCGGGCTGCCGGCCCGTGCGGCCAGCGCGTGGGCCGAGAACGCCGCGGTCCACACCGCCGTGATCGCGGCGAGCATCAGCGGTGCGAGCGGCGGCGTCGGCGCGACGTGCGTGCGCGCCTGGTTCCCGACGCGCCCGAGCGACTCGCCGATCGCGCTCAGCGTCTCCCCGGCGGGGAGGCCGTACCAGAGCGTCTCCGGGTACACGAGCAGGCCGAGCGTCGCGATGAGCGCCACGCCGCTGGCGAGGGTCGCGAGGACCAGGCTGCGTCGTTCGAACGCCGCTGCGACCGCCACCGACAGCAGCCCGGCGAGCAGCAACCGGAGCGTCGGTCCGCGGTCGGTGAAAACGCGGCCGAACGCGAGCGACGTCGCCGCGACGACGAACGCGATCGCGCCGAGCGACGCTAGGCGCTGCCGACGGGAAGCATCATCCGGTTTCGTTGCCAGACCTCGTGGAGCCGGGCGCTCGGTTCGAGGACGAGCACGTCCCACCCCGAACGCGATAGGGACAACCGGGCGGACGACGCCCGCCCTTCGAGCTGCGCCTGCCGATCGGCCGGGAGGCTGGCCGGGTCGACCGGATAGATCAGGATCGCGAGCTTTGGCCCGAACACCCCGCCCGCGCGCGTGAGCGTGGCGATCTCCTCGGGCGGCGGCGGCGCGGTGATCGCGACGAACGTCGTGTCCGGCGATGCGGCGGACCGCACGCGCCCGAGCGCGGCCGACAGCGCCCTCACGCCGTCGTGCGAGATCCCGGCGAGCGTCTCGAGGAGCGCCTCGTCCGAGACCAGTGACGCGGGTAGCGTCGCTGTCCCGAGCTTGATTGCGAAGCCGTACTGGGACAGCAGCCGCCCGATCGAGGCGGACACCGAGACGGCGCGCTCGAAGCCGGGGGAGCGCACCGGGCCGAGCGCCGCCTGGCGCGTGTCGAGAAACAGGACGGCCCTCGAGCGCCGGGTCGACTCCTCCTGGCGGATCATCAGCTCACCGGTGCGCGCCACGCTCCGCCAGTGGATCCGCCGCAGGTCGTCGCCCTCCTGGTACGGCCGCATCGTGTAGAACTCCTCGCCGGTCCGGAACAGCTGCTTCGCCAGTGATAGTCCCGACCCGACACCGAAGGGCGACTCCGGTCCACCGGTGAGCTCTTCGACCTCCGGCGTGACAATCACCTCGTCGCGCTGATCGAACTGCACTCGGACCCTCGTCAGGGCGAACGGATCCGACAGGTCGAGCGACAGCGGTCCGAGGACGTAGCGTCCGCGCGACTGCGCGAGCAGTGTGTAGGACGCGTGGGCGCGTCCGTGCGGCAGGACGCCCGTCATCACCAGGCGGGCCGGTCGGCCGAGCGCCGACGGCACGCGATCCTCCACCAACAGGAAGGACGTCGACGCCGGGCCCTGGTTCTCGACCTCGAGGTCCACGGTGAGCCGCCGCCCCGGTGGGATCCGTTGGTCGGACAGGCGGCGCACGACCCGCAGGCGGTGCCGGGTCCACCTCGTGAACGCGACCGCGGCGAGGGGAAGGATCAGCAACCCGACCGAGACGATGTGCAGCGTCGGCGATCCGGCGATCCGCGAGGCGAACCACACGCCGACGCCGGCGCCGAACACGAGCCACCCCCGGCCGGACGGCACCCTCAGGCCTTCCCGATGACCGGAACCACGACCTCGTTCAACAGCTCCTCGACGACCGAACCCGGGCTTCGGCCCGTCATCACCGCGTCGGCGGTGACGATGATGCGGTGCCCGAGCACGGGCAGCGCGAGCGACTTCACATCGTCCGGGAGCACGTAGTCACGATCGTCCGCGGCCGCGAGCGCGCGTGCGGCGCGCAGGAGCATGATCGACGCCCGGGGGCTGCCGCCGAGGTAGACGTCCGGGTGCTTCCGCGAGGCCTCGACGAGGTCGACGATGTACCGTCGGACGGCCGGCGCGACGTGGACGGTCCGCGACTGCTCGATCATCTCGCGGACGCCCAGCGCATCCGTCACCGGTCCGATGTCGGTCAGCGTGGAGCGGACGCCGTGCGTCGCGAGGATCTCGATCTCGACGTCGGCCGTCGGGTATCCGATCGCGATCCGCAGCATGAACCGGTCCAGCTGCGCCTCCGGGAGCGGGTAGGTGCCCTCGTGCTCGATCGGGTTCTGGGTCGCGATCACCATGAAGGGCGCACCCAGCTGGTAGGTCTCGGTGTCGATCGTGACCTGGCGCTCCTCCATGCACTCGAGCAGCGCCGACTGTGTCTTGGGACTCGCCCGGTTGATCTCGTCGCCGAGCACGATATTGGCGAAGATCGCGCCCGGCCGGAACTCGAAGTCACCGCTCTCCTGGCTGAAGACGTTGACCCCCGTGACATCGGTCGGCAGCAGGTCGGGGGTGAACTGGATGCGCCGGAACGAGCAGTCGATCGACCGCGCGATCGTTTTCGCGAGCATCGTTTTGCCGACCCCGGGGACGTCCTCGATCAGGACGTGACCCTCCGCGACCAGTGCGACCAGGGCCAGTCGTATCTCGTGCTGCTTGCCTTGAACGACCTTCTCGACGTTGGCTTCGATCTTCCGGAAGCGCTCGGCGAATCCTTGCCGATCGCTCCGTGGCTGGGGTGCTTCCACGGACACCTCCGCGCTGAGGGAGTGCAATCTTACCGGGGTGTACGCATCAGACGGTGCGCAGGGCTCCCGGGTTGCCGGGCAACGCTCAGCGGAGACGACGGACCCGGAACGCGAAGGCGGCGGGCGCCGAGGCCCGGTCGCTGGACGCCCCGCGCGGCCCCTTTTTTCGCTACTCAGGCGTCCGTGACGCTCCGAGACGGCGGCGCCGCCGCCCTCGCGAGCGAATGACACCATCGTGATTCCGCCGATGCAAGCACCGTCGCGAACATGCCGATCGCCGGACCCGGTCTGTCCGGTTCGATGCCTGGCTATACTCGCTGCACCCTGCCCATGGGACGATCGCTCATACTCAATGCGTCGCACCAACCCCTGGCAGTCATCTCTGCGAGGCGGGCGGTCGTGCTCGTCCTCAAGGACAAGGCCGACGTCCTGGTCCCCAACGGGATGGTCTTCCGGTCCGAGCGGCTCTCGATCGAGGCGCCGTCGGTCCTGCGCCTGCGCCACTTCGTCCGCGTCCCGTACCGGGCGCACGCGCCGCTGACCCGGCGCGCCGTCTTCGCGCGCGACGGCTGGACCTGCCAGTACTGCGGATCGGTGGCAGAGAACCTGGACCACGTCGAGCCCCGCTCCAAGGGTGGAACCCACACGTGGGACAACGTCGTGGCGTCGTGCCGCCGGTGCAACTCGCGGAAGGAGAACCGACGTCCCGAGGACGCCGGTCTGCGGCTTGCTCGACAGCCGATCGCGCCGCCGGACGGGTTCCGTCTCTCGCTCGGGCGACTCGAGCCCGGGTGGGAGCCCTACCTGTCCTAGGACTGTCCCGGTACCTGCGCCCAGCCACCCCACGCGTGCCGAGCGCCGTCGGGGGTGCCGCCGCACGGACGCGTCACCGTCGTTGACGATCGTTGCCTCTCCTTCACGCTCGTTCACTGACGCCCCTTGACTTGGTGGAGTGTGAGTGGCATAAACGTGGCACGCAGTGGAGGAGAAGGGGAGGAGACGCGTGGCCGAACTCCTCGGCACGCACAGCTACCAGCTCGACCCGAAGGGTCGGATCAGCCTACCCTCCCGCTTCCGCGAGGCCCTCGGCGACGGGGGCGTCCTCACGCTCGGCCAGGACGGATGCCTGTTCTGCTTCCCGCGCGGCGAGTGGCAGCGCCGGAGCGAGGAGGTTCGCAACCAGCCGCTCTCCGACGCGCAGTCTCGCGCGTACGCGCGGATGTTCTTCGGCAAGGCAGAGGCCGTGGACCTGGACGCCCAAGGTCGACTGGTGATCCCGCAGCGGCTACGGGCCGAGGCCGGCATCGCGAAGGACGTCGTGATGCTGGGCGTCTTCGACCGGATGGAGATCTGGGATCGCCAGGCCCATGAGCGATACGAGCAAGCCCACGGCGGTGCGTACCAGGCCGGGACGCTCGAGCCCGGAGGCGCGCGGTGAGCGCGCCGCACGAGCCGGTCATGGTCGACGAGGTCCTCCGGTTCCTCGGCGGCCGAGGGACCGTCGTCGACCTCACCCTGGGGGCGGGCGGTCACGCGGAGGCGCTGCTGGCGTCCGGCGTCGGCCGTCTGATCGGCGTCGACCGGGACCCCGAGGCCGTCGCGCTCGCGTCCGGGCGGCTATCCCGGTTCGGCGAACGCTTCTTCGCCGTCCGGGCTCGGTTCTCGGACATGCCCGTGGGGAACCGGGTCGACGGTGTCCTGTACGACCTCGGGGTCTCGTCGATGCAGCTGGACCGGCCCGAGCGCGGGTTCAGCTACCGCAACCCTGGCCCCCTCGACATGCGAATGGGGCCCGACGCCGAGCCGGCCGTCGACCTCGTGAACCACGCGTCCGAACGGGAGCTGGCGCAGATCATCTTCGAGCTGGGCGAGGAGCGCGGCGCACGCCGGATCGCCGCCGCGATCGTGCGCGCCCGGGACCGCGCCGCGGTCGAGACCACGGACCAGCTCGCGAGCGTCGTCGCGAGCGCCATCGGAGGGCGGCGGGGCGGCCCCCACCCCGCGCGCCGGACGTTCCAGGCGCTCCGGATCGCGGTCAACCGGGAGCTCGAGGAGCTCGCCGCCTCCCTGCCTCGGGCGGCGGACACCCTCGCTCCCGGAGGCCGCGTCGTCGTGATCGCGTACCACTCGCTCGAGGACCGCATCGTCAAGCGGTTCTTCGTGGGCGAACGGCGTCTGACGGTGCTGACGAAGAGGCCGCTACGCCCGAGCGCCGCGGAGGCGGCTCGAAACGCGAGGTCCCGCAGCGCCAAGCTCCGCGCGGCCGAACGTACCGCGGAGGAGGCCGCGTGAGCCAGCCGGCGCGCACCATCCCCACCGATCCGCGACCCGCGCGCAGCCCACGGCCCACGACCCCCGGCGGCACCCCCGTCCCGCGCAAGACCCCGCCCGGCGGCATCCACCTGCGGCGGCGGCGGGCTCCACGACGGCTGGGGTTCCTGGTCCTGTCCACCGTGGTCGTCGGGTCGATGATCCTCGCGCTGGCCGCGCTGAACACGCTGATCGCGCAGTCCTCGTTCCGGATCGACGACCTCAACGCCCGGATCGACGCGCTCGCTCGCCACAACCTGGAGCTGACACGCGAGCACGCCAAGATGTCCGCCCCCGGCCGGATCGCCGAGTGGGCTCGTCGGAACGGCATGCGTCTCCCCGACGACATCCGATTCCTCCACGCGCACGACGAGCCCGCGGTAAGCCCGGCCGGGGTCGCGGACCGACCCGGCGAGGACGGATGAACCCGCCGCCGCTCGGCAGGCTCGCCGCGCTCGCCGTCGCACTCGTCGTGGCGATGGGCGCGATCGTCGTTCGGCTCGCCGTGCTGCAGGTGGGTCGCGCGGAGGCGTTCCAGGCGATCGCGTTCGACCAGCGCGTACACCCGATCGAGCTCCCCGCGTGGCGTGGACAGATCCTGGACCGGGCGGGTGAGCCGCTCGCGATGTCGGTGCACGCGACGGACGTCTACGCCGATCCCCGGTACGTCGTGGACACCCGGCGGACGGCGGAGCGCCTGGTGGCAGCCCTCGGTCGGAACGCCGTCATCGACGTGAGGGAGCTGATCGCGGTTCTCTCCGCCGACACGTCCTTCGTCTTCGTCGCCCGCCAGGTGGAGACGGCGGTCGCGGATCGGATCGAGGCGATGGGGCTGCCCGGGATCGGCTTCCTCGACGTGAGCGCACGCTCGTACCCGGCCGGCCCGCTCGCCCCGCACGTCCTTGGGTTCGTGGACATAGACGGGAACGGGATCTCGGGGCTGGAGTACCAGTACGACGAGCTGCTCGCCGGACGGCCCGGGGAGCGGGTCATCGAGCTCGACCCGAGCCGCGATCATCGGATCGCCGGCGGCATCGACGACGAGCGTCCGCCGGTGCCGGGGTCGGACGTGGTCACGACGATCGATCGCGACTTCCAGTACCAGGTCCAGGCCGGCTTGCGGGAGTACGTCGAGCGGAACCAGGCGCGCAGCGGGACGGTCGTCGTGATGGATCGCCGCACCGGCGACATCCTCGCGATGGCGACCTACCCATGGTTCGATCCGAACGACCCGAGTTCATCGAAGCGGTGGACGTGGCGGAACCGCGCGATCACCGACGTGTACGAACCCGGGTCGACGAACAAGGTGATCACGGCCGCATGCGCGGTCGAGGAAGGCGCGATCGCGCTCGACGAGCCGCTCTCGGTCCCGTGGCAGATGGACGTCGGGCCCTTCACGATCCACGACTCGCACCGCCACGCGGTGGAGCGGATGACGCTCGGCGACATCATCGCCCTGTCGAGCAACATCGGCGCAGTCCAGGTTGCCGAGCGGCTCGGCCCGGCGCGGATGTCGCGGTGCCTGACGCGGTTCGGGCTCAGACGCGAGACCGGGATCGCGTTCCCCGGCGAGGACGAGGGCATCGTGCCGCCCCTCGGGCAGTGGACCGACTCGAGCCTGCCGACGATGGCGTACGGGCAGGGCCTGGCGGTGACGCCGCTCCAGATGATCTCGGTCTTCGCGACGATCGCGAACGGCGGCGTCTGGGTGCAGCCGCGTCTCGTGCGCGGGACGGTAGACCCCGAGGGCACCTTCCATGCGGCGCCCGACGGCCAGCGCCGGCGTGTCGTGCGCCCGTCCACAGCCCGGACCGTCACCGGGATGCTCGCCCTCGCCGTCGACCGGGGGACAGGAAGGGCAGCGCGGGTGGCCGGTTACCAGGTCGCCGGCAAGACGGGGACCTCGGGGGTCGCTCGACCCCAGGGGGGCTACTACACCGACCGCTCGATCGCCTCGTTCATCGGCTTCCTCCCGGCGGGCGATCCGCAGGTCGTGATCGCCGCGATCCTCGACCAACCGAGGACCGTGTACGGAGGCGTCGCCGCGGCCCCGTTGTTCCAGACGATCGCGCGGCTCGCGATCGAACGGCTCGGCATCGCGCCCGCCGGGGACGTCGCCTACCCTCCCACGCTGCGGACCTCGCGATGAACGCGCTCGGCCGTCCCTCGTCCACGGGGACGCTAAGCTCGGGACCGGTGGCATCCGACGGCCCCTCGCCACGCCCGCTCGCCGACGCCGTCGCTCCGATCCACGACCATCGGCTGCGGGGCGATGCGTCCATCCGCGTGAGCGACGTCTCATACCGCTCGACCGAGGCGGGTCCGGGCGCGCTGTTCTGTTGTGTGCCGGGCTCGAGCGTCGACGGGCACCACTTCGCGGGGGACGCGGTTCGCCGCGGCGCAGTGGCGCTGCTCGTCGAGCGATGGCTGCCGATCGACGTGCCGCAGGTCCTCGTGCCGTCAGTGCGCGCCGCGCTCGGTCCGGTCGCCGCCGAGGTGTTCGGGCGTCCGGCGGACCGTCTCACGATGGTCGGCATCACCGGGACGAACGGGAAGACGACCACGAGCTTTCTCCTCGAGTCGGTCGTGCGGGCCGCCGGCATGCGTCCTGGGGTGATCGGGACGACCGGCGTGTGGACCGACGGGCGCCCATCGCCGCTGCCGCGGACCACGCCCGAGGCGCCCGACCTGCAGCGGCTGCTCGCGGCGATGGTCGACGACGGCATCGACGCCGTCGCGATGGAGGCGTCGTCGCACGGGCTGCAGCAGCATCGGGTCGACGGGATCCGGTTCCGCGCGGCCGTGTTCACGAACCTGTCCCAGGACCACCTCGACTACCACGCGTCGATGCAGGAGTACTTCGAGGCGAAGGCTCGGCTGTTCCGGCGTGCGGTGGCGGACGTCGGCGTCGTGAACCACGACAGCGCGGAGGGGCGCCGGATCGCCGAGCCCGGGCTGCCGACGCTCTCGTACGGGCTCGACGAGGGTGCCGACGTCCGCGCGACGCAGGTGCGGACCGACGCGGACGGCATCGCGTTCGTCGTCGACGGCCGGTACCAGATCCGGTCGGCGCTCCGAGGGCTGTTCAACGTGGAGAACTGCCTCGCCGCGTTCGCGACCGCCAGGGCGCTCGGCATCGACGAGGACACCGCGGTTCGAGGGATCGAGGCCGTCGGCGGGGTGCCGGGTCGCATCGAGGCCGTCGAGCAGGGGCAACGGTTCCTGGTGCTGGTGGACTATGCGCACACGCCGGAGGGGATCCGCAACGTCCTCGCCGCCGCGCGGCCGCTCGCTCGACGCAGCGTCATCATCGTGTTCGGCTGTGGAGGCGACCGCGACCGGGCGAAACGCCCGCTGATGGGGCGCGCGGCCACCTCGCTCGCCGACCTGTCGGTCGTCACGAGCGACAACCCCAGGAGCGAGGAACCGCTCGCGATCATCGCCGAGATCGAGCCGGGCGCGAAGGCGGGTGGTGGCGCATACGTGATCGAGCCCGACCGCCGCGCAGCGATCCGGTACGCGCTCGCGGAGGCCGGCGTGGGCGACGTCGTCGTGATCGCCGGCAAGGGTCACGAGTCCGGGCAGGAGTTCGCCGACCGCACGATCCCGTTCGACGACCGGCTCGTGGCGGCCGAGGAGCTGCGCGCACTGGGGGAGGCCCGATGAGGCCGCGCACCCTCGCCGAGGTCGCCGCAGCCGTCGAAGGGTCCACACGGGAGGGCGACCTCGTCGTGAGGTCTGTGGCGACCGACAGCCGGACGGTGGAGGAAGGCGCCCTGTTCGTCGCGATCCGCGGCGACCGGCTGGACGGCCACGACTACGTTGGCGAGGCGATCGCGAACGGCGCCGTCGCGTCGCTCGTCGATCGCGACGTCGACGGCCCATCGGTCCGTGTATCCGACACGGTGCGCGCGCTCCTCGACCTCGCCGCCGACCAACGGCGCGCGATGACCGACGTTCGCGTCGTGGCCATCACGGGTGCGAACGGCAAGACGTCGGCGAAGGACCTCGCGGCCGGCATCCTCGCGACACGGTTGCGTACGCACGCGAGTCCCCGCTCGTTCAACAACGAGATCGGGCTGCCCATGACGCTGCTCGACGCGCCGGCCGACGCGGAGGTGATCGTCGCGGAGATGGGCGCGCGGCGGCGCGGCGATGTGACGCTGCTGTGCGAGGTCGCGCGGCCCGACGTCGTCGTCGTGACCAACGTGGGCGTTGCCCACATGGAGATCTTCGGATCGTGGGATGCGATCGTCGCAGCGTCGGCCGAGCCGGTCGAGGCGCTCGGCGCGCGAGGCGTCGCGGTGCTGAACGCAGACGATCCGGTCGTCCGCGCGTTCCGGGACCGCACGCGCGGACGCGCCGTCACCTTCGGGCTTGCCGCGGACGCCGATGTGCGGGCGGAGGACGTGGCGCTCGACGCGGAGGGCCGCGCCTCGTTCGACCTGGTCGCCGACGACGCGCGCGCACGCGTGGAGCTCGCCGTGGCAGGTGAGCACATGGTGTCGAATGCGCTCGCGGCCGCGGCCTCGGCGATCGCCGTCGGCGTCGACGTCGCGGAGTGCGCGGCCGCGCTCAAGGAGGCGCGCGTCTCGGCGTGGCGGATGGAGGTCTTCACGAACGCCGACGGGGTCGTTGTCGTGAACGACTCCTATAACGCAAACCCGGAGTCGATGGCGGCCGGGCTGCGCGCGGCGAGGTGGATCGCTCGGGACAGTCGGCTGGTCGCGGTGCTCGGGCACATGGCCGAGCTGGGCGCGATCGCGCTGGACGAGCACGAGCGGCTCGGGGAGCTGCTCGTTCGTCTCGGCGTCGATCGCATCGTCACGGTCGGCGACCCGGCGCGCGCCATCGCACGGGCGGCGATCCGCGAGGGCGCGCGCCCGGAGGACGTCGCGTCGTACGCCGGCACGCACGACGCGGTCGCCGACGTCCGGTCGTGGGCGCGCCCGGGCGACGTCGTCCTGGTGAAGGGCTCGCGCATCGTCGGCCTCGAGCGCGTGGCGGAGGGGCTGCGGTGATCGGCATCTTGCTCGCGGCGGTCGGTGGCATGGCCGTGACATTGTTCGGCACGCCGTTCGCGATCCGTTCGTTCCGAGCTCGGGGGTGGGGGCAGCACATCCGCGAGGACGGGCCACACACGCACCTCGAGAAGATGGGGACTCCAACGATGGGCGGCGTCGTGATCCTGATCGGCGTCGTCGTGGCATACCTCGCCGGGCGGTTCGTCCTGCCGACGCCGACGGGAAGGGGGCTGGCCGTGCTGTTCGCGGCGCTCGGCCTTGGTCTCGTCGGGTTCGTCGACGACCTCATCAAGGTCCGGCACCAGCGATCGCTGGGCCTGTCGAAGGCGGCGAAGCTCGCGGGTCAGGCCGTCGTCGCGATCGTCTTCGCGTTCGTTGCGGTCGAAGGCGGTGACGTCTCGACCCAGCTATCGGTCATTCGCGAGACGAGTCTGTCGCTCGGGATCCTGTTCTACCCGTGGGCGTTCGTGATCCTGTCCGCGACGTCGAACAGCGTGAACCTCACGGACGGGCTGGACGGCCTCGCGTCGGGAGCGTCCGTCCTGGTCCTGTCGGGGTACGTGATCATCTCGTTCTGGCAGTACCGCCACCCGTGCTCGGAGCTGACCGAGGGTTGCTACGGCCTTGCGATCAACCCGTCGCTCGATACCGCGATCATCGCCGGCGGTGCGGTCGGTGCGGTCGCGGGGTTCCTGTGGTGGAACGCGGCGCCCGCGCAGATCTTCATGGGGGACACGGGGTCGCTCGCGATCGGGGGGCTGATCGGAGCGCTCGCGATCGTCACCGAGACGCAGCTACTGCTGGTGCTCCTTGGCGGGCTGTTCGTGATCGAGACCTCGTCGGTGATCCTGCAGATGATCTCGTTCCGCGGGTTCCGGCGCCGGATCTTCCGGATGTCGCCGATCCACCACCACTTCGAGCTGGCCGGGTGGCCGGAGACCACGGTGATCGTGCGCTTCTGGATCATCGCCGGGATGTTCGTCGCCATCGGGCTGGGCGTGTTCTATGCGGACTTCCTCGCAAGGGGAGGCTCGTGAACACCCGAACCGGAGCGTTCTTGGGAGAGCGCGTCCTGGTCGTCGGGTGCGGCGTTGCCGGATACGCGGCCGCGCGCGTGCTCGCCGAGGAGGGCGCGGAGGTGCGCGTGTCCGAGACGCGGACCGAGGTCGACGGGGCGGACGAGCTGAGGGCGCTCGGCGTGGAGCTGGTCCTCGGCGGCCACCGTCCCGAGGACGTCGACGGCGTCACGGCCGTGGTCGCGAGCCCGGGGGTCCCCGAGCACGCGGAGATACTGCGCTGGGCGACGGAGCGCGGCCTTGAGATCTGGAGCGAGCTGGACGTCGGCGCGAGGCTGTGCACCGTCCCGTACGTCGCGATCACGGGAACGAACGGCAAGTCCACCACGACGGCGATGGTCGCGACGATGATGCGGGCCTCGGGCCTCGACGCCGTGGCGTGCGGCAACATCGGCCATCCGTTCTCGGTCGCGGCGCTCGAGGGGCACGGCGCCCTGTCGGTCGAGGCGTCATCGTTCCAGCTGCGCTTCCACCGCTGGCTGCATCCGCGGGTGTCCGTCCTACTGAACGTCGCGCCCGACCACATCGACTGGCACGGCTCGATGCGGGGCTACGCCGAGGCCAAGGCGCGGGTGCACGCGCTGCAGACCGGCGACGACGTCCACGTCGGAAACGCGCAGGATCGCGACGCCGCGGAGCTCTCGCGGCGCGCCGACTGCCGGCTCGTGTGGTTCACGCTCGACGAGCCGGACGAGGGCCAGGTGGGCTACGTCGACGGCGTCGTCGTCGCGCGGGTCGACCGGGAACAGCGGCTGGACCGACCGGTCCTGGACGCGGCGGGCTTCCGCGCGGACGCGGCGGCCGCGGCGGCGGCCAGCCTCGCGTTTGGGCTGCCGCTGGACGCCGTCGCTCGCGGGATCCGGGAGACGCGGCCGCTGCCGCATCGCGGCGAGGAGGTGGCCCGCGCCGGCGACGTGCGATTCCTCGACGACTCGAAGGCCACCAACGTGCACGCGGCGCTGAACGCGTTGACCGGACGGCGCGACGTCGTGCTGATCGCGGGCGGCCTCGCGAAGGGCGCCGACCTCTCACCGCTCGTCGCCGCGGCGCCGCACTTGTCGGCGGTCGTCGCGATCGGCGACGCCGCGCCCGAGCTGGCCACGATGTTCGACGGGCGGCTGCCCGTCCGCGTGGCCGGGTCGATCGAGGAGGCGGTCCGGGCCGCGTACGCCTTTGCGGCGCCCGTCGGCACCGTGCTGCTGGCACCGGC
The DNA here is from genome assembly GCA_046729855.1 of Actinomycetota bacterium. Lineage (GTDB taxonomy): Bacteria > Actinomycetota > UBA4738 > UBA4738 > HRBIN12 > DATHSY01. The sequence continues at coordinate 16,902 of JBKPHM010000105.1, read as the reverse complement.
GTGCGCCAGTTGGGACATGTTCAGGGACTACGTCGAGCGTGGGGAACGGTTCGCCGCCGCCGCTCGCAGCGTCGCCCGCGAGGCCGCGGCACGCGAGAGGAAGGACGGGGGACCCTGAACGCGACGACGGCCACGGTCGAGCGCCCGCCGCTCCGCGTCGTCCGCTCCGACGATCGGCCGCCCGCGACGACGGCCGAGCTGTCCGCCCGACGGTCGGTGCACCTGCTCGTCGGGTCGACGGTGTTCCTGGCGATCGCCGGACTGATCATGGTGCTGTCCGCCAGCTCGGTGTACGCGTGCCAGCGGGTCGGATCCTGCTTCTACTACTTTCAGAAGCAGGCCGCATACGCGGCGGTCGGTGGGGTCGCGCTGGTGGTCGCCTCCCGCATGCGGTATCAGGCCTGGCGGCGGCTCGCCCTGCCGCTGCTGATCGTCACCGTGGGGCTGCTGATCGTGGTCCTGCACCCCGCGGCGGGGGTGGAAGCGTACGGGGCGTCCCGGTGGATCGGCCTGGGTCCCGTGACGATCCAACCCTCGGAGATCGCGAAGCTCGCCCTCGTCGCCACCGCCGCGGGGATCCTCTCGCGCAAGATCGGGCGGCTGTCCGGGGCTCGCGAGATCATCCTCCCGCTCGCGCCGCTCGTCGCCCCGGTGTGCGCGCTCGTGTTCATCCAGCCGGACCTCGGTACGACGGTCGTCCTGGGCGGCAGCATCTTCGTGCTGCTGTTCGTGGCGGGCGCGCGCCTCCGGCACCTGTTCGTCGGGATGCTCGCGCTCGCCGCGGCCGGGCTCCTGCTGTTGCGCGACTACCAGTGGGACCGGATCACCGCGTTCCTCGATCCTCAGGCCAATCGGATGAGCGAGGGGTGGCAGCTCTACCAGTCGCTGATCGCGCTGGGGTCCGGGGGATGGTTCGGGGTCGGGCTGGGCGCGAGCCGCCAGAAGTGGATGTACGTCCCGAACGCCCACACCGACTTCGTGTTCTCGATCCTCGGCGAGGAGCTCGGCCTGGTCGGGGAGATCTCCGTGCTGATCGGCTTCGGCGCACTGCTGCTCGCGGGCGTTCGGATCGCGGCAGGCGCACCCGATTCGTTCGGGCGCCTCCTGTCCGGAGGGATCGTCGGATGGTTCGGGATCCAGGTCGTCGTGAACCTCGGCGCGGTCACCGGCTTGCTACCGATCACCGGTGTTCCGCTGCCGTTCCTGTCGTACGGCGGCTCCTCGCTCGTCGTGTCGTTCGCGGCCGTGGGGATCCTGGTGAACGTCGCGCGCGCGTCGGCGCGCATGGGCCACCGCCGGCAGATCCGGAGACGCGCGGCGTGAGGGTGACCATCGCGGCGGGCGGGACCGCCGGCCACGTGTCCCCGGCGATCGCGCTGGCGCACCGTCTGGCCGACGATCACGGCGCCGACGTCGTGTTCGCGGGGACCTCGGGCGGGCAGGAGTCGCGCCTTATCCCGGCCGCCGGCTTCCGCCTGGAGACATTCGAGGCCGCGCCGTTCGTCCGGAAGCTGTCGCTGCACAACGTCCGCGCGCCGGCGATCGTGATGCGGTCGGTTGGGCGGGCCGCGGGCCTCGTCGCGCGGTCCGACGTCGTGGTCGGGATGGGCGGGTACGTGAGCGTCCCGGTCGGGCTCGCCGCGCTCCGGGCCAGACGGCCGCTCGTCCTGCACGAGCAGAACGCCGTGCCCGGGCTCGCCAACCGGCTCCTGTCGCGGCCGTCGCGCGTCGTCGCGCTGTCGTTCGCCGAGGCGGCGAGCCTGCTCGCGCGACGCGTTCGGACCGTCGTGACGGGCAACCCCGTGCGGCCGTCGATCGCGTCGGTCCGTGCCCACCGCGGTTCCCTCCGCGCGGAGGCGGTCGCGACGTTCGGTTTCGAGGCCGACCGGCGGACCCTCTTCGTGACCGGCGGAAGCCAGGGCGCCCTGCACCTTGACCGCGCCATCGTCGACGCCGTCGCGCTGCTGCGGGATCGCGCGGATCTCCAGATCCTGTTGGTCACCGGCCCCGCGCACCACGACGCGATCCGCGCGTCGTTGTCCGCGACCGGCGACATCATCGTGCGGACGCTGCCCTTCCTCGAACGGATGGAGCTCGCGTACGCGTCTGCCGACGTCATGCTGTCGCGCGCCGGTGCGGCGACCGTCGCCGAGATCACGGCCTGCGGGTTGCCGTCGATCCTCGTGCCGTACCCGTACGCGACGGGGCGTCACCAGGAGGCGAACGCGAAGGCGCTCGAACGCGCCGGCGCGGCGGCGATCGTGATGGACGACGCACTGTCGGGAGCGATGGTGGCGCAGCGCGTCGCCGAGCTCCTGGACGCCCCCGATCGATCGGCCGCGATGGGGGAGCGCGCCGCGGCGTGGGGCCATCCCGACGCCGACCGCAAGCTCGCCGACGTGGTGGCCGTCGCTGCCGGGGCGTGGCGATGACCTCCCGGTACGTCCCTCCACCGGGGAGCGCGCCGACGCTCGACGTCCCGAGCCTCGAGGACGTCCGCGCCGTCCATATGGTCGGGATCGGCGGGGCGGGGATGCGGAACCTCGCGCGGCTTCTCGCGGCGCGCGGGATCACGGTGACCGGTTCCGACCTGAAGGCCTCGAGGGGCGTCGACGAGCTCCGCGCCTCGGGCGTCGAGGTGTTCATCGGCCATGCCGCCGATCACGTGGGGTCGCCCGAAGCGGTCGTCGTGTCGAGCGCGATCCCGGCGGCGAATCCCGAGCTCGCCGAGGCGCGCCGACGAGGGATCCCCGTGTGGATCCGGGCACAGGCGCTCGCCGCCGCGGCGCGCGACACGCGCGCGATCGCGGTGTCGGGAACGCACGGCAAGACGACCACGACGGCGATGATCGGCCTGGTCCTCGAGCGAGCGGGGCTGGACCCGACGTACGTCGTCGGCGGAGAGCCCAACGAGAGCGGGAGCGGCGCGCGGCTCGGCGAGGGCGACGTCTTCGTGGCCGAGGCCGACGAGAGCGACGGCTCGTTCCTGCTCTTTCGTCCCGAGGTCGGGATCGTCACGAACGTCGAGGTCGACCACGTCGACTTCTACACCGGCGGCCGGGAGGAGATCGAGTCGGCGTTCGCCCTGTTCGCGGAGTGCTCGGCGCACGTCGTCGTCTGTGCGGACGACGAGGGCGCGATGCGGGCGGTCCGGGATGTGGAGACGCCGGTGGTGACGTACGGGACGGTGGCGACCTCGGACGTGCGTCTCGCCGTGCGATCGCCCGGACCGGGCGGCGCGAGCGGCACGCTCGCCGCCGATGGCGAACGGGTGGAGCTCGAGCTCGCGGTCGACGGCGTGCACAACCTCCGCAACGCCGCCGCCGCAGTCGCGGCAGCACGTCTGATCGGGGTGCCGCTCGCCGACGCGGCCGCGTCGCTCTCTTCGTTCCGCGGCGTGCACCGTCGGTTCGAGCTTCTCGGGTCCGCCCGCGGGGCCGACTTCTACGATGACTACGGTCACATCCCGACGGAGCTCGCGGTCACGATCGACGTCGCGCGACGGCTCGGATCCGAGCGGCTGATCGCGGTGTTCCAGCCGCACCGGTATGCGCGGACGCTGGCCCTCTGGCGTGAGCTCGGAGCGAGCCTGGTCGGCGCCGATACCGTCGTCGTGACGGACGTCTACGGTGCCGATCAGGACCCGATCCCCGGCGTGACCGGGAAGCTGGTCGTCGCGGGGATCAGTGAGGCGGACCGTGCCGTCCGGATCGTGTACCTGCCGCGCCGTGCGGACGTGGTCTCGTTCCTCGCCCGCGAGGTCCACGCAGGCGATCTCGTCCTCACGATGGGGTGCGGCGACGTCTGGATGCTCGGCGACGCGGCGCTGAAGCGGATCGAGGCAGCCTCGTGACGGCCGCGGACGACGCTGCCGTCGCGCGCGCGGAGGCGATCCTGCGCGGGGTGTGCGGCGACCGCGTCCGCCGGAGCGTCGCCCTGGCACCGCTCACGACCTTCCGGATCGGCGGCCCCGCAGCGCTGTACCTCGAGCCCCAGGACGCGCGCGATCTGGAAGCGATCGGCGAGGCGGTCGCCGAGACGGGGCTTCCGGTGCTCGTCGTCGGCAAGGGATCGAACCTGCTGATCGCCGACGCCGGCTTCCCGGGGATCGCCGTGCGGCTCGGCCGCGGGTTCCGGTGGGCCGAACCCGACGGCGCCGAGCTGCGGGCCGGCGCGGCGATGCCGTTGCCGGCCCTCGCGGGCGTCGCCCTGTCCTACAACCTCTCGGGGCTCGAGTTCGGCGTCGCGATCCCCGGGTCGTTCGGTGGCGCCCTGTGGATGAACGCCGGGGCGCATGGACGAGAGATGAGGGATGTGGTCGCGTCGGTCCGGGTCTTCCGGCTCTCGACCGGTGCGACCCACTCGGTTTCGGCCGAGGGGGTCGGCTTCCGGTACCGCGCGACCGGTCTCCCGGCCGACGCCGTGATCGTCAGCGGCGCGGTCGGACTGTCCGTCGCGGCGCGCCCCGCGATCCGACGAGCGATGGACGAAGCCCGCGAGTGGCGTCGGCGGACGCAGCCGCTGGCCGAGCCGAACTGCGGCAGCGTCTTCAAGAACCCGCCCGGCGAGGCCGCCGCGCGCCTGGTCGAACGGTCCGGTCTCAAGGGGCTCGCGATCGGCGGGGCGATGGTCTCGACGAAGCACGCGAACTTCATCGTCGCCGCGCCGGGCGCGACGGCGGCCGACGTGCTCGCGCTCGTGCGACACGTCCAGGACGTCGTCGAGGCCGAGACAGGGATCCGACTCGAGACGGAGGTGCACGTCGTTGGCGATCCGGCTCCGGCGCCGCGTTGAGTCGCTCCGGTCACGCGGTCGCGCGATCGGCGGCCGGAGTCTCGCCGTGCTTGCCGCGTTCGTCGCTGTGACGGTCGCGGGTGGGCTCCTCGCTCTCTCGCGGTCGCCGCTGTTCGACGTCCGCGAGATCGACGTGATTGGGGTAGCCCACCTGTCCGCGGATCGGGTGCGCGAGCTCGCCGGCGTGGACCGCGGCGCCGGCCTGCTATGGCTCGATCTCGACCAGGTCGAGGCGCGCGTCGAGGAAGATCCGTGGGTGGCGCGGTCGACGGTCGAACGGGTACTTCCGTCGACGCTCGCGATCTCGATCGCGGAGCGCGTGCCCGTCGCCGTCGTTCGCACGTCCGACGGCGAACAGCTCGTCGCCGCGGACGGCATGTTGCTCGGACGCCCCCGTGGGCGCGTCGAGCTGCCGCGGCTCGTGTTGCCCCCGACGCAGCTCTCCCGCGCGGACGCGGTCGTCGCGGTCGCGTCGCTCGCGCTGGTCGCGCGCTGGCTCCCGGCCGACGTGCGCGGCAGTGTCGAGACGGTAGGGATGCGAGGCGATGGATCGGTGGTGCTGACGATGGCGGGGGGTCCGTCTGTCCGGTTCGGCGCGCTCGAGGACCTTCGTGCGAAGGGCCTCGCGCTCCGAGAGGTCCTCTCGTGGATGCGGCGCCGGGGTGTGGACGTGACCGAGATCTCGCTTGTCTCGCCTGGCGCCCCCGCGGTATCACTGTCATCCTGAGCGTCGCGACGCGTCAGGGTCACCGACTTGCGGAGGCCGCGGCGCCGCCTCCGCGAGTTGTCAGCGGGCCGAAACAACGAGCGTCATCAGAACCTTGACGCACCAGGGCTCCGATAGTACGGTGGCGAGCCGAACGTGAAGTAGAAATAACAATCAAGGTAGACCTTAGGTTCATGGTGTTACGTTCGAGATTGGATCTGCAGCGGCGTTTCCCCAGGTAGTCCCGGTACACCGGGCGGAGGAAAGAGCGATGGACGCTCCTCAGAACTACCTCGCCGTGATAAAGGTCATCGGGATCGGTGGCGGCGGCGTGAACGCGGTCAATCGCATGATCGATGCCGGCCTTCGCGGCGTCGAGTTCATCGCGGTTAACACCGACGCCCAGACCCTCCTGATGTCTGACGCTGAGGTAAAGCTCGACATCGGCCGGGAGACGACCCGCGGCCTGGGCGCCGGGTCCAACCCCGAGGTGGGTCGCCAGGCCGCCGAGGAGCATCGCGACGAGGTCGAGGAGATCCTGAAGGGCGCCGATATGGTGTTCATCACCGCCGGCGAGGGTGGCGGCACGGGCACCGGCGGGGCCCCGATCGTCGCCGAGATCGCTCGCGACCTCGACGCCCTCACGATCGGCGTCGTGACCCGTCCGTTCGGCTTCGAGGGCCGCAAGCGCGCGATGCAGGCGGACGTCGGCATCACCAACCTCAAGCACGCCGTGGACACGCTGATCGTCGTCCCCAACGACCGGCTGCTTCAGGTCTCTGACCCGTCGACGCCGATGCTCGACGCCTTCCGCATGGCGGACCAGGTCCTGTATCAAGGGGTCGACGGCATCACGTCGCTGATCACCACCCCGGGTCTCATCAACCTCGACTTCGCCGACGTGAAGGCGGTCATGACGGGAGCCGGCTCGGCGCTCATGGGCATCGGCCACGGCGCAGGCGACGACCGGGCCGAGGAGGCCGCCAAGTCCGCGATCTCGTCCCCGCTGCTGGAGTCCTCGATCGAGGGGGCCCGTGGCGTGCTCCTGTCGATCGCCGGGCCGACCGACCTCACCCTCCACGAGGTGAACCGCGCTGCGGACGCGATCACGCGGGTCGCGCACCCGGACGCCAACATCATCTTCGGTGCCGTCGTGGACGACGCCCTCGGCGAGGAGATGCGCGTCACGGTGATCGCCGCCGGGTTCGACAAGCTGATGGAGAAGCCGCGCGCCGACAGTCGGATCTCGCGGCTGCTCGAGGAGCCGACCCCGCTTCCGTCCGCCGCCGGACTGGACGAGCGGGTCGGCGCGGCGCCCGTGCCGTCGATCCTCGCCGACGAGGACGAGATCTTCCGGCCGGCGCCAGAGACGGTGACGTTCGACGCGGAGGAGGACCTGGACATCCCGGACTTCCTCAAGAGTTGAGTCCGGACGTCCGCCCGCACATGAGCGTGGGGGCGGAGACCGAAGACGGCAGAGGCGCCCTTCCCCCGCCTCTGACACACGGTCCCGCCCCCTCAACCCTCCGGCCCGCCCGGGACCATCGTGGCCGCGCAGGCTTCCCGAGCCGGGTTGTGACGTCCGTAAAGTAACGCGGCTGGTGTTATGTTCTGTCAATCCATGGTGCTAGACTCGGCCACCGTCGCCGGGAACGTTCGACTGCTCCGGGAGCGGCTCGCCGTCGCCGTCGAGCGCGCTGGGCGCCCGGCGGGGTCGGTCCGGCTGGTCGCCGCGAGCAAGTCGGTGCCCGCCGAGGCGGTCCGGGCCGCGTTCGAGGCGGGCGTGACCGACTTCGGGGAGAACTACGTGCGGGAGCTGCGCGAGAAAAGGACCGGCGCGCCGGCCGCGACCTGGCATTACATCGGGACGCTGCAGGCGAGCTCGGCGCATCACCTCGCGGCGTCGGCGGACGTCGTCCAGACGCTCACGCCAGGCAAGGCGACGGCGCGGCTGGCCCGTCGGGCCGCGGCGGCCGGCCGCAGCATCCCGTCGCTGATCGAGGTCGACTTCACCGGCGAGCGCGCCGGGGTGGTGCCCGAACGCTGCGAGGCGTTCGCGGACGAGGTCGCGGCCCTCGAGGGGCTCGAGCTCGTAGGGCTGATGACGATCTCCCCCTTCGTCCGGACGCCGGAGGAGGCGCGGCCGTATTTCGCGCGGCTGCGCGAGCTGCGCGATCGCGTCCGCCGAGCGCACACGGCCGTCGTCGATCTCTCGATGGGGATGTCGATGGATTACGACGTTGCGGTCGAGGAAGGCGCTACTATCGTCCGCGTCGGAACGGCGGTCTTCGGCGAGCGACCGCGGGCCTGATCACCGGGGAGGAGTCATGCCAAGCGTGTGGAAGAAGACGCTCACGTACCTGGGGCTCGTCGAGGAGGACGAGTTCGAGGACCTCGATGAGGTCGGCACCCGTTCGGACGCCGGTCAGCTGCGCCGGCTGCAGCGGCCGCAGCCGCTGCACGACGTGAGCATGCAGCCCGACGAAGGCATCGTCCGGACGATCCCGTCGCCGCGCGCCGCCCAGGCCTCGTCGATCCACAAGTCCGAGCCGCGGCGGTTCAACGAGGCGCGCGAGGTCGCGGACCGCTTCAAGGACGGGATCCCCGTGATCATGAACCTGCAGAGCACCGACGACACGATCGCGCGGCGGCTCGTCGACTTCGCGTCGGGTCTCGTGTACGGGCTCGACGGCAAGATCGAGATGGTCGCGAACCGCGTGTACCTGTTGACGCCGGCCAACCTGGAGGTGTCGGCCGAGGATCGGGAGCGGATCGCGGGTGGCGACTTCTACAACCAATTCTGATCCGGCCCGGCGCTCGCCCGATCGACATGACGACATCCGAGAACCCGATCCTGGTCATCGTCTGCATCGCGCTGACGGCGTTCTTTTGGATCCTGCTCTTGCGCGTGATCCTGTCGTGGGCGGAGATGTTCGGGTTCCGTCGTCCGTGGAGCGGACCGCTCGCGACGGCGATCAGCTTCCTGTACACGGTGACCGAGCCGGTGCTCCGGCCGATCCGCAACGCGATTCCGTCGCTGCGCATGGGCGCGATCGGGCTCGATCTATCGGTGCTGATCGCGTTCGTTATCCTCTACGTCCTTCGCATCGCGCTGTGCTAAGCAGGGAGATCGATGAGGCGCAAGAACGAGACGAGGACCGACCCCGAGGCTGAGCCGTCGTCGGCGTCCCACCTCACGCCGGGAGACGTCCAGAACAGGGAATTCGGCCTGTCGTTCCGCGGCTACAACGAACGCGACGTCGACGAGTTCCTCGATCGCGTCACCGAGGACCTCGCCTGGTACATCGACGAGAACCGCAAGCTGCGGTCGCAGCTCGCGTCGAGCGGCTACATCGATCCCAAGGAATGGGGCGCCAACGCGGAGGCGGCGGCCGACGACCTGTTGACGCGTGCGAAGCAGGAAGCCGACCGGATCGTGCGGGAGGCGCAGGCGCGCGCCTCCTCGATCGGGGCGACGACGTCTACGGACCACCGATCGATCGTGGGGCCGTACCTCAACCGCGAACGCGACTTCCTGCAGTCGTTGGGCGGCCTCGTCAAGGAGCACGCCGAGACGATCAAGGCGATGGTCGAGGAGGCCCGCCGACGCGTCGACGGCGAGCCGTCCCGGACCGAAGCGGCCGATGAGGGCGAGGAGGAGAGCATTGCATCACCGGCTGAGTCACCGGCTGAATCACCGGCTGAGTCACCGGCTGAGTCACCGGCGGAGGAGCCCTCGCCCGCACCGATCGTGATCACGGACGACGCGATCGCGGAGCGTTCTGAGGGCTCCGGCGCGTTGGGTGATCGCGCCGTGCTCGGCTCGTCCGGCGACACGCGAGGGGACGCCGACGACGACGACCAGCGACGGTCGATGCGCGAGCTCTTCTGGGGCGACGACTGATCGAGCGCCCGCTCAGCGGCGCGAGACGCGCGCGAGCGACACACGCACCGCCGATCCCCCGAGCCGACCCTCCTGTTCGAACCCGTGGCCGACCCGTCCCGGGCCGATCGACAGCTCGGTCGCGAGTGTCTCCTCGGCGATGTAGGCGCGATGCTGCTCCGCCGCGTCGGCGACCTCGCCCTCGGCCGCGACGTGCAGCAGGATCCGATCGCTGACGGCCAGGCCGGCGGCCTTTCGGGCATCCTGCACCAGGCGGATCAGGTCCCTCGCGAGGCCCTCGCGACGGAGCTCCTCGGTCAGCCCGAGCTCGAGCGCGAGCGTGATGCCTCCGTCGGTCGCGACGCCCCATCCCGACATCGTCTCCCGCGAGAGCTCGACGTCGTCCGGGTGCAGGGCCACCTCGCCGGAGGGCGTCTCGACCGTCTGCGACTCGCCGCGCGCCAGGGCGTCGGCGATGGTCCCGTCATCGTCCGCAAGCGCCGCCGCCACGTCCTGGACCTGCCTCCCGAGCCGGGGACCGAGCGCCTTGAAGTTGGGCCTGGCGGTCCACCTGCCGAACCCCTCGGACGATCCCGCGAACCGCACCTGCTTCACGTTGAGCTCGTCCGAGATCTCGGGCAGGAGCGGCGCGAGCGCGCCCTCGCCCGCCGACACGTGCACCAGCGCCCCGGCGAGCGGCTGACGGACCTTGACCTTGGTCTCGGTCCGGATCCGGCGGCCCAGCTCGACGATCTGCCGTGCCGTCGCCATCGCCTCGTGCAGCAGCGGGTCCACGACGCCGCCGTCCGGGTGCGGGAAGTCGGATAGGTGCACGGACTCCGGTCGCCTGTCGCGTCCCCCGGCCAGGTTCCGCCAGATCGCGTCTGCGACGAACGGCGTGAAGGGCGCCAGCAGCTGTGCGACGGTGACCAGACAGGTGTGCAGCGTCTGGAACGCCGCGGTCGTCTCCGCGCCGCCCTCGCCCGACGGATCCCAGAATCGGCGGCGCACGCGGCGGACGTACCAGTTGGACAGGTCCTCGACCAGCGCCTCGATCCGGCGGCCCGCCGTGGTCGCGTCGTATCCGTCGAGCGCCTCGCGCGCCTCGGCGACCGTCTGCGTGAGCCTCGATAGAACCCACCGGTCCATCACCGGACGCTCGCCCAGCGGCACGGCTGGGGCGGACGGGTCGAACCCGCTGGCGTTGGCGTACGTCACGAAGAACGCGTAGACGTTCCAGAGCGTCAGCAGGAACCGCCGGACGACGTCGTCGAGGATCTCCATGCCGATCCGGCGCTCCGCCCAGGGCGAGCCGCTCGTGAGCAGGTACCAGCGCAAGGCGTCGGCGCCTTGGCGATCGAGGACATCCCACGGATCGACGACGTTGCCGACCGACTTCGACATCTTGCGTCCGTCGGCGTCCACGAGCAGGCCGAGGCACACGACGTTGCGGTAGCAGATCGAGTCGAAGTGCAGCACACCCTCGGCCATCAGCGTGTAGAACCACCCGCGGGTCTGGTCGACCGCCTCGCTGATGAAGTCGGCGGGGAAGCGGTGGTCGAACATCTCCTTGCCGCGCCCGAGATCCGGGTGGTAGCCCCACTGCGCGAACGGCATCGCCCCCGAGTCGTACCAGGCGTCGATCACCTCGGGGACGCGCCGCGCTTCCTGTCCGCACGTGCGGCAGGCGAACGACACCTGGTCGATCGCGGGGCGGTGCGGGTCGATGTCGCGCACGTCGCGCCCCGCGAGGTCCGACAGCTCGATCAGGGAGCCGACGGCGGTTTGGTGGCCCGCATCGCAACGCCAGATTGGCAGCGGGGTTCCCCAGTACCGCTCGCGGGACAGCGCCCAGTCGACGTTGTTCTCGAGCCAGTTTCCGTAGCGCCCGCGCTTGATGTGCTCGGGGTACCAGTCAACCTCATCGTTCACGTCGAGCAGGCGCTGCTTCACGGCGGTCGTGCGGATGTACCACGAGCTGCGCGCCAGGTAGATCAGCGGCGTGTGGCACCGCCAGCACAGCGGGTAGGCGTGCTCGATCGTCCCCGCCCGCAGCAGCAACCCGCGTTCGCGGAGGTCCTCGGTGATCCGTGCGTCGGCCTCCTTGAAGAACAGGCCACGGACGAACGCCGGCGCGAGGTCGGTGAAGCGACCCTCGCCGTCGATCGGGCGGAAGCTCGGCCAGCCCTCGCGACGTCCGACCTCCATGTCGCTCGCCCCGAACGACGGCGCGAGATGCACGACGCCCGTGCCGTCCGCGAGCGAGACGAAGTCCGCGTCCACGACGCGGTGTGCGCCATCGACGTTGGGATACAGCGGCTCGTACGTCGTGCCGACGAGTGCGGCACCGGGGAGCCGCACGCCGGCGTCGGCCGCGTCTGGAAGCACGGTCGGCACGAGCGCCTCGGCGAGCACGAGCCGCTCGCCCTCGTGCTCGACGACTGCATACCGCGCATCGGGGGCCACCGCGAGGCCCTCGTTGGACACGAGCGTCCACGGCGTGGTCGTCCACCCGAGCAGCGATGCGCCGGCGAGCTCTGCGCGGGGGCTGTGTGCGACGCGGAACAACACGTAGACGCTGGGGTCCTCGACCTGTTCGTACCCGAGCGCCGTCTCGTGGTCCGAGAGGGCGGTGCCGCAGCGCGGGCAGTACGTGGTGACCTTGTCCGCCTCGTAGAGCAGGCCCTTGCGGTGGAGCTCCCTGAGCGACCACCAGACGCTCTCGATGTACTCGGTGTTCATCGTCCAGTACGCGTCCGCGGTGTCGATCCAGAACCCGAGGCGCTCGGTCAGTCGCTCCCACTCGTCGACGTACCGCGTGACCGACTCGCGGCACAGGCGGTTGAATTCGGCGATCCCGAACACCTCGATGTCGCGCTTGGTCTTGGTGCCGATCTCCTTCTCGACCTCGAGCTCCACCGGCAGGCCGTGACAATCCCAACCGGCCTTTCGGGGGACGCGCGACCCGGTCATCGTCTTGTACCGCGGGTACACGTCCTTGAAGGTCCGTGATTCGGTGTGGTGGATCCCCGGCCGGCCATTCGCGGTCGGCGGACCTTCGTAGAACACCCACTCCGGCGCCGCCTCGCGCTGCTCGAGCGACCTGCCGAACACATCCGCCTCGCGCCAGAGGTCGAGGATGCCACGCTCGAGCTCGGGGAAGCTCACCTTCGGGTCGACCGGCTGGAACCGCTGCATCCTCGTGGCCTCCTCCCAGGAAACCGAAACGCCTCGTCCCCTCGGGGACGAGGCGTCTGCCCCGCGGTACCACCCCGCTTGCGGCGTTGTCGCCGACGCCGCCGCTCATCGGCCGCCAGCACGGCCGTCCGCTGTCACGGGCGGGCCCGTCCGCGCCTACTGCGGACGCGTGGCGCGCGCCCGGTTCGGACGGAGGCTCGGGGAGGATCTTCGCGGGGGCCTCGCCGCCGGGCTCGCACCGCCCCCGGCTCGCTGTGCGCTCGGGATCCCGCTACTCGTTCCCGTCGTCGCCGTTGCCGCTCATGCTACACCCCGCATGGCAACGCTCACGGCTCGCGTCAAGCCGGGGTCGCTTCCTCGCGCATCGGCTGCCGAGGGGTGCGACCTCGAGGATCAAGGTCGTCGACGTGCGGGGCATGACCTCGGGAGGACCTCAGGATGCGCTTCGAGGCAACGCGGCGCTGTTGATTGCCGGGCCTTCCGGCGCGTGCTACCGTCCCTCGGCCATGGCCACCCGCGCCCCGTACACCAAGAAGGAGCTCGACGACCTGCGGTCGCGTCTCGAGGAGGAGCATCGCCAACTGCAGGAGCAGTTGACGACGATCGAAGAGGCCACCTTCGCCAGCTCTCAGTCGGACGTCTCCGGCGAGGTCTCGTTCGACGACGAGAACGCCGACGCGGGGACGTTCACCTTCGAACGTGAGCGCGATCTGTCGATCGAGAACAACGTCCGGGACCTGCTGCGGAAGATCGAGCGGGCGCTCGCCCGCATGGACGACGGCACCTTCGGGATCTGCTCCCGATGCGGGAAGCCGATCGAGAAGGCCCGGCTGAAGGCGCTGCCGTACGTCGACCTCTGCATCAAGGACGCGCAGGCGCAGGCGCGCCGCTGAGCGAACCATCGTGACGGCGACGCGACGCGTCGTCGCGTACGTCTACATCGCGGCCGCGGTCGCGTACGCGCTCGACCGCGCGACGAAGATCTGGGCCGAGCACGCGCTCGCCGGGCGCGACCCGATCGTCCTCATCCCCGGCGTGCTCGACCTCGACCACACGACGAACTCGGGTGGCGCCTTTGGGCTCGGGCAAAGCGCGCCGTGGCTGTTCGCGGCAGCCTCGATCGGCGTGAGCGTCGCGATCGTGGTGGCGTCGCTCCGGATCGAGCACGTCGGCACCGCGATCGCGCTCGGCCTGGTCCTGGGCGGTGCCCTCGGGAACCTGACGGACCGGATCGTCCAGTCGCAGGGCGGGCCGCTAACCGGACGCGTGGTCGACTTCATCGATGTGCACGTCTGGCCGGTCTTCAACCTTGCCGACTCCGCGATCGTGATCGGCGCGGTCCTCCTGGCCGTCCTGTCGGGCCGGCGCGATCGACGCGAGGACTGAAGCGGTGGCCGACATCGTGCCGGCGCGCCCCGGTCGGCTCGACGCGGTCGTCGCGGAGGCACTGGCGATGAGCCGCGCGGAGGCGCAGCGCGCGATCTCGGCCGGTCGCGTCCTGGTGGACGGGACGGCGCGCCCGAAGTCGCACCGCCTCGACGGTAGCGAGCGCATCGAGATCGACCTGGAACGCTTCGGCGCGCTCGAGCCCGAGGGGCCGCCCGTCCCCGTCCGGTATCGGGACGAGCATCTGGTCGTGGTCAGCAAGCCCGCCGGCCTGCCGACCCACCCCACCGAGAACCGCCGGACGGGGACGCTCGTGAACCGGCTGATCGGGATGGGGGTCTCGTTATCGACGGGCGGTGACGGCCTGCGTCCCGGCATCGTGCACCGCCTGGACGCAGGGACGTCAGGCCTGCTCGTCGTCGCGTGCGACGACGAGACGCACGAGGCGCTGTCGGCGATGTTCCGTCGACACGTCGTCGACCGCCGGTACCTCGCTCTCGTCCGTGGCGTGGTGGCCCACGACCGCTTCGAGGTCGACGCGCCGCTCGGGCGCGCACGGGCGGGGATCCGCGTCGACCGCACGGCTGGCCGCCGCGCCGAGACGGCGTTCGAGACGCTCGAGCGGTTCGCCCGTTCGACCCTGCTCGAGGCGGCGCCGCGGACCGGCCGCACGCATCAGATCCGCGTGCATCTGGCCGCCGTCGGCCACGCGATCCTCGGCGACGCGCGGTACGGCGGCGGCGGCGACGACGCGAGGGCGCTCGGGCTCACGCGCGTCTTCCTGCACTCGGCGCGGCTGTCGTTCGAGCACCCCCTGACGGGCCGCGAGGTGCACGTGGAAGATCCGCTTCCCGAGGACCTGGCGGCGGCGCTCGCCCGCGCCCGGGCGGTGTCTCGTTAGCCCTCGGCCAACGGAACGAGCAGTTCGAGGTGCTCGTCGTAGTGCTCGTACGTGTCGCCGACGACCACGTCGATCAGCGGGCGGTCGGGCAGGTCGGGCCGGTAGGGCGCATCCAGCGCCGACGGATCCATCGCCTCGAGCAGCGCCACGACCTCGGCGTACGTGCGCCCGAACGCCTCCCGCGCCTCCTCCAGGGACATCGTGGCGTCCCGCTCGTGGAGGAACGCGTTGATCTCGTCGGTCTCCATCGACCCGTACCGCTCGGGATCGATCCCGAGCACCTCCTCCTCGGGGATCCCGCGCGTCCTTACGAGCAGGATCTCGTGCCAGGCCGCGAGGTGCGCGAGCTGGTCCTTGCCGGACCACTCGCCCGTAGGGTGCGGACCGATCATGACGTCGTCCGGGATCTCCGACAGCACGGCGTCGAGCTCCTCCTTCGCGGAACGGATCCGTTCGAGGAGCTCGTCCTTGGTCACCCGCGCATCATCGCACGGTGGCGGACCCCGAACCTCGCCACAGCTAGCGGCGGACCCGCTCGGGCTCCTTCAGATACAGCGCCTGTTGGGTCCTGACCTCCCGGCGGGACGAGAGGATCGCGTCCTCGACGTCGGGTGGCAGCATGCGCGACTCGATCAGCTCGCTCACCTTGCGCGTGTCAACGGTGAGGACCCGCTCCCACAGGCCGAGCGGCTCAAGGATCGCGCGCAGGCGATCGTCGTCCACGGCGGTGACGTGCTGTGGGCGCCGGTCGATCGCGGTCCCGTCGGTGCCGAACAACCGCCGGTACCCGTGCTCGTCGCAGAACGCGTTGATGTCGCCCGCGAGCTCGTCGAGCCGCCGGTAGGTCTCGCGGCCCCGGCGCTTGAGCGAGATCCACTCGTCGACGATCTGCGTCATCCGCGGCGCGGGGTCGCCCTCTTCCTTCTCGTATGCATGGCGGAAGAGCGGACAGAGCCGCTGGTACTCGCACCAGTCGCAGAGGGGGTTCTGCCGCGGTTCGAACATCCCGGCCGCGATCCGCTCGGCGACCGTCCCGATCCTGCGGCGCAGCTCATCGACGTCGCGGGCGGTCCGCGACGTGCTCATCCGCTGACCGGGCAGCAGGTAGTACAGCGTGAGGCGCTCGGGCTCGATGCCCCAGACCTCCCGGGCTGCCAGGTGGTAGATGGACAGCTGGAGGTCCCGGTCGATCCGCGCCTGCGGCGGAAGCCGGCGGTTGGTCTTGTAGTCGACGATCTCGTACCCGCCGCCGGGGATCCGGTCCATCCGGTCGATCATGCCCGACAGCTGGACGCCCTCGACCTCGATCGTGAACCGGTGCTCGAGCGCGGCCGGGATCCGGTAGCGGTCCGCGTTCTCACGGTGGTATTGGGCGAGAACGTGATGCCCGTGGTCGCGGTACGTCCGCTCCTCGGATCCGTCGCGGTACCCGTCGCTGACCCAGACCGCGTCGAGCATCTCGTGCAGCTCCTCGACCGACGGCGCCACCGGGACGGGGCGTGAGTGGAACCGGTGGAGCGCCTGGTGCAGCGAATCGCCGAACGACAGGGCGGGCGAGGGCCGCCTCGGAACCCGATCCTCGTACTGGAATCGGAACTTCGCCGGACAGGTTTCGTACGTGTCGATGCTCGAATACGAAAGCCGCATACGTCGGATCGCCTTGCCCTCGTGCGGACCGCCACAGGGTACCCCGTTCGTTGCCTGAATCACAAGTCTGTAGTTTTCCACAAGGACGCGATCTGATTCCAGCCCCACCGACCGGAAAACGACGAGGGCCGAGTTCGGCTCCCCCTTGCGCGTCACAGGCGGCCGCGTTAGGGTGGCGTGAGAAATCACACTCCTGTAAGTTTCAACAGGCGCCGTGCGGTTTTCCGCTGGGCATCCACAGGTTCTCGACAGTTTGAGTGCGACACAAGATTCGGCAGGACCGGTGACGACAGAGAGCTTCGTCCACCTCCACACCCACACCGAGTACTCGCTCCTCGACGGAGCGTCCAGGGTCGGCGCGCTGCTCGAGCGCGCGAAGGCGTATGG
>JBKPHM010000104.1:0-60934 GCA_046729855.1 Actinomycetota bacterium | reverse complement strand
AGCGCCGCCGTAGCGCGACTGGTCTCAGCGGGAGAGCTCACGGACGCATCGGCGTGGGACCGACGGCCGTGTCGAGGGTGGCTTCGGCGTTCAGGGCGGAACGCGGTAGACGCCTTTCGCGTCCTTGATCAGGGTGCCGGCGCGGGCGGCGTCGTTCAGCGCCGCGAGGAGGTGCTTGCGAACGTCCTTCAGCTCGAACGGGTCGAGGTAGCCGGCGCGGAGCGCCCGGTCCTGGATCACCGTCCAGTGCAAGGGTTCGCCGGCCTCAGTGAGCACCGTCAGCGCCGCATCGATCGGCTCCACCGTCACGCCATCTTCGCCGCCGGGATCAGCCGTTCGGCGATCAGTTCGACCATCGACACGTCCGGGATCGCAAACGGGATCGGCGCCGGTGACACGATCAGCTCGTCGACGCCGATCTCGGCGAACTCGCGAACGCGCTCCACCGCCTGGTCGACCGTGCCGACGAGCGCGTCGCGGCGCCACGCATCCATGTCCTCGGCATCGAGCGCGCCGCCCGGCATCCACGCCCGCATCGCCTCCCACCGACGTGCAAGGTCGCGTTCGTCCTCGCCGACCACGGCGTACAGCCCCACCGACAGCCGCAACATGGCCGGATCACGTCCCTCGCTCTCGAACAGGTCCCGAGCACGTCGCACCCGCGCCGCGTATGCCTCCGGCGACCACCGCCAGACCGTGTTCCAGCCGTCCGCGTGACGCGCGACGACGCGGAGAGCGCGGTCGCCCCCCTTGGCGCCGATCCAGATCGAGGGGTGCGGCCGCTGCGCCGGCGGCGGGTGGTTGTACGCGCTTCGCAGCGTGACGATCGAGCCGTCGAGATCCACGGGACCGCCCGGCAGGAGTGCCGCGAGCGCGCGGACGGTCTCGTCCAGCAGCGCGAAGCGCTCCCCGACCGATCCGTATTCGAACCCGAACGCGCGGAACTCGTCCTCGTACCAACCGGCACCGATCCCGAGCTCGAGCCGCCCGCCCGAGATCACATCGATCGCCGTGGCCGACTTCGCCAGGATCGCGGGATGACGGAACGGCGCCGAGAGCACCAGCGTCCCGAGCCGAACCCGTTCGGTGAGCGGCGCCAGGGCCGACAGCATCGTGAGCGGCTCGAGCGAACCGAGCAGCGCGGCGTCACCGCCGTATCGGGCGAGCGAGTAGAAGAAGTGATCCGACATCCAGACCGAGTCGAACCCGAGGCGCTCGGCGGCGCGGGCATGGTCTGCGACCGCGTCGAACGTCACCGGACGGATCCCCGGAAGGGAGAAGTCGTAGTGCGGCAGCGTCAGGCCGAACCGCATGCCGCCGACCCTACAGGTAGCGCAAGACGTCGGCCGGGCCGGTGACCTCTATCCCGGCCGGGACGCGGATCTCGCTCGGGATCTTCAGCCGCGGGTAGACGGCGACGTCGTTCGCGAGGTGGACGCCGGGGTACACCGTCACCTCGTCTCCGAGCGCGACGAACCCTTCGATCACCGTGGGGTTGTACGGCTCGGACCGGATCTCACTCATCGATCCGACGAACACATCGCTCAACTGGGCGCTGGCGCCGACGATCGCGCCGTCGCGGATCTCCGACCGCTCGATCCACGCGCCGCGATGGACCTCGATGTCGTCGTCGAGGTTCGACTCCTTGATCGTCACTCCCGGGTGGATCTCGCAGAACCGTCCGATCCGCACGCCGGGCCCGACCGTGACGTGGCCTTCCACGATCTTCTCGGCGAGGGTCTTGCCGCTGGTCGAGTCACGCATTCCCAGCGACTCGGGCGCGATCCAGACGTGGCGCTCTGCGTCGAACGGCGGTCCGAGCAGCCGCTCGACCGACTCGAACCCGCCGAGAAGCACGTCGACCATCGTCTCGACATAGTCCCGCACGTTGCCGAGGTCCCCGATCCTGCGTACCGGGAAGGCGTGCACGGGATACCCGTTGCCGACGAGCCAAGGCAGCAGGTCCTTGCCGAAGTCCAACCTCGTCTCGCGCAGCTGCGCGATCTCCCCGCTCTTCGCCAGCTCGCGGAGCATCGCGGTGTCGACCAGGTAGAAGCCGGCGTTCGTCATCAACGGCAGGCGGTGGAAGGCCTCGTCCGTCTCCGCTTGGAAGTGTTCTCGCAAGTCGGCCAGGGTCGGCTTCTCGACGAACTCGGTCACGCGCCCATCGCCGTCGGTCAGCATCACGCCGTACTTCTCTGCGACCTCGTCGGGTCCGCGCGTCATGGCCGCGATCGTCGCGATCGCGCCGCTGCGCACGTGTTCCGAGTACATCGGCTCGAGATCGAAGTCGATGATCGAGTCGGTGGGGAACACGAGCGCGGGCTGGGCGAGGTCCCAGTACTCGAGCATCCGGAGTGTCGAATCCGCGCTGCCGGTCGACAGCCCGTCGTACTTGACCGGCGAGTACTTCACGTCGACGCCGAAGCCCTCGCCGTACCCGATCATCACCTTGATCTGGTAGCGGTTCTCCTTGCCGTGGGCGATGACGTAGTAGTCCTTCACGCCCTCGCTCGACAGGAGCTGCATCACCCACCGGATCAGGCGACGGCCGAGGAACGACATAGCGGCCTTCGAGCGGAGGTACCCGGGCGCCTTCAGGGTGAGCGGTCGAGCTCGCACACCCTGCCCCCCTGCGAGGCCGATGCCGATCACTTCGGACACTTCGGGCATGTGGCCGCATGATATCCCCGCCGCTCCACGGGCCCCGTGGGGCCGCGGCACCAACACGTGGAGGTCGGAGCGATGGAACCTTGGAGCAGGACGTTCGTTGGCCGGATGCACCACCTCGAGATCGAGAGCGAGGTGTTGCGCGGCAACCGACTGGGAGATCCGACGACCCGCCCGATCTGGGTGTACACGCCACCCGGGTACGACGACGAGCCCGAGCGGCGCTACCCGGTCGTCTTCGCGATCCAGGGGTTCACCGGCCAGCTCGACATGTGGACCAACCGGGAGGCGTTCCGGCCGACGTACCCCGAGGCGATCGACCACGTCTTCGTCGAGGGTGAGGACGGGCCGGTCCCGCCTGCGATCGTGGCGTTCGTCGACTGCTGGACCTCGCTCGGCGGCAGCCAGTTCCTCAACTCCCCTGCCACCGGTCGCTACCACGACTACCTCTGCGACGAGGCGGTCCCGTTCGTCGACGAGCGCTTCAGGACCGATGCGCGCCGCGAGCGCCGCGCGATCCAGGGGAAGTCGAGCGCGGGCTACGGCGCGATGGTCACAGCGATGCTGCGGCCGGACGTGTTCGGCGCGCTCGCGTCGCACGCGGGCGACGCCTTGTTCGAGGCGTGCTACCTCCCGGAGTTCCGGGAGTCGGTGCGGGTGCTCCGGAAGGAGTACGGCGGGTCATACGAGCGCTTCTTCGAGAACCTACGGTCGCGGCCTGCGCTGTCGAAGGCATCGGACGCCCATCTGCTGAACGATTACGCGATGGCGGCGTGCTACTCGGCCGACGAAGATGGAACCATACGTCTGCCGTTCGAGCCCGAGACGGGACGACTGATCGATGAGGTCTGGCGGCGCTGGCTTGAGTGGGATCCGGTCCGGATGGTGCCGCGGTACGCGGACGCGTGGCGCTCGATGCGCGCGATCTGGCTGGAGGGCGGCGAGCGCGACGAGTATTTCCTGGACAATGGGGCGGTCGCCATGTCCCGCGAGCTGGACACTATCGGCGTCGTGCACCGGCTCGAGCTGTTCGACGCGGGACACATGGCGATCGGGTACCGGTATCCGCGGGCGCTGGCGTTCCTCGTGCGTGCGGTGACCCGCGACTGAAGCCCACGGCCGTTGCCGCCGATGCTTGAGGGATGGAACATGGGTCCGACCGCCCACCCACCGTGCCCACAACCCGAGGAGCCGACATGACCGACGCCCCGCTCCCGCCTCCGTCCACGACGCCCGGGATGCCATGGCCGGCCGCCGAGCCGGTCCCACCGATCGCCGAGCCCCCACGCAGACGCGGCGCCGCGCTGTTCGTTGGGCTCGCCCTTGCCGTGGCGGTGATCGCCGGCGCCGTCGCGTTCGTGGTGTCCGGCCGGGACGCTGCCGAGGACGGGAGCCCCACGGCCTTGTCGCTGGCGTTCGCTCGGGGTGAGACCACGCGGTACCGGATCTCGATGCAGATGGATGCGTCCGTGAATCTCGGCGCGATGGGCCAGCAGCCGATGGACGTGGACATGACCGAGACCGTCGCGTGGCGGGTCGTGTCCGTTGATGACGACGGCGTCGCGACGGTCGAGCTCACGATCGAGGACCTGAGCGGGACCGTAAACGGCGTCGACGCGCCGACCGAGGTCCCCAAGCAGAGCCTGCGGTTCCGGATCACGCCGAACGGGCAGATCCTGTCCACGACCGGGGTCGCGCTCGGCGCGATCGGCGGCACCGGCTTCGGCGGCTTCCCCGGGATGGACCAGATGACGCCGATCCTGCCGGATGACGAGGTGAAGCCTGGCGACTCCTGGGACAAGGACTTCTCGCAGGAATTCCCGTTCGGGAAGGGCAAGCTCGAGTACGCGGCACACAGCACCTTCGAGAGGTACGAGACGATCGACGGCGTCGAGGCCGCCGTGATCGCCACGACGTACGAGGTGCCGATCGACATCACGCTCGACTTCGGCGAGCTGCTGCGCGCCTTCGGAGGATCGCCCGGGCCGGAAGCGAAAGAGATGCGCGGCATCCAGATCTTCTACGGGGGCAGCGGCAAGTTCTCGCAGCGCGCATGGGTCGACCTCGAGCGCAAGGAGGTCCTTCGCACGACGGCAGACGGCACGTTCGAGATGACGGTCGGGATCAAGGGCGCGCCAAAGGAGGCCGGCGACTTCCCGGTCGACGACATGTCGTTCGAAGGGACGTTCAGCGTGAAGATGGAGCGGTTGTAGGGTCCTGAAGGGAGTCCCTCAGCCGTCGGCGTCGATCGTCCCGCGCATCACGGCCTCGCCGGCCGCGTCGCGGACGACGACCTTCGTGAAGCCGGTCAGCTCTGTGGTTGGAAACTGCTTGTAGACCTCGCCCGTGCCGTCCGCTCTGTCGACCTGGTCGATGCGGCCGGCCCGAACCTCGTCCCCTGCCTCGTTGAGGAGGTAGATGCGGTACGGCGCCCGGCCTCGGTCGGTCGGCAGGCCGCTCACATGGGTGAAGGCGAAGTCGATCCAGTCCGCGGAGACGAGCTGCAGCACGAAGCCCCCGCCGGCCATGTCCGCGCCGACGGGCGCGAGCTGCCCGAGATGCATCTCGTCGTCCGGTAGCGGAGCGATCACCGCGCTCTGCCCGCCCGTGAAGAACCGCTCGAACTCTTGGATCGCAGCGAACTTCGCCTCGGCTTCCCGCGCCGCGCGGTTTTCGTAGCGCTCGGCGCGACCGGCCATCACGGCTCCCCACCCGAGCGCCGACACCGCCACCATCGCGGCGACGGTGGCCGCGACAGCCGCGCGCGTGCGAGGCCGGCCGGCCGGCGAGGAGGCCGCCAAGCGGATCGACCCGACGACCGCGTCCTCGACATGCCGCGGGGGCGTCGCCGGCGGCAGGGCGAACGCCACGGTCGCGGCGCCCTGTCCGAGTTCCGAGCTCTCCTTGCGGCAGCCCGCGCACCACGCCACGTGTGCCTCGACCTCCGCCCGCTGGTCGAGCGGGAGCACCCCAAGCGCGAACTCGGGGAGCAGGTCGCGCACCGCGCTGCACATCGGGGGCATCAGGGACGCTCCTTGTCGAGGTTCGCGCGGCGTACTTTGATCAGCGCCGTGCGGAGCCGTGTCTTGACCGTGCCGAGCGGGATGCCGTCCGCCTCGGCGATCTCCCGGGCCGTCAGCCCGGCGAAGTAGGCGCGCGCGAGCAGGCGCCGTTCGGCGTCCGAGAGGCACCCGAGGGCCCGGACGGCCGCGTCGCGGTCCATCAGCGGCTCCTCTTCGTCGCCCGACAGCGTCTCCGGCACGTCCTCGACGAGCACCAACGTCGGACGTGTGACGCCGGTGTCCCGTCGCAGGCGGTCGATCGCGAGGTTGTGCGCGATCGTCATCAGCCACGTGGAGAGGCGACCCCGGGCCGGATCGAACCGAGCGGCCTTGCGCCAGGCCATCAGGAACACGTCCTGCGTCAGCTCCTCCGCCGCCTCCGAGCTGCCCAGCAGGCGCAGCCCGAGCGTGAACACGGGACGGGAAAACCGCGCGTACAACGTCCGCACGGCGTCGTCGTTCCCGGCGAGGAGGCCTTCCACCAGCTGCCGTTCCTCTCGTGGCAGGAGGGGCCCGTCGGCCCGAGCGGTCACGTGACCTCTCCCTTCGTGATACGGCACCCCGTCGGCGCCGAGCTTGACGAGCGCGAACCTCCCAATCATCGCACCGCTCGGCGGGTTCCACGAGGGCAAGCCCGACCGGATCGGCCGGTCGGGCTCGCGCGGGCCGCCCGGGTTCGGCCGATCGCCCCTCGCGCGGGTCGGCCGGCGGTGCGATGATGCGAGCATGCGCAGCCTGGCGCGAGCCGCCCGCCTAGGCGTCGGGGCGCTTGCGATCGCGACGTCGTTCCCCCTCGTCGCGTCGGCGCAGCCGGCGGGCGTCGTTATCGAGCTGCCCCTCGAGGGGGTCGTCGATCCGTTTGTCGCCGACCACCTCGAGGAGGGGATCGCCGCCGCCGAACGGGAGGGCGCGGTCGCCGTCGTGATCACGATCGACACGCCCGGCGGGCTCGACTCCTCGATGCGCCAGATCACGCAAGCGATCCTGAACGCGGACGTCCCCGTAATCGGGTACGTCTACCCGGAGGGGGCACGCGCGGCTTCGGCCGGCACGTTCATCTTGACGGCGTCGCACATCGCCGCGATGGCGCCGGCGACGAACGTCGGCGCCGCGCAGCCGGTCGGGTTGTCGGGTGCCGTTGCCTCGGAGAAGGCGACGAACGACGCGGCGGAGTACCTGGTCGGCCTCGCGGAACGACACGGGCGCAACGCGGAGTGGGCCGAGCAGGCCGTCCGCGAGTCGAGCAGCATCTCGGCCGAGCAGGCGCTCGAGAAGGACGTCATCGACCTGATCGCGCCCGACATCCGCTCGTTGCTCGAAGAGGTCGACGGCATGGAGGTCGAGCTTGCCGGTGGAGCGACGACCACGCTCGCAACGACCGGCGCCACTGTCGAGCAGGACACGATGGGAGCGTTCTTCGGGTTGCTGCACGCATTGTTCGATCCGAACCTGGCGTTCCTGTTCTTCTGGCTCGGCCTTGCCCTGCTCGCGCTCGAGTTCTTCATCCCGGGCGGCGTCTCGGGGACGCTCGGTGGGCTGATGCTCGTCGCCTCGCTCGTGGCGCTCGGCATGCTGCCGGTCCAGCTGATCGGCGTAGCGCTCCTCGTGGCATCGGTGGTGTTCTTCATCCTCGAGCTGCTGCATCCGGGGCTCGGCGTACCGACCATCGGCGGGGTCGTCACGCTGATCCTGGGAGGGCTGTTCCTGTTCGACTCGTCGATCCCCAGCGCCCGGGTCTCGCCGTTCGTGATCGTCCCGGTCGCCCTGTTCGCGGCGCTGTTCTTCGGGCTGGTCGTCCAGCAGGCGATGCGGCTGCGGCGCCGGAGCGTCGAGACGAGGACGGATCAGATCGTCGGTAAGGAAGGTGTGGTCGTTCGTGACATCGACCCGACCGGCGTCGTTCTGGTCGCGTCAGAAGAATGGACCGCTGAGAGCGCGTCGGGACCCATCCGCAGGGGCGAGCCCGTACGCGTGCTGGCGCTCCAGGGGATCCGGCTCAAGGTCGAGCCCGCGACCGAACAGGCGCCGGCGGTACCGGCTCCGGAAGGAGGAACGACGTGAGCGGACTCCTGATCGTGGTGGCGATCGTGGCCATCCTGCTGATCGTGATCGTGCCGAACATGGTTCGCATCGTTCGCGAGTACCAGCGGCTGATGGTCTTCCGTCTGGGGCGGGCGATCGGGGCGAAGGGGCCGGGGCTCGTCATCCTGATCCCACTGATCGACCGCGGCGTCTGGGTCGACCTGCGCGAGCTGTACCTCGAGATCCCACACCAGACGGCGATCACCGAGGACAACGCGCCGATCTCGATCGACTTCATCGTCTTCTACCGGGTCGTCGATGCGGTGATGTCCGTGATCGAGGTCGGCAACTTCGCCGGCGCCGCGCAGAACATCGCGGCGACGACGCTGCGCTCGGTCGTGGGCGACATGTCGCTCGACGACGTCCTCGCCAAGCGGGAGCAGATGAACGAGATCCTCCGCGTCAAGCTGGACGAGGTAACCGAGCGGTGGGGCGTCAAGGTCACCAACGTCGAGATCCGCGAGATCATCCCCCCGCCCGGCGTCCAGGAGGCGATGACGCGCCAGATGTCGGCGGAGCGCACCAGGCGCGCCGTCGTGACCGAGGCCGAGGGCGCGAAGCAGGCCGCGATCACGGTCGCCGAGGGCAACAAGCAGTCCGCGATCCTGAACGCGGAGGGCGACCGGCAGGCGGCGATCCTGCGCGCCGAGGGCTTCTCGCTCGCTCTGTCGAAGATCTACGAGATCGCGCGGACCGTCGACGCCAACACGATGAGCCTGCAGTACCTCGAGGCGCTCAAGCAGATCGGCGCATCGCCCTCGACGAAGTTCGTCCTGCCGATGGAGCTGTCGAACCTGCTCTCGCAGGTCTCCGGCCTCGCGAACCGCGCGTTCGGCGACGGCGGCGCGCCGAAGACGACCGCCTGACGACCGATCCGTCGGATCCCCAGGCGCGGAACCCCCACGGTCGCGACGGTGTAGACGGGGCGGTGACCGACCGCGTGGAGGGCCGTCCACACGAGGACGCCGAGCTCGTCGTGCGGGCGAGGCGCGGTGACGTCCACGCCTACGCGGAGCTGGTCGAACGGTATCGGCAGGTCGCGTTCCGCACGGCGTACCTGGTCACCAAGAGCAGCGCCGACGCGGAGGACGCGGCGCAGGAGGCGTTCGTGAAGGCGTACTACGCGCTGGGGAGGTTCCGCGAGGACGCGCCGTTCCGACCCTGGCTGCTGCGGATCGTGACCAACGAAGCGCTGAACCGCCACCGTTCGGCGCGCCGGCGCGAGGCCCTCGCGGTGCGGCTCGCCGACGGCCGCCCCGGGGACGCGGCCCCGTCCCCGGAGGCGGCGGCACTCGAGCACGAGACGCGGCGTGCCCTGCTTCGTGCGGTGGAGGACCTGCCCGAACGCGACCGCCTCGTGATCGCGTACCGGTATCTCCTCGAGCTGAGCGAGTCCGAGACCGCGCACGCGCTCGGCGTCCGGCAGGGCACCGTGAAGTCGCGCCTGTCGCGCGCGCTCGGCCGGCTCCGGACCCGGATCCCCGAGCTGATCGACGAACGCGTGGAGGCGTCCGATGGCTGAGCCCGCCGAGGCCGTGATCGAGCGGAGGCTGCGCGCCCTGACGTCCGAGCTTGCCTACCCGGAAACGCCGCCGCTCGCCGCCTCCGTCACGTCGCGTCTTCTGAGCGAGCGCGCCGCGAGCCGGTCGCGACGCCTGTTCCCCGGCGCGGCGCTGTGGACCCGCCGCCGGACGGTGGCGCTGGCCGTCGCCGGGCTGCTGTTCCTCGGCGGTGCGGCAGTCGCGGGACGGCTGGCGATCGGGGCGGTCGGGATCCGGATCGTGCCCAAAGCGTCGACGCCGCCAGCGACCGGAACGGAGGCGTCGCTCGGGCGCGCGAGCTCGCTCGCCGAGGCCGCCGACGTGCTCGGGTTCGAACCGGCCTTCCCCCCCTCGCTCGGGCCGCCCGACGACGTGCGGATCGCGCGGACGCTGGCCGGCCCACGCGTGGTCGTGTTGGCCTGGCGCGCCGGGCCGAGCGATGACGCGATCCAGGGGACGCCGTGGACGACGCTGCTGATGGAGGTGCCGGGCCATCGCGAGGTCGCCTTCAAGGAGGTCTACGCCAACGTGGGTATCGAGCCCACCTTCGTCGGCGGGTCGGAAGCCCTGTGGATCGAGGGTCCGCACGAGTTGGTCCTGATCACGCCCAACGGCGAACGTCACCTGTCGGTCGCCGCGCACACACTCGTGTGGGAGCACGGCGACGTGACGTACCGGCTCGAGACGCTGCTGCCGCAGCAGGCCGCCCGCACCCTCGCCGAGACGATCGGCTGATCACGATCCGGGAACCTCGGCGGCGCCCCAGGTGTATCAGCGCCATCGGACGTCGGGAGGACGGGAGGTCGGCATGCTTCGGAGGACGATCCTGGCTGCGGCGCTCGTCGCCGTGCCCCTGCTCGCGATGGCCGCACCCGCGACAGCGGGGGGCGGCTGCCACATGGGAACGACGACCGGCAAGGGCGACACCGTCTACATGGCAGACGCGTGCTTCACGCCGACGACGCTGTACGTCGAGCCCGGCACCACAGTGACATGGGTCAACAAGGACCCGATGACGCACAACGTCACCGCGAACCAGTGGGGGTACTTCGAGGGGATGCACCAGGGCGACGTCGCCCGCGCGACGTTCGACGAACCGGGGATCTACCCGTACGCCTGCACGTTCCACCCGGGCATGTCCGGCGTGATCGTCGTCGGTGACGGGAAGGGCAAGGGCAACGGCGCCGCCGTGACGGTCGACTCGTGGCAGCCACCCAGCCAGACGGAGGCCTCGGCGGTGACCGCCGCGTCGGGATCGTCGGCGGCACTCGGCTGGGTGGGCGGCGCGATCGTCGGGTTCGTCCTCGCGATCGCGGGCGGCGCGGTTCGCGCGGCGTCGCGGCGCGACGTCGCGGCCCCTCAGCGGGAGGCCTGAGGAAGGCGGCTCGTCACGAGCGCGCCACCAGGCGACACGTGGCGCGCTCGGCAAGCGGCGTGAAGGACTCCATCCGGAACGGCGGCGCGACGGCGGCGAGCATCCCGTCGAGCAGGCCCCGGTGCACCGCGCACACCAGGTCGCGATGGTCCTCGAGCAGGTCACGGAACGGACAGTCGCGCATCGTGACCTCGACGACCCCGCCCCCCAGGCGGCGGAACCTGGGGTCGAACCCGGCCTCGGCCATCGCCTCCTGGAGGATCGCCAGGCTCCGCCGCGCCGATACCGCCGCGCCGGGCCGGGGGGCGCCGCGGCCGACGAGGTAACGCCCCCACTGCTCGGCGAGCGCGGCGGCGCGCTCGTGCGAGCGCTTGCCCGCGAGCAGCCCCGCGAGGATCTCGGACAGGAGTCGGTACTCGCGGCCGTCCTTGCGGTGCGGCTCGGCGGCCGAGTACAGCGTCTGCGGACGCCCGACCGTGGCGCCACGCCTGGCCTCGCGCGCGACGAGGCCGGCCTGCTCGAGCCTCCGCAGGTGCGGGCGGAGCGTGTTGGGGTGCAGCGACAGCCGAGTGGACAGCTCCCGGATCGACACGGGCCGGCCCGAGAGCCCGAGGTACCGGTACAGCCGATACCTGGTGTCGTCGGCGAGCGCCTTGTGGATCTCGAGCGGGGAGGGCCTACCGGCCGGCATCGACGACCCGCTGGACCCGCCGTAGCATGGAGAGAGATCTCACGGTCCGCACCGTGAGAACCAGGATAAATCCCTTCCAGCACCCGACCGAACCGGAGGAGTGAGCGTGCCAGACGAAGCACAGGTCCGACAGGCGCTCCGCGCCGTGCTCGACCCCGAGATCGGCAAGCCGATCGAGGACCTGGGGATGCTCGACCGGATCGAGGTCGAGGGCGGTGCCGTCCGCGTCCACGTTCTGCTCACGATCTCCGGCTGCCCCCTCCGCGAGCGGATCGACGGCGACGTCCGCGCCGCCCTCGCGCCGGTAGACGGGATCGACCGGGTCGAGATCACGATGGACCCGATGAGCGAGGAGCAGCGGGCACAGCTGGTCGGCAAGCTCAGGGGCAACGGTGGTCCCGCCCCCCAGCAGCCGCGCTTCTTCCAAGACGGCCGCACGTCCGTCATCGCGATCGCCTCGGGCAAGGGCGGCGTCGGCAAGTCGAGCGTGACCGTGAACCTGGCGTGCGCGCTCGCCGCCGAGGGCCACCGGGTGGGCGTCCTGGACGCCGACGTCTGGGGCTTCAGCATCCCGCGGATGCTCGGCGTGCACGGGCAGCCCGTCGGGTTCAACAACATGATCATGCCGCTCGAGGGGCACGGCGTGAAGGTCATTTCGATGGGCTTCTTCGTGCCGGAGGACCAGCCCGTGATCTGGCGCGGCCCGATGCTCCACAAGGCGATCGAGCAGTTCCTCGGCGATGTCTACTGGGGCGACCTCGACCTCCTGCTGTGCGACCTGCCGCCCGGGACCGGCGACGTGTCGATCTCGCTCGCATCGTTCCTCCCGGGCGCCTCGATGGTCGTCGTGACGACGCCGCAGGAGGCCGCGCGCACGGTGGCCGAGCGCGCCGGAAAGATGGCCGAACGGACCAACCTGCGCCCGATCGGAGTGATCGAGAACATGGCGTGGTTCGCGTGCCCGCACTGTGGCGAGCGGACGGCGCTCTTCGGACAGGGGGGCGGACAGATCGTGTCCGAGACGCTCGGCGTCCCTCTGATCGGTCAGATCCCTCTGGAGCCGGCGCTGCGCGAGGGGAGCGACCGAGGTGAGCCGATCGTGGTCCGCGACCCGGACTCGGCCGCCGGCGACGCACTGCGCGAGACGGCCCGCGAGATCGCGCGGATCACGCGGTCGAAGGTCGGCAAGCCGCTGACCCTGATCGCCGGCCCGGGCGCCGCCGCGACGGCCGGGCACCACCACTCGCACTAGACATCCAGCCCACCGGCGTCCCGGTCGGGCGTACGCTGAGCATGGGTTCGGCGTTCGAGAGAGGGTGAGCCCATGTCGCTGTTGGCACAGAGGATCGGGACGCTCGGCACGGAGAACGCGTTCAGGGTGGGCGTCGACATCCAGCGCGTGCTCGGTCGTGGGATGGACGTCGTCAAGCTGAACCTCGGTGAGCCCGACTTCGACTCGGCCGCGCATATCAACCGGGTCGGCGCCGAGCAGATCGAGGCCGGCAACTCCCACTACACGGACCCCCAGGGGATCCCGTCACTACGAGAGGCGATCGGCCGCCACGTCGCCGAGACCCGAGGCGTCGACATCGACCCCGACCGCGTCGTCGTCACGTCGGGCGCCAAGCCGCCGATCGGCTACACGATGCAGACCTACGTCGACCCGGGCGACGAGGTGATCTATCCGAGCCCGGGGTTCCCCATCTACGAGTCGTGGGTCACCTTCGTCGGCGCGATCCCGAGGCCGCTGCACCTCTCGGAGGAGCGTGGCTTCGCCTTCACGACCGACGACCTCGCCGCGCTCATCACCGACGCGACGAAGGTCATCATCCTGAACTCGCCGTCGAACCCCACCGGCGGCGTCCTGTCCGAGGACGATCTTCGAGGGATCGCGCGCGTCGTGCGCGAGCGCTGCCGTCCGGACGTCAGGGTCTACAGCGACGAGGTCTACGAGCACATCCTGTTCGAGGGCGAGCGGCATTCGTCGATCCTCTCCCACGAGGGCATGGCCGACCGGACCGTGCTCGTGAGCGGGCACTCCAAGGGGTTCGCGATGACCGGCTGGCGTCTCGGGTGGGCGGTCCTGCCGACGCCCGAGGAGGCGGCGGTGTTCAAGCAGCTGAACATCAACATCGTCTCGTGCGTTCCGCCGTTCATCCAGGAGGCCGGGCGGGCGGCCTACGAGAGTCCCGAGACCGCCGTCTCGACCGCCGAGATGGTGCGCGCGTTCCAGGAGCGGCGGGACTGGGTGGTTCCGGCGCTGAACGAGATCCCAGGCGTCACCTGTCAGACGCCGAGGGGCGCTTTCTACGTCTTCCCGAACGTCGCCGGTGTCTGCGAGCGGCTGGGGATCCTCGACGCTTGGTCGGCGCTTCCCGAGCGCGAGCGTCGCGACGTGGGCCCGTCGACGATGTTGCAGATGTTCCTGCTCTACCGCTACGGCGTGGCCACGATGGATCGCAACTCGTTCGGCACGGTTGACGCCGGCGGACAGCACTTCCTCCGCCTATCGATCGCGGCGAGCCTCGAACGGCTGCGCGAGGGCGTGGGCCGGATCGCGAAGGCGGCCGACGATCGCGACGGCTTCGAGGCGTTCCTGGAAGAGGAGCGGTTGTGGGCTTCGCCGGGGGCAACCCGTCGATGAGCGACATCCAGGTCTTCGTCACGCGCAGGATCCCCGACGCGGGGCTGCGAATCCTGCGCGACGCCGGCGTGAGCTTCGTCGTCGGACAGGACGACGAGGAGTCCGGCCTCGACCGCACGGCGCTCCTCGACGGCGTGCACGGCTGCGACGTGCTCCTGCCGCTGCTCACGGAGCGGATCGACCGCGAGGTGCTCGAGGCTAACGATCGTCTGCATGGCGTCGCCCAGATGGCTGTCGGTTTCGACAACATCGACGTCGCCACGGCGACCGAGCTCGGCATCCCGATCGCGAACACGCCCGGCGTGCTCACCGAAACAACCGCCGATCTCACGTGGGCGCTGATCCTCGCGGTCGCGCGCCGGATCCCTCAGGCCCACCACTACATGGTCGCCGGCCGGTACAGGCTGTGGGGGCCGAACCTATTCCTCGGAGCGGACGTCGGGCCCGGCGCAAGCGGCGTCACCAAGACGCTCGGGATCGTCGGCTACGGCCGCATCGGATCGGCCGTGGCCCGTCGCGCGGGCGGGTTCGGGATGCGCGTGCTCGCGTTCGATCCCTACGCGCGTGATGCGATCGGGTCCTCGGACCTCGCCCGGTGGGCGGAGCTCGACGAGCTGTTGGCCGAGAGCGACTTCGTGACGATCCACGCGCTGCTCACAGACGAGACCCGCCACCTCCTGAACGAGGAGCGCCTTCGCGCGATGAAGCCTGGCGGTTTCCTCATCAACGCCGCCCGCGGGCCGATCGTCGACGAGGTCGCGCTCGTCCGGGCGCTGCGGGAGGGCTGGATCGCCGGCGCCGGCCTGGACGTGTACGAGGACGAGCCCGGGATGTCTCCCGGGCTCGCCGAGCTCGACAACGTGGTGCTGCTGCCGCACATCGCGAGCGCCTCCGTCGACACCCGCGGGATGATGGCGTCGATGGCGGCCGAGAACGCGGTCGCCTTCCTGCGCGGCGAGCCGGCGCACGACCCGGTCAATCCCGACGTCTACGAGTCCGACGCCTACCGGCGACGGATCGGCGCGGCCTGAGCCGCCTACGTCGGCACGCGGAGGGCGCGTCGCTGTTGCACGGCCCATGCGATGAGCGTGACGAGGCAGATCGCAGCCACCGTCGTGCCGGTCCACTGGCTGCCGGTGAGTCCGAGAAAGCGCTTGTCGACGCGGAAGAAGTCCTCGATCAGTCGGGAGATCCCGTACCACGCGCCGAACGTCAGCGTGAGCACGCCCAGGCGTCGTTCGCGCCGCGACAGCGCGTACAGCAGCAGGAAGAGCAGCGTCGCCGAGATCATGTCGTACAGGGCCGTCTGGTGGACGCCGACGCCCGTCATCAGCGTCTCGCCCGACGGCGAGAGCAGCACGGCGTCGGTGCGAGAGATGATCAGCTCCTGTCCGCCCTGCAGCGTGGTCCGGCACGCGCCGGCGACGCACGAGAACCCGGCCGGGAGACCACCGACGTACTGGAAGGCGAGCAACCAGCTCGTCGGCTTCCCGAAGTGGTCGCCGATGATGAGGTCGCCGATCCGTCCGAACGCGATGCCGAACGCGAGGCCGATCACCGCGCCGTCCATGACCTGGAAGAACCCGTAGCCGAAGCGCCGCATCATCGGGACGTTCACGAGGACCGCCCCCGCGATGCCCCCGAGCAGGCTGATCCCGCCGCGCCAGATCGCGAGCATGTCGAAGACGCCGTCGAACTCGGAGAAGTGTGCGATCACATAGAAGAGCCGGGCGCCCACGATCGCGCCGACGAGCGCCCAGAACACCATCGTGTTGATGTGTTCCAGGTCGACGCCGCGCTTCGGCCCCTCGTGACCGAGGATCCACGCACCGAAGAGGAAACCCAGCGCGATGCCGACGCCATGCGGGGAGATGGCGAAGTCCCCGAACAGGTGGATGCGGTCGAGCACCGGCCAGCCGATCGCGGCGAACATAGCCGTCACGGGCGCTGAGTCTATCGACGGTCACGTCCAAGGGCTTCGCCCACGGCTCGGCCGAGCAGGAGGCCACCGACCACGTCGCCTGGATAGTGGACGCCCAGATACGCGCGCGACCCACCCACGGCGATCGCCAGGCCGGCGAGCGCGGCCCGCGACGGACGCCCGAGCCCCGCCGTTCGTCCGGCCGCGGTCGTGAACGCGAGCAGGACCGCTGGGTGGCTGCTCGGCCACGACGTGCCGCGCGGTTCCCCGATCAGCACCCGCGTGCCCTCGCGGTCCGCGCGGTAGGGCCGCGAACGGAGGAACACGCGCTTGAGCCCCTGTCCGGCGAGCCACGTCACGGACGCCGCCGTGAGACCCCTTGCCGCCGCGTTCCGGTGGCCGCGTGCGGCGAGCACCGCCGCGGCGCCGATCGACGCCCAGATCGAGCCCAGCTCGGTGATCCCGGAGAAGACCGCGTCGGTCGTTGGGCCGCGGTTGCGATTGGCGGCCGAGAACAGGTCGGCGTCGAGCCGGCGTCCGCGCTCCGACGTGACCAGTGCGCCGACCGCGAGCGACGCGGCGACGAGCCTGGCCACGCGCGCCGTCCGCTTCGTCACGGCGCGGATGATATGCCGCCGCGAGCTTCCGGAGCGGCTAACCGCCGATCGACTGTTGGAACTCGACCTCTCGCTTCTGCGCGAGCGCGCCTCGCCGCAACGCGAACTGTGCGCCGCCAACCAGTGCGAGGCTGCGAGCGGCAAACGCGCCGAGCGGGCCGAGCGGGAAGTGGTAGTTGACCTCGTGCCGGAGCAGGCTGCGTCCGCCGCGCAGGGAACGGAGCGTCGTGCGGACAATGGCCTCGAGCGGGCCGACGAGTCGGAATTCCGCGTACCGCGGCGGCTTCCACTCCAGGATCTCGACGTGGACCTCCGCGGTCACGCGCATGAACCGCATCACCGCGGTGTAGGACGCGCCCTCGTGCAACGGGCCAGGAGGCAGGTTGCGAACCTTCGCGACGTGCCGTTCCCAGTGGTGGAGGTTCCGCGGCTGCGAGACGACTTCCCAGACCGGCTCGACGGGAGCGTCGATCTCGACCTCGACGGCGACCGTCGTCACGCGACCACCCGGCTCCCGCTCTGCCAGCCGCGCCACCACACGACGCGGTCCGGCTCGACGCGGATCGCGACGACCGACGCCGGGTCGTCGCCGGTCCGTGCGATCCGATCCTGGATCGACCGGCTGCCGGACCCGACCTGCGCGGGGTCGAACACCGTCCCTCGGCCCTGGAGCATCGCCCCCATCATCCGCTTGGCTCGCCACCACGACGGTCGCTCGACGACCAGCGCGCATCTGCCGCTCCCGTTCGCGCCCGCCATCGCCGCGACCACGTGGCGCGACGCCGAGACCCAGAGCCTCCCTTCGTCCTCCACCCAGCGGGCGGGCACGACGACCACGTCCGATCCGTCGTCGAATGCCAGCACGCCTTCCCGGTCGAACGCGAGGTCGTTCGACAGATCCGGCGGCAGTTCGGCGAACGCGTCGGGCCGGGGCGGCGACCGGCGGAACGCGCGCTTCGACGCGATGGCTCCGTCGACCACCGGTCCGAACGACGCACGGACCTGCCCACCGTGGACGAGGACCGCCCGCTCGACCCGGATCTCGACGAACACGCGGCCCGGTGGCGTCCACGACAGCGGGACGTGCCGCGCGTCGAGCGCGTAGCCCGCGAAGAACCTCGCGTTCTTCTGCGTGAAGCGCACGCTCGCCCGCGCGAGGGCCGGCGACCGGGCGATGCTGCGTTGCCAGCTGTTCGGATCGAGCGCGTCGTACGTCGTCACGGTGCCGGCGAAGCTGACCGATCGCTCGCCGTCGCGCACGAGCCCGGCCACGCGCGTGTTGGTCCTCCAGGCGCGCGCCTTCACCGAGCGGCGCGACGTGGTCAGCCACAGCCGGCCGTCGGAGATCGCGAACACCAGCGGCGTCAGATGGGGCCCGCGCGGCGTCCCCGCCGCGACGTGGCAGAACTCACCCGCCTCGAACACCTCGAGCATCGTCGTGGGCAGATCGGTCATCGCTCGGCCGGTGCCCCGATCACGGGCCTCGCGAGCATCAGCGACGTCCAGAGGGCGTGGCATACAACGCTGGCGAGCACGCCCTCCGACCAGGCGGCGAGCGCCGTCCACAGGGCGCCACCGACGGCCGCGCCGGCGACGATCGCGAGGTTCCGGCTGGGGACGTTGATCAGGACGTACCCCAGCCACGTCGCCACGCCGGCCCCCGCGCCCGCGCCGAACCGGTCCGTCGCCCACTCGAACACGAGCCCCCGCCAGAACAGCTCCTCGCCGACGGCGGCGACGCCCGCGGCGACGGCGATCGCGACGAACGGCGGCAAGACCGACCGGCTCGCGTAGATGCCGCGCGCGTGCGCGTCGAACGTCCGCCACACGGGCGCGACGATCCGGACGAACGCGAGCGTCGCGACGTAGAAAGCCGCCCCCACGACGACCCCGGCACCGACCGCGAGGGGAACCCCGATCCGGCCCGAGAGCGCCGGCCGTGCCACCAGCACGGCAGCGAGCCCGGCGATCCCGAGCACCGGCGCGGTCGTCGTCCAGACGCTCCCTCCCCGCCGCCGGATCACAAGCCACGCGGCCGCCTGCGCGATCGCGCCAGCGGCGACCGCGGCCGTCACGGCAGGAAGCGGACCTTGGCCGCGAACTCTGCGGTGAGCGCGGTGATGACGGCGAGGTAGAAGAAGCCCGTCGCCGCCTGGACGGCGGAAGCGCCTTCGCCGCGCAGCGCGGCGCGGATCAGCACCGCGATCAGCGCCGTCGCGGCGACCATCCCGAGCGCGATCCACGGCGCGAGTCCCGCCGCCGTCAGCAGCGGGTTGATGGCGTTGCTGCGGTCGGTCGTCGGCCCGAACCCACCGGCGACCACCGCGGCAGCCTCGAGGACGACGGCGGCGATCAGCATCGTCGCGTACCGGTTGATCGGGGTGCGCGTCAGCCGCCGGTCCGTCAGGTACCAATGCCCGAGCAGCAGCCCGTCGAGGACTGCCCCGAGGAAGACAGCGCCCGCCGCCAGTTGGAGGAACGCGACGAGCGTGGACCCGTCCGACGCTCCCGCCATCGCGCCGAGCAGACCGATCGCGACGGGGACCGACGCGAGCCCGACGACCCGCGCGGGCGCGTCTTGCCGCGCGAACAGCAGCAGGACCGATGCGAGGGACACGGCGGCAAGCGCCGCCGCAAGCCAGGCCGACCACTCGCCTGCGTCGGTGCCGTCGGCTCCCGCAACCGCGGCACCCCACGCCAACGCGGCGACCGCGGCGACGATGAGTCCGGTCAGCTTGAAGAACCCTCGGCGGACCTCGCCCCAGAGCGGCGTCAGCCACAGCAGAACGACGCCGCCCGCTGCCAACTCGCCGAGCACGATCGCCGAGACGCCGGCGGGTCCGGTCATCCGTACCTCCCCATGCCGGCGGTAAGCGTACCGGCGGCCGCCCGGTAGGCTGGACCGACATGGACAGCTGGCGCGCGTACGACAAGGTCGCCGAGGTGTACGAGCGCGTCCACGCGCCCCGCATGGCCGAGGTCGCTCGCGACCTCGTCGCCTTCGCTGGCGTGCGGGAGGGCGGCCGCGTGCTGGACGTCGGCACGGGAACGGGCGTGGCGGCCGAGGCCGCCTCGCTCGCGGTGGGGCCGGCAGGATCGGCCGTGGGCGTGGACGTCTCGATCCCGATGCTCCAGCAAGCCGCCAAGGTCCGGCCGCAGCTCCGACTCGCTGCTGCGGAGGCGATCGATCTGCCCTTTCGGAACGCGACGTTCGACGCCGTCACGGCGAGCTTCGTCGTCTCACACTTCACGAAGTACCAGACGGCGCTGTTCGACATCCTGCGGGTGCTGCGACCAGGCGGACGCTTCGCGATGAGCAGCTGGGCGGACAAGCCCGACGACCTCCAGCGTACGTGGACCGAGCTCGTCGAGAGCACGGTTGGGAGTGGGCTCGTCGCCGACGCCCGCCAGCAGACGGTTCCGTGGGCCGACCGCTTCGCCGACCGCCAGGCGATCGAGCTGACGCTGAACGACTCCGGCCTCCGCCATATCCGGACGGAGCGCCGGGAGTACAAGTTCGTCTATCCGCTCGACGACTTCGTCGACGGCCTCGGCGCCTGGTCGACCGGCCGCTTCGTCCGCTCGATGCTCGGCGACGCCGGCTGGACGTCCTTCCAAGAGCGAGCGCGGCAGGTCTTCTTCGACCGGTTCGCCGACCCCGTCAACGACTTCCGCGAGGTCTGGCTCGCCGTCGCCACCAAGCCGTAGATTCGCTCCGATACGATCGCTCCGTCGTCATCCGTCGGCTCCGCGCCCCAGAAGACACGCCTTCGACCGGCCTCAGGTGACACCGGTCTACTTGGTCGCGACGACCATCAGGCGCGACGCGCCGAGGTGGAACGGCGTGAGGTCGCCTGCGTCGAAGCCTTCGACGCCGGTGAAGCCCGCGTCGGTCAGGAGCGCAACGAGCTCCCGGTACGTGTACAGCCGGATCGAGCTGTGGCGCTGCTCGCGTCGCCCGTCGGGGGCGACGACCGTCCAGTCGGTCTCCGCCCGGCCCGTCTTCTCGACGTATCGATTTTCGCTCAGCACGAGGAGGTCACCGGCACGACGCCACAGCCGATCGCGGAACCGCGGGAAGATCGTCTCGGCGGTCGGGAGGTCGATGAGGAACCGACCGCCTGGCCGGAGGGCTCGGTGAGCGGCCGCGGCGGCTCGAGCGTTCTGGTCGTCTTCGTGGAAGTACCCGAAGCTCCCTCCGAAATTGAGCGCGGCGTCGAACTCGGCGTCGAATGGAAGGTCACGCATGTCGCGCTGCTGCCACTCCACCATCACGTCGCGCTCCGCCGCCTTCCGGGCTGCCGCGGCGAGAAAGGTCTCGTTCAGGTCGATACCAGTGACCTCGTGACCGCGGGCAGCAAGCTCGATCGAGATGCGCCCTTCACCGCAGGGCACGTCGAGGACCGTCGCTCGCTCGGGTAGTTGAAGGGCGCGCTCGACGTTGTCTGCCGCAGCGTGATTGTCGTCGTCGGTCCAGAGGGTGAGCTGTACCTCCTCCCAAAGGCCGCTAAAGAAGCCCTCCCACCAGCCCGACACGGCGAGAGCGTAAAACGTCCTGAAGCGGGCCGCAGAACGAGGACTTCCTACCGCCGCCGCTCGTCGGTCCTAGAACCCGATGCCCGCTCGTACCGCGTGTACAGGGCGTAGGCGGCGCCGAAGAGGAAGACCCGGCGAAAGGATATTCAACGGCCACCAGCGCCTTGTTCACCGGGTGCGGCGCTTGCCGCCGTCGGCCTTCGTCACGACGTAGTTCACGAGGGTCCGTACCGGCACGCCCGTCGCGCCCTTCGGCCAGTAGTCGCCGGCCTTCTCTGCGAACGCGGGGCCGGCGATGTCCAGATGCGCCCACGGTGTGTCCCCGACGAACTCCGCGAGGAACAACGCCGCGGTGATCGCTCCGCCGTAGCGCTTGCCGATGTTCTTGATGTCCGCGACCTCGGAGTCGATCAGCTTGCGGTACGCCGGCCACAGCGGCAGCTCCCAGCCGTGCTCTCCGACGCGGTCGCCGGAGGCGAGGATGTCGCGGATCAGATCGCGGTCGTTGCCCATCACGCCGTACAGCTCCTCACCGAGCGCGATCATGCAGGCGCCCGTGAGCGTGGCCGTGTCGATGATCACGGTGGGGTTCTGCTCCGCGAGGTAGGCGAGCGCATCCGCGAGCACGAGCCGCCCCTCGGCGTCCGTGTTCAGCACCTCGGACGTCTTGCCGTTGCGGTGACGCAGCACGTCGCCGGGTCGGATGGCGGTGCCAGACGGGAGGTTCTCCGCCGACGGGATCGCCGCGATCACGTTCACCCGTGGCTTCAGCCGCCCGATCGCCCGCATCGTCGCGAGGATCGACGCGGCGCCGCCCATGTCCGCCTTCATCCATTCCATGCTCTCGGATGGCTTGATGGAGAGCCCGCCGGAGTCGAACGAGATGCCCTTGCCCGTGAGCGCGATCGGCGCCTCGCGCGCGCCGCCACCCCGGTACCGGAGCTCAATCATCCGCGGGGGGTTCACGCTCCCCTGACCGACGCCGATGATGCCGCCGAACCCGCCGCGCTTCAGCTCGGCCTCGGTCCAGATCTTGGCCTGGAGCCCGTTGTCCCTGGCCATCGCCCGCGCCTGCTTCGCGAGGAAGTCGGGCGTGCAGTCGATCGCCGGGGTGTTCACGAGGTCGCGCGCCCACATCACGGCGTCGCTGACGACCTCGGCGCGGCTCAGCGCGCCCCTTGCGGCGCGCGCGTCCCAGCGCGACGACCCGATCACGGTGATGTTCCGCAGGGCGGGCTTCTCCACGGGTTCGCTCGTCTTGCCGGACTTGTACGTCGTGAAGCGGTACGCCCCGAGCAGCAGCCCTTCGATCGTCGCCTGGATCGAGTCCTCGAACGCCCTACCGCCGGCCTGCGGCAGCGTTGTCGCGATGCGGCCGCGCTTGCGGAGCTGCTGCGCGACCTTCCCGATCGCGCGTCGGAGCGCGTCGGGGCCGGCCTCGTCCTTCGGGCCGATCCCGAGCAGCATGACGGAGCCGGCCTTGACGCCGTCCATTCCGACGTTCGGGACGACGAGGTGCTCGCCGCGCTTGCCCTTCCAACCCGCGTCGGCGTACGCGCGGACCAGGCTCGCGCCGCGGGTCTCCCGCACGCCGGGGCCCGCCTCCGGCCCCTGGAACACCCGCCCCCGGAACACCGGCCCCTGGAACACCGGAAGGACGAGGACGTCGGCTGACACCGATGCTGGCGAGTCGGTCGTGTAGGCGAGCGTGACCACGGTCTGCCTCCTGTCGGATGCGCCTCGGTGGAACCGGCCGCAGTCTATCCGCGGCCCGCGTCGAGGAACGGTAGCCTGGCGGCCCGATGGAGACCAAGGACGTTCGCGACCTGGTCGCGTTCGACGACGACGGCCCGCGGCACGAGGCACTCTTCGAGTCCGATCGGCTGTGGTCCGAGATCGTGTGCCTGCAGGGGCCGCAGGGGATTGGCCCGCTGTCCGACCGCGATTCGGACGCGATCTGCGTCGTCCTTGCCGGGCGGGTCGCCGTTCAGATCGACCGCGGCCGCAAGAGGCTGGACCAGTGGGGGTCGGTGCTCGTGCCGAAGACCGCGGAGCTGACGATCCGCAACGCGAGCGACGACCCCGCGGTCATGCTGCTGGTCGCCGCTCCCCCGCCCCCACCTCGAGTGGTCGACGGGTAGCGCCGACCCGGCCGATCAACAGCGCCAGCACGAACGCGACCGCGAAGCTCGGCAGGCTCGCTCCGAGCCCCGCGTCGAAGAGCGGGAACGGCAGTCCGAGCAGTTCGGTGAAGAGCCATCGCATCGCGTCGGTCCAGCCCTGCGGCATCGTCCCCGCGGCGACGCACCAGTGGTACACGAGGACCCCCACGATCCACGGCGCGAACCCGACCCACCGCCACGGCACGGCGTCGAACGGCTCGTCCTCCACGAACCGCGCGCCTCGCAGCACCACGTAGTCGGCGACGAACACGCCGAACAATGGGACGAACACCGAGCCGATCAGGAACAGGAACACCTCGTACCGCTCGACCGACAGAAACAGCGCAAGCACGAACGCGAGCGCGCCGACGCCGAGGACGAACATGCGCTCGGAGATCCGCGGCAGGACGTTCTGCATCGACACCGCCGACGAGTAGATGTCGGCGAACGCGTTGTCGCTCTCGCCGACGAGCAGCGCGAGCAGCACGATCGAGCCGCCCGCCACGGTCGCGATCGCCGTCCCGATCCCGGGCACGTCCGCGGTGGCGCCCACCGCCAGAACCGCGAGCGCGCCGAGGGAGTAGAACCACACGTTGCCCGCGAAGTACCCGACGTACGTTCCGACGGCCCCACCCCGACCGGGGATGGCGAACCGGTTGTAGTCGGCGACGAGCGGCAGCCACGAGATCGGCATCACCAAGACCAGGTCGACGGCGAGCCAGAACGGGAGCCCGCCCCCGCCCGGGCCGCGCCAGAGCGCCCCGTCGTCGGCCGCCGTCAGCACGCGGACGGTGTTCCAGACCGAGACGCCGAGCAGCACGTAGATCCCGAACCGCTCGAGCCAGCGACGCACCACCAGGATCGGCCCGCCGAGCGCGAGCGCGGTGCATACGACCGCGACCACGACCAGCCACAGCAGCGACGAGTCGACCGAGAACAGGCGCGTCGATGCGACGTTGGCGACCTCGGACATCGCCCAGAACTCGACGGCCGTCCACCCGACGAGCTGGACGACGTTCAGCGCCGAGGGCACGTACGAACCGAGCCGGCCGAGGATCGGTCGAAACAGCACCATCGTCGGCAGCCCCTCGCGCTCGCCGGCCGCGCCGACGAGCGCGAGCGGCACGCACCCGATCGCCGATCCCACGACGATCGCGAGGAGCGCGCGCGGCAGCCCCATCGCGGGCACGAGCAGCGCTCCGGTGACCATCACGAGGATCCCGACCGAGAGATCGCCCCACAGCACCGCCAGGTCGAGGCCCGAGAACCGCCTGGCGGCGGGCGGGACGCGCCGGATGCCCCATACCGGCGCCTCGCGTTCGACGACGTCTCCGAGGCGCTCCGCCAGACTTGCCATCGCTTCCCTCCGCCGGTCCGAACCGGATCAGGTTCCAAGGGTCGCCGGCGGCGTCGGCCGGCCTCTCAGCCCGTTGCCCGGGCTCCCCCGCTCTTCCAACGATACTGCCGACAGATGACGGGCGGCGGCCGGCCGGCTACAGCCCCGCGCGCTCCGGCGCGGCCGGCAGCGGGACGCGGGCTGGCATCCGAACCGTCGCCGCGAGGCCCACCGCCAGGAGCGACGGGACGCCGCTCACGGCAAATGCCGCACCGAACCCGTAGCTCGACGCGACCCACCCACCGATCAGCGGCCCGAGCACGAACCCGAGGTCGCCGACGAACCGGAACACGGCGACGCCGGGCGCCGACAGCCGCCCCGGAGCGAGCGAGGCGAGCATCGGCGCGGGCGGCACGCCCGCGTAGCCGCTGGCGATCCCGAGCGCCGCCAGCAGCACCATCAGTGGCACCACCCGGTCGACGGTCCCGATCGAGGCGACGAGCACCGCCAACGCCGCGAACGCGGGCACCATGACGGTGCGGGCGCCGAACCGATCGCTCGCCTTGCCGGCCGGAAACAGCACGAGGAACTCCGTCCCGGTCACGACGGCGAGCGCCAGGCCCACGCCGTCGAACGACAGCCCGATCTCTTCGCGCGCGAACAGCGGGAGCAGCGTCCCGAACACCGCGCCCATCACCCACATGTACGAGCCGTTCGCGACGAGGACGGCCACGAGCGGGCGGCGCCAAGGTAACGCGCCGATCCCGACGGACTCGCGATCGCCCTCGGTACGCCGGGGATCCCGGATCGCACGATGGAACAGCCACGCCGAGACGAAGCACGACGCCGCGTACGCCCAGATCGGGACGACGACGCCGAACGCCCTCGCGAGCAGTCCGCCGATCGGCTGGCCGGCGACGATCCCGACGTTGAACGAGGCGTAGTACACGCTCATCACGCGGCCGACACGGTCGGACGGGATCGTCCGCAACAGATACGAGAGGAGTGCGGCGAAGAACACGGCGGAGCCGGCCCCGCCGGCGCCGCGGAACACGACCAGGAGCGGGTACGTCGGCGCGATCGCGGTGAGCGCGGTCGAGACGCCGACGCCGATCGCGCCGAGGGTCGCGGTCCGGCGCTCGCCGTATCGCGCGATGAACCGCCCCACAACCGGATCGAAGAGGAGCCTCGTGAGCGAGAACGCGGCGACCATGACGCCCACTGCGTCGTAGCCAACCCCGAACGAACGCGCGTAGTTGGGAAGCACGGGCGCGACGATCCCGTACCCGAGCATGATGACGAACGTGCCAACCATCGCGGCGCGGATCTCGGGGATCCGCAGGATCTGACGGATCCCGACGCGCGCGGCGGTGCTCACACGTCCGAGTCTACGGACGGACCGCGAGCGTCCGCGCCGGACGAGATGCTCAAACCCTGTTCGCTCGGGGTGCCGAACGGCCATGCGGAAGCCGCCCGTCCCTTGCGCCGGAGGCGGTTCGTCCCGTTCGATACGGGCGTGACGCACACGACCGATCGAACCGGAGCCGTCGTGGCGGCGGCCGTGGTGATTCCGGAGCCGGACCGACCCCGCCGACCGCGGGTGGTTCGTCAGGGAGCCGTGGCGTGGCGCGACGGCGAGATCGCCTACGTCGGGCCTGCCGACGAGCTGCCCTCGGACGCGGCCGAGCCCCAGGTGTTCCCCGGATCGACGATCGTGCCGGGCTTCGTCGACTGCCACACCCACCTGCCGTTCTTCGGGTGGCGCTCGGATGAGTTCGAGGCCCGCCTGACCGGGCGCTCGTACCGTGAGCTCCACGGCGAAGGCGGGATCGCGCGCAGCGCCGCGCTCCTGGCGGCGGCCTCGGACGAAGAGGTGCTCGGCTTCTGCCGGCCACTCGTCGCGGAGATGGCCAGCCACGGGACGACGGCGGTCGAGCTGAAGACCGGCTACGGGCTCAGCGTCGAGGCCGAACTGCGCCAGGCCCGGCTCGCGCGGAGGCTGGCGTCCGAGGTCGAGCAGGCCTGTACCGTCACGCTCCTTGCGTGCCACGCCGTGCCTCCGGAGATCGCGCGGGCAGACTGGGTCCGGATCGCGTGTGACGAGCTGATCCCGGCAGCGGCGGCCGAGGGGCTCGTCGATGCGGTCGACGTCTACGTGGAGGACATCGCGTTCTCGGTCGCGGATCTCGAAGCCGTGGCCGCGGCGACGCGCGCGGCGGGGCTGCCGTTGCGGTGCCACGCCGAGCAGCTCGGGGCGACCGGATCCGCCGCGGCGGCCGCGCGGCTCGGCGCTCGGAGCGTCGACCACCTCAACCACCTGGACCTTGAGGCGATCGAGTTGCTTGCCGATACGGGTACGGTGGCCGTCCTCCTTCCGACGTCTTCGTTCTCGCTCGGTCTGCCTCCGGCACCCGCGCGGGCGCTGCTGGACGCCGGGGTGCGGGTCGCGCTCGCGACCGACTTCAACCCCGGGACGTCGGCGGTCTGCTCCATGCCCGAGGCGATCGCCTTCGCGTGCATCACGTACCGCCTCACGCCGCACGAGGCGCTGACGGCGGCGACGGTCGGCGGGGCCGCGGCGCTCCGATCCGACGAGGCGCCCAGCTCGCTTGCGCCGGGTGCGCGCGCCGACGTCGTCGTGCTGGAGCGAGAGGTGCAGGATGTGCCGTACCGGCCGGGCCACGACCCGGTGCTGCGCACCTACATCGCCGGGCGAGAGGCGGGCGGACGATGAGGGTCCGGACGCTCGCGCTCACGGGCGCCATCGGCGTGGTCGCGCTCGGGCTGGGCGCGCCGGCGGCGGAGGCGCAGGCCGCCGACACCGTGACGCTCGAGGCCACCCCACGCACGGTCGCCTTCGGACGGTCCGTGACGCTGTCGGGCAGCATCGACCCAGCGTCGCGTGGCCAGAGGGTCGAGATCCGGACGGACGCGGACGCGACGGTCGCGACGGCGACGACCGGGTCTGCCGGCAACTACTCGGTCACGTTCGAGCCGCGCACCAACGTCGTCCTGCACGCGGTGTGGGGGACGGCGACGAGCGAACCGGTCTCGGTCGGCGTGCGCGCGGTCGTGGACGTCTCTCTTGGCGCCGTCCGGCTGTTCGACCACGCGGTCGCGCGCGGAACCGTTCGGCCGCTCCATCCCGGCGACACGGTCCAGGTCCGGCTGATCCGCGGCGGCAGGGTGCTGGCCCGACGCTCTGCGTCGATCGGGACGGCTGGCGGGTTCTCGGCATCGTTCGAGATCACCTCGCCAGGGACGTACCGGGTCCGCGCGCGGTTCGCCGACAACGATCACCTCACGGGGACGGACGTGAGCGGTGCCCGCACGACGCGGTTGCCGTCGCTGCGTGAGGGCTCGAAGGGCGTCTACGTCCGGCTGCTCGAACGCCGGCTCGTCGAGCTCAACTATCGCCTCGTC
This sequence comes from Actinomycetota bacterium, assembly GCA_046729855.1. GTDB lineage: Bacteria > Actinomycetota > UBA4738 > UBA4738 > HRBIN12 > DATHSY01. The sequence continues at coordinate 32,874 of JBKPHM010000104.1, read as the reverse complement.
GGTGTCGACCGGGCATTCGACTTCCGGACCGCCGACGCCGTGATGGCGTTCCGCAAGGTGCAGCGGATGACCAGAACCGGCACCGTCGACGAGGCCGTCTGGCGGCGGCTGGCCGACCCGATCGTGCCGCGGCCGGTGCTCGACCGGCGCGCGTTCCACGTCGAGGTCGATCAGTCGCGCCAGGTGCTCTACATCGTCGACGACCGCGTGGTGACCGGCATCGTCCACGTGTCGACCGGCAAGTCGAGCACGCCCACCCGGGACGGGCTCTTCCGGATCCGGTACAAGGTGCCCGGGTACACGTCGAAGGGCCTGTACTACGCGAGCTTCTTCGACGGCCAGCGCGCGATCCACGGCTGGCCGGAGGTCCCGTCGTACCCCGCGAGCCACGGGTGCGTCCGCGTTCCGTACTGGCACGCGAAGTGGATCTTCGCGATCACGCCGGTCGGCACGCCGGTGAAGGTCCACCACTAGCCCCGCGGACGCCGGCGACCGCTGCGGCTTTTCCTACCCGAGCGGACCGATAGCGGCCTCAACCGCACCGACGATCGTCCCCTCGCGCACCGCCGCGGTCACGGCCGCGATATCCGGCCCGAGCTCGCGGTCGACCTCGAGCGGCTTGACCACGTCGCGGACCGCCTGAAGCCCGGCGCCCGTCCCCGCCGCCGGCCGGAGCGGCGCACGGAGGTCAAGGCCCTGCGCCGCCGCCAGGATCTCGAGCGCCACCACGACCTCGGCTCCGGCGACGACGTCGCGGGCGTGACGCGCCGAGGTCATCCCCATGCTGACGTGATCCTCCTGGCCCGCGGACGACGGGATCGAGTCCACGGAGGCCGGATGCGCCAGCGTCTTCATCTCCGAAACGAGCGACGCTGCCGTGTACTGCACGAGCATCAGTCCGGAGTTCAGGCCGCTCGCATGCACGAGGAACGCGGGCAACCCGTTGTTCGAACGCGGGTCAAGGAGCCGAAACAGCCGACGCTCTGAGATGCTCGCGAGCGGCACCACGGAGAGCGCGAGCGCGTCGAGCGCGACCGCGACCGGCTGCCCGTGGAAGTTGCCGCCCGAGACCACATCGCCGGCGTCGGGCAGCACGATCGGGTTGTCCGACACGGAGCCGGTCTCCACCTCGAGAACGCCGGTCGCGAACCGCAGGACGTCGCGGGTCGCTCCGTGCACCTGTGGCGCGCACCGCAGGGAGTACGCGTCCTGCACCAGGTGCTCGCTCTCGCGGTGCGACGCCGTGATCATGCTGCCGGCGAGCAATGCGCGCAGGTTCGCGGCGGAGGCCGCCTGTCCGGCGTGGGGCCTCAGCCGGTGCAGCCGCTCGTCGAACGGCCGGTCGGTGCCGAGCGCCGCCTCGATCGTCATCGCGGCGGCCACGTCTGCGACGGCGGTCAGGGAACGCGCCCGCATTGCGGCGAGGATCCCGACCGCGAGCATCCCCTGCGTCCCGTTGACGAGCGCGAGGCCCTCCTTGGCACTGAGTGTGAGCGGCTCCAGCCCGGCCCGACGCAGTGCCGGCCCCGCGTCCACCGCGCCACCCTCGGGGTCGAATACGCGACCCTCCCCGATCAACGGGAGAGCGAGCGACGCGAGGGGCGCGAGATCGCCGGACGCGCCGAGCGATCCCTGCTCCGGGACGGCCGGGATCACGTCGCGGTTGAGCATCTCGACCATCCGCTCGACGATCTCGACGCGCACGCCCGAATGGCCGAGCGCGAGGACGTGCGCGCGTAGCAGCAACATCGCGCGTGCCTCCGCGCGCGAGAGATGGGCGCCGACGGCGGTCGCGTGCGAGCGGACGATCGCGTGCTGCAGGTCGTTGGCCTGCTCGGGCTCGATTCGGACGTCGGCGAGGCTGCCGAACCCAGTTGTGACGCCGTACACCGTGGCGCCGCTCCTGATCGTCCGCTCGACGACCTCACGCGAGGCGCGGATCCGCCGCCCCGCAGAGTCGGGCAGCTCGACGGAGGCTCCCGATCCGACCGCGACGACGTCGTCGAGCGAGATCCGCTCACCGATCCGCACGGTCACGGAGGCAAAGGCTACAGCGAAGTGCGGATAGGGTTGCCTCGCGGTGTCGAGCCCCTACGACGATCTCGATCGCGACGCCCGACCCGGCCCGCCCGCGGTGCCGCATGCGTCGAGCGAGCCCGGGGCGATCCAGGCGCTCCTTCATGGCGCGGTTCGCCGGTGTCCGCGATGCGGCTCCGGCCGACTGTTCCAGCGGTGGCTGAGGATCCGGGACCGCTGTCCGCGGTGTCGGCTGCGGCTCGAGCGCGAGGAGGGCGGGTTCCTTGGCGCGATGGTCATCAACTACGGCGTCACGACGTTGGTGTGGATCGTGCTGCTCGTCGTGTGGCTGGTGGTCGACCTCCCGGACGTCCATGTCGCCCAACTGACGATCGCGTCGATCGTCGTCGTCGCGATCTTCCCTCTGATCTGGTACCCCTTCTCGAAGACGCTGTGGGCGGCCGCCGACTACCTGGTCTTCCGCACGACCCCCGAGTACGCGATCGATCGCGCCGAGGGCGACGGTCGCCGCTGAGGGTCGCTACCCGACGTCGTACGACGTGAGCTCGGCGACCGACGAGAACGAGGCGCCGAAGAAGTCGCCCTCGCTCTCCGAACGGACCAGCCCGACGTCCTCGGCGAACCACTGCACGCCGTCGAGGTGCAGCGTGAGCGGGATCCCCACGCCGCCCGTCGAGGGCGTCAGGTCGAGCGTGACGTCGGTGTCGATCGCGATCGCCTCGAACGTCCCCGCGGGCACCTCGACGGTCTGGACGTCGCCCGCATGCAGCACGTAGTCGACCGAGCCCGTGACCTTGGTCCGGACACCGGCCGCGTCGAGCCGTCCGGCGATGTCGAACGTCTGCCGCCACCGGTCGCCCGTCGAGACGTCGCTCGGCAGGGTCACACCGGTCACGTCCGTCGTCGCGAAGTCCGCCGCGAGGCCGCCGACGGACAGACTCGCCGCCGGTCCGGTCCCGTACATGAGCGCGGTGACCCCGTCGTCGCTGCACGACCACTTGGTCCGCTTCGTGAGCTCCTCGAACTCCGTGGTGACGGTGAACCCGCTCCCCGCGACCTCCGTGATGGTGTCGGTGTACATCGTGCCGGCGGGCTCGCTCAGCTCGTAGGTCCACGAGTTCCCCTCGGCCACCGGGAGGTACGCGTTGTCGCACGGACCGGCGACAGCGTCAGCGGTCGGGCTCGTGTTCTCGCCTTCGGTCGCCGTGGTCCGCGTCGCGTCCGGGGAGACGTCCGATCGCGGGGCAGCTCCGGAGCACGCGGCGACGAGCCAAAGTGCGACGAGACCCGGCCCGACCCGGCTGAGGGGCGTCACTCGAGCCAGGGTAGCCGAACGCCACGCTCCCGCGCGACGGCGAGCGCCCGCTCGTAGCCCGCGTCGGCGTGACGCACGACCCCCGTGCCGGGGTCGGACGTCAGCACGCGCTCGAGCCGAGCGGCAGCGTTCGCCGTCCCGTCGGCGACAACGACCATCCCGGCGTGGATCGAATATCCGATCCCGACCCCGCCCCCGTGGTGGACGCTGACCCAATGCGCGCCCGCCGCCGTGTTCACCAGGGCGTTCAGGATCGGCCAGTCGGCGATCGCGTCCGAGCCATCGCGCATCCCCTCGGTCTCCCGGTACGGAGACGCGACGCTCCCGCTGTCCAGGTGATCGCGACCGATCACGATCGGCGCCGACAGCTCCCCGCTCGCGACCATCTCGTTGAAGCGTAGGCCGGCTGCGGCGCGTTCGCCGTACCCGAGCCAGCAAATCCGCGCCGGCAGTCCCTGGTACGCGACGCGGTCCTCGGCCATCGCCAGCCACCGGCGCAGGCGCTCGTTCTGGGGGAACAGCTCGGCCACGGCACGGTCGGTGCGGACGATGTCCTCGGGGTCGCCGGACAGCGCCACCCAGCGGAACGGCCCCTTGCCCTCACAGAACATCGGGCGGACGAACGCCGGCACGAACCCCGGGTAGTCGAACGCGCGGGCAAACCCGCCCGTCCGGGCGCCCGCTCGGAGGTTGTTCCCGTAGTCGAACACGACCGCGCCGGCGTCGAGGAACCCGACCATGGCCTCACAGTGCCGCGCCATCGACTCGAACGCGCGCTGCTGGTACGCCTGCGGATCGCGCTCGCGCAACTCGGCCGCCTCGGGGAGCGACAGCCCGGCCGGGAGGTACCCGCCGAGCGGGTCGTGCGCGCTCGTCTGGTCCGTCACGACGTCGGGGCGGAACCCACGCCGGAGCAGCTCGGGCTCGACCTCGGCGCAGTTGCCGACCAGCCCGATCGAGACGGCCTCGCCCTCGGACCGGGCCTGCTCGGCCCACGCGACGGCCTCGTCGAGGTCGGCGGTCTCGCGGTCCAGGTAACGCGTCTTGATCCGGCGTTCGACGCGGGTGGCGTCGACCTCGACGCAGAGCGCGACGCCGCCGTTCATCGTGACGGCGAGCGGCTGCGCGCCGCCCATCCCCCCCAGGCCACCGGTCAGCGTGATCGTGCCCTGGAGGGAGCCGTCGAACCGCTGCGCGGCCGCCTCGGCGAGCGTTTCGTATGTCCCCTGGAGGATCCCCTGCGTCCCGATGTAGATCCACGACCCCGCGGTCATCTGGCCGTACATCGTGAGTCCCTGGTGCTCGAGATCGCGGAACGTCTCCCAGTCGGCCCACTTCGGCACGAGCATCGCGTTCGAGATCAAGACCCGGGGCGCCAAGTCGTGAGTCCGGAAGGCGCCGACCGGCTTGCCCGACTGAACCAGGAGCGTCTCGTCGTCTCGGAGTGAACGCAGGGTGGCGACGATCGCGTCGAACGCCTTCCACGACCGGGCCGCGCGGCCGGTGCCGCCGTAGACGACGAGGTCCTCCGGGCGCTCGGCGACGTCGGGGTCGAGGTTGTTCATCAGCATCCGCATCGCCGCCTCCTGGGGCCATCCCAGGCAGGAGCGGTCGGAACCCCGCGGCGCGCGCACCTCGCGAGCGGACATGTCGGTCGGGACCCCCTCAGCCGTCGCTCCGATGATAGTCGGACCCCCGTTCGGCCCCCTCGACGGCCCCACGTTCATCCCAGCGGGTCATGCCTCCGCCGGGGGACGTGTCGATACGATTCGCGCGTGCAACGGATCAGCGTCCTGATCGCCGACGACGAGCCGGAGGTCCGCGCTGCCCTCGCCGAGCTGATCCGGTCCGAGGAATCGCTCGACGTGGTGGGCGCCGCTGCCGACGCCGACCAGGCGGCCGAGCTGGCCCGGGCGCTCCTGCCCGACGTCGCCCTCGTCGACGTCAAGATGCCTGGCGGCGGCGCACGCGCGGCCCGCGAGATCGGTCGGGTTTCGCCGCAGACGCGCGTGATCGCGCTCTCGGCGTACGAGGACCGCAACACCGTGCTGCAGATGCTCGGCGCCGGCGCCGACGGATACCTGGTCAAGGGCACGGCGTCCGAGGAGATCATCGGCGCGATCAAGCGCGCGGTTCAGGGACAGACGAGCGTCTCGACGGAGGTCATGGCGAGCGTGGTCCACGAGCTCACGACCCAGCTCCGCCGAGAGGAGGGCCGCACCACGGAACGCCGCGCCAAGACCGAGCGGATCCAACGGGCGATCGCCGGCGAGGACCTCGCGATCGTCTTCCAGCCGATCTTCCGGATGGACGATCGCCGCGTCGTCGGGTTCGAGGCGTTGTCCCGGTTTGACGGGGCGCCGCCCCGGACGCCGGACGTGTGGTTCCGCGAGGCGGCGGACCTCGGGCTGGGACTCGATCTGGAGCTGCTCGCCGTCCGGATGGCGCTGCGAGAGATGATCGCGCTGCCCGCTGACGGGTACCTGTCGCTGAACCTCTCGCACCGCACCGCGGCGTCGCCGCGGCTGCTCGAGACGCTCGGGGACGGCCCGCTGGATCGCATCGTGGTCGAGATCACCGAGCACGAGGCCATCGAGGACTACGGCGAGCTCCTCACCGCCCTGAAGGAGTTGCGGGCGCGCGGAGCCCGCACGGCGATCGACGACGCCGGAGCGGGCTTCGCGAGTCTGCGGCACGCGCTCCTGCTGGACCCCGACATCATCAAGGTGGACATCAGCCTGACGAGGCGGATCGACGCGGATCGCGGGCGCCGGGCATTGACGGCGTCGATCAGCTCGTTCGCCGAGGAGATGGCGATGGACATCGTCGCCGAGGGGGTCGAGACGCAGGCCGAGGTCGACACGCTCCAAGAGCTCGGTGTCCGGTTCGCCCAGGGGTTCTTCCTGGCACGACCCGCGCCGGCCGGCGCCCTCGGCCCCTCGGGTGCGGGGATGCGCTGAGGCTCAACTCTGTGTCACGGACGCCGATGCTCCGGGGAGAGGGTTCGCCCCCGGCGCGAGGAGTCAGGTGGCCAGCATCCGGGTCCTGATCGCCGAAGACGAGGCCGCCGTCCGTGAGGCGATGGCCGACCTCGTCTCGTCGGACCCCGGGATGGAGGTCGTGGGCACGGCCGCGGACGCGGAGCAGGCGATCCTCATTGCCAAGGCCGAGAAGCCAGACGTAGCTCTGCTCGACGTGAAGATGCCCGCCGGCGGCGGTCCGCGCGCCGCTCGGGAGATCCGCAAGCAGTCGCCGCAGACCCACGCCGTCGCCCTGTCCGCCTACGAGGACCGGCGCACCGTGCTGGAGATGCTGCGCGCCGGCGTCGTGGGCTACATCGTGAAGGGCACCGCCGCCGAGGAGATCCTGTACACGATCCGGCGGTCGATGCGAGGACAGGGAAGCCTGTCCGTCGAGATCACGGCCGACGTGATCCACGAGCTGGCGACGCTGCTCGAGCGCTCGGAGAGCCTCACCCGCGAGCTCCAAGAGCTGAACCGGACGAAGAGCGAGCTGATCCAGATCCTGTCACACGAGCTGTTCACACCGATCACCACGATCCAAGGATTCGCGATGACGGTTGCCGAGCACGCCACGGAGCTCCGGCAGGAAGAGGTGAGCGAGCTCGTGGACGGGGTATCGCGCGCGAGCGGGAGGATCAGGCGTCTGATCGGGAACCTGGCCGCCGCGGCTCGCCTGGACCGCGAGAGCGTCGAGCTGTCGACGCGGCCGGTCGTGATCGGCGACCTTGTCCGCCAGGCTGCGGCCGAGTTCCCACACCACGTGCAGCGGGTGGTTCTGCCGGGCGAGCCGACCGACCTCGCCCGCCGGGCGTGGGCCGACGTCGACCTCGGGGCGCGCGCCCTCGTCGTCGTCCTTGAGAACGCGCTCGCGTTCTCACCCGACCCCGAGCCCGTTGAGGTCGAGTTCCGCCAGGTGGGGAGCGACCTCGAGGTGCACGTCGCCGACCGCGGACCCGGCGTCCCGGAGGGCAAGCGAGAGGAGATCTTCCAGGCCTTCACGCAGACCGACAGCAGCAACACCAGGACGCACGAGGGGCTCGGGATCGGCCTGTACCTCGCGCAGCGCATCATGCGTGCGCACGGCGGGAGCATCGGCGTCAGGCCGCGAGAGGGCGGCGGGAGCACGTTCGTGCTGTCGTTCCCGGCATTCGTGGAACCGGGCGTCGGGGACACCGTCGCGGGAGCGGCACGGCCGGCCTGAGGCACGAGCGTGCCGCCGCAGCTCCCGGACGGTCAGTGGCTCCGCCGATCGACCGCGAAGGAGGAGCCGCGGGTTGCCTTGGTGTACGCCTTCATCTCGCTCGCGACGGCGACCGCCTCCGCGTAGTGGGAGAACACCCGTCGGGCCGTCGTCGCGATACCGATCGAGATCGTCACCAACGGGAACGCCTGAACCTCGCCCAGCCGGTTGGCGACCTCGATGCACCGTCGCTCCCGATCCTCGGGGTCGTACAGGTCAGGCGCCTCGAGGTCGAACCGCGCGATGAGGCGCCGAGCGAGGTCCTCCGCCTGCTCGGCAAGGCAGACGACCACGAAGTCGTCGCCCCCGACGTGACCCACGAACGCCTCGGGGCCCGCCGCCTCGAGCGTCACGTCCTGGATCAGGCGCGCCGCCCACTGGATCACCTCGTCGCCGCGCATGAACCCGTAGTGGTCGTTGAACGACTTGAAGTTGTCGATGTCGGCGTACAGGATCGCGAACGACCCGCTGGCCTTCACTCGGGTCTCGATCTCGTTCTCGATCCGGACGTTCCCCGGCAGACCGGTCAGGGGCGACTGCGCCCGCATCTCCTTGGAGCGCCGGAGCACGCCGCGGATTCGGGCAAGGAGCTCCGGCGTGTCGAACGGCTTGACGATGTAGTCGTCGGCGCCGACCGAGAAGCCCTCGAGCTTGTCGGCCGACAGGCCACGCGCGGTCAGCATGATCACGCTCACCATGGAGGTCTTGCTGTCCTGGCGGAGGTTCCGCGTCAGCTCGAACCCGTCCATGTTGGGCATCATCACGTCCGCCAGGACGAGTTCCGGGAGCCACTCACGGGCGATCCCGAGCGCCATCTCGCCGTCCGAGGCCACGCGGACGTTGTAGCCGGCAGCGCGCAGCTCGATCTCCAGCAGGCGGGCGATGAAGGGGTCGTCGTCGACGACGAGGACCGACTCGCCGGCACCCTCCATACCGTCGTCGGGCGATGCCCCGCCGGGCGTGCTCATCCGAAGCTCGGGCTCCACGGGTAGGCCATCGGCAGGGGCGACCCCCCGCTGAAGCCGCCGCGGACGGTCACGGCGCTCGCCGGCGGTCGACCGCGTAACACGAACCGATCGTCTTCTTGGCGTACGTCTTGAGCTCCGTCGCGACCTCGATCGCCTGGGCCCGGTGCTCGAACGGGCGGGCGGCCGTCGTCGCGATCCCGATCGAGACCGACAGGAGCGGGAACCGCCGGACGGTCCCCTGTCGGTCCTCCGCCTCGATGTAGCCTCGGACGCGGTCCTCCGGCGCGTACAGCGACGGCACGAGCGCGTCGAAGCGACGGATCACTTCCACGGCGACTGGCTCGGCCGCCTCCGGCGCGCAGACCACGACGTAATCGTCCCCGCCAATGTGCCCGACGAAGGTCGACGGTCCCGCGACGCCCTTGGCAGCGTCGCGAATCAGCAGCCCGGTCGCACGGAGCGCCTCGTCCCCCCTCATGAACCCGTAGCGGTCGCTGAACGACTTGAAGTTGTCCAGGTCCAAGTACAGCAACGCGAACGCCCCGCCCTCGTCGATCCGGGACTCGATCGCCTCCTCGATACGGACGTTCCCAGGCAGGCCCGTCAGCGGCGATTGGGCGCGCATGTACTTGGCTCGCCGCAAGGTCGTCGCGACCCTCGCAAGGAGCTCGTCGTTCTCGAACGGTTTGACGAGGTAGTCGTCGGCGCCAGCGGTGAGCCCCGTCAGTTTGTCGGCGGCCAGGCCGCGCGCCGTGACCATGATGATGCTCACACCCTCGGTGCGCGGGTCGTCACGGAGCCGCCGGGTCAGCTCGAAGCCATCCATCCTCGGCATCATCACGTCACAGAGGATCAGGTCGGGGCACCGCTGGAGCGCGTGCGCCAGGGCCTCCTCGCCGTCCAATGCGTGCGCCACCTCGTAGCCGTTCGCGACCAGCTCGACCTGCAGCAGCCGGGCCAGGAACTCGTCGTCCTCGACGACGAGCAGGTACGCGCCGCCCCCGCTCTGCTCGCCCATCCGCGCCCCCGGTCCGGCCATCCGCAGGATAGCCCGCGCTCGGACCGCCGGAGGCGAGCTGCGGTCGCCCGTTCCGTGGGAGGATGAGCCGTCGGCGCCAGCCGCTCGACTCCACTGGCCGGCCCGCGAAGGAACGGTGATCGTGCGGTACCTAGAAACGTTCCTCGACGCGGTGGGGAACACGCCGCTCGTGCGGATGCACGCCGTGACGCGCGGCGTCCGCCCGACCGTCCTGGCCAAGTGCGAGATGCTGAACCCTGGCGGGAGCGTAAAGGACCGCATCGGCCTGCCGATGATCGAGGCGGCCGAACGAGCCGGCCTACTGCAGCCCGGCGGCACGATCGTCGAGCCGACGTCGGGCAACACCGGGCACGGCCTCGCGATCGCCGCCGCGATCCGCGGCTACCGATGCATCTTCGTCATGCCCGACAAGATGAGCCAGGAGAAGATCGCGCTGCTCCGCGCGTACGGGGCGGAGGTCGTCGTCACTCCGACCGCCGTGGCGCCGGAGTCGCCCGAGTCGTATTACCGGGTCGCGGACCGACTGACGGAAGAGATCCCCGGCGCGTTCCAGCCGAACCAGTACTTCAACCCGGACAACCCCCGGGCACACTACGACACGACGGGACCCGAGATCTGGGAGCAGACCGGGGGCGAGATCGACGTGTTCGTCTGCGGCGTCGGCACGGGCGGCACGATCACCGGCGCGGCGCGGTACCTGAAGGAGCGCAAACCGGATCTGCTGGTCGTGGGGGCGGACCCCGAGGGCTCGCTGTACTCGGGCGGAGATGCGCGCCCCTACCTGACCGAGGGGATCGGGGAGGACTTCTGGCCGGAGACCTTCGACCCGAGCGTCGTCGATCGCTGGGTGCGGGTCTCCGACCGGGATGCGTTCCGCGTCGCCCGCGCGATCACACGGAAGGAGGGGATCCTCGTCGGCGGCTCGTCTGGGACCGCGGTCTTCGCCGCGCTCGAGGTCGCCCGCGAGCTCGACGGATCGAAGACGATCGTCGTGATCCTGCCGGACACGGGCCGCAACTACCTGTCGAAGCTCTATTCGGAGACGTGGATGATCCAGCACGGCATGCTGGAGCGGCCGGAGGTGGTCCACGTCGAGCAGGTCCTTCGCGCCAAGCACACGGAGGTGCCGGCCCTGGTGAGCGTCTCGGCCCATGACAAGGTCCGGCACGCCGTGGACGTCCTGCACGAGTTCGCGATCTCCCAGGCGCCCGTCGTCCGGGAGGCCGGCAGCGACGATGTCGCGCAGTTCGTGGGGTCGATCCGCGAGACCGCGCTGCTGGACCGGCTGTTCCGGGATCCGGACGCCCTGCAGGCCGACGTGGCCGAGGTGATGGGCCCGCCGATCCCGCTCGTCGAGGACGACCAGCCGATCGACGTTGCCTTCGAGGCACTGCAGACGGCGCCGGCCGTGCTGCTCGTCCGCGGAGGGCGGGTGCTCGGGGTCGTGACGCGGACCGACCTGCTCGAGTTCCTCGCCCATCAGCGGGCCGGCTGACACGTGCACGCGCTCGGGATCGACGTCGGCGTCCGTCGTGGGCTCGACGTCGTAACGCTCGACGACGCCCGGGAGGTGCAGGACACGCATCGGCGCCTATCGCCGGCGGACGTTGCGGCGTTGGTCCACGACGATCGGCCCGACGTCGTCGCGATCGACGCGCCGCCCGCGTGGGCGATCTCGGGGCGCTCGCGGCTGACCGAGCGCGAGCTGCACCTGTTCGGGATCCGGTGCTTCAACACTCCCTCGGACGCGCGTATGGCCGATCACCCGTTCTACGAGTGGATGACCGTCGGCTTCGAGGTGTACGAGGCGATCGAGAAGGGCTTCCCTCGCTTTCGCGGCGCGGGGTCCGTGAGGGGCAGCTCGATCGAGGTCTTTCCGCACGCGTCCGCCGTGGTGCTGGCGGGGTCGCTGCCCCCACCGGGCGTGTCCAAGCACCGCTTCCGCCGCGACGTCCTGCTCGCGGCCGGCGTCGAAGCACGTGGCCTTCGTTCGAAGGACCAGCTCGACGCAGCGCTCGCCGCGCTGACCGGGCTGCTGGCGCTGGAACAGCGGTTCAGTGCGCCGGGCGACCCCCGGGAGGGACAGATCGTGCTGCCGTCGGCGAGCCTGCCGGCGCGGCCGTACCGTCGAGGGCCATCGGAGGCACGATGACGCACGATCGCATGCGGTTCGAGACGCGTGCGATCCACGCTGGTCAGGACCCCGAGACGGCGTACGGGGCCGTCAACGTCCCGATCTACCAGACGTCGACGTACGCACAGCCCCGCGTCGGGCGGCCGAAGCGGTTCGACTACGCCCGCGGCGGCAACCCGACGCGGGAGGCGCTCCAGGAGGCGGTCGCGTCCCTCGAGGGCGGACTGCACGGCGTGGCGTTCGCGTCGGGCCTTGCAGCAGAGACGACGCTGCTGCTAACGCTCTCGACCGGGGACCACGTGCTGCTGGGCGACGACGTGTATGGCGGGACGTATCGGCTGCTCGCGGGGGTGCTGTCCGGATGGGGCATCACGTTCGACGTCGTGGACCTGTTGGATCTCGACGCCGTACGATCGTCGGTCCGCGAGAGCACCCAGCTCGTGTGGGTCGAGACGCCGACGAACCCGCTGCTCAAGGTCGTGGACATCGCCGCCGTCGCGGAGATCGGCCGCTCGGCGGGCGCGCAGACGGTCGTCGACAACACCTTCGCCACCCCGTACCTCCAGCGCCCGCTCGAACTGGGGGCCGATGTCGTCGTGCATTCGCTGACGAAGTACCTCGGCGGCCACTCCGATCTGATCTCGGGGATCGTCGTCACGAACGACGATGCGCTCGCCGAGCGGCTCCGGTTCCTCCAGAACGCGGTCGGCGCGGTACCGGGACCGATGGATTGCTACCTGGCGCTGCGCGGCGTGAAGACTCTCGCCGTCCGGATGCGCGCCCACTGCGAAGGCGCGCGACGGGTCGCGTCCTTCCTCGCCGGCCATCCTCGGGTGACGCGCGTCCACTACCCCGGCCTGGAGGATCACCCCGGCCACGACCTGGCCGCTCGCCAGATGCGCGACTTCGGAGGGATGGTGTCGTTCGAGATGGGCTCCGCCGACGAGGCGATCGCCGTTGCCGAACGCACCCGCCTGTTCTTCCTGGCGGAGTCGCTCGGCGGCGTCGAATCGCTGATCGAGGTCCCGGCGCCGATGACGCACGCGAGCGTCGCGGGCTCGCCACTCGCCGTTCCCGACGCGCTGATCCGGTTGTCCGTCGGCATCGAGCACCCGGAGGATCTGATCGAGGATCTCTCGGCCGCGCTCGGGTAGTCGGCCGGACGGGTGCGTCAGGCCTTCGGGCGCTTCATGTAGGCGACCGTGGACTGGCCGCCCATCGGGTTGGTGAGCTGCACGATGCCGACCAGCTCCCACCCGTCGTCGCCGAACGTGTTGAGGATCTCGCCGGGGTTGTGCTCGAGCAGTGGCGCGACGAAGTACTCCCACTTCTGCAAGGGTCAGCCCTCCCCCTCCGGCGCCCGCGGCGCGGTCGCCGGGTCCTCGCCGATCAGCCGGCGACGCGTGCGCCGGATGCACACGCCCATAATCACGGTGAGGCCACCGTCCTCCGCGATCCGGCGGGCCTCGTCGTTCACGATCGCGTCCTGGAGCCACAGCACCTTCGCGCCGCGCGCCACGGCCTGCCGCGCGATCTCCGGAGTGTGTTCTGCACGACGGAAGACGTCGACCACGTCGACCTCTATCTCCGGCGGTACGTCCAACAGGCTGGGGTACGCGTGTTCGCCAAGGACGTCGGTCTCGTTTGGGTTCACCGGGACGATGCGATAGCCCTTGGCCTGCAGGTATGACGCGACTTCGAACGAGTCGCGAATCGGGTCCGACGAAAGGCCGACGACCGCGATCGTGCGTGCGCCGCCGAGGATCGAGCGGAGCTCCGCGTCACTGGGCCGGTAGGAAGCCGTCGCGTCCGCCGTCATCGAGCCTCCATCGCCGCGCCCCGCTCCCCGCGGACGATGTCGAGCACGTCGTGCAGGATCCGAGCGGTCGCGCCCCAGATCGTGTGGTCGCCCATGTCATAGGCGTACCCCCGATACACACTCCCGTCCCGTTCGAACGAGACGGTGGCCTCGGCACCGAGGAGATCGGCGAGGCCGAACTCGAGGACCTCCGCGATCTCGCCGGCGTGCGGCCTGAACGCCGGACGACCCGTCAGGATGCCAACGAATGGCACGATCAGGATCCTCGAGACGAACGTGTGCACCGCAGGTAGCGCGCCGAGGATCTCGACCGCGGACGGCGGCAGCCCGAGCTCCTCGTCGGACTCGCGGAGCGCGGTCGCCCGCAGGTCCGCGTCGGCCTCGTGGCGGATCCCGCCCGGGAACGAGATCTCGCCCGGGTGCCGCGGGAGGTGCTCGGTTCGTCTGGTGAGCACAATCTTCGCGTCGCCCGTGTCGTCGGCGCGTTCGACGATCGGGACGAGGACGCCGGCGAGCCGGTCGCCGGGCGCGGGCTTCGGATGAGCGTCCCGGTCGAGTGCCTCGGCGAAGCGGCTCCGGAGATCGACCCGGTACATGGCGCGCCATCGTAGACGAGGCCGCCGTTTTCCGGGGCGTTTTTCGGGGTCCGCGTGCGGGCCCGGTATGCTTGGAGGCATGGAAGGCCTCGCCACGGCGCCGATCACCGTCACCGAGAGGGCGGCGCGAAAGATCGCCGCGCTCGCCCGGAAGGAGTCTCGTCCGGAGGCCGCGCTGCGCGTCCGCGTCGTCGCCGGCGGCTGCTCGGGCTTCTCCTACGAGCTCTCGTTCGCCGACGCGCCTGCCGACGACGACCACGTGATCGAGCGCGACGGCGTCCGCGTGTTGATCGACCCCAAGAGCGCCCCGATCGTCCAGGGCTCGACGCTCGAGTTCGACGACTCGCTGCTCGGCGGCGGGCTCAAGGTCATGAACCCGCAGGCCACGCACGAGTGCGCCTGCGGCCAGTCCTTCTCGATCTGACGGCTCCGAGGCTGGCTGGCGACGGCCCTAGCCGAACGTCACGGTTCCGGTCATCGACGGGTGGATCCGGCAGTGGAACCCAAGCTCGTCGCCGCTCGCGCCATCGAGCGTGACCTCGACCGTCTCCCCGCCGTCGATCTCCTCGTCGACCGAACCGTCATCGGTGGTGAACGTGTGTGTGAACGAGTCCTCGTTCGCGATCGTGATCGTCGCGTCGCTCGCGTGGACCGTCACGTCCGACGGCCGGAACGCCAGCCCCGAGATCGTGATATCGGCCGACGACGCCCCGCCGCCGCCGTCCGGCGGCTCGCCACCACCGCCCCCCTCGTCACCACTGCCGCAGGCGACCAACACGAACGCCACCGCGGCGGCGATCGCGACCGTCTTCGTCCGAACCCCCAACCGTCCGCCCAACCTGCCCTCCTCGTTGCCTCGCAGCGCTTGCTGCCCGCGCCTGTTTCCCGGTACTACGGCCGGACGGCCCCGATGGCTCAACCAAACGCCCGGCCTATACTTCGATCATCATGTCCGCGACCAGCGAAAAGACCGAGAGGACGCAGTGGAAGCACCTGTACGACGAGGTCGTCATGACGGGGCTCTGCACCGGCTGCACCGCCTGCATCGTCGCGTGCCCGTTCCACGTCCTGGGCTACGAGGACTACGTGCCCGTCCAGCTGCAGGAGGACGGCCCCGACGTCTGCGCGCACGGCGACAGGGGGTGTTCGCTCTGCACACTCGCGTGCCCGCGCTTCCGTGAGTGGGAATCCGACGCCGATCAGCTCCTGTTCGGCCGCGCCCGCAGGCCCGAGGAGCTGATCGGGCAGTACCAGGACATCGTGCTCGCCCGGGCCGCGCAACCCGAGGTCCTGATGCATGGCCAGGACGGCGGCGTCGTCTCCGCACTCCTGATCTGGGGCCTCGAGAACGGCGACATCGACGGGGTCTGCACGTCGAAGCTGTCGGACGAGCGACCGTGGGACTGCGAGCCGGCCGTCGTGACCGACCGCGAAGGCGTGCTCGCCGCCGCCGGCTCCCGGTACACGTACGCGGCCAACCCGCTCGCGATGGTCAAGGCCGCCGAGATGGGGCTGTCGAAGCTGGCGCTGGTCGGGATGTCGTGCCAGGCGAGTGCGCCTAGCACGATGGCGGCCCGCCGCGTGAACAAGTGGGCGAAAAAGGTTCAGTGGACCTTCGGGCTGTTGTGCTCGAAGAGCTTCACGTACGACGGCCTGATGGTCGAGATCGCACAGAGGGAGCTCGGCCTGTCGCTCGACGAGATCGTCCGCGTGAACATCAAGGGCAAGCTGCTGTTCTACACGCAGGACGGGCGGGAGCTCACGTACTCGCTCAAGAAGTCGCACGCGTATACGCGGCCCGGCTGCCTCAAGTGCCCCGACTTCGCGGCGGAGCATGCCGACATCTCCTTCGGCGGGCTGGGTCAGAGCGAGGGATGGACGCTCACGATCATCCGGACCGACAAGGGCAAGGCCGTCTGGGAGCGAGCCGTGGCCGACGGTATCGTGGAGTGGCGGCCCGGGAGCGAGGACCCAGGCGCGGTCGAGCTGATGTTCAAGCTCGCGCAGAAGTCCCGGGAGCGCTGGCCGCTCGACGAGCTGCACGACGGCGACCGCTCGCCGGGCCTGTTCCCGGTCGAAGCCGAAGCCGCCCCGATCGCCCCGATCGCCTAGCTACCCGGCGGCCGCCCAGGCGGCGACGGTCGGATGATCGGCGGTGGTCGGTCCGACCTGGGCGGCGCCGCCCGGGGACCCGATCCCACTGACCGAGTCGGCGAAGAACTCCGCGTTGATCGGCGTGAACGGTTTCCACTCCGCCGGGACGTCGTCCTCGTAGAAGATCGCCGTCACCGGACAGACCGGCTCACACGCGCCGCAGTCGACGCACTCGTCGGGATGGATGTAGAGCATGCGCCCACCCTCGTAGATGCAATCGACCGGGCACTCGTCCACGCAGCCACGGTCCTTCACATCGATGCAGGGCTCGCAGATGGTGTAGGTCATCAGGTTTCCCCTTTTTCCACGGTGCACACCTTGCAAATCCCGAGTCTACAACCGAGCGGACGGCACGGCAGCACCCCCCGGATCGTCGGCCCGTCAGGCCTCCACGGCAGGCGTCGGGGCAAGGGCGAACAGCGTCCCGACGATCGACGACTCGGCGTCGAGGACGGACACCGGGTACACGACCGGCAGGTCGGCGCCCGCCTCGCGGTACGCCCGCAGGCGAGAGCGCGCGGCCCCGACCTCTCCCACGACGCAGACGGCGTCGATCAGGGCATCTGGCACGCGTTCGGGCCGGCCGTTGCGGATCGCCGCCGCGGCTGCGGCGGCCTCGTTCCCCAGCCCGACCTGCTCGAACTGGCGCCGGTATGCGGGGTACGACGCATACTGACCGGCCGCAGTCCGGAGCGCCGGCATCGCGTGCTCGCGTTCCTGCCCGACCACCGAGCGGATGTACACCGCGACCGTGACGGCGGCCGGGTCGCGCCCTGCGGCATCGGCCCCCTCGGCTATCCGCTCCTGCGCGAACGCGACCCGCTCGGGTGGGCACCAGTTGAGGATGACTCCGTCGGCGACCTCGCCGGCCAGGCGCATCGCCCGCGGACCGAGCGCGGCGATCCAGATCGGAGGGGGACCCTGAGGCAGCGCGACCGATAGCCGGAACACCTCCTCCCGCCGCTCGTCGCGGATCGGCTGTCCGGCGAGCGCCTCCCGAGCGGCGAGGACGAACGACCGCAGACGGTCCAGCGCCCCCCGTCCGGCCGGGCCCGTGCCCAGTCCGAGGATCATCCGGCCGCCGGAAACGTCGTGGACCGTGGCCGCGGCCATCGCCGTCACGGGGAGCGACCGCGCCCCGATCGGGATCACGCCGGTCGCGAGGCCGAGCCCCTCGGTCTTTCCGGCGAGCGCCGCGAGGGTCGAGAAGGTCTCACGGCCGGTGATCTCCGGCAGGAGCAGCGTCCGGTAGCCCGTGCGCTCGGCCGTCTGCGCGACCTCGACCAGGGACGGCCAGTCGATCGGGTCGCGGATCGCGAGCCCGGTCGGTCCGTGGTCGCGACCGCGCTTCGCATCGCCGGTCGTCCCTCCGCTCATGGCTCCATCGTTGCACTCGCGATCGGTTCGCCGATCGGCCGAGGCGACGGACTAGGACCCCATCGGCTGGTCGTCGGGCGGGCGACGGTTCGCGTCGTCGGGGTTCCACCGGCGCTTGCCGAACCGACTGATCCAGATCAGCGGGAGGAACAGGAACGCGAACCCGAAGATCTTGGGGAACACGAACAGCCCGACCACCGTAAACGCCGCCCCGACCAGCAGCCAGACGACCGGGTTGCCCCACCACGGCCGGTGGGGCTGCTCGGCCGCCAGGTTGATCGTCCCGCCGAACCGCGACGAGATCGTCAGCGCCGTGATCAACACGGCAACGACCAGGCCGAACCCGGCGGCGATGAACAACAGTGTCCGCGCGTCCACGCGACCAGCGTAGCGCGAGCCCCGCGGCACGCCTGACAGGGCACGACGGGAGGTCCGAATCGAACCCGCCCGGTCAGCGTAGAGCGTTCTCCGCCGGCGCGCCGATCGGCAACCGATCGACGGGTCGAGCCGTAGTCAGGCATCGGTAGCCGGTTGCGGCTAGGCATGATCGGCGACGCCTTCCGCCGCAAGGGAAATGACCGAACGACCGAGTCGCCGCCACGCCGCGTCGGGTATCGATTACACCGTGAACCGGAACGACGCGCTCCGTAGGCTCCTGATCGTCGCGGCCACGATCGGCGTCGCGCGTGCGGCGTCGGTGCCGCCGGCCGAGGCGGCGGCGGGCCGGTACATCGTCGTCTACGGGTCGACGGTCGCGGCTCCCGGGGTGTTGACCGATCGCCTGGAGGCCGCGCTCGGTGTGCGAGCGACAGAGCGGTACTCCCATGCGATCGAGGGGTTCGCGGCGGCGCTGTCGGACGCGGAGGTCGCGGCCCTTCGCAACGACCCGAACGTCGCGTACGTCGTGCGCGATCGGCCCGTCGCGGCGTTCGCCGCCGTCCCGCTCGTGGCCGGCGACACGCCAGCGAAGAGCGCGCGGCGGATCGAGGCCGCGGGTCAGACGGTGGTGCACGAGGCCAGCTCGGTCAACGTGGCCGTGATCGACACCGGCATCGATCTCGACCATCCGGATCTGGACGTCCGGCCGGGAGCGAACTGCGTCGGACCGGCGCCGCCCGACGACGACCACGGCCACGGGACGCACGTGGCGGGGACGATCGCCGCCCGCAACGACGGCGCCGGCGTGACCGGGGTGGCGCCCGGAACGACGGTGTTCGCGGTCAAGGTCCTCGACGCCCGTGGCGCGGGGACCTGGTCGAGCATGATCTGCGGTCTCGACTGGGTGGTCAGCACGCGGACCGACGCCGAGGCGACGAACGACGTCAGCGTGGCCAACATGAGCCTCGGCGGCGTCGGTCCGCCCGTCACGGCGTGCCCGGCGACGAACGATGCGTTGCACCTCGCGATCTGCCGCGCGGTGGAGGCGGGCGTTCTCGTGGTCGCGGCGGCGGGCAACGAAGGACAGCGCTTCGACGACCCGCTCGCGCCGGCGGTGCCGGCCGCGTACCCGGAAGTGCTGACCGTGACAGCGATGTCGGACAGCGACGGCCGGGCGGGCGCGAGCGGGCCCGCTCCGGCGTGCATCTCGGGCCAACAGGACGATGCACCCGCTACGTTCTCCAACTTCGCCGCGACGCCGGCCGGTCAGGAACACACCATCGCCGCCCCTGGCGTGTGCATCCGGTCGACGCGCCCCGGCGCGTACGGCATTGCATCGGGAACGAGCATGGCTGCGCCGCACGTCGCCGGTGTCGTAGCGCTTTGCATCGACGAGGGCGGCGACGCGGGCCCGTGCGCACGGTTGCCGCCTTCTGGCATGATCGATCGCCTCCGAGCCGAGGCGCAGGCACGGACCGAGGCCGGCGGCTTCGGGTTCCGCGGCGACCCGCAGGACCCGATCACCGGCAGATACTTCGGGTACCTGTCATGGGGCCGCCTCCCCGACGTGATGGCACCGGCCTCCGTGACGCCGGTGGATCTCCGCGTCCTCGTCGGCAGGCTCAGATCGGGCGGGGCGGCTTCGCTCGACGCGGACGATGGAACGTACGTCCGGGTCAGGTCGTCGGGGGAGCGGTATACGACGGCCTGGTACGGACGGTTCGCTCAGGTCCCGAACGATGCGACCGGGGTCGGCGTGACCTACGCTGGAAGCAACTCCAGGACCTGCACGCAGACGATCGCGGTCTGGTCGTGGGCGAAACGGCGGTGGGTAGGCGTCGACTCCCGAGACATCGGCCCAACCGAGGTCCGTGTGTCCGAGCCTCTCCCCACCACCGCATCGGCGTACGTCGGCGGCAGGTCCGGTTCGGGCGACGTCCGCATCCGCGTCCGATGCACGACCTCGACCGATCGGTTCGTTTCATCGGCCGACGAGCTGCGCATCACGTACGAGGCGTGAGGGCTCTGTCTTGTCAGAGCGGTACGTGGGAGAGGACCATGATCCTCGGCTCGGTCATCTCCTCCATCGCGAACCGCAGGCCCTCGCGACCGAAGCCGGAGTCCTTCGAGCCGCCGTACGGCATCTGGTCGGCGCGGAACGCCGACATGTCGTTGACGATCACGCCGCCGACCTCGAGCGTGCGGTGCGCCTCGAACGCGCGGTTGATGTCGTTCGTGAACACGCCCGCCTGCAGCCCGTAACGCGAGTCGTTGACCATCGCCAGCGCCTGCTCGAACGTCTGGTACGGCTGCATCGTCACCACCGGGCCGAAGATCTCCTCGCGGCAGACCTTCATCTCGGGTTTCACGTCGGATAGCAGCGTCGGCACGTAGAACGGCCCATCGGCCTTGCCGCCGGTTAGCACCTCGGCGCCCTGCGATACCGCTTCCTGCACCCAGTCATCGATCCGCGCGACGTTGTCCTTGTCGATCACCGGACCCACATCGACGGTCGGGTCCATCGGGTCGCCGTACTTCAGCGATTCGACCTGCTTGGTCAGCCGGGCTGCGAAGTCGGCGTAGACCTCGGACTGCACCAGAACCCGCTGCACGCTGATGCAGCTCTGCCCGGCCTGGTAGTAGCCGCCGATCGCGATCCGTGTGGCGGCCAGGTCGAGGTCGGCGTCCGAGTGGACGATCACCCCCGCGTTCCCACCCAGCTCGAGCGTGATGTGCTTCTTGGGGTCGACGCCCTTCAGGTACCAACCGATCTCGGCGGAACCGGTGAACGAGATCTTCCGGAACCGCGGGTCGCGGGCCATGCCGTCGGCGACCTTCGAGGACACCGGGACGACCTGGTACATCCCACGCGGCAGCTCGGTCTCGGCGAAGAACTCGGCCAGACGGAGCGCCCCGATCGGGGTCACGTGCGCCGGCTTCACGACGATCGGGGCGCCGACGGCCAGGGCCGGAGCGACCTTGTGCGCGACCAGGTTCAGCGGGAAGTTGAACGGCGTGATCCCGAGCACCGGCCCGAGCGGGAACCGCCGCAGGATGCCGACCCGCGATCCGAGCGAGGCCTCGGTGTCCAGGCGCATGAACTCGTCCTCGCCGTGACGCAGGACCTCCGACGCCCAGCGGAACGTCGAGATGGCGCGGGTCGCCTCGATCTTGGCCCACTTGATCGGCTTGCCCCCCTCACGCGCGATCAGCTCGGCGTTTTCGTCCAGCGTGTCGGCCAGACGCCTCGAGATGTGGTCGAGGGCCTCCGAGCGAGCGTGGACCGGCAGGCGCCGCGACTCGTCGAACGTTGCGGCGGCGGTCGCGACCGCCTCCTCAACGTCGCGCTCGGTCGGGACGCCAATCTGCGCGACCGCGCTCTGGTCGTAGGGGCTCTTCACCTCGAAGGTCCCCTCGCCCGTACGCCACTCACCGTTCACCAGGAAGGGTCTCGTCGCCATGGCGACCTCACGCTCCGTTCGTTCGCCGTGCCGACGGCCCGGGGCGGGCCTGCCCCCGCCCGGGCCGTCCGCGTGTTCGGTTCGTTCGCCGGAGGATCAGTTCTCCAGCGACACCATCACGTGCTTGATCTGCGTGTAGTCCTCGAGCGAGTACATCGACATGTCTTTGCCGTACCCGCTCTCCTTGTACCCGCCGTGAGGCATCTCGGCCGTGATCATGAAGTGCGTGTTGACCCAGACCGCGCCGTACTGCAGCCGGCGCGCGACTCGCATGGCGCGGCCCGTGTCCTTCGACCACACCGACGACGCGAGGCCGTACACGACGTCGTTCGCCCACTGGACGGCCTGGTCCTCGTCGTTGAACCGCTGGACGGTCACGACGGGCCCGAAGACCTCCTGCTGCACGATCTCGGATCTCTGGTCGACGTCGGTGACGACGGTGGGCTTGTAGTAAAAGCCGTTGCGGTCGATCTGCTCGCCGCCCGTGAGCACCTTCGCGCCGGCATCCTGCGCCCGGTCGACGAACCCCGCGACGCTCTCGCGCTGCTTGCCGGACACGAGCGGCCCCATCTCGACGGAGGTATCCATGATGTCGCCGACCTTGATCGACTCGACCGCCGGAACCAGCTCCGCGAGAAGGTCCTCGTAGATCCCGGGGCCCGCCACGACACGGCACGAGGCGGTGCAGTCCTGGCCCGTGTTCGTGTAGCCGGCGAACTTGAGCGTCTCGACCAGCGCCTCGAGCGGCGCGTCGTCGAAAACCACGACCGGCGCCTTCCCGCCGAGCTCGAGGTGCATCCGCTTTACGTTCGACTCGCCGCCGCGTGACGCGATGACCTTGCCGGTCGCGGTGTCGCCGGTAACGGATACCAAACGGACGTCCTTGTTGATCACGAGCTGGTCGCCGATCTCCGAGCCATGGCCGGTCACGACGTTGAAGACGCCGGGCGGCAGGATGTCCTGGGAGAGCTCGGCCAGGCGCAGCGTCGTGCGGGGCGTGACCTCGGCGGGCTTGATGATCGAGACGTTGCCCGCCGCGAGCGCCGGGCCGAGCTTCCAGATCGCCATCATCAGCGGGTAGTTCCACGGGCAGATCCCGACCGTCACGCCCAGCGGCTCCCGCCGGATCATGCTCGTGTAGCCCTTCTCGTACTCGCCCGCCGACTTGCCCTCCTGCAGGCGCGCGGCACCCGCGAAGAACCGCAGGTTGTCGATGATGAACGGGATGTCGGCCTTCGAGACCTCGATCGGCTTGCCGACGTCCTCGGCCTCCAGACGGGCGAGCTCGTCGGCGTCGGCCTCCATGGCGTCGGCGAGCTTGAACATCATCGCCGAGCGCTCCTTGGGCGGCGTGTCGAACCAGACCTCGTCATAGGCCATCAGAGCCGCCTGGACGGCGGCGTCCGCGTCCTCACGGGTGCCGACCTGGATCCTTGCGACCGCCTCGCCGGTCGACGGGTCGATGTCATCCTCGATCTCACCTCGGTCCGACTCGACCCACTTGCCGCCGATGAACATGCCCCACGTCTTCAGCTCGGCCATGTGCCCTCCCCTCGAAACGATGTCACGACGAGCACCCGGCGGGCCTCGCGATCATCAAGTATGCCGCGGCACCTCGAAGAGCCGCTACTCGACGTTCCGGCCGTCCCGGCGGGCGGCGCTGTACCGGTCGGACAACCGCGGCGTCATGCGTCGGCCTCGGCGGCGAGTAGCTCCCGAGCCCGCAGCGCGAGCCAGAACTCCATGCGGTCGAAGCTCGACGAGAGGTCTCGCGCGGTCAGCTCCTCGACCTTGCGCATCCGGTACCGGAGCGTGTGGCGGTGGACGTAGAGCTCGGAGGCGGCGGTCTCCCATCGCGCGTTGTGCTGGAGGAACGCCCGCAGGGAGGCCTGGAGCTCGCCGCCGTGCGCCCGGTCGTAGTCGTCGAGCGGAGCCAGCAGGCTGTCGGCGAACGCGCGGAGCGCGTCCGGCTCGGCCATCGACAGGAGCAGCCGGTACGTCCCGAGGTCGTCGAAGCCGGCCGATCCCCAGCCCTCGAGGCGGCAGACCTGGAGCGCATACCGCGACTCCCGAACGCCGCGCCCGACCTGGGTCGGCTCGACCGCACCGCCGGCGCCGACCCGAACGGCCTGCCCGAGGTGCTCCGCCAGCCTCGCGCGCAGCTCGTCCAGATCCGGCCTCGCGCCCTCCAGGACCAGCGCGTGGACGCCGCCGTCGAACGGCGAGATCAGGTAGGGCGTGCCCGAGCGCGACAGCAAGTCCTCCGCGGCGTAGGCGAGGTCGGCGTCGCCGTCGCTCTCGATCGAGAGCGCGACGACCCTCCCGTCGCGCGCGAAGCCGAAACGGCCGAGCCCCCGCGCCACCTCGTGGGCCGGCAGGCTCCCCGCGGCGAGGCCGTCGAAGAAATCGCCCTGAAGCCGTCGCTCGGCCTCGGCGACGGCGCGCGCCTTCCCCAGCTCGATCGCGAACAACGAGAGCGCGTGCGCCGTGACGATCCGGTCGAATTGCCCGGGCGCGTCCGGCTTGCCGACGGCCAGGAACGCCTCGACGCGACGGCCCGCGCTGACGGGCTGGACCCAGACGTGGTGGCCACGGTCGACGAGCGTGAGGCTGAAGCCGGTCCCGTCAGGACGAGAGCCCCGGAGCTCCTCCCAGACGCGCGTCGCCCGCTGCCGCGCCGCGCCGGAGGTGGCCGCGAGCGGCATCCCGTGCAGGTCGAGCACCAGCGCCCACCCGCCGGTCACCGACGCGAGCGAGCGAGCGATGCCCTCGACGCCGTCTCCCTCCATGACGACGCGCGTGAGCTGCTGCTCGGCGTCGACGGCGCGCTGGAGCACGTCGTACTGCTCCGCGGCCAGTCGCGTGAACACGGCCTCGGTGATCGCGATGAACGGGACCGGGTAGGGCACCTCGAACACCGGGAACCCCAGCTCCTCGGCCGCCGTCGCGATCGCCTTCGGGATCTTGTCGTGCGAGAACCCCGTCCCGAACCCGAGCCCCGCCAGGCCCGCGTCGACCAGCCGGCGGACATACGCCCGCTGCCGGGCCGGGGTAGTGCCCACGGCGGCGCCGGTCGTGAGCAGGATCTCGCCGCCCTTCAGCCACGGGGTCGGGTCCTCGAGCTCGCTCGCGTGCACCCACCGGACCGGTCGATCGAGGCATCGCTCGCCGGCGACCGGCCGCAGGGCCAGGCCTGGGACGGCCAGGATGTCGCGGACGGTCAGGGCCACCTGCGGATTGTACGTTCCGTACAGAAGGCGCGCCGATGGGGCGCTGACATGCCCCGGACTGGACGGAGCGTACAAAGCCGCGACCCCTCGTTGGCTGCGGGACGCCTGACAGTCCGCCGCGACCGGAGGATGCTTCCCCGGTCGAACCCAGAGAGGCTCAGCACAGGAGGGCAGCGAGCGTGGACATCCCGCAGGAGCGCAAGGTCGTCACCGAGATCCCTGGTCCCCGGTCGAAGGAGCTCTTCGAGCGTCGCAGGGACGCCGTCGCATCGGGAGTGTCGAACATCCATCCGATCGTGACGGCGCGCGCGTCCGGCGCGATCATCGAGGACGTCGACGGCAACCGCCTGATCGACTTCGCCACCGGCATCTCGGTGCTGAACGTCGGGCACACGTCGCCCCCCGTCGTCGAGGCCGCGCAGCGCCAGCTCGAGCTCGACACGCATACGTGCTTCCACGTGACCGCCAACGAGCCGTACATCGCGCTCGCCGAGCGCTTGAACGCCCTCGCGCCCGGCGACTTCGCGAAGAAGACGCTGTTCGCGAACTCCGGCGCCGAGGCCGTCGAGAACGGGATCAAGATCGCGCGCTACCACACGAAGCGGCCGGCGGTCGTCGTGTTCGACCACGCGTTCCACGGACGCACACTGCTCGCGATGTCGCTCACCGCGAAGGTGATGCCCTACAAGCAGGGCTTCGGGCCGTTCGCGCCCGAGGTGTATCGGCTGCCGTTCGCGTACCCGTACCGATGCCCGACCGGCGGGACGTCCGAGACATGCGCGGCGTCGTGTTTGGCGTACGCGATCGACGAGATGCACAAGCACATCGGCGAGCAGAACATCGCGGCGGTGATCGTCGAGCCGATCCAGGGCGAGGGCGGCTTCGTCGTCCCGGCACCCGGGTTCCTGAAGGGGGTCGCGGAGTTCTGCGGCGAGAACGGCATCCTATTCATCGCCGACGAGATCCAGAGCGGCATGGGCCGCGCGGGCCGCTGGTTCGCGATCGAGGACGAGGACGTCGTGCCGGACATCGTGACCTCGGCCAAGTCGCTCGGCGGCGGGCTTCCGATCTCCGCCGTCACGGGTCGCGCCGAGATCATGGACGCCGTCCACGTCGGCGGCCTCGGCGGCACCTACGGCGGCAACCCGGTCGCGGCGGCGGCCGCGTTGGCGGTGCTCGACCAGATGGAGAGCGAACGGCTGCTCGAGCGGTCGAGGACCCTGGGCGAGCGCATCATCGCGCGCCTGCGCGAGATACAGCAGCGCCACGCCATCGTCGGCGACGTCCGTGGACGCGGCATGATGACGGCGATCGAGCTAGTGCGCGAGCGCGCGACCAAAGAGCCGATCGACGGCGAGACCGGCACGGGAATCGTGCAGCGGGCCCTCGGCGACGGGCTCATCCTGCTGAAGGCGGGGACCTACGACAACGTGATCCGGCTGCTGCCGCCGCTGACGATCGACGAGCCGCTGCTGGACGAAGGGCTGCAGATCCTGGACGACGCGATCGGCGCTGCCGGCTAGTGGGGAGAGGCGCTACTGGTCGCGCCGGAAGATGCCGCGGCCGCCGCTGAGCAGCCCGAGATCGAGTGCGACACCCAGGATCACGATCACGAGTCCCCATCCGCTGGCGCCGCCGAACTCGTTCTCGGCGACCGCGTACGCGATGGTGGTCGTCGGCAGGAGGAAGAACCCCAAGAGCGGCCACACCCACGTCCCGTACGCGTCGCTCAGGTAATGCGTCGGCAGCAGCCAGAGCAGGATCATCACGAGCCGCGGCATCAGCAGGGCGAGCACGGCCACCAGACACATCTCACGCCACTCCCGCGGTGCTGCCGAAGTCGATCGCGATGCAGGCGCCGGTGATCGGCGCGGCCTCGGGCGAGCACAGGAACGCGACGAGCGCGGCCACCTCCTCCGGTCGGATGAATCGCGCGCGCTCCCGCTGGGGGTACCGGGCGAGCAGCGCGTCGAGGTACGCCTGTGGGTCGTCGCCGCCGTGTTCGCGCGCCTGCCCGGCCAGCATCGGTGTGTCCACGTCGTTCGGGCAGACCGCGTTGACCCGGACGCCGAGCGGGGCGAGCTCGAGCGCGAGCGACTTCGTGAGGGTGACGACGCCGCCCTTGGTCGCCGAGTAGATCGCGGCGCCCGCGCTGCCCATCAGCCCGACGTCCGAGGCGAGGTTCACGATGCACCCCTCGGACCGCTCGAGGTGCGGGATCGCGAACCGGCACGCGAAGAACGTGCCCTTCAGGTTGACGTCCACCGTTCGGTCCCAGTCGTGCTCGGTCATCTCGGCGCTCGGTCCCTCGACCCAGACCCCGGCGCAGTTGATCAGGACGTCCAGCCCGCCGGGGTCGCCCGCTGCCTCGGCGACCATCCGTTCGCAATCGGCAGCGGAGCGCACGTCCGCTACCGCCGACCGGACCTCGCGGTCCGGACCCGAGAGCGCGGCGGCCGTCTTGGCCACGGCCTCGGCGTCGACGTCGGCCAGGATGACCGCGTCGCCGAGGGACAGGAACCGCTCCCCGCACGCGCGACCCATCCCGCGCGCGCCGCCGGTCACCAGCACGGAGCGTCCGGACCTGGTTGGCATGGCCGCCGCATCGTAGACGCTTGCTACGGTCTCGGCATGGGCGAGCGGGGGACGAATGGTCGGACGCCCTCCCGTGTCGGCGCCGCCGTCCGGCGGATCGCCGTGGACCTCTCCCCGCTTCGGGCCTCGCGCGACTTCCGGCGGCTTTGGCTGGGACTCGCCGTCTCCGAGACCGGCTACCACTTCACGCTCGTCGCCACGTTCGTGCAGATGCGCGAGCTGACGGGGTCAGCCGCGGCCGTCGGCGCCATCGGGCTGGTGGGCCTCGTCGCGCTGGTAATCGGGACGCTCGTCGCCGGCACCTTCGTCGACGTGTACGACCGCCGAACGTTGCTGCTCGGGGCTCAGCTCTCCTACATCGCCGCATCCGGGCTGCTGTTCGCGGCGGCGCTGATGGACGAGACGCCGATCTGGACGGTGTACGCGGGTGTCGGGCTGATCGCGGCGACGTCAGCCCTCGATGGCCCGACGCGCTCGGCGATGACCCCGCGGCTCGTAGGGCGCGAGCTGATGCCGGCCGCTGCCGCGCTCAACCAGGTCGTGTGGAACGCGACGGCTCTCGTCGGCCCGGCGCTCGCCGGGCTCGTGATCGCGGAGTTCGACGTCGCCGTCGCATACCTGATCGACCTCCTCACGTACGGGGCGATGCTCCTCGCGGCACTGTCGATCCGTCCGATGCGACCCGAGCGCGCGCCGGGCTCCCCGACCGGCTGGTCGGCCGTGCGGGAAGGCTTCGCGTACCTGCGAGGGCGCCCGGTGCTGCAGTCGACGTTCCTCGTCGACATCGTGGCGATGGTGTTCGGCATGCCTCGAGCGCTGTTCCCGTTTCTGGCCGCTTCGCAGTTCCACGCGGGCGAGCGCGTCGCGGGACTCCTGTTCTCGGCTCCCGCCGTTGGCGCGCTTGTCGGCGCGCTCACGACGGGGTGGGTCGGACGGATCCGCCATCAGGGTCGCGCCGTGATCGTGGCGGTGGTGCTCTGGGGCGCGGGCATCACCGCGTTCGGGCTCGCCGGCGACCGGGTGTGGCTGGCGCTGCTGTGCCTCGCGATCGCGGGCGGCGCCGACGTCGTCTCGGCGGTGTTCCGAAACACGATCCTGCAGCTGTCGGTCCCGGAGGCGCTCCGCGGACGCCTGAACGGGATCCACATCCTCGTCGTGACGGGCGGCCCGCGGCTCGGGGACCTCGAGGCGGGGTTGGTCGCGCAGGCGTTCTCGCCGCAGGTCTCCGTCGTCTCCGGCGGCCTACTCTGCGTCGCAGGAACGCTGACGCTTGCCGCGCTCGTTCCCGCCTTCTGGAACTACCACGCGGGCGAACCGGCCTAGTGGCCGGTCAGCGCGGCGTTCGTTCGGACGCGCACCGGACGCAGCGGGTCGCCCACGCGATCGTCTCGAGTCGTTCTGGTTCGATCGGCCCGCCGCAGCCGTCGCAGGTCCCATACGTGTCGGCATCGATCTTCGCCAGCGCACGCTGGACGTCCTGCAGCTTGGCCCACAGCGAGCGCGCGGCAGAGGTCTGCGTGATCCGCTCGACCGCCTGGTTCGTCCCCTCACCGATTCGCTTGCCGAACGAGACGGCCCCCATCGGGTCCCGAGGCGTCTCTGTCAGGACGCCGAGCTCCGACTCGAGGGCGGCCTTCCGCTCCAGCAGGACCGGCCTCGCCCCCGCCGCATCCATCACCCTCGACCGCCCTCCTCCTCGCGGCGCGCGCTTCGCTCGGTCGAGCCGGGCGGGCGCAGGATCAGCCGGTCGTGGGGCTCGACGACGTCGACGATCCCCTCGAGGCCGCGTTCGACGAGCAGCTCGAACCCGTCGCCGACGACTCGCGCGTCGCCCGGGACCGGTTCGTCGGTGAGCTGGAACGACACGCCGCCGTCGCCGCGAGCCATCCGGACGGTCGCGTCCGGGTTGAACCGCCGAGCGGCCTCGTGCGAGCGCCGCAGGATGTCCACGGCCCAGTCGGTGAACTCGATCACGCTCGCGATGCTATCCGACGCCTACGATGGGACAGATGCCGCAGACGCTCTCGTTCGCGCTGGTCGGGGCCGGCGCGGAACCCGTCGACCTGTGGCGGACGATGAACTCGCACGGGTTCGTGGACCTGCCGCCGATGCGGCTGGACGAGGCGGCCCGGACGCTCCAGACGACGCTCGCGTTCCCGCGGTCGCGGCCGCGGACCGTCGTCATCGCCGAGGGCCGGCGCGGCCGCGGGACCGTCACGATCCTCGGCCCGCGGATCGGTGATGCCGCCGCCCGCCACCTCCTCGACCGCGTTCGCCACGTGCTTCGGCTCGATGCCGACCTCTCCGCGTTCTATGCGATGGCCGCGGAGGATCCCGATCTGGCGTGGGCGACCGCGGGCGCGGGCCGGATGGTGCAGAGCCCGAGCGTGTTCGAGGACGTCGTGAAGACGATCTGCACGACGAACTGCGCCTGGTCGGCGACCCAGCGGATGGTGCGCGCGATCGTGGCGAACCTCGGCGAGGCCGCGCCCGGTTCACCCGAGGGCCGGTGGGGCCGCACGTTCCCGACCGCAACCGCCATGGCCGAGGCGCCTGAAGCGTTCTACCGCGACGTCGTCCGCGCCGGGTACCGCGGGCGATACCTGGCGGAGATCTCGCGCAGGGTGGCCGCCGGAGATCTCGACCTCGACGGACTCCAGCGCGCGACGCGGGACGAGCTGCCGGACGACGAGCTCGAACGGCAGTTGCTCGCGCTCCCGGGCGTCGGGCCCTACGCGGCGGCCCACATCATGATGACGATCGGCCGCTACTCGCGGCTGATCCTCGACTCGTGGAGCCGCCCGACGTACGCGAGGGTGCTCGGCCGGTCGAAGCCGGTCCCGGACGCGACGATCCTGCGCAGGTTCCGCCGCTACGGGCCATACGCCGGCCTCGCGTTCTGGCTGTTCTGCACGCGCGACTGGGTCTGAAGCCGGGTCGTTGCCCCGTACCTGGACCGCCTCCATACTGCTCCGGGCCGGGGAGCGGCCTCGCTCCCGTCCGGCCGAAGGGAGGACCGACGCGATGGGCGTCCCGTTATGGGCTTCGCGATGCCGCTGCGGCGTCTGGTCGCGTTCTGGCGCGCGGACCGACGGACGCTCCGTCAGGCCCTCGTCGCGCTGGCGCTCAGCACGCTGGCCGGGTTCGGCGCCGGGCTGATCCTCGCCCACATCTCCGGCACGCTCGAGACCTATCCAGAG
Organism: Actinomycetota bacterium; assembly: GCA_046729855.1. Lineage (GTDB taxonomy): Bacteria > Actinomycetota > UBA4738 > UBA4738 > HRBIN12 > DATHSY01. Next base: position 2,308 of record JBKPHM010000104.1, on the reverse strand, counting down.
CTGCTGGTCCTGATCCCTGCGGCGGTTGGGATGCGCGGCACGATCTTCGGGTCGATCGGCGCGCGTCTCGGCACGGCGAACGCGACCGGCACGCTCGTCCCGTCGTTGCGACGCGGCGGTGTGCTCGCCGACAACGCGTCCGTGGCGCTGCTGACGACGCTGTCGTCCTCGCTCTGGCTGGCCATCCTCGCCCGCGCGATCATGGCGGCGTCGGGGCACCGCGTGGCGATGTCGTTCCCGGACCTGATCATGGTCTCGGTCGTTGGCGGCGTCCTCGGGTCGCTGCTGATCCTGGCGCTCACGATCGCGCTGAGCGCTGCGTCGCACCGACGGGGTTGGGACATCGACTCTGTCGCCACGCCGATGGTGACCGCGCTCGGCGACGTCGCCACGTTGCCGACCCTCTATCTCGCGACGCTCCTGCTCCGCTTCGACGCCCTCGCGACGGTCCTCGGTGTCGCGTGTGTCGTGGCGGGCGTCGCGGGTGCCGTCCGTTCCTACACGTCGCCGAGCGCGCGCGTCCGCCGCGTCGCGATCGAGATGACGGCGGTGATCGCGCTGACGCCCGTCCTAGACGTCCTCGCCGGCGGGCTGCTGCGCGCCCGGGACGAGGAACTGCTCGCGATCCCGGTGTTGCTCGTCCTGATCCCGCCGTTCGTGTCGCAGGCGGGCGCCGTCGGCGGGATCTTCTCGTCGCGGATAACCTCGAAGCTTCAGCTGGGTGTGATCGCGCCTCGGCGGCTGCCTGAGGGGCCAGCCATCCTGGACGCGTCGGCCGCCATCGTGCTGAGCATGGTCGTGTACGCGCTCATCGGCGTGGTCTCGTTCGCACTCGCCGACCTGACGTCGCTCGCGCGCCCCTCCCCCGGCACGCTGATCGCGGGGACGATCCTTGCCGGCGTGCTCGTCACGCCGCTCCAGATCGGGGTCGCCTACTACCTCGCGATCGCGACGTTCCGGTTCGGCCTGGATCCCGACAACCACAGCGTCCCGGTGATCACCAGCGTTATGGACCTGGCCGGGGTCACGAGCGTCCTCGCCGTGATGGGCGCCCTCGGCGTGCTCGCGCGAGCCTGACCGGCGAGGCCGATGATTGTCGGGGCCGGTGGGCCGACGGATACTCGGGCGGCCTCCGCCCGGAGGCTCCACCGACATGTCGACCAAAGGCCACGCGCTGAGGCGCATACGACGCCGTACCGGGCGCCTGTTCACCTACTGGCGAGGCGAGCGGTCGACGCTCCGGCAGGGTGCCGCAGCCCTTGGCCTCTCGACGCTCGCCGGGTTCGTCGCGGGCCTCACGCTCGCGTCGATCACCGGGACCCTGCATGAGCTCGACGGTCTGATCATCCTGATCCCGGCCGCGGTGGGCGTCCGCGGGGCGATCTCGGGGGCGATGGGTGCTCGTCTCGGGACGAGCACGCACGCGGGAACGTTCGAGGTCACCTGGGACCCCAGCGGCGTGCTCAGCCAGAACGTGCGCGCGGGCGCGGTCCTGACGCTCGCCTCGTCGCTGTATGTCGCGATCCTCGCGTACGTCGCCGCGATCGCGTTCGGCCTCGATTCCATCGGGCTGGTCGACCTCCTCACGATCTCCGTGATCGGTGGCGCGATCGGCTCGGGCATCACGATGATCGTCACGGTCTGGATGGCGGTGACGTCGTACCGCCGCGGCTACGACCTGGACTCCGTCGCGACCCCGATGGTGACCGCCGTCGGCGACATGGTCACGATCCCGGCGCTGTTCTTCGCGACGTTCTTGACCCGCGTCGACTGGCTGAACGCGGCGGCCGCCCTCGTCGGTGTGACGCTCGCGCTCGCCGCGATCGCTCGGTCGATGGTCGACGTGTCGCCCGTACGGCGGATCGTGCTCGAGATGGTGCCGATCATCATGTTGACGCCGGCCCTCGACATTCTCGCCGGCGCGCTGCTCCAGTCGCAGTTCGACCACTTCCGTGAGTTTCCGGTGTTCCTATCGCTGATCCCGCCGTTCGTGTCGCAGGCCGGCGCCCTCGGCGGGATCCTGTCGTCCCGCTTGTCGTCGAAGCTGCGGCTGGGCATCCTCACGCCGAAGGGTCTGCCCGAGCCGCCTGCGCTCGTGGATGGGGCGATCGTATCGACGCTCGGGGCGGCGGTGTTCGTGCTCATCGGGCTCGTCGCGTTCGGGCTCTCCGAGCTGCGAGGCCTCGCGGCTCCCGGCGCGTGGAAGACCGTCGCCGTCGCGCTCACCGCGGGACTGCTGACCCTTCCGCTGACGCTGGCGATCGGCTATTACCTGGCCGTCGTGACCGTCCGGTTCGGCCTGGACCCC
>JBKPHM010000103.1:0-31194 GCA_046729855.1 Actinomycetota bacterium | reverse complement strand
CTGAAGGACTACGCGAGCGGCCAGTCGCCTGGCCTGCTGGCGGGTGGACCCGGACGCGACCGCTGCATCGGTGATAAGCACGACACGTTCAGGTCCTGCGAGGTCGTCAGGCTCCGCCCGCACTGGGAGTAGGACGAGCGGCGCCTCGTCTTGCGACGTCTCGATGGGCGCGCCGGCGATCGTGACGTCGGACGAGCGATGGCCACGTGATGAACTAGACGTGGCGTGTCACGGATCGCGATGGCGGAGCGTGCGCTGGGTCCACGCGGCCGCCCTCTCCGCCAGGCGAACTGACCGAAATGTCGATGAGGAAGGAGGCACACCATGCCTTCAGTGGATGAGGTCCTGAAGGGGTACCGCGACGCGATCACGGTGAAACGAGTCTTCGCGGATCCGTACGAGAAGAACGGCGTCACGGTGATCCCGGCAGCCAAGGTGATGGGCGGGGGCGGAGGCGGCGAAGGCGAGGGGCCCGAGCAGGGTGGCAAGGGGATGGGTTCCGGCTTCGGGATCGCGGCACGACCCGCCGGCGCTTACATCATCCGCGGCGACGAGGTGAAGTGGCTGCCGGCGGTCGACGCGAACCGCGTCATCGCCGGCGTGTTCGGCCTGGCCGCGCTTGCGCTGCTGGTCGCGCTCCGACGATCGAAGTAAGGCCACGATCGCCCCTTCGTCCGTTTGGCTTCCCCTGCTACCGATCGTCTCTGGGCCGTTCGGCGGATCGTTCCGATGAGGAGCAACACGTAGCATCGGGGGCTTCATCTCGATCGAAGCGTCAAATAGACGTGGAATTGGGAGGGGTGAGGATGCGCCCGAGGCGATCCCGCAAGAAGTTGCCCTTGGTCCTGACGATCGCATTGTTCTCGTCCTTCGTCCTCCTCACGACGGGGTCGGCGTCAGCGCAGGTCGTCATCACGGTGCCCGGCGACCAACCGACCATCCAGAGCGCCATCGACGCCGCCGCGCCGGGGGATACCGTTCTCGTTGCGCCCGGCACGTACTTCGAGAACATCAACTTCCGCGGCAAGGCGATCACGGTCGAGAGCGAGCAGGGACCGGAGGCGACGATCATCGACGGCAATCTCGCCGGGCCTGTCGCGATGTTCACATCCGGGGAAGGGCGCGCTTCCATACTTCGTGGCTTCACGCTCCAACGAGGCGACGCGGGCACCGAGCACGGGTTCGACGGTGGAGGCGTCAGGATCGAGGGTTCGTCGCCAACCGTCGAGGGCAACATCATCACCAACAACAGGGCGTGTTCAGGCGGTGGCGGGATCGACGCCGACTTCAGCTCGGCGGTCATCGAGGACAACCTCATCACCAACAACATCCAGTTCGGGTGCAGCGGCGGACCCGGAGGCGGGGGCATCAGCGTCGGCGGCGAGGGTCAAACCGAGGTCATTGACAACGTCATCGTCGGCAACTCGTGGGACTCGTCTTCAGGGGGTGGCATCACCCTGTTCGCGGCCGGCGCCCCAACCATCATGGGCAACGTCATCCGGGCGAACTCCGTTTATGATGCCGGAGGCGGGATCTGGATCGTGAACCACTCCGATGCCCTGATCGTCCAGAATCTGATCGTCGACAACCGAGCCGCGCGGGGCGGGGGCATCTACTGGGGCGTTCCGTCCGGGAATCGCGGTCCGCTCCTCGTCAACAACACCATCGCCCGTAACCAGGGGCAAGGCTCGGGGATCTTCGCAGCGGGCTTCGACGCCCAGGCTCAGCTGTTCAACAACATCGTCGTGGGCGCTTCGGGACAGTCGGCGATCTACTGTGATCAGTTCTACGACCCGTCCCCGCCGGTCCTCAGGTCGAACAACGTGTTCAGTCCCGGGGCGGCCGCCTACGGAGGCACGTGCGGCGACCCGACCGGGACGAACGGCAACATCTCGGCGGATCCTCTCTTCGTGGATCCGACGAGCAACGACTATCACCTCGGAGCGGGTTCGCCCTCGATCGACGCCGGCGACAACAACGCTCCAGACCTTCCGGCGACCGATATCGACGGGGATCAGCGCATCGTCAACGGGCAGGTCGACCAGGGGGTGGATGAATACAGCGTCTCTGTCCGCCCGCCGGACCCGCCCACCGATCTGACCGCCACACGAGATCACAAGACCGCGATCGTGAGCTGGTCACCGCCGAGCACCGATGGAGGCAGCCCGGTCCTCTCATACACCGTCAGCGTCTCCGATGGCCGAACGGTCACGGTCGACGCCTCGGTGACCTCGGTCACGTTCGACGGGATCAAGAAGAAGCAGACCTATACGTTCAGCGTGGTTGCGACGAACGCCATCGGATCGAGCGATCCGGCATCGGTGATGCTTCCCGCGGGATGAGCTCGCGAGAACCCGGCGTCGGAGGCACTACTCGGGTTCCGTGCCGGGTGATGGCTGCTTCTCGGGAAGCTCCGGCCTCGTTCGCGGATTGGAAGCGGAGTGTTGGTGGACGGGAACCCGAGCACGACGGTGTTACCCGTAGAACCGGCGAGTCTCTTCAGCCGTCCCCCGCTCCGCTCCAGGAGCCCGCGGCCGAACTCCCTCGGCGCTCCAGCACTTCGTCGATGCTCGCCTCGCCGTTGTTCTCGGGCGGCGCGAACTGCAGCGTCAGGTAGAGCGCCTGCTCGTAGTTCGCGACGGTGTTGATGGGCCGTATCTGCGGCGGCGACCTGGTACTCGGCCGCCAGGCTCACCTTCAGCGTGACCCCATCCGCACTAAGCACCTCCTGGCCGGCAAGACTTTCGAAGCGGGGACGGATGTCGATCTTCCCGACTTCGGTCTGAGGCCGATACATCCAATGCCGGCCAGGACCGACGACGCCCTGGAACCGCCCGTTGCGGTACTTGAGGCCACGCTCGAACTCGAAGACCGTGACGGGGCGGAAGGTCTGCGTTACCGCCGACCCTCGAGCCAGACCCGAGGGGGATCGAACCCGTCATCCGAACCGGGGGAACCGATTCGCGGAGCCAGCTTGGAGATTCCAGGCCGGCCGCTGGGTCTTCTCCCGGGACGATGCCAATGAAGGGTTATTCGCCCCGGAGCCGCACGGGCTTCTGGACGGATCGGTCGGAGACAAGACGAACGGGGGCGGGTGTACCGCCCCCGTTCAGCCAGCCGCTGTTCAATCGCTATGCGGCGAACCGCTCGTAGTACGCCCCGAGCCTGGTCCTGTACTCCTCGTCGAACCGGTCGGGATCGAACTCTGGCGAGTCCTTGATCTGGTCCTTCGTCAGGCCCACGAAGACCTTGCGGTCTGTCGTGTCGATCCGCTCGAGGGTCCCGGCGGGGATGACAACCTTCCGCCCGAAGATCCATGGACCGGTATCTACGACGACGAACGCACGGCCCGTCTCGTGGGTTGCCTCGTCGACCTTCCCGATCGAGCCGTCACGCGCCTCGACGTTGAAGGCGACGAGGTTCTCTCGCATCCCTGCGAGGTTCGTCCTGTATGTCCACAGCTCAGTTCGCATTGAGCTCACACCTCCCCCTGTGTTTCGCTCAATGTGCCCGTACCCACCGGCCCGAAGCGATACTCGCCCGCACAGTCGTTGCGGTGCAACGACCTCGCACGCGGGGACGCTTCATCGCAGGTCGTACCTGCACATCTACGGTCGCACGGATTTCACCTCAAGATGCCAAGCGGGCGACCCCTGGCACCTCGGAGAGGTACGACCGGGTGAACCCCTATCAGCCGCCGGTGGTGGTGCGGCCGCGACCGGGCGCGAGGTACGCCACGTACAGCCACAGCAAGACGATGGCGACGAGAATCGAGCCGATCCACGCGATGCCGTCGTTGGCCGGGAAGATCAGCTCCCAGAGCAGACCGCCGACGACCGCCGCAACGACGCCGATTACGATCGTCGCGACCATCCCGATCTCCTGCCTGCCCGGGAGCAGGAGCCGGGCGACCGCTCCGATCACCAGACCGGCGACGATGTAGACGATGACGTCTACCACCGTGATGTTGACCTCCGCTGCAACCATCTCCGCTCCTTTCGTCGGACGCGTTGTACCCAGCCGAGGAGTTCGTACTCGGCGGAGAAGCGTGCGGCCGAAGGAAAACGGACCACGTCGTGTAGCAGATGGGGGCAGGGATCGGGTCGGCTCGGTCGGGGAGTGACTAGACTCCAGCGGAGATATGCGGTTCGGACGGTTCGCATTCGGGACGATCGAGGTCGACGGGAAGACGTACGAGCACGACGTCATCGTCGATCGGGGACGGATCCGCAAGCGGCGGAAGGGACCCTCGAAGCCCTTGCGATCGCGATTCGGCCACACCCCGCTATCGGTCGCCGAGGACATCCCCTGGGACTGCCGCCGGCTGGTCGTGGGCAGCGGGGCGGATGGCCGGCTTCCTGTGATGGACGAGGTGGCCGAGGAGGCCGAGCGGCGAGGCGTCGAGTTGGTCGTGATGCCGACTCCGCGGGCCGTCGAGGAGCTCGACCAAGCGCCGGAACGTACGAACGCCATCCTCCACGTGACCTGCTGAAGCCGCCGCGCTCACGCGAGGACGCCCGATGCTGCTCACGATCACCACGACGCACGAGCCGGCCACCGACCTCGGGTACGTCCTCCACAAGAACCCCGCAGCGGTGCGCTCCATCGAGATGTGGTTCGGTCGGGCCCACGTCTTCTATCCGGAGGCGACGCACACGCGGTGCACCGCGGCGCTGATGCTCGAGGTCGATCCGATCGGGCTCGTCCGGCGCACAGGGCGTGGCGGGGAGTCCGTCTCCCTGGAGCCGTACGTCAACGACAGACCGTACGCCGCGTCCTCGTACGTCAGCGTCGCGCTCGCCAAGCTCTTCGGGACGGCCATGACCGGACGGAGCGCCGAGCGCCAGGAGCTCGCCGACACGCCGATCCCACTCGAGGCGCACATCCCGGCGCTGCCGTGCCGTGGGGGCGAGGGGTTGCTCGGACGGCTGTTCGAGCCGCTGGGATACGAGGTCGCCGCCAAGCCGATCCCGCTCGATCCGCGCTCGCCGGAGTGGGGCGACAGCGCGTACGTAGACGCGCGGCTCGTGACGAGGGCTCGCGTGGCGGACGTCCTCACGCATCTGTACGTGTTGCTCCCCGTCCTCGATGACGCGAAGCACTACTGGGTCAGCCGCGACGAGATCGACAAGCTGCTTCGTCGCGGCGAGGGGTGGCTCCGGGACCATCCCGAGAGCGAGCTGATCACCCGGCGGTACCTCCGGCACCAGCCGCGCCTGGCCCGCGAGGCGCTCGCCCGGCTCCTCGAGGAGGATCAGGTTGATCCCGATTCGGCCGTACAGCGCCACGACCAGGAAGAGGTGCGGATCGAACGGCAGATCGGTCTCGCGGAGGAGCGGATGCGGGCGGTGCTCGAGGCCCTGAGGGAGGTGGGCGCCACGCGCGTGCTCGACCTGGGCTGCGGCGAAGGTCGCTTGCTCGAGGCATTGCTGCGCGAGGGGTTCGCCGAGCGCGTCCTCGGCGTGGACGTCTCGAGCGTCTCGCTCGAGCGGGCGGCCCGGCGGCTGCGGCTCCAGGAGATGTCTCCGAAGCAGCGGGAGCGCATCGAGCTCCTCCAGGGCTCGCTCACATACAAGGACCGCCGGTTGCAGGGGTACGACGCCGCGGCCGTGATCGAAGTCATCGAACACCTCGACCCTTCACGGCTCAGTGCGTTCGAACGGGCCGTGTTCGGCGTGGCGCGTCCGAACACCATCGTGCTGACGACGCCGAACGTCGAGTACAACGTGCGGTTCGCGGGACTGCCCGTCGGGTCGCTCCGACACAGGGACCATCGGTTCGAGTGGACGAGGGCCGAGTTCGGCTCCTGGGCGCGTACCGCGGCCGATCGCAACGGCTACACCGTCGGCTTGCGACCGGCCGGGCCCGACGACCCCGAGGTCGGTCCGCCCACCCAGATGGCGGTGTTCGGCAGGTGAGGACCGCGTGAAAATCGCGATCCCCGAGCTCTCGCTGGTCATCCTCATCGGTGCCTCGGGGTCGGGCAAGTCCACGTTCGCCGCTCGCCACTTCAGGCCGACCGAGGTGCTTTCCTCCGATCGGTTCCGCGGGCTCGTATCCGACGACGAGAACGACATGGCAGCCACCAAGGACGCGTTCGAGGCGCTCCACTTCGTCGCCGGCAAACGGCTCGCCGCGGGACGGCTCACGGTGATCGACGCGACGAACGTGCAACGGGACGGCCGCCAACCGCTCGTCGCGGTGGCGCGGGCCCACCACGTCCTTCCTGTGGCGGTCGTGTTCGACCTCCCCGAACGCGTCTGCCTTGAACGCAACGCGTCCCGCCCCGATCGCGACCTCGCCCCATCGGTCGTGCGGCGGCAGCGTTCCCAGCTGAAGCGCTCGCTCCGAGGTCTCGACCGCGAGGGGTTCCGGCGGGTGTTCGTCCTCAGCACGCCGGAGGAGGTCGACTCGGCCGAGATCGAGCGCGAGCGATCGTGGACCGACCGCAGCACCGAGCACGGCCCCTTCGACATCATCGGCGACGTCCACGGGTGCTTCGACGAGCTCGTCTCGTTGCTCGGAAAGCTCGGGTTCGAGGTCGCGGACGACGGCTCGGGTGCCGCCCAGCCCGCGGGACGGAAGGCGGTGTTCCTCGGCGACCTCGTCGATCGGGGACCGAGCACGCCCGCCGTGCTCCGCCTCGTCATGGGCATGGTGGGCTCGGGAACTGCACTCTGCGTCCCCGGCAACCACGAGAACAAGCTCGTGAGGGCCCTCCGCGGTCGGAACGTCCAGGTGACGCACGGCCTGGCGGAGTCGTTGGTGCAGCTCGAGAAGGAGACCCCGGACTTTCGGCAGCAGGTGCTCGAGTTCCTGGACGGCCTGCTCAGCCACTTCGTGCTCGACGATGGCCGGCTCGTGGTTGCGCACGCGGGGATGCGCGAGGAGATGCAGGGACGCGCGTCGGCGGCCGTCCGGGCGTTCGCCCTCTACGGCGAGACGACCGGCGAGATCGACGAGGTCGGCCTGCCGGTGCGTTACCCGTGGGCGACGGAGTACCGGGGAAGCGCCATGGTCGTGTACGGCCACACCCCCGTGCCGGACCCGGAGTGGATCAACAACACGATCGACATCGACACCGGCTGCGTGTTCGGCGGCGCGCTCACCGCGTTGCGGTACCCCGAGAAGGAACTCGTGTCCGTGCCGGCGGCCAGGACGTACTACGAGCCCGCCCGCCCGCTTGTGCGCGACGCCGAGAGGCGGGAGGCGGCTGGACGGGACGACCCGCTGGAGCTGGATATCGAGGACGTCCTCGGCAAACGGGTGGTCGAGACGCGTCTTCAGCGTTCCGTGACGATCAGGGAGGAGAACGCCCGGGCCGCGCTCGAGGTCATGAGTCGCTTCGCGGCCGATCCGCGGTGGCTGATCTATCTCCCGCCGACGATGTCGCCGCCCGCCACGTCGGCCGAGCCGGAGATGCTGGAGCATCCCGCGGAGGCCTTCGCGTTCTACCACTCGGAGCGGATCGCGAAGGTCATCTGTCAGGAGAAGCACATGGGATCGCGAGCCGTCGTCATCGTCTGTCGCGACGGCAACGTGGCGCCACGGCGCTTCCGGATCGATGGACCGGGGATCTGCTACACGCGAACGGGACGCCCGTTCTTCGAGGACCTCCGGATGCAGGAGGCGTTTCTCGGTCTCGCCCGCGCGTCCGTCGACTCCAGCGGTCTCTGGGACGAACTGGAGACGGACTGGCTGGCGCTCGACTGCGAGCTGCTCCCCTGGTCGGCCAAGGCCCTGGAGCTTCTGAAGACGCATTACGCGGCGGTGGGCGCCTCGGCGAATGCCGCGCTCGCGGCCTCCGTTCGGGAGCTCGAGCCCGCCGTCGCGAGGGGGGTCGACGTCGAGCCGCTGCTGGCCCGGACGCGTTACCGGCTAGGGACGGCACAGCTCTTCGTGGATGCCTACCGTCGGTACACCTGGAACGTTGAGACCGTCGACGACCTCAGGTTGGCCCCGTTCCAGATCCTTGCGGGCGAGGGCCACGCCTACGTCGACCGCGACCACGTATGGCACATGGCCATGGTTCAGCGACTCGTCGATGGGGGCAGCGGCGTGATGCGGCCGACGCGCCACGTCGTCGTCGATCTCGACGATCCGGAGAGCACATCGGCGGCGGTCCGGTGGTGGCACGAGCTCACGGAGTCGGGCGGGGAGGGGATGGTGGTCAAGCCGCTCGACGGCATCGTCCCAGGGCGCCGCGGGCCCGTGCAGCCGGGGGTGAAGGTGCGCGGTCGCGAGTACCTCCGGATCATCTACGGGCCGGAGTACACCGCTCCCGACAATATCGAGCGCCTGCGGGAGCGGAGCCTGTCACACAAACGATCCCTCGCCGTTCGGGAATTTGCGCTCGGAGTCGAGGCGCTGGAGCGCTTCGTCCGAGGCGAGCCGCTCTTCCGGGTGCACGAGTGCGTTTTCGGCGTGCTCGCCCTCGAGAGCGAGCCCGTCGATCCCCGTCTGTAGCTCGGCACGGACGTCCCCTTCGCGAGGCGACATAGGTCCCTACGGCAGCGCTTCCCGAACCGGCGTAATGTCCACGGCGGGGTTGGACGAAGGGAGGGGCCGGATGGCTCTGGGCAGGCGTGTGTGGTTGTTCGTCACGGCGGCGGCGCTGCTGGCGCTGCTGCTGCCGGCGTGCGGAGGCGGCGAGACGGTCGACGTCACGCTGCAGGAATTCGCGGTCGGCGTGGATCCTGCATCCGCATCGGCGGGTGAGGTGACGTTCTCCGTGACGAACGAGGGGCCCGACGATGTCCACGAGTTCGTCGTCATCAGGACGGATCTGGCGCCGACGGACTTGCCGACGGACGAGACCGGTGCGGTCGACGAGGAAGGCGAGGGGATCGAGGTCGTCAACGAGCTCGAGGAGATCCCCGTCGGCAACACCGAGGAGCTCACCGTCGATCTGGACGCCGGGAACTACGTTCTGATCTGCAACATCTACGACGAGGAGGAGCAGGAGGCCCACTACTCGGAGGGAATGCGGGCCGCGTTCAAGGTCGAGTAGCGGATCAGCGGCGAGACTCCATCGACCTCGCGGCGGCTGCGATCGTCGCGCACATCAGGACCGGGACGCCGAACGCCGCGCGCAACCCGGCGACCTCCGCCGTCAGCCCGATGACCAACGGGCCGACGATCGAGCCGACATACCCGGCCGTGACCGCGATCGGTAGGGCCGTCCGGCCGTCCGGCCACCGAACGCGCGCCGCGGCGCTGAACGAAAGCGGCACGGCCGGTCCGAGTCCCAGCCCGAGGATCACGAGCGCACCGATCGCGAGGGCAGGATCCCCGATCAGGATCGACGCGGCCAGCGCCGTCCCACCGACCACCGAACCCGCGCGAACGAGTGACCGCGCTCCGAACCGTTCGGCGAGGCGGTCGCCGGCGAGGCGAGAGATCGCCATGCCGCTGGAGAACGCCACCACGCCCAGGCCGGCGGTGCCCGCGGCGACACCGAGGCCCTCACGCAGGTACACCGCGCTCCACTCGGAGGCGATCCCCTCCGTCATGAAGCCGGCGGCGGCGATCGCGCACAGGAGCGCGACGCCCATGAACGGGGGCCCCGGCGTGTCGACCGACGTCGCGATCTCGTCCCGACCGCGGAGCGAACGTCGGGGCAGCCACCGGAGCGCCGGGAACGTCGTGACGATCAGGACCGCGGCGACGCCGCCGAAGTAGGCCTGGATCGCGAGCCCGGACGCGATGCCAACCGACGCGACCCCCGCGCTGGCCAGCATCGACACGCTCCAAACGGCGTGCATCGATGACATCACGCGGCGGGCGAATGTCTCCTCGACCGCGGCGGCCTCGTCGTTCATCGCGACGTCGAGCAGCCCGCTCACGATCCCCACGAGCGCGAACGACCCGGTCAGCGTGACGAGCGCTCCGGCGAAGGGGAGCACCGCCAGGGCGAGGGCCAGCGCCGGGATCCCCGCGCGCACGACCGGGCGCGCGCCGAGGCGCCGCGTGATGGGACCGGCGAGGCGCGTACCGGAGACGAGCCCGAGCGCGAAACCGAACAGCGCGATCCCCAACGCGCCGGCACCCAGGTCGGCGTTCGCCTTCAACGCGGGGACCCACGGCCCGACCGTCCCCGCGACCACCGCGTGCGAGCCGAACGTCGCCGCCACGGCGACCCGCGCTCGCCGGAACGCGGCTCCGTGCGTCGGCGCGGTCGTCATGGGAGTCTTTCTACCGGCTCGGGCCGCGGGGGGAACCGGTGCTCGTATTGACCAAGGCCGACGTCGAGGCGCTCATGGATCCGGATGACCTACTCGAGGCCGTCGCGGCCGCGCTGCGGGACCTGAGCGCCGGGCGGGCCTCGATGCCCAACCGGATCGCCGTCGCGGTGCCGGAGCGCGACGCGCTCCTCGCAGCGATGCCGGCCCGTCTCCCCTCGGCTGCGGCGCTCACGACCAAGCTCGTCTCGGTCTTCCCTCGGAACACGGACCGCCCGACGCACCAGGCCGTCCTGGTGTCGTTCGATCCCGAAGACGGCACGCCGACGGCGCTGATGGACGCGACCGCGATCACGGAGTGGAGGACGGCCGCCGGGTCGGCGCTGTCGACACGGCTGCTGGCACGTGACGACGCTCAAGTGCTCGCCGTCCTCGGCACCGGCGTGCAGGCGCGGGCGCACGTGCGGGCCGTCGCCCGGGTTCGCGCGTTCGAACGGATCGTCGTGGCCGGTCGCGACCGCGGCAAGGCGGACGCGCTCGCGGCCTCGGTGGCCCGCGACGTTGCGGTCCCGCTCGACGTCGCGGGCTCGTTCGAGGATGCCGTACGTGCGGCCGACGTCGTGTGTGCGGCGACGCACGCGGACGCGCCGGTCGTGCTGGCCGCGTGGCTCCGGCCGGGCACGCACGTCGCTTCGGTCGGGTTCAACCCCGCCGGGGAGGGAGAGGTCGACCGCGCCACGGTCGCCGGCGCCGCCGTGTTCGTCGAGTCGCGGGCATCGGCGCTCGCCCCGCCGCCGTCGGGCGCCGTGGAGCTGACTCGAGCGATCGCCGAGGGGTCGATCGGCGAGGGTCACGTCCGGGCGGAGATCGGTCAGGTGCTCTCCGGCGACGCGCCGGGCCGGACGACCGACGACGAGATCACGCTGTACAAGTCCGTGGGCGTCGCGGTGGAGGATGCGGCGGCGGCCGCGTTGGTCTTACGACGCGCGACCAAGCGCCGGCTCGGGCTGCGGATCGAGCTCTGACTGCAGCAAACAGGGAACAGCGCCCGGTCGGGGCCGGGCGCTGTCCTGTCGGAAGCTCGTGCGCCGGTTAGGCGGCTCGCACGGCAACCGTTTCGGTACGGGTCTGGATCCCTGCGACGGCGGCGAACAGCCCGGACAGGGCCACGCCGAGGCCGACGAACAGGGCGCCGATGATCGCGATCGCGACACCGAGGCCGGCGACCAGGTCTGCGAGGTTGAACGCCATCACAGAGGTGTACAGGCTCGTCCGCAGAGCGGAGGCCTGGAAGGCGACGTTGCGAAGCGGGTTCGGGACGGGGTTGCCCTCGTCGTCCTTCAGGGCCTCAGCCTCGTCGCTGGTGGCCCCACCACCGGCGGCGAGGAAGCGCCCCATCTCGGCGTAGGTCTCGCCACCGGTCGCCTCGAGCGCGTGCTTGCCGATGACATCTGCCATCGACTCAGCGGTCGCAGCGTCGACGACGGGCTTGTTCGGGATGGACGCGTCCTCGGTGGTAACGATCTTCTGAGCGGCGAGCTCGTCGCGTACCTGCGCCTTGGCGTCCAGGCCGCGGGTGACCGCGTAGATGCCGCCCGTGAGGAACGCGAGACCCGCCGCGATCAAGATGATCGAGAAGGCCTTCTTCATGGTTCCCCTCCTTGGGTCCGTGCGGTTGGCTCCTGCCGACCGCGAGTTCCGACGGAAGCAGCATCGGCGACGGAGAGCGCCCAGCCCTAGGGCGGATGGCCTCCAGTAGCTGGGACATCTCAGGTCTGATTCGGGACCATCGGAACCCCGTTGGTCCCGGGCGGGCAGGGACCGCTAGGGAGCCCTCGTGCCTGCCAAGCGTTCGAGGACGGCCGGGTCCCCTCGCCAATGGCGACGCAGGACCTCGTGGTCCGCGTGCCGCAGCACGTACCGCAGCACGAGCGCGGCGACGATCGCATCGTCCACCGGGCCCACCACCGGAACGAACTCCGGTACGAGGTCGATCGGAGAGACGAACCAGAGCACCGCCAGCCCGATGAGGACCTTTGAGCCCCTGGGCACGGCTGGGTCGCGCAACAACCCCTTGAACAGGAACAGGAGGTTCGGCAGGAGCGTCGCGAGCTCGCGCGCGGCGGAGCGCCGACCGGCGAGCATGAGGAACACGATCGCTGCGAGCCAGACGACGACCGCGATGGCGAGGCCGATCAGGAGTGTGCGTCCCACGGAGGGAGCCTATCGGCCGAGCACCAGCTCGAGAGCGGTCTCGAAGACCGGGTCGGCGCGCTTGAAGTAGTCAGAGGATCGGGTCGTGACGGATATGACGGGCTCGAGCCACGGCCGATGCGGCCCACCTTCGTCGCTCCGAGCGTGATCTGGTAGCCGTCATACAGGGCGGACGCGTCGCGGAAGACCTCGTCGACCGAGCGACCTCCGTCGGCGGTGACGATTCGGAGCTCCGCGGGAGCCGTCGGATCGTCGGTAGTTCCCAGCCCGTGGAGGACGTTCGTGACGACCAGGAACTGCGAAACACGCGCGAGGACGGTCATCTTGTTGTCCGCGGGAACGAGCGGGGCGACGGCATCTCACAGATCGTTGACCGGCCATCCGGCGATGGCCGTCACCTCCGACCCGACGAGTTCGCGGTTCGGCTCCGCGGCGTGGACGAAGAACACGCCGTCGTCGAAGCGATACAGGCGGGGGGAGCAGATGGACGTCCTGCTCGAGTGGGAAGACGTTGGTGTGTCCGTCACCGGGCCCGAGCAGCGCGAGCAGCCGCATCACCTCGACCATGAAGGCGTCGCGGGAGGCACTCTCGCAGGCGTCCCTCGAGCGCGGAGAAGGCGCCCTCGAACCGCTCGCGCGGGATGTCGTGCCACGGATCTGGGTGCGTATCCTCGACGAACGCGACGATCGCGCGCAGGTCCTCTCGCAGCGCCGCCTCGGTGGGCGCCGGCTCCCCGACCGCCTGGTCGGGCGCGACGGCTCGACGGTGGGGCCGCGTGCACGAGGTCGCCGCGGCGAGGCACAAGGTCCCGACCACGGGCGACGTCCTCCCGCGCCGGGTCGCCATCGTTCCTGCATACGAGCCTCGGACCAGCGCAGGCTCGACCGGGAAGCTCGCGACCGAGCCGGTTGTTAGACTGCCCTGGTGCGGCGGGCCCGCCCGACGCGCCTCATCGGCGGGGTGGCCGAGTGGTTAGGCAAGGGTCTGCAAAACCCTATACACCGGTTCAATTCCGGTCCCCGCCTCGATCCCTCCCAGCTCAGGCTTCCGGTAGGATGCCGGGTCCGAACGCGGGCGCTTAGCTCAGGGGTAGAGCGCTTCCTTGACGCGGAAGAAGTCAGAGGTTCGAATCCTCTAGCGCCCACAAGAGTCGCGCTGGCATGAGGCTCGATCAGGAGCCAGAACCGAGCCGCTGATCGCGGAGTCGGAGCGAACGATGCCCTTGGTGACGTGCTTCAACCTAACAACCGAAGATCCGCTACCTGACATAGAGGCTGCGGTGAGAGCTGCCCTGGTCAGCATGCCCGAACTCGTCATCAATGAGCCTGAGATTGACTTTGTTCCGATCCGCGAACCCGCTGACTTCCAGGGGACGGTCACGAGGATCAATGTGGATCTCTGGGAACGACAGGAAAGCGCCAAAGAGGCTCTTCAAGAGCTCGCGACGCGCGTCGCGAAGGCGTTTCAAGGAGTTGCCGGGTCGGATAGACGAGTAAAAGTCGTCATCCGCCCCTATGCCGTCGAAAAGAGTGGCTGGGTCTCACTCTGATTCTTGCCCCCACAGGCACGCATTCCAGCCCTATCTCGCCGTGGTGCCGGGAGCAGCTCGTGTTCGGTGGCGTGGAAGAGCCTCAGCCGTCCGCGGCGCTTTGCGACGGCGAAGGTGACTTGGGCGCCAGATCCGGGTATCCCGGACCTGACAGACGGAAGGAGGTCGGGCTGTGGACGATGACACACGGATGCGGTTCGAAGGCCGCTGGCAAGAGATGCGGGGCCGGGTCAAGGAGGCTTGGGGTGACCTGACTGACGATGATCTTGACAAGACAGAAGGCAAATGGGATCAGGTCGTCGGTGCGGTGAAGCGTAGGACGGGAGAGTCGATGGACGCCGTCGAGGCACGCCTCCGAGGCATGATGGACTAGGAATTCACCGCTGGCGCGTCCCCGCGGCCGGCCCGGATACGTCGGTGACGCTCTGCGCACCACGCTGACGTCGCCAGCGGCGACCACGAGTGCTATCGACGTGGGTTAGTCGCCCGAGCGATCTTGGCGCCGATCCCGAAGAACTCTTCTACGCTGGCGAAGCGTGAGTTCTCAGATGTCACTCGTTCGACCTCGGGATTCTCGTGGTTCAGGGCGATGGCGAAGCGGATGGGGACGGCTCGGACATCCTCGTACTCGCTCCGCGTCAGGTGGATGGTCCCCGTGCAGGTCTTGTCGGAGCACTCGCACACATACGTGTCCATCGCACGATCCAGGCCGAACCGGGCGTCGATTGCCTCCTCCGTCCACTCGTTCATGTCTCGGAAGATGGTCTGGTTCACCGCTTCCTGCTCCCGCCAGTCAGCCATCGCCGTCCATCTCGGCCGACCCGATCGGGTCGCCCATCCCGCCTTGCCGCGTGAACTGAGCGAGGAGGCTCACGGCATCCTGGTGATCTAGGAGGAACTCCGTCCGGGTCACGGCGAACAGGCGCCGGATGGATTGGCTCGGCCCGATCAGGATCAGTCGGCGTCCGGTCCTCTTCGCTCGGTGGTGCGCCCGAAGGAAGGCGTGAAGGCACGTCGAATCGACGAAGCTCACGTCTCGCAGGTCGAGCATGATCGTGCTGACGTGGTCCTGCTCTATCAGCGTCAGGTGCTCCAACAGGACCGGAACGGTGGCGATGTCCAGTTCGCCGGTCAGGGCGATCCTGGCCACGCCGTTTCGCGCCTCCGTCCGGGCGGAGAACTCCGGTTCGAACCCCATGACGCCTCCCGACGGCAGTGTGCTGGACGCTCGGCGACCGGGGGTCGGGGTCCTGGCAACGCGAACCGTGTGCTGGGGTTCGGCCTGTGTACCTTACCCCCTCGCCGGTGGCCTGAACGGGGCTGCTACCATTTTGGCGGTCGAGATAGTCGATGCGATCCGAGGCACTCCTACCCTGCGTGTTCTGGTCTCCGATGGACCAGGTGTGCGCCTCGATCATGTCACCCGCACGGTGGCCCGGCTGGGTCACGAGGTGATCGCCCGCGAGTCGTCCCTTCCCGAGGTCGCCCGCATCACGGCCGCCGAGCGGCCCGACGTGGCGATCGTTATCGTGGACGAAGGTAGCGAAAAGGCGCTCCAGCTGATCGATCGGATCGTCCACGAAGCCGCCTGTCCCGTGATCGCGGTGTTAGATGTGCAGGACCGGGAATTCATCCGCGAGGCCGCCAAGCGAGGCATCTTCGCGTACATCGCCAACGGTGACGATCCAGAAGAGATGCAAAGCGCCATCGACATCGTCCTTCGACGGTTCGCCGAGTACCACGATCTGGAAGGCGCGTTCGCGCGGCGTGCCGTGACCGAGCGGGCGAAGGGGATCTTGATGGAGCGCCACCGCATCGACGAGCACGCGGCATTCAAGATGCTCCGCGATGAGGCACGCCGGACGAACCGAAAGATCGTGGACCTTGCCGAGGCCATCGTGGCCGGTCATCCCATGCTTCCAGCCCGGCCGACCTCGCTGTCAGAACCACAACCAACCGACTAGCTCGGCTCCTAACGGGAAGCAAGCGGCAGCGCAGGCGTAGCTCATTCGGAGCCTGGAAGAGACGGACATCGCGCGTGCTGCCGCTCGCCCGCGGGTATAAGCCGAGCAGCGTACTGGCCGGACGAGAAGAGGATCGGGGTGCACGAGCCCTCCGCGGCGGAGCTACATCTGCCCGCCGAGTCGATTGCGCCTGCCCTGGCTCGGGCGGGGATCCGAAGTGCCGTTGCCGATCTTCCACAGCAACGCGTCGGTGAGCTCATGCTGCTCACGTCCGAGCTCGTCTCGAACGCACTTCGACACGCGTCACCCAGCGTCGATGACGAGATCATCCTCCGGATCGCGTTCGAGGACAGGATCAGGGTCGAGGTGGTCGACTCAGGCGACCCCTTCGCGCCTCCCTCGCCCCGTCAGCCCTTCGATACTCGCACCTCCGGCTGGGGATTGTTTCTCGTGGATGCGCTCGCCCGATCATGGGGCGTCGAACCGGACGGCAACGGCACGAAGGTCTGGTTCGAGCTAGATCGCGAGTAGCTCGAACCTTGCGCGGTCCGTCGAGCCTCTCGACGACTCGGTTCGGTTGGTCTGACCCGCACGAAGGCTAACGTGAAAAGGTTGATCTATGTCCCGGACGCGTCGATCGGTCCGATGGGTGCTGCCGCGATGTCGTGGGCGACCGGCGCGGGCCGGCGTCCGGCCGCGAGCGCCAGGGTAGCGGCGAGAACGCCAGCGGCTCCGCAGCCAACCCATAGCGCCGCCTCGCTCCGGGCGTAGATCGCAGTCCCCACGATCGGTCCGACCATCCAAGCGAGCCCGTACATGGCCCCGAGCGCCGACTGATAGCGACCGCGTGCGTGGGCCGGCGCTCGGTCGGCCGAGATCGCGGAGGTCATCGGCGACTCGATCATCTCGCCGGTCGTCCACACGATCACCATCGCGATGAGGGCGGGGATCGATCGCGCTACGAGGAGGGACATGAACGCCAGCCCGATCAGGACGTCGCCGAGCGCCACCATCGCCGCACGAGCGTGCCGTTGTGTCCACGCGATCACGGGCAGCTCGAGGAACACGATGATCAGCCCGTTCAGCGACTGGACGACACCGTACGTCGACGGTCCGTAGCCGGCGTCCCGAACGTGGAGCGGCATCGTCGAGACGTTCTGCGAGTACACCATCGCGGTCACGAACACCGCGCCGAGGAACAGGAGATACCCGTGGTCGGCGAGGATTGCCTGACGTGCGGACTGGAGGTGCCGCTCGTCGTGGCGGGCAGTGCGGGTGCCGTGGGGCAGCGCGACCAGAGAGATGACCCCGAAGCCTGCGGACGTCGCGGCGTCCCCGATGAACAACAGGTCGAAGGAGCGCTCGGCCAGGAAGCCGCCGAGCGCGAGCCCGGTCGCCCAGCCCATGTTCACGAACCAGCGCCACAGCGTGAACGCGGTCACGCGTTGCTCGCTGGGGACGAGGTCCGCGATGAGAGCTCCTGCGGCGGGTCGATGCATCTCCGCGGTCCCGGCGACGCCGAACATCATCGGGTAGATCTGGGCGAGCGAATTCGCTTGCCACAGCCCGAGGGTGAGGGCGGCCGATGAAAGCATGGCGATGGCGATCGCGTTGCGACGCCCTACGCGATCCGCCAGGACACCGCCCAGTGCTTGGGCGGCCAGGCCGCCGGCCCCATAGCAAGCGATCGCGACGCCGGCCTGCGGCGCTGAGTACCCCTGTCGTGTCAGGTACAGCGTGAAGAACGGCAGGACGAACGTCCCAAGCCGGTTGACGAACGCGCCCACGAACAGGATCCACGCCTGGCGCGGCATCGCACGGATGTGCTGGCGGATCTTCGGACCGGGTTCCAGACGGCCACCTTAGCGCGCTATCCCGCGCGCACTATCCCGACGAGCGGACTTCGCCGTCCCGAGGAGGTTAAGTTGCCGCCCGCTTCTGTCGAGATTCCAGGCGGGTGAAGATCGAAGATGCCGAAGATCCCTCTCATCCTTGCCACCGCGATGGTGTCCGCCCGGGTCGTAACCTTCGCTCTACGGTTCAGCGGCGCCGAGGTTCGGACCAGGACACAAGTGATCGCGTTCGTCCTCCTGGCCGCCGGGCTCGTCGCCGGGATGCTGGTCTGGGGTCGCTAGACCGCCAAGGGTCTCATGTTGAGCTGCGGGCAGGTACAACGATGGGACTCGATACGGGTGGACGGAGTCGTCCGAGCGTAGCTATCCGAGCCAGCCGGGCCTGACCAACCCCGACTCGTAGGCGATCACGACGAGTTGGGCCCGGTCGCGGGCGCGGAGCTTCACCATCGCCCGGCTCACGTGCGTCTTCGCGGTCGCAGGGCTCACGAAGAGCCTCGCTGCGATCTCATCGTTCGACAGACCCTCGGCGACGAGCGCCATGACCTCGCGCTCCCGCTCGGTGAGCTGATCGAGCTCCACCAACGATCGCGGATCCTTGGCGTGCGCCGCGAATTCCTCGATCAGTCGCCTGGTGATGCCGGGGGACAGCAGCGCGTCTCCGGCGGCGACCACCCTGACGGCGTGCAGGAGCTCCGACGGCTCTGTGTCCTTGACCAGAAATCCGCTCGCGCCGGAACGGAGCGCCTCGAAGACGTATTCGTCGACGCCGAACGTCGTGAGGATGACGACGCGGACGTCTGAGAGGCGGTCGTCGGCAGCGATCGCTCGCGTGGCCGTCAACCCGTCCATGCCGGGCATCCGGATGTCCATCAGCACGACGTTGGGCTTCAGCTCGGCCGCCAGCCGCAACGCCTCCTCGCCGTCGGCCGCCTCGCCCACGACGCCGATATCGTCCTGCGAGTCGAGGAGGGAACGGAACCCGGCGCGGACCAGCACCTGGTCGTCCGCGAGGAGGACGCTGATCACTCCGGTCCCGTCTCCCTGACGCCGATCGTCGCTCCGTTCACGTCGGCACCGTCTCCGCGATCGCGAACAGGTGCCAGCGATCGGGCACACCCTTCAGATCGTGCTCACCGCGGTCCACGAACCTGATGTCGGATCCGACGACGAGGTCGCGCACCGTGCTCGAGACCACGACCTCTCCGGGCGCGGCCGTCGCCGCGACGCGAGCGCCGAGGTTGACGGCGATGCCGCCGACGTCCTCTCCGCGAAGCTCCACCTCGCCCGCGTGCAGTCCGATCCGGACGTCGACGCCCTCGGCCTGCAGCGCCTCCCTGATCGCGACGGCGCAGCGGATCGCTCGGGCTGGTCCGTCGAACAGGGCAAGGAACCCGTCGCCCGTCGTCTTGATCTCTCGCCCCCCGTGGAGTGCGAGCTCTCGGCGGATCAGCTCGTCGTGCCGGTCGAGGACGTCTCGCCAGCGTCGGTCGCCGATCGCGGCGGCGCGCTCGGTCGACGAGACGATGTCGCTGAACATCACAGTGGCCAGCACCCGGTCGGCATCCGAGCCGGGCGGCAGCGGCCGGCCCGCGGCGGGGTCCGTGATCGCCGAGATCAACCGGCGGGTGACGCCCGGCGACAGCAGCGCGTCGCCTCGTGCGACGGCCCGTACGCCCCGGACGAGGTCCCGGGGATCCGTGTCCTTGACGAGGAACCCACTCGCACCGACCCGCAGCGCCTCGAAGACGTACTCGTCGACGTCGAACGTCGTCAGGATCACGACCCGGACACGGTCCAGACGCTCGTCCTCGACGATCCGCCTCGTCGCTTCCAGGCCGTCGGTGCCCGGCATTCGGATGTCCATGAGGATCACGTCCGGGGTGAGCTCGGTGGCGCGGCGGACGGCCTCCTCGCCGTCATCGGCCTCGGCGACGACCTCGATGTCCTCCTGGGCATCGAGGAGCGCGCGGAATCCGGCCCGGACGAGCACCTGATCGTCGGCGAGGAGGACGCGGATCATCCCGCTCCGTCCAGCGGAAGCCGTGCCCGCACCCGGAAGCCGCCGCCGTCCGGCCCCGGACCCGCATCGAGCTCGCCGCCGAGGGCGGTCGCGCGCTCGCGCATCCCGCGGATGCCGCTGCCCGCCCGCAGCTTCGCCTGCTCGGTGACGCCGCGGCCGTTGTCGTCGACCTGGACGATCAGGTCGTGTTCACCGTACGTGATCTGGACCGTCGCCTTCGCGCTCCCGGCGTGGCGCGACACGTTCGTCAGCGCCTCCTGCACGATCCGGAACGCCGCGACGTCGACGCCGAACGGGAGCGGTCGTGCGTCCCCGACCGTCTCGGTCGCGATTGTCAGGCCGGCGGCGCGCGCCTGCGACACGAGACCGTCCAGCCGGCCGAGCGACGGCGTCGGCGAGCGCGGCGCCTGCTCGTCCTCCCGGCGAAGGATGTCGAGCACCGACCGCAGCTCGGCGAGCGCCTCCTTGCTCGCCTCACGGATCGCCCCGAGCGCCGACCGCGCCTGTTCGGGCAGCTCCTCGTTGATGTGGAGGGCGACACCCGACTGGACGTTGATCAGCGAGAGTTGGTGACCGAGCGCGTCGTGGAGCTCACGGGCGATCCGCAGCCGCTCCTCGCTAGCCCGGCGCCGCCGCTCCTCCGCTTCGATCCGGGCCGCTTCGAGCGCGCGCTCCCTGCGAACACGGACGAACTCCGCCGCGAAGAGGAGCACGAGCAGCCATGCCGCCAGCCCCAACGCCATTGCGGCCGTCGGTGTCGACTCCGTGCCGATGATCGCGGGGAGCCAGAGCGACCAGATGTATCCCGCGACCAGGCCGACGATCCCGACCAGACGATGGCCGCTGAGCACGACGGTGAAGAACGCGATGATCAGCGCGAGCCAGATCGGGCCGAACGCGTAGCCGATCGCCACGTACGCCATCGTCGAGCCGAACGTCACCAGGTACGCGGCGACGGGGTACCGGCGCCGGGCGAGGAGGGCGACCGGACCGATCGACAGTAGGAGATATGCCAGCGCATCCAGCGGCTCGCGCTCGGGCTGGGCCCGGGCTGCGGCATGGACGCCGAGGAGCTGGATCGCCCAGACGACGATCACGAGCGCCACGTCCACCTGCCACGTTCGCCACCAGCGTGGGCGCTCGACGTGCCCGGGTTGTGTCTCCGGCGACGTGATCATGACGACACGCTAGCCCCAGAGTGTGGCGATTCGCATCGGATGACGGATGCGTCCGCACGTACCACGCCGGGAGTACGCGGTCACGCCCCCGCATCCCGCGGCCGTAGGCCGAAAGCCTCTCCGCGGACGACGTCATCGACCACGTGTCTCGCGAAGATGAACCACGAACGATCGACGGACCGCGAGGAGAGCCGAGATGAACGGCGCCGATCACCTCATCGAGACGCGAGACCTGACGAAGGTCTACGGCAAGCATGCCGCCGCCGTGGACCGCTTGAACCTCTCAGTGCGACGAGGGGAGGTGTATGGATTCCTCGGCCCGAACGGTGCCGGAAAGACGACCACGCTCCGGATGCTGCTCGGGCTGATCCACGCAACGTCGGGCTCGGCGCGTGTGCTGGGAAGGGCGCCCGGTCACCCCGAGAGCCTCATGCGCGTCGGGGCGATCGTCGAGGAGCCGGCGTTCTACCCGTACCTATCCGGCCGCGACAACCTCCGCGCGATCGCGCGCCTGGCCGGCAGGCCCCACGACGCGATCGATCCGACGCTCAACACGGTCGAACTCCTCGGGCGCGCCGGCGATCGCTACAAGACGTACTCACAGGGCATGCGACAGCGCCTCGGGATGGCGGCGGCGCTCCTCAAGGACCCCGAGCTCTTGATCCTGGACGAGCCGACGAACGGTCTCGACCCGTCCGGCATGGCGGACATGCGCGCCCTGATCAGGAGACTCGGGTCCGGCGAACGCACCGTCCTGCTGTCCAGCCACATGCTCGCCGAGGTCGAGCAGGTCTGCGACCGAGTGGGCGTGATCTCCCACGGAGTTCTGATCGCGGAGGGTGCCGTGAACGAGCTCCGGGGACGGTCGTCCCTGCTCGTGCGCGCCGCGCCCATGGACGTCGCGCGGCAGAGCGCCGAGCGGGTGCTCGGAAGGGAGCGGGTGGAGGTGGCCGACGGTGCGCTCCGATTGAAGGCCGACCCGGCGGACGCCTCCCGCATCAACCGGGAGCTCGTGCTCGCCGGCGTCGCGGTGAGCGAGGTTCGACCGCTGGAGCGAACGCTGGAGGACGTGTTCTTCGGGCTGATCGGCGAGGGGGAGGCCGGGTCACATGAACGGTAGCTATCGCGCGGAGCTGTCGAAGCTCGTGAGGTGGCCGGCGGTGTGGGTGCTCGCCGCCGCCCTGCTCGTGCTGTCGCAGGTGTTCGGATACCTGATCCCGTACGCCGCCTATCGGAGCGGAGGAGGCGGCGGGTTCGCAGCGGCCGGCGAGAGCACAGCACAACTTCTCGCCGACGTACTGCCTGGGAGGCTGGTGCCGAACACGCTCGGGGGGTTCCCGGTCTTCGCGGGAGCGCTTGCCCTCATCCTCGGCGGGATCGCGACCGGCAGCGAGTACGGCTGGCGGACGCTCAAGACGATCGTGACGCAGCGGCCGCGCCGCCTGACGGTGCTCGGGGGCAAGCTGCTCGCGACGACGACCATCGTCTTCGCGCTCGTCCTCGCCGTGTTCGCGCTCAGCGCCCTGTGGAGCTGGGTGATCGCCATGACCGAAGGTCGACCGGCGAACTGGCCATCGGCGGTCGAGCTCTCTCAGGGCGTTGGGGCCGGGTGGCTGATCCTCGGGATGTGGAGCCTGGTCGGCGCGCTCCTCGGCGTCCTGTTCCGAAGCACATCGCTGGCGGTCGGCCTCGGGCTCGTGTGGGCGCTCGCCGTCGAGAACCTCGTTCGGGGCTTCGCCGGCGTGCTCGACTTCCTCGACACCGTGCAGCAGGGCCTCCCCGGAACGAACGCCGGGTCGCTCGTCGCCTCCCTCGGCGCGACCACGATCGATCAACCGGGCGGTACGCCCGGCGTGACGGACGCCGTCAGCGGCCCGCAGGCCATTCTCGTCCTGATCGCGTACGTCGCCGCGATGACGCTGGTTGCGATGTTCGCCCTACAGCGTCAGGACATCGCGTAGCCGGAACCGCCCCAGCCCATGGGAGCCGTTTGTCGACGGCTCCGCGGGGTACCGCATCGCCGACGTGCGCGGAAGGGAGGCTGCCGTGTTGGGTCAGATAGACCTTGAACAAGGCCTCGAGGAGGCTTGGCAGAACGTCGTCACGTTCGCGCCCAAGCTCCTCGGATTCTTCATCATCCTGCTGGTCGGGTTCTTCATCGCGAAACTCCTCTCGCGACTGGCCGATGCGCTGCTCGAGCGGATCGGGTTCGACCGATGGGTGGAGCGCGGGACGCTCAGTACCGCGTTCGAGCGTGCGGGGACGCAGGCCTCGGATCTCCTTGCGCTGATCGTGTTCTGGGCCGTGTTCCTGATCACGCTGCAGCTCGCCTTCGGCGTCTGGGGACCGAACCCGGTCTCCGATCTCATCGAAGGGATCCTCGACTATCTGCCCAACGTCGTCGCCGCGGTCATCATCCTGGTCATCGCGGCAGCGATCGCCAGGGTCGTGACCGAAGTCGTCGCCGCGGCGCTGGGTGCGGTGACGGGTGGCGCGTGGATCGCGCGCATCGCCGGGATCGCGATCCTCATCGTCGGCATCTTCGCCGCGCTGGATCAGCTCGAGATCGCGCCGATGATCGTGACGGGTCTGTTCTACGGGCTCGTTGCCGTCGTCGCCGGCTCGCTCCTGGTCGCGTTCGGCGTCGGCGGCATCCCCGTCGCTCGGCGGTACATCGAACGGTGGTCCAGCCGCGCCGAGCAGACGGCCGGTGAGGTCCGGACGCTCGGGAGCCCGGAAGCGGCGCGAGCCGCGGGAGCCCGGGTCACGAGCGTCCCGGGCGAGGTCGGGACTGGGCCCGCTCCGCCGCCACCGCCTCCGGAAAGCTAGCCCTCCGCTGATGCCCGATCCGGGTGCGCGGCGCGTGGAGCGCCCGCCTGCGTTCCTCTTCGACCTCGACGGCACCTTGGTGGACAGCGTGTATCAGCACGTGCTGGCGTGGCAGGAAGCGCTCGACGACATGGGGATCGAGGTATCCGTCTGGAGGATCCATCGCCGGATCGGGATGAGCGGCGGCTTGTTCGCGAACGCGCTGCTCCGCGAGACCGGTCGCGAGGTCAACGCCGAGGATGCGGCGCGGTTGCGGAAGTCCCACGGCGAGGCGTACGCGCGGCGCCTGGGTCAGGTCCGGCCGTTGCCCTCGGCCCGGGAGCTTCTCACCTACCTGTCGGACGTTGAGGTGCCGTGGGCGATCGCGACCAGCGGGTACGTCGAGACGGCGCGGCCCGTGCTCGATCTGCTCGACGTTCCCGCCGACGTCGTCGTCGTCACGCGGGACGCGGTCGGGCACGCGAAGCCCGATCCGGACCTGTTCCTCGAGGCGGCGGAGCGGCTGGGCGTCGACATCGGCGAGTCGGTCGTGGTGGGAGACAGCGTGTGGGACCTCCTCGCGGCACGACGTGCGCGGGCCCTCGGGATCGGCCTCCTCTCCGGTGGATACGGGCAGGACGAGCTCGAACGCGCAGGCGCCTATCGCGTGTACGAGGACCCCGCGGATCTCCTGCTGCATCTCGACGAGGTGGGCGTCCGGCCGATCGTCCCGGACTCCAACGACTGAGGCGCCTCACGATCCTGTCGAGGAAGTCAGTGCCGTCGCAGCGGAGGAAAGAGCTCGGTCGCTTTGCCCGGGCGATACAGCCTTGCCGGTCGCCCGCCGTTCCGGGTCGTCGTCCTCGACGTCGGCCGCACGAAGCCTCGCGTCGATAGCACCTTGCGCGAGAAGTTCCGGGGATCGAGCGCTTCGCCCCAGATCGCCTCGTAGATCTCGCGTAGCTCGGAGATCGTGAACTCCGGCGGACAGAACGCCGTGGCCAGGGTCGTGTACTCGAGCTTCGCCCGGGCGCGCTCGATCCCATCGGCCAGGATCGCGGCGTGGTCGAAGGCGAGCCGGCGGCGGGGGACCTCTGACGCTGGGTGCCACGCCGCGGCGGCGGCGTCGGTGCCGGCCGTGGGACGTGGGAGGTCGGGCGCGAGCGCCAGGTAGGCGACGCTCACCACCCGCATCCGCGGATCACGGTCGGGGTCGCCGTAGGACGCGAGCTGCTCGAGGTGCGCGACGCGGATCCCCGTCTCCTCGCGGAGCTCCCGGACCGCGGCGGCCTCGAGCCCCTCGGCGGGTCGAACGAAACCGCCGGGGAGGGCCAGCCCACCGCGGAATGGCTCCTCGCCGCGCTCTACCAACAGCACGTGGAGCGCCCCGTCGCGCACCGTGAACACGACGAGGTCGACCGCCACAGCGAACGGCGGAAACCTGTTCGTTCTCGTCATGTTGACACTATTTCTTCTGGTCTGTTATCGTCATGGTGACAATAACTTTGCTCAGACCGGAAGGAAAGCAGCGATGACCACGAGCGCAATCCTCGAGTGGATCGGGTTCGCATCTGGTGTCCTGTGCGTCTGGTGGGTCGTGAAGGAGCGGATCGCCAACTGGCCGCTCGGGATCGTGAACTCCGCCGCGTGGCTCGTGCTCCTGTGGATCAACGCAATCTACCTGAACGCGCTGCTCCAGCTTATTTACATCGGGCTGAGCGTCTACGGCTGGTGGAACTGGCTCTGGGGCGGGGGAGCAAGGGATGCGCTCCCCGTGCGATTCGCGGCTGCGTGGGAGCGGGCACGAGGGGCGATCGCGGTCGTCGCCGGAACGCTGGCTGGAACCGCCGCCATGCGGGCGGTCGGCGACGCTGCCCCTGTGTGGGACTCCCTGACCACCGTGGCGAGCGTCGTCGCGATCTACTGGCAGGCACGGAAGATCTACGAGAGCTGGGTGCTGTGGTTGTCAGTGGACGTCGTGTACTTCGCGCTGTACGGCTCGCAGAACCTCTGGCTCACGGCGCTCACCCAGGTAGCGTTCGGCGCGATGTGCGTGCTCGGGCTGCGCGATTGGCGGCGTTCGATGGCGGAGAAGGACGTGCCGGCATGACGCACGGGGTCGTCGTCGGCAAGTTCTACCCGCCGCATCGCGGCCACCGTCACCTGATTGACACGGCGGTGGCCCAGAGCGACCGCGTCTCTGTGATCGTCGTCGAAGGACGGGACGAGCACCCGCCCGCGACGATGCGGATGGAGTGGCTCCGCGAGCTGCACCCCGATGCCGACGTGATGCTCGTGCCGGACATCGAGCGGAACGACGACTCGGTCGCCTGGGCCAAGGTCGCTGCCGAGGCGGTCGCCCCCGCGCGGATCGACGCCGTGTTTCACTCGGAGTCGTACGGCGAGCCGTGGGCCCGGGCGATCGCCAACGTCCAGGGGACCGACTGCCGAAGCGTGTTCGTTGGGCGCGGGCTGGTCCGGATCGCGGCGACCGAGGTTCGCGCCGACCCCGCCCGGCACTGGGCCTACCTCGACCCACCGGTCCGCGCGCACTACGTGAAGCGGGTCAGCGTGGTCGGTGCCGAGTCCACCGGTTCGACGACGCTCGCGCGGTCGCTCGGTGCGGCGTACGCGACGACCTGGGTGTCGGAGTACGGGCGAGATTACACGGTCGAGAAGTTCACGATCGGCACCGGCGACCGATGGCTCCCGAGCGACTTCCTCCGGATCGCGCTCGAGCAGAACGCGCTCGAGGACCGGATGGCGCGAGAGGCGCCCGTCGGGATTCTGTTCTGCGACACGGACTCCCTCGCGACCGCCCTCTGGGAGGAGGTCTACCTGGGATCGACCTCCGACGCGGTGTGGCGCGCGGTCGATGCCCACGGCAGCCCCTATGCCCTGTACCTGCTCACCGACCACGCCGGGGTCCCGTGGGAGGACGACGGGCTCCGCCTCGGCGACGAGACGCGAGCCCGCATGACGTCGCGGTTCGAGGAGGTGCTGACCGAGCGCGAGCTCCCATGGATGAAGGTGACGGGGACGCGGTCGGAGCGGCTCGGTCAGGCGATGCACGCGATCACGCCGTTCTACCAGTAAGGCGTGAATGTCGCGTCGAACGGGTAAATGATTGCAGTGCAACGGGTGTCACGAGGAGGTGATCCCGGTGGCAACGACGAAGCAGGTCCGGGCAGCAAAGAGCAACGTGCGCAAGGCCCAACAGGCGGCGCGCCGGCAGCGGACGATCTCCAAGCTCCCACGGTCCACTCGCCGGGCGCTCGGTCAGCAGGCGGCGGCTGGGCGACGTCGCAGCGGACAGCCCGGCCGGGCGCTGGAGGACCGGAACCGTCAGCAGCTGTACGAGGTCGCCAAGCGGCGAGGCATCCCCGGCAGGTCGAAGATGGGGAAGTGGGAGCTCATCGACGCGATCCGGCGATCCCGCTGAGGCCTAACCGGCCACTGAACAGGAGGATGGCCATGGATTCCGCCAAGATGACAGGAGCGGCAGTGCTGGTTCCCGTTCTCGCACAGCGGGGCGACCAGTTCCGGATCGATGTCGACCTCGGAACGATCGTCGGCTACGTGCTGATCGGGCTCGTGGTGGGGCTCGTCGCACGCTTCCTGGTGCCCGGCTCCGATCCGATCGGACTGCTCGGCACGATCCTGGTCGGCATCGTGGGCGCCTTGCTTGGCGGATGGCTTGCCGGCGAGTTGTTCGAGGAGACGCCGGGCATCGATTGGATCGCGTCGATCGCGGTCGCCATCGTGCTCGTGCTGCTGCTGCGTGCAAGGTCGCGTCGCGGGGCGACCTCGGCGCGTCGCTGGTAGCCACCCGCTCGGACCGGCGCCGGCCTCACTCGTCCCGGATCTCTCGGGTCAGCGGCAGCATGAACCACAGGGCCCCGAGAAGGGATGCGGTGGCGACGACGGTGACGATCGCTCCGAGTGTGCCGAACAAGAGATCGGCGATCAGGTACGCGGCGCCGCACATCGAAAGGGCGAGCGTCGTCAGTCCAACGATCGCCGTCCGGTTGGCGATCTGGAGCATCCGCTCCTTGTCGTAGCGGCGCCACCGGAGCCGGTGGTAGGCCGTCGGCGCCATCAGGAACGCGGTCGACGCGATGGCGGCGCAGAGCGTCGCGAAGTACACGTCGCGTTGGAGGTCGGTCAGGGACTCGAACCGGTCCGTGAACGGGATCGTGAGCAGGAACGCGAACAGCACCTGAACGCCTGGCAGCGCGACCCGGAGCTCGTTCAGCAGCTCGATGAGCTCCCGGTCGCGCTGCTCCTCGCGGCTCTCGTCGGATCGGCCCTCGGTTCCGGCGCTCACCGCCGATCGATACCACATGGAGGCACCTCGCGTCGTCGCGTTGACGTACCATCGCCCACGTGGCGTACGACGAGGAACTCGCCGATCGGATCCGTGAGCTGCTCCGCGGGGAGTCCGACGTGACCGAGAAGAAGATGTTCGGCGGGCTCGCGTTCCTCATCGGGGGCAACATGGCCGTCGCGGCGAGCGGCCAAGGTGGCGCGCTGGTCCGGGTAGACCCTGAGGAGTCGGACAAGCTGGTCGCCACGACGAAGGCACGCCCCATGGAGATGCGCGGTCGAGAGATGCAGGGCTGGCTGCGGGTCGCGCCTAATGACGTGCGCACCAAGCCCCAGCTCGCGAAGTGGGTGAGGATCGGCGCGACGTACGCTCGCTCCCTCCCGGCCAAGCGATAGACACCTCAGGCGTCGTGACCGTCGCTCGTCGATCTCACGGCACGATCGTCGTCGGGAACGGGTCGCGTGCCCCGTCGCCGAGGTAGGCCGCCGCCTGCAGGGTAAACAGGTCCGCGTAGATCCCGTTCTCGCGCATCAGCTCATCGTGCGTGCCGTGCTCTACAACGCGGCCCGCCTCCAGCACGTAGATCCGGTCGGCCGACCGCACGGACGAGAACCGGTGTGAGATCAGCAAGACGGTGCGCCCCGCGAGGAACGAGCGGATCCGCTTGAACAGATCGTGCTCTGCGCGCGGGTCGAGCGCGGCGGTCGGCTCGTCGAGGATGACGAACGCGGCGTCGCGGAACAGCGCCCGAGCCAGCGCCACGCGTTGCCACTCGCCGACGGACAGGTCGGTCCCCCCGATGAACTCCGGACCAAGGATCGTCTCGTACCCGTTCCGCAGGCTGGCCAGCCTCTCATCGGCGCCGGCGTGCTCCGCCGCGGCGCGGACGGCCTGGATATCCGTCACCGCCTCAGGGCGTCCGAGCCCGACGTTCTCGCGCGCCGTCAGGTGATACTGGCCGAAGTCTTGGAAGATCACGGCGACCTGCCGCCGCAGCTCGTCCGGCTCGACCGTGGCCGTATCCACGCCGTCCCATCGGATCGTGCCCCGCTCGGGTCGGTACAGCCCGGCGATCAGCTTCGCGAGGGTCGTCTTGCCGGAGCCGTTCTCGCCGACGAGGGCGACGACCTCGCCCGACGAGATCGTCATCGTGACGTCCAGGACCGCCGGCGTGACGCCGCTCGGGTACGTGAACGTGACGTCCTCGACGTCGATCCGCCGAAGCCCCTTGGGGGCCGCTCCGGTGGGGCGCGCCGCCGTCGCGGCGGGCAGCAGCTCGAGGAACGTCCGGTAGTCGTCGAGGTAGAGCGAGGCCTCCGAGAGCGTCCCCGCCGAGTACCCGGCCTCCGTGAGCCTCGCGCCCACGATCGCGACGCCGGCCAAGGCGATTCCCGCTTGCGAGAGGGAGACGCCACCACGAAGCGTAAGCCACGCCACCAGCAGCAGCGTAAGGACGAGGACGACGCCGATCGCGACGTTTGCGAGGATCGAGAAGCGCAGATGATGGCGGGCCACCTGTCGCAGCTCCCTGATGCGCTCGTCGTACAGGAGCTCGTACCTCGATCGCAGGTACGGCGCCTGACCGAAGGCGCGGACCTCCTTGGCCGAGTCGCGCCCGGTGAGGATCTTCGCCAGGTGGTTGCGCTCGCGATCCCGCGGTGTGATCCGCCAGAAGAACCGGTAGAAGCTCTCGCCGCGGCGCGAGGCGACGAGCCAGGCAGGCAGGAACACGATCGCGATCATCGGGATCAGCAGCGGTTCGATCGCGAGGAGGGCGACCGTCACGCCCACCACGCCGATCGCCGCCCTCGCGAGCCCCGAGACGCCGAAGACGAGGTTCATCGGCTGATGCCGTGCGCTCCTCGCCCGCTCCAGGCGGTTGTGGAAGTTTGGGTCGTCGAACACGATCAGGTCGACGTGCGCCGCCACGTCCAGCAGCCGCTCCTCGACATGGCGGGCCAGGATCTCGCCGAGGAGCTCCTGGCGTTCGCGCTGCACCGATGTCGCGATGAACAACAGCGTGGAGACGGCACCCACCGCCAGCGCCCACGGGACGATCGAAATCGGCGAGCCGTGCCCCCTTACGGCAGCGAGCAAGGCGTGCAGGGCTTGTTGTCCGATCAGCAGCTGCGCGACGATCCCTCCTCCGCCAACGAGCTGGAGCGTCGTGGACACGAGGAAGTCTCGGCGGCTCGCGGCCAGGAGCATCCGAAGGCCGTCGCGGACCAAGCTCGGGACCCGACGGACCTGGATCTTCGTGTCCGGGTCGGGCTGGAGGTCGAAGAGGGTCGGCGCCGCCGAGGGCTCGTCGCTCACCCCCTCACTATCCCGCACCACGCCACGACGTTACGCTGGTGTCACCCACAAGGGGGAAGGAGGCGGCCATGGCGGTCAAGCCGATCCCAGACGAGTACCACAGCGTCCAGCCATACCTGCTGGTCGAGGGCGCTCAGGGGCTCATCGAGTTCATCAGGTCGACGTTCGAGACCGAGGAGCCGATGACGATGCCGCAACCGGACGGCAGGATCGGGCACGCGGAGATCCGCATCGGCGACTCGGTCGTGATGCTCGCGGACGCCTCGACGGCCGAAGGCGTGTCCGGGCCAATGCCCGCGACGGTCGTCGCCTACGTCGAGGACGCCGACAAGACGTACCAGCGCGCGCTCGAGTCCGGAGCAACCTCGCTCCGCGAGCCGCAGGATCAGTTCTACGGCGACCGGAGCGCGGGCGTCGTCGACTCCTTCGGCAACCACTGGTGGATCCACACGCACATCGAGGACGTGCCGCCGGAAGAGATGGCCAGGCGCATACAGGAGCGCCAGGCGTCAGAGTCCTAACCCTTCCGTCGTAGGGTCGATCGATCCGAGAGCGGGTCAGCGCGGATCAGTTGCTTGCCGCGCCGACGTGCCGCCGGCATCGGGCCTGATACTTTTCGGCGCCGCCGACGTGCTCCGGGACGAGCTCCGTGTCGGACGCACCCGACGGTGCCACCCGCACGTGGAAGATCGCGTCCGCGCCGCACACGGTGCAGATCGCGGTGAGCTTGTCCACCCGCTCGGCGAGCGCCATGAGCGATGGGAGGGGCTCGAACGGCTG
>JBKPHM010000102.1:0-5586 GCA_046729855.1 Actinomycetota bacterium | reverse complement strand
GTCCACCCATCGGGCCGACCGTCTGCATGCCTCGTGCGGACGGACGACCGGCAGACCGAACGGGTTATCGTTCGACTGTGCGCAGGGTGGTCATCGTCTTCGTCCTCGGCATCACGATTGCCGCCTGCACCCGTCCGGCCGACGAGTACGAGCGGCGGCTGGCAGACTGGCGCGCCCATGGGCCGGAGACCTACGTCTGGACCCTTGAATGGTCCGAACCGATCTTCGGTGAGCGCGTGACGACCATAAGGGTCAAGCATGGCGAGGCAATCAAAGCCGTCGCCAACGGTCAGCCGGTCACGATCGAGCACGGGACCGCGAACGATGCCCCCGCAACCGTGGAGGCATTGATCGATTGGCTCGTTCGCAATGCCCCAGATGCTCGTTTGGTCAAAGTGGTGTGGGCGAGGGATGGCTACCCGTCACGCATCTGGGTGGACCACAGTGATGCGATCGACGACGAGGCGACGTTCAGGGTTCTCGCCTTCGAACCGAATCCCGGACAGATCGAAAAGGCGACCTTGTAGAACGGCGACCTGTCCACGCAGTCCACAGCTACGCCGCCTTCCGCCAGAGCAGCTCGTGGTACAGAGCGGCCAGGTCGTCGGCGAGCCGTTCGCGCCCGAACGCCTTCGAGCGCTCGCGGCCTTTCTCGCCGAGCGCCTTGGCGAGCGCGGGCGCCTGGAGAATCGACTCGATCGCGGCCGCCACGGCGGCGCTGTCGTCGGGCGTGGCGAGCAGCCCGTTCTCGCCCTCGTGGACCACGTCGGGGACGCCGCCGACCCGGGTCGCGACGACCGGCTTGCCGGCGGCGCCGGCCTCGATCAACGCGACCGGCGTGCCCTCGTTGCGGGACGTGAGGACGACGACGTCGAGCGCCGCGTAGAGCTCGGGCAGCGAGCGGACCCACCCGAGGAGATGGACGCGCTCGCCGAGCATGCGCAACGAGTCGACCTCCAGGCCTGCGCGAAGCGGCCCGTCACCGGCGATCGCGAAGTGCACGTTCGCGTCGCGGGTCGCCACGGCGGCGGCCGCCCGAAGGAACGTCTGGTGGTCCTTGATCGGTGCGAGGCGACCGACGATGCCGACGACCGGTCCGTCCGGTGGCAGTCCGAGGCTCTGCCGGCTCTCGGCAACGTCGGGGCTGGGGTCGTCGAACGGACTCAGGTCGAGACCGAGCGGGATCACGTGCCACTGGCCTCGCCTCCCGATGCCGAGATCCAGCAGCTCGTCCCGCACCGCGTTCGAGACCGCGATCAGCGCGTCGCTGATGCGCGCGAGGCCGCGTTCGGCGAGCAGGATCCCGCGCGACGCGGGGTCCCCGAAGTACCCCTCGACCACGTGTCCGTGGAACGTGTGGACGATCACCGGGACCCGCGCGCGCTTCGCGAGAAGACGGCCGAACGCGCCGGCCTTGGCCATGTGGGTGTGGACGACCGATGGGCGATACCGGCGTACCAACCGGCGGACCTCGCGGAGCGCCTTCGCGTCGTCTACCGGCGAGACGTCGCGCCGCAGCGTCGGCACGAATGTGTGCGGGACGCGGTCGGCGACGTCGTACGACCCCTCGCGCTCCCCCGACGCGCCGTGGACCAGGTGCGTGCGGAAGCCGCGCGTGGCCAGGTCGGACGTCATCAGGATCGCCTGCTGCGCGGGTCCGCCGATGTTCAGCCGCGTGATGATCCGAAGCACGCCGGGGCGAGGCTGAGCCAACATCGACCGTAGGCTAATGCCGCCGGAGCACTCGGACGTAGATCATCTCCGTCTCGCGAACGAGGCGGTCCCACCCGAATCCCTCGGCTCGTCGTCGAGCTTCGACACCCATCCGCTCGGCCGCGTCGAGGTGGCTCATCATCCGGACCAGCGCCGCCGCGAGCGCCTCGGGGTCGGGTGGCACGAGGAGCCCGTCGACGCCGTCCCGCACTAGCTCGGGGATTCCGCCGACCGACGTCGCGACGACCGGACGCCCGGTTGCCATGCCCTCGAGGAGCACGTTCGGGAACCCCTCGTGATCGGACGTCAGCGCGATGACGTGGGATTGTGCGAGCAACGGCCGCGGGTCCTCGACCTGTAACCAGAACTGAATGGCCCGGTCCACACCCAGCCGGCTCGCAACGTCTCGGACGACTGGCAGGTCGCCGCCGCCTCCCACCAGCAGCGCACGCCCCTCGGGGATCTGCCGGAGAACAATGCGGAACGCCTGGAGGAAACGATCATGCCGCTTGTACGGATGCATGTTCGCGACCATCACGACCGTCGGCGGGCCCGTCGGGAACGGCGCAGGCGTGAACCATCCGACGTCGACCGCGTTGTAGATGACCTCGACGCGCGGCGGCCACAGGTCGCGCGAACGCGTGCGCTCGGCGAGGTACTCGCAATTGCAGATCAGGAAGCTCGTTCGCCGGTGCGCCAGCCCCTCGATCGGGCGGAGCCACGGTTTCGTCATGATCCCCACGGTGTGCCGACATCTGGAGGCGACGAGCGGGATCGCTCGGGGCGTCGCGAGCGCCGCGAGGATCTGGGCGACATCGAGGTGGGCATGGACGAGATCCACACGCAGGGAACGGATCAGGCGTCGTAGTTGGCCGACCGCTCGCAGGGTGCCCGTCATGGCGTGAGGGTCGCGGCCGATCGGGCCGATCACGTGCGGCGGGTTCGGGACCTCGGACGCAAGCGGTCCGGGCTCGTCGAACAGCGCAAAATGGTGCCTGGAAGGATCCAACGAACGACGCACGAACCCGACGAGCTGACGCTCCGTTCCGCCGATCGCGAGGCTCGCGATCACATGGAGGACACGGGGGTATCCGCCGGCGGTCGCCACTGAGGCAACGCTACCGGAGCTCACCCTGAGCGGCGGAGCGCCACAGGGCCTGGCCGACGCGTCGGGCATCCGTCGCCGTCGGGCGAGCGAGCCCCCGGCCGCGCTCTCTGCGTCGCGGCGACGTACGCTCGGGTTGAGCCTTCCCGGGGCCCGCTCGGACGGTTACGCGACGGGTGAGGCTTCGGCTTCGGCTTCGAGCCAGCCGGTCGTCCGGGCCACCTCGACGCCGGTCATCTGAGCGTCGCCGTCATGGGCCGCCTGGCGGTTGATCGCCAGGAACATGTCCGCCACGGCATTCGCCAGGGACTTGCCCTGCTCGGCGCTCTGGATCGTCACGCCGCGATCGGCCAGGGTGTGGAAGAAGTCCTCGAGGATCGCGCGCTGGTCGCCCAGCAGCGACGCCTCGGAGACGCCGAGGGCGCCGGCGAGCCGCTCTAGGGTCTGGATCGAGGGGGCCACGTGCCCGTTCTCGTACCGGGACAGTCGCGCCTTGGGGATGCCCGAGACCTCTTCGAGGTCCGACTGGCTGAGACCGGCCCGGATCCGAGTCTCGCGCAGACGCTGCCCGAACGTCTTCTCATCTCTCACGACAAAGCGCCCCCTTCGGAGGTCCCCGACGTAGACGGCTCCGTTGCCTCCGAATCCTATAGGGCGAGCCCCGCCTCGTGGCAAACGTTTTCTCCCTGAGCCCGGGCACAGGTCCTACTTGACCTCGACGGTCGCGCCCGCCGACTCGAGCTGCTCCTTGGCCTTGGCCGCCGCCTCCTTGTTGACCTTCTCCAGGACCGGCTTCGGCGCGCCGTCGACTAGGTCCTTGGCCTCCTTGAGGCCGAGGCTCGTGAGGGCGCGCACCTCCTTGATCACCTGGATCTTCTTGTCGCCCGTCGCGGCGAGGACGACATCGAACTCCGTCTGCTCCTCCACCTCCTCCGCGGCGGCGCCCGGCCCGCCGCTGCCCGGCGCGGCCATCATGACCGGAGCGGCCGCGGCGGCCTTCACGTCGAACGTCTCCTCGAACTGCTTGATGAACTCGGACAGCTCGAGCAGGGTCATGTCCTTGAACGCGCCGAGCAGATCCTCCGTCTTGACCTTCGCCATCGTCTACTCCTCCTTCTTGTTCTTGTAGGCCTCGAGCACCCCGACGAACCGCGACTGCAGCGCCTGGAACATCGAAGCCGCGCGCGCCATGTCGGCCTTGATCATGCCGGCGACCTTCGAGAGCATGACCTCGCGGGACTCGAGGGTCGCCAGGGCCTGCGCCTCAGCCGCGTCGAGGACGCGCCCCTCCATGTAGGCGCCCTTGAGGACCAGCGACGGGAACCGCTTGGCCGCGTCCACGACCTTCTTGGCCGCACCCACGACGTCACCCTGGACGAACGCGACCGCCGTCGGGCCTTCGAGCAGCCGCTCGAGGTCGTCGATGCCGGCCTCGGCCGAGGCCCGCTGCATAAGGGTGTTCTTCACAACCGAGAACCCGGCCGTGTCGGCCAGGGAGCGCCGGAGCTCCTTGGTGTCGTGGACGTTCAGACCGCGGTACTCCGTCAGCAACAGCGCGTCGGAGCCCGAGATCCGCTCCTTCAGCGCCTGGACCTTCTCGACCTTCTCCGCGCTCGGCATCGCGCCTCCGTGGGGATCCATAGAAAAACGGAAAACGCCTCCGCAGCAGCGGAGGCGTACGACCTCGGGCGGGAGCCTGTTGACTGTCACACTCTGCCTCGGCAGGTACCGGCGCGGCCGGATCATGCATCGCCCCTGCTGTCTGCGGCGCCACCACGGCTACCGGCCGCCCGCGGGTACCGCCAACCCGGCGGCCGTCCCCTCGCTACCCGTCGAACGCCGGAGGGGCTGGCGGCGGGTCGTCGACACGCAAGAGGGGCGGCGGATGCCGCCCCTCTGCGCCTACCTCGGCGTTCCGGTCTGTCAGAACGTCCCGCCGGGTCCTGGTCCGCTGATCGTGATCGAGAATGGCTCGAAGCTCGTGTCCGAGACCGTGATCGTGACCGGTCCGAACACCACGCTCATGGGCGGGCTGCACTTCGGCTCGAACACCGCGGTCAGGGTGAGGTCGAACTCCGCCTTCCCGTTCTGCACGGGGAAATCACCCTCGTCGGTGACGGTCATCTTGTTCGCAGCTTGCGGGAAGTTCCCGCCGGGGTTGAGGCACGCCGCCTCCGCCGTCGCAACGACGTGGATCTGCGTCTCGTTCCCCAGCCCGGCCACCTTGCCGGACACATCCAGCGAATCATCCGTCCGCGTTACCGACGGGGTCCCCACGAAGTGCGGATTCCCCGCCCAAGCGCTCGACGCGCTGAGCGCGAACACCATCACGACGCCAAGCACAACCACCAAGGTTCGCCGCATCTTTCCCTCCCTTTCCGGAGATCCTCCGGGTCATCTCGAAGCTACGAGCCGTTCGGGTGGAACGGCATCCGATCGGATGCCGGAATCCACACGGTAGGAATGCCTAGGCAAAATGACGGAGACCGCTAGCCGGTCTCGGCGAAGCGCGTCAGGCCTGTCCTGTTCGCCAGCGCAGCGGCCTCGAGCCTGGAGTGCACGTTCATCTTCCTGAACAGGTTCTGCACATGCGAGGC
Organism: Actinomycetota bacterium; assembly: GCA_046729855.1. Lineage (GTDB taxonomy): Bacteria > Actinomycetota > UBA4738 > UBA4738 > HRBIN12 > DATHSY01. The sequence goes on along the minus strand of JBKPHM010000102.1, from coordinate 171 downwards.
AACGGTTCGGACGCTGATGTGGAGCTCCCGGGCGATGAGCTCGTTGCTGAGGCCCTCGACCATCAGGCCGAGGATCTGAAGCTCCCGCGACGTCAGCGACCGCAGCAGCTCTGTCCCTCGGAGCATGGTTCCCCGTTCGCGCGCGGCCGCGCGAAGCAACGAGACCAGGTG
>JBKPHM010000101.1:0-8493 GCA_046729855.1 Actinomycetota bacterium | reverse complement strand
CCTCGGGGCGATCCTCGCGATCCTCGCGTACTGGGTGATCGGACCGCCGGTCGCGGTGCTCTCGAGCGCCGCCGGCGATGCCGTGGACTTCCTGGTCGACAACACGCTGCTTCCGCTCACGTCGATCATCGTCGAGCCGGCGAAGGTCCTGTTCCTGAACAACGCGATCAATCACGGGGTCCTTGCGCCGCTCGGTGTCGCGGAAGCCGCCGAGGAGGGGAAGTCGATCCTGTTCATGATCGAGACGAACCCTGGTCCCGGACTGGGCCTGTTGCTCGCGTACTGGTTCCTCGGGCCCCCGTCTCTTCGACCTTCGGCGCCCGGAGCCATCATCATCCACTTCTTCGGAGGCATCCACGAGATCTACTTCCCGTACGTGCTGATGCGTCCGATCCTTATCGTCGGGATGATCGCGGGTGGCATGGCCGGGGTCTTCACGTTCCTCGTGACCGGGGCGGGGCTGACGGCGACGCCGTCGCCGGGGAGCATCTTCGCGTACTTCGCGGTGACACCCAAGGGAGGTCACTTCGGCATGCTCGCGGGCGTCGTGGTGGCGGCCGCGGTCTCGTTCGCGGTCAACGCGCTGATCCTCAAGGCGACGGTGCGCGAAAAGGACGAGGTGGTCGTCCCCGACACGCTCACTGTCGGTCCGGCTCCGGCGTCGGCGTGATGGCACAGATCCAGGGAAGTGACGTGCGGAAGGTGGTGGTCGCCTGCGAGGCGGGCATGGGCAGCAGCGTGCTGCTCGTGACCCAGCTCAGCGATCGCTTGAAGGGAACGGGCGCCGAGGTGGTGCACTCGTCGGTCGGTCAGATCCCGGCGGACGCTGACGTTATCGTGTGCCACCGCGGCCTGGAGGCGACGGCGCGCAGGATGGCCGGCGACACCGTCGTCGTACCTTTCGACATGTTCATGGGCGACCCGGCGTTCGATCGGGTGGTCCGGGCGATCACCGAAGGGCAGCCGCTCGAAGGGTAGACGATGGGTGCGCTTCTGCGTCCGGAAGGGATCCGGCTCGGACTGCGGGCGGCGGATCGGTTCGACGCCGTCCGGCAGTCCGGCGACGTCCTGGTCGAGATCGGCGCGGTCGAGCCGCCCTACGTCGAGGCGATGCTCGAGCGGGAGCGCGGGATCTCGACGTCGCTCGGCGAGGGCTTCGCGATCCCGCACGGGACCGACGACAGCCGGCGCTGGATCCGAGAGACGATGCTCTCGTTCCTGCAGTTCCCCGCGGGCGTCGAGTGGGACGACGACCGCGTGATCGTGTGCGTCGGGATCGCCGCGGTCGGCGACGAGCACGTGGGGGTCCTCGCGAACCTCGCGCGGGTTCTTACGGTGCCCGAGCGCGCGACTCGTCTTCGATTCGCGGAACGGATCGAAGACGTGCTCGCGGTCCTCGGATCGGACGAGGAGGTGCCGGCGTGAAGGTCGCTCGCCTCCACGCGCCGGGCGACCTCCGCGTAGAGGAAGCGGCGAACCCGGTGGCCGGCCCCGGCGACCTCGTGATACGGGTCCGATCCTGCTCGACTTGTGGGACCGACGCGAAGATCTTCCGGTTCGGCCACCATCACATCTCGCTGCCCCGCGTCCTCGGGCACGAGGTCGCCGGCGAGATCACGGAGATCGGTGCGAGCGTAGAGGGTTGGTCGGTCGGAGACCGCGTCCAGGTGATCGCCGCGATCCCCGACGCGACGTGCCACTTCTGCCGCCGGGACCAGCAGACGGTCTGCGAGGACCTCGAGTCGATCGGCTACCAATACGACGGTGGGTTCGCCGAGCTGATGCGGGTCCCGGCGAAGGTGCTGGCCGTCGACGGGGTCAACCGGATCCCCGACCACGTGCCGTTCGAGCAGGCGAGCCCCGTCGAGCCGCTCGCGTGCGTCCTGAACGGTCAGGAGCTCGCCCGAGTCGGCGACGGCGACGTCGTCGTGGTGCTGGGCGCTGGACCGATCGGGTGCATGCACGTTCGGCTGGCCCGCGCCCGCGGGGCGAGCACCGTGGCGATCGTCGACGTGAACGAGCGACGTCTCGAGCTGGCCGCCCGCGCGGAGCCGGACGCGTCGATCGACGGCTCGAAGGACGACCCGATCGACGCGGTACGCAAGCTCACCGACGGGCGCGGCGCGGACGTGGTGATCACCGCGACGGGCGTCGGCGCGGCGCAGGAGCAGGCCCTCCAGATGGCGGCTTCCCGCGGACGGATCTCGCTGTTCGGCGGCTTGCCCAAGGACGCCTCGACGATCCGGTTCGACTCGAACCTCGTGCACTACCGCGAGCTCTCCGTATTCGGTGCGTACGGTTCGGCGCCGCGGCACAACGGGGAGGCGCTGCGGCTGATCGCGGACGGGGCGGTGCGGGTCGACGACCTGATCACGCATCGGGAGTCGTTGGACAAGGTCCACCGAGCGATCCAGACGGTGATCGCCGGCACCGGCCTGAAGGTCGTCGTCGAGCCCTGACGATGATCGTCACCGTCACGCCGAACCCGAGCCTCGACCGCACGCTTGAGGTGAAGGACCTCCGACGGGGCGAGATCGTCCGGGCGCACGCGGACCGATCCGACCCCGGCGGCAAGGGCGTCAACGTGTCGCGCGCCCTCGTGGCCAACGGCCATGCGTCGCGCGCGGTGCTGCCCCTCGGCGGTAGAGACGGCGAGCTCCTGGCCTCGCTCCTGCAGGAGCTCGGGATCGAGGTCGCGGCGGTCCCGATCGCGGACGGGATCCGTTCCAACGTGACCGTCGTCGAGCCGGACGGAACCGTCACGAAGCTGAACGCGCCCGGGCCCCGGCTGTCGGCGGAGGAGGTCGAGGCGCTCCTGGGGAGGGCGGTCGAGGCGGCGGACGGTGCCGAATGGGTCGTCGCCTCCGGCAGCCTCGCGCCGGGGATGTCGGACGACCTCCACGCCCGCGTGGTCGAGGCCGTCCGCGGGTTGGGGGCGCGGGTGGCCGTGGACACGAGCGGCGTTGCGCTCGAGCGCGCGCTCGCCCCGGCCCCCGATCTGGTGAAGCCGAACGAGGAGGAGCTGAGCGAGGTGACCGGCGTGATCCCGGTGACCCTTGGGGACGTCGTCCTCGCGGCCAGGGAGCTTCGCTCGATGGGAGTCGGCAGCGTGGTGGTCTCGCTGGGGCCGAGCGGCGCCGTCCTCGTCGACGAGGGCGAGCCGATCCATGCCGAGAGCGAAGCGATCGTGCCCCGGAGCACCGTCGGTGCCGGCGATGCGCTGCTCGCCGGCTTCCTCGCCGCAGGGGGTGACGGACGCGGGGCGCTCGCGGAAGGAGTGGCCTGGGGAGCCGCCGCGTGCGTGCTCCCGGGGACGGGCGTGCCGGGTCCCGACGACCTCCGGCGAGACCTCGTGCGGATCGCCCCGGTCGACCACGAGCGACGGTTGGAGCTTCGAGCAGGTCCCACACGGAGGCCGACGCATGCCTGAGGCCAGGGTGGTGCTGCGGAACGCGTCCGGGCTGCACGCTCGCCCGGCGAAGATCTTCGCCAGGGCGGCCGCCGACCTAGCCGCCGATGTGGAGGTCGAGAAGGACGGGCGTCGGGTGAACGCGAAGTCGGTGCTTTCGCTCCTGACGCTCGACTGCCACCGAGGCGACGAGATCGTGATCAGCACCGAGGGCGACGGGGCCGACGCGGCCCTGGCCGAGCTCGTCGCCCTCGTCGAGGCGAACCTCGGCGAGGGGGACGAGGAGGGTGCGCCTCCGTGAGCACCCGCCTGACCGGACGAGCGGCTGCGCCGGGCGCGGCGATCGCCCCGGCGTTCGTCGTGGTGCCGCAGCCAGCCCTCACCGGTCTCCCGGATGCGGCGTCCGGACCCCCCGAGCAGGAGCGAGCGCGCCTCCTCGGGGCGCTGGACCGGGCTGGGGAGGAGCTCCACGGGATCGCGCGCACGGTCCGTGCCGCCGTCGGCGAGGGGGAAGCCGAGATCTTCGAGGCGCAGGCGGAGTTCGCATCCGACCCCGAGCTGGTCCGGGTCGCGGGGGAGGCCGTGGGGACCGGAGCCTCGGCGGAACGAGCGGTCGTCGAGGCGTTCGGCGCCTTTCGCGAGCTGCTGGCTGCGTCCGAGAGCGAGTACCTGTCGGCGCGCGTCGCCGACCTCGACGACGTCCGCGACCGTGTCGTCAGGATCCTCCTTGGTCTGAGCACGTCGGGCGACCGGCCGGAGCGCCGCTCGGTGATCGTGGCGCGCGAGCTCACGCCGTCGCAGACCGCGAGCATCCCCGTCGAGACGATCGCCGGGCTCGTGACCGAGATGGGCTCGCCGACCAGCCACGCCGCGATCCTGGCGCGTGCGCTCGGCGTCCCCGCCGTCGTCGGATGCGAGGGCGTGATGGCCGCCGCGCGGCCCGGGGTCGACGTCGCGATCGACGGGCGGGCTGGCGAGGCGATCGTCGACCCGAAGCCCTCGGAGCGCGCGGCGATCGAGAGTCGACACGAGCAGGAGGAACGTCGCCGCGAGGAGCTCGCGGATCTCCGCGACGAGCCGGGTCGCACGGCGGACGGGCGTCGCGTCGAGCTCGCGGCGAACATCGGCGCGATCGACCACATCCCCGCCGCGATCGATGCGGGCGGCGAGGGGAGCGGCCTCGTTCGGACGGAGTTCCTGTTCCTGAGTCGCGTCACGGCGCCGTCGGTCGAGGAGCAGACGAAGGTCTACGCGGACATCCTGCGAGGGTTCCCCGGACACCGCGTCGTGTACCGCACGCTCGACGCGGGCGCCGACAAGCCGCTGCCGTTCGTCGCGCGCGATCCTGAGGAGAACCCGGCTCTCGGCCTGCGCGGGATCCGGCTCGGCCTGCGGTGGCCGGAGCTCTTCCGCGACCAGCTCCGGGCGCTCGTCCGCGCGGCGTCGGAGGCTTCCGGCGAGGAGGCCGGTCGACTGGCGGTCATGTTCCCGCTCGTCTCCGAGCCGCGTGAGCTCGAGGCAGCCCGCGAGACGTTCTGGAACGTCGCCGTCGAGGAGGGCGTCGACCCCCACGGGATCGAGGTCGGCGTGATGGTCGAGGTGCCGTCGGCCGCGCTCGCCGCCGTGCGGCTCGCGCGGAACGCCGACTTCCTCTCGATCGGCACGAACGACCTGCTGCAGTACCTGTTCGCGGTCGATCGGCTCAATGCGGCTGTCGCCGACATCGGCGACGTGCTCGACCCGGACGTCCTCGGCCTGATCGGCCGCGTCGTCGGGGCCGCCCACGCGAACGGCGCGTGGGTCGGCGTCTGCGGCGAGGCCGCCGGTGACCCGACGATCGCGGCGGCGCTCGTCGGCCTCGGGGTGGACGAGCTCTCAATGACGAGCATCGCGATTCCCGAGGTGAAGGACGCGCTGCGCCGGCTGACGGACGGGGAGTGTGCTGAGGCCGTCCGTCAAGTAATCGATGGCGCGAGCGACGGCGCCGAGGCGCGGCGCATCCTCGAGGCGCGCCTCGGCGCGTCGTTGGCGCGCAAGAGCCTCTGAGCGATCTGGCCGTTCGACAGGCCCAGCGGATGGCTCGAAACGGATGCTGTATGGCCTCATCGCACTTGCGGTCGTCATGTCGTTGGGTCACCACGTCGACCACCTGATCCGCGGCAACAACGTGGGGTGGCCGATCGACCGGAAGTCAACGCGTTCACCTACAGCCTGGCGATCTACCCGCTCATCCTGGTCGGGCTGTCGCTGCATCGCGCCGGTCGAGTGGGCCCGGGGTTCTGGGCGATCCTGTCCGGCGGAGGCGCGCTGTTCCTCGCCTTCATCCACTTCGCGCCCGACGCCATCGAACCGCCGAGCGAGATCATCGATGAGTACGACCCTGCCACCCTCGGATGGCTCGCCTTCGCATGGCTGGTGGCCTTCATCGGGGTGTTGGCCTTCACGTTCGCCTACGAGGCCCGGCTCTTGACTCAACGGCGTCGACCACCGGACTCGTCCTAGTGGTGCGTCGCGGAGTTGATCTGGTGGAGTGCAGGCCATGTCGGGTGAGGTCGTCAGCGAGGACGTGGCGGCAGGCACCCGGTTGCAGCGGCGCGCCTCTTGGGGAGACTTGCGGTCTAGGTGTTCAAGGCAGCTCGAGGATGGTCTCCTCGATCTCGGCGGCCCGTCCGGGGGCAAAGGACACCTCGGTACCGATCGGGTGGAAGCCCGCCTTCTGAAGGACTCGTAACGACCCAGCGTTGTCGCTCGCAGCACGGGCTCGGATCGGCCGAGCCGAGACCTCCTCGAGGAGCAGTCTGAGCGCCTGCGTTGCGATTCCTTCCCCCCAGCAGGTGCGATCTATCCAGTAGGTGACCTCGGTCGCTCCCTCCGAGACGTAGCTCGCGATGGTGCCGACGAGCCGTGAGTCGCGGATGATGGCCCGATTTCTGTTCTCAGAGGAGGACATGACCTTCGCCATATGGGCGTCGAAGGCGCTTCGATCGTTCGGGTCTTCAGGCGTGAATGCCGCCATGCGTACTGACTCCGGGTCGCGCATCTGCTCGAAGATCGCGTCGAGATCTCCAACTTCTACCGGCCGAAGTGCAACCTGCGACATGCGGACGGTCTTCCTGGTTCTGGCACTAGTGGCGTAGCGTGGCGTGGACCTAGTGTAGCGCTGCTCGTCCGCGCCGCACCTTCTCGATGATCTCTTCGGCGGTCTTGCGCCAGACGAAGGGCTTGGGATCGTCGTTCAAGTGCTCGGCCCACAACTCGATCGCCTCTCTCAGCGCCTCGACGCTCGAGAACACGCCGTGGCGTACGCGCCGCTCGGTGAGGAGCTTGAACCAGCCTTCGGCGAGATTGGGCCAGGAGCTCGAGGTCGGCGTGAAATGGAGGTGCCAGCGGGCGCGCTTTGGATGAGCGAGCCAGGTCTTGATCTCCGGCGCCGTGTGGGCGGAAAGGTTGTCGAGCACCACATAGATGTCGAGCTCGCGCGGAACGTGCAGGTCGATCAGTTTGAAGAAGCTGAGCACGTCCTTTGCGGTGTGGCGCCTCTTGCAGTCGTAGATCACTTCACCGGCCCGACGTTGAATCCCGCGAAGAGATCGGTGGTGCCGTTCCGCCTGTAGTCGTGGGTGAGCGTGCCCCCTCGTCCCGGCCGCATCGGCAGGCTGGCGACTCCCTGCGCAGCCCACAGCAACGCCTTCGCCTGCGTCACGGCACGATGCGGCAAGCTCGACGATCCGTTCGGGGGTTCGGGTTCCGTCTTCAGAAGTTACCGGAGCGTCGTGCGGATCCTCTGAACGGAAGACCAAGCGGACCGCGACGCCGGTCCTCCAGCTACTCGAGCGAGAAGTCCCCGATGATCAGCACGGGTGCGTCGTTCGGCGGCCCCCACAGGCGGTAGTTGCTGCGACGAGTTCTTCCGCGACGCACGGCTTGAGTTCAATAGTGCATGGAGCCCCCGGCGGAATCGTGGTTCGACCTGCCCGACCGGAGACCGTAGGCTCGCTGTCGGCGTGAAGGCAGCGGTGTTCACGACATACGGCGGACCGGAGGTCGTCCGGGTCGTCGACGTCGACCGGCCGGCCGTCCGCGACCACGACGTGCTCGTGAGGGTGCACGTCACTACCGTGAACCGAACGGACTGCGGGTTCCGGGCGGCCCACCCGTTCATCGTCCGCTTCTTCAGCGGTCTGACGAAGCCCAAGAGGACCGTGCTCGGGAACGAGTTCGCGGGCGTCGTGGAGGCCGTCGGGCCGGGCGTCACGGCGTTCGAGGTCGGCGACCGGGTGTTCGGGTACAGCGAGCCCGGCTTCGGCGCCCATGCCGAGTACCTGGCGGTGTCGGAGGACGGTCCGATCACGACGATCCCGGAGGGCCTGACCTTCGAGCAGGCCGCTCCGAGCACGGAGGGGTCGCACTACGCCCTCTCGCTGATCCGCTCGGCCGGGATCGCGAGCAGTCAGCGCGTGCTGGTGTACGGAGCGACCGGCGCGATCGGCTCCGCGGCCGTCCAGCTGTTGAAGGAGCTCGGTGCCATCGTGACCGCGGTGTGCGACACGAAGAACGTCGAGCTGGTCACGCGGCTGGGTGCCGACCGGGTCATCGACTACACGACGACCGACTTCACCAAGGACGAGCCGGTCTACGACGCGGTGCTGGACGCGGTCGGCGAGAGCTCCTTCGGGGCGTGCGGGCGTCTGTTGAAGCCGCGCGGTATCTACCTCTCGACGGACCTCGGGCCGCTCTCGATGAACCCGATCCTGGCGCTCGTCACCCCGCTGTTCGGCGGGAAACAGGTGAGGTTCCCGATCCCGAAGACGTTCGACAGGCCGTTGATCGAGCACTTCAGGTCGCTGCTCGGGTCGGGAGCGTTCCAGCCCGTGATCGACCGGCGGTATCCGCTCGACGACATCGTCGAGGCCTACCGGTACGTCGAGACGGGACAGAAGGTCGGGAGCGTGCTCGTCCTCGTCGAGCCAGTCTGATCCGGCGACCCGAGCGGCGCGAGAACCGACGTTCACGTTCTGTTCACTCGGCCGTGCCACGGTATGGCCCCCTTCCGAGGAGGCGCATCCGATGTCGGAGCTGAGCGA
>JBKPHM010000100.1:0-4197 GCA_046729855.1 Actinomycetota bacterium | reverse complement strand
ATCACCGAAGGCCCTTCACTTCCCGAACCGCTACGGGCGCCGCGCCATCGGCGATGTTACGAGTTCGAGAGACGTGTTCCCGAACGTCACCGGACGGTGAGAAACTCTAATCGGCGATCCGACCCCCGATAGGTCATATGTCCCACACGCCCGAACACGCGATCCGCGACTGGCTCGCGGACTTCCGGGGCACCGGGCACCCGCCCGGGACCGAACCCAGCCGCATGCTCCCCGAAACGGTCCGGTTCGTGAAGAACCGGGACCTGCCGCCGGGTCAGATGTGGTTCATCACCTGCGAGGCGGACGGGGGTCCACGGGTCTCCGAGCGCTGGCGCTGGACGGTCGAGACCTCGCAAGACGACCTCGGTCGGTGGAGCGGCAACGGCATCGCGGGCGGGAGCGGCCCGGTTCCGATGTGCGGCCGGCCGGCGGTGGACCTCGGCGGGAACTGGGGGCAGCGCGGGCTCAGGGCCGGCGGTACGGTCGAGGATGCTGGGGCGGACATCGCACGTGTGCGCCTGATCGACGTCGAGGGTCGCACGTTCGAGGACACCGTCGAAAACGAGGTGGTCCTGTTCTCCTCCGATGAACCGGTGACGATGCCGATGCGCCTCGAGCTCATCGACGCCGAGGGTCGCATCGTCCACACCGAGGAGTGGGGGTTCGCCGATGAGTAGCTGCGGTCACGTCGACGCGGACCTCTGGGCGCCTAATCCGAAGCCCGACGCAAAGGTGGTTGCACTCTCGACGCGGCCGGTGATCCCGTGTCTATCCCGCATGACATCGAAAAGCGACGCGTAACAACCGGAACCGACCCAGAACCGGATCCGCAGGTCAACGGCCTAATTCCCCTTCCGCCGCAGGTCCCGCGATTGGCCCGACTCACCCCGTTGGGACTACCGGTTCCCCGGCCACGCCGAGGAGGAGTTAAAGCGATCGGCATCCGGCGGATTCCGTGGGAAGGACGGGGGATGTTATCCGCTGAAGCATCGCGATACCGTCACGACGACGGGGAAGGGGCCTGCATGCTCATGGCTACAGGTGACTATCACTCGGCGTGGAGGGGACGTCAGCCGTGAGACGCTTCGTTTGGGTCGTTGGGGGTGGTGTCGCTGCCGCACTGCTTGTGGTCCTTTCGGTGGTTGTGTTGACCGCGGCCGACTCGGGTGTGCCGAATCTTCCGTGCGGGCGTGTGAATGTGGCGTCGAATGAACCGGGGCCTGAGATCTTCACAGCTGAGTCGGCCTCTGAGATGGTCCTCCAGACCGAGTGGCTCGACGCGGTAGGCCTCGCATCAAACGCGCGTGTCATCGTCCCTGGAAAGACCGAAGTGGCCAATGGCATCGTTGCGCTAACACCGAGCGCAGACGGATTAGTGCCTGCGCCAGACCCTGCCGTTGCTCCCGAGTTTCAGGCGTACGAGGACGGATCACCGGTCGCCCGCATCACAGTCAGGCAATACGAAGGCAAGTACTACGTATCGGGCGTGGCCTACTGCTAACGGCAAGCGGAAGCCCGAGTGCCGGGAGGCCGGGGGGAGGAATCGTGGGTCGACTCGAGAAGCTAACGGGTAGCCAGCCCAGGTGACCGCCTCGCGTGCTCGAGCGAATCCACGACGCGGTCAGGGACCTCTTCGGTGAGCCCGGGATTACATGGAACAACGGCCCGGACTCGCGAACTTCCTACGAACGGGCGTTCATTTGCCCAGCGCGACCGATTCGATGGGCTTCCCCGTGTGCGCGTCCACGAACGCGATGAGTATCTGGGTCGTGAATGGCTTACCACTGTACCCAATAGGACCAAACACTGGTATCTCGACGTCAGTAAAGATGACGAGATATCGATGCGATCTACGTACGTGGGCGCGATCCTTCCGTCACTCTCGGTGCGATGATGGCGATCTGTAAACTCAACGAGACTGACAGTTGCTGCCGCGTCGCCGACGAGCGGGTTGTCGGATCGCGCGTTCGCATCGCCTCGCTGGGAGCAAATGCGCTGGCGTCCTCAGTCAATGTGATTGTGATTCCGTGCCGATCGAGCATCGCTATGGTGTCGCTGGGGATGTTCGCTGGGACAGCGGCGGCTGGGACAGCCCTGGCGGCTCCAACGTGACTCGAACGGCTGATCATGATGATCATTGCGATGACCACAACGCCCACGACGGACGCAGCCGCAGCCGCCAGAATCAAGGTGCGTCGCTCTGTTCGTGATTCAAGCATCGTCTCTTTAGCCGTCATGTCCCCCTTCATGCCCAATCGTCGGCAGAGCTATCCGACGTCTTGAGAGCCACCCCAAGACCTCGGTAATCACGCAGACAGGACAGCGCGTCTGGGCCGACTCTGCCCATGAACGCCGGGAACGCAACAAGACGTTCACGCCGGTAGTTGAGAGATTGCCTCACGTTGGCGGCCCAGCCGGCTCGCCGTCACACACTATCCGGCCCCGCCAGCTGGGCCCCGCCAGCCTGCGAGGGCCCGGGACTGCCGGATCCGATCGTCGACGACCTGTACGAGTCCGCGATCGACGAGATCGGCCCCAAGGGGCTGGATCGGGTTGGCACTTGGTAGCCGTCAAGCTCCGGCCATCGCTCATCAAGCACGCCGAGGAGCTCGGGTGCGACTGCGGATCGAGTGAGTGGATGATACGCGAGCAGCTTCGCCATGCCGGGCTGGAGCCTGACGGAGGACGAAGCGAACGATCGAGCAGCGTCGATGCGCCGGCATGCGACGATCCTCGCGCCACCGGAGGGGCCGGCTATGCACGTCCGGATGACCCATGAGGCTCAGTGCCGTGAGCCACGATCGAGGGAAGGAGAGTGAACATGTTCCGCAAGCGAAGCCCGCCCAGCACGGCGTTCGTGCACGCCTATGACTGCAAGATCCCCCTTGAGGGCCGATCCTGGCGTCGAGATCCCGTGGAGCGAGATCGAGCGCGGTCGTTGGGAGCGGCGCTGCGCCTGTACGGTCGAGTACTGGCACGCGCCCCGCCCTCGCGCCGTCGGCTCGATCCGCTCGATCCGAGCACGTCGAAACATGCGCCGGAGTGTGAGTTCGGGGACGTGACCGATCGGTCCGTCGTCAAGGCCCTCCTCAAGATCAAGCCAGGATTGATGCCGGGCTATAGCTGGGTCGAATGCGGCAGCTGCCAGTGCGCGGCAGGTGCTGGACTTCGCAGAGGAGCGCGTCGGGTGACGACGAACCCGCTGCCGCGCGCCTATGCGCGATCGAGAAGGTGATTGCATCACGCCGCCGATCTCCCGCCGCGCGGTCCGGCGACGGTCGCAGCCCGCGGTACACCGTCCGCCGTCCCTGAAGCCGCACTCGTGCCCGCTAATCTGCCCCGATGAAGCGCATCGGGTTCCTGTCGTTCGGTCACTGGTCCGACTCCCGGTACTCGCAGGTGCGTTCAGCGTCTGATGCGCTACTCCAGTCGATCGAGCTCGCTGTCGCGGCCGAAGAGCTCGGCGCCGACGGCGCGTACTTCCGCGTCCATCACTTTGCTCGTCAGCTTGCCTCCCCTTTCCCGCTCCTTACCGCCGTAGGCGCGCGTACCGCGCGGATCGAGATCGGAACGGGCGTCGTCGACATGCGCTACGAGAACCCGTTCTACATGGCCGAGGACGCCGGGGCGGCCGACGTCATCGCCGGCGGCCGGCTGCAGCTCGGTATCAGTCGCGGCTCGCCGGAGCAGGTGATCGATGGATTCCGCCACTTCGGCTACCAGCCCGGCGAAGGTGAGACGGATGCCGACATGGCGCGCCGCCACACGCAGGTCTTCCTCGAGCTGCTGAAAGGTGAGGGCTTCGCCCAACCGAACCCTCGCCCGATGTTTCCCAACCCGCCCGGCCTGCTGCGCCTGGAGCCGCACGCGCCCGGGCTGCGGGATCGGATCTGGTGGGGAGCGGGCTCGAGCGCCACGGCCGTCTGGGCCGCGCAGGAGGCAATGAACCTGATGAGCTCGACGCTCGTGTTCGACGAGAGCGGCGAGCCGCTCCACGTCCAGCAGCGCAGGCAGATCGACGCTTATCGGGCAGCCTGGGAGGAGGCGGGCCACGCGCGCGAACCGCGGGTGTCCGTCAGCCGCAGCATCTTCGCCATCGTCGACGACCGTGACCGTGCCTACTTCGGCCGATCACAGCAGGAGCGCGACCAGATCGGCTACATCGACGCGAACACGCGGGCGGTCTTCGGACGGTCC
>JBKPHM010000099.1:0-4205 GCA_046729855.1 Actinomycetota bacterium | reverse complement strand
AGCGAGGAGCCAGCCGGCCGCGGCGGCCGCCATGGGGATGCCCACGACCATCAGGACGAGGTAGAGCACCGGGATCCGACCGAGATAGTCGAGCTTGTCGAAGTACGTCGCCGCGAGCATGAGGTAGGCGCCGGCGACGCCGAGGAGCGCGCCGAGGAGGGCGAGCCCGCCGGCGGTGGCGGCGGTCAGCGTTCGGCGGATCCTGCTCGTTGCCCCGGTCGCGGTCAGGGTGCGCAGATCGCCGGCGCTCTCGCTGCGGATCAGCCCGACGGTCATGGCGAGGATCGCGAGCGCGAGGAGGGCGCCCGCGGCGGTTGCGATGGCGATGAGCGTCGTGAAGGAGGTTGACTCTCGCCGTGTCTCGATCGTCAGGCCGCCACGGGCCGCTAGTTCGCGGGCGTCGGCGATCTGGTCGCTCGTCAACGACCGGCCCGATTCGATGAGCCAGCCGGACGGGATCTGTTTCCAGCCGCGGCGGCGAAGACCGTCGAGCGTGATGAACGAGGTCGGCGCCATGGCGGCTTCCCCTTCCGCCTTGGGCGCGCCGAAGAGCTTCCGGCTGTCGATCCTCTGGACGTTCGTGACGGGTCGTTCGGTCAGCTTTGCTTCTCCGCGTGCCCCGGTCGTCTGGAACCGGACAGTGACGAGCCCGTCGGTCTGGACGGTCCGGTCGACCAGGAAGTCCGTGCTTGGATCGACCGAGGCGGGGTCGATTCCGAGGTACCTGAGCAGGGCGGGCGTGGCGACGTAGAGTCGCGATTCGCTGATGTAGCAGCCCGATGATGGGGTGCAGATGTATCCCCCTGGCGCGTTGTTGTCGTCGACTTTCCGTACGAGGACCTCGGTGCGAAGGACTCGCATGCCGCCCTCGGGTCTGGACCGTTCGCTCGGTTGATAGGGGTTGTGGAGCGGGATTACGGCCGCGTCCTCGAGACCTGCCGCCAGTTGGCGGACGCGACCAGCCATCCGTTCGAGCTGGGCGGGCGTCTGGATCGCGACGCCCTCCGGACCGTCCGATGCACCCGTGTACACGCGGACCTGCCGGTCGGACAGGTTGGGCGGGTGGTCGGCTCTCTTCTTCTCCTCGGCCGCCGCGATGATGACGACCGTCGCGGCGATGCCGAGGGCGAGAGTGATGGCCGCGAGTGCCGCCCCGGAGCGAGCCTGGTAGCGGGCGAGGTCTCGGAGCGCCAAGCGTACGGCGATCGGGGCGTGTCCGGCCACCCGGGAAAAGAGGCGAATCGCCAATGGGCCCAGGAGCAGGCTGCCCAGGATCGTCGCCACGATCCCGGCGACGATGAGCGGCGGTCTCTCTCGGTTGGACAGCACGAGGCTGCCGATTCCGGCCGCGATCAACACCACGGCGACGATTGCCGAGTGGCGTGCGGGTCTTGGCCTGGGCGGGCGCGCCGAGAGGGCGAGAGCGACGGGGACCCGGGCCACCGCTCGCCCCGGCCACCACGCGGCGGCGGTCGCTCCGAGGACCGCGACGAGGACGATTGATCCCAGGAGCAGCCACGGCAGGCTGAGCCGGTCGAGGCGATGGTTGAGCGCGGGCTCGAGCGTCGGGACGACCGCGAGCCAGAGTGCGAGACCCACGACTGTTCCGATCAGTGCGCCGATCGCGCCGACGACGGCGCCGTTCGTCAGCAGCACGAGTCGAAGGTGCTTCTCGGTCGCGCCGATCGCAGCCAGCATGCCGAGCTGACGGAGCCGTCGCTGGGCGATGACGGCGAAGCCCGCTGCCGCAATCAGCGAAGCCAGGAGCAGGAATACGGTGGCCACGGAGAACATCGCCAGCTCAGGTGCCGGCAGGTCGTTGCCCCGATCCTTGGACCCCATGAGGGCGGATCGGTCGCCCTGCGCTTGAAAGAAGGCTTCGACCGAGGCGGAGCTTGCGTCGACCAAGACCGAGACGGTGTCCGATGTCCCCGCGGCCGAAGGTGAGACGAGCGCAAACTCGTCGCTGAGATCACGTGGGTTCTCGACGATGCCGACGACGGTCCGGCGGTGGCCGTCAAGCGCCAGCGTCTGCCCTATCTCGAGCCCGAGGAGCGTGGCCACGCCGTCGGTGACGGCAACCTGGCTGGGGCCTACGGGATAGCTGCCTCGGCGGAGCGCAAGCATTGCGCTTCCGTACGCTCCGCGCGGGTCCTGGGCCCGGAACTCCACCGTCTCGACGCTGCCGGGGACGGGCAGCGAGCGGCGAGCGATGACGTCGATTTCCCCGAACCGTTCCTCGGCGGCGGCGAGAGCCGCTTCCAGCTTGCGCGGATCCGCACCGTCCAACTCGAGTATCTGACTGGCCGAGCCGAACTCTGCGTCGTTCGCAGGGCCCGAGTTGTAAGCGATCGTGACGCTGGCAATCGCGGCGGCAACCGCCACGGTGAGTAGCGTCACCACCAGGATCTGTTGGCGCCACTCGCGGCGGAACAGCCGCCACGCCCACCGGATCACGGCGCGGCGGGCGGCGACGCCGCCGTGTCTCGGTCCGCCGAGCGCTGCACGGTGCGCGAGCGTGGTCATCGCCGCTCACCTGCCACGAGCAGCGACTCGGGGCCGGGCGGTGCAACCGTTTGGTCGACGACACGGCCGTCGCGCAGGAAGACGACGCGGTCGGCCCAGGAGGCCAGCTGCGCCTCGTGCGTAACAACGACACCCGCGACGCCCCGCTTTGTGGCGGCGCGCAACAGGCGCATCACCGCCTCGCCGTTTACGGAGTCCAGAGCGCCGGTCGGCTCGTCCGCGAGCAGCAGCCCGCGCTCGCCGACGATCGCTCGGGCGATCGCAGCCCGTTGGCGCTCGCCGCCCGACAGCTCGTCCGGGTAGCGATCGGCTAGGTCCGCCACGTCGAGCTCCTCCATCGCCTCGAGGCCCGTGGCGCGTGCGGCTTTGGCGCGGGTGCCGTCGAGCTCGAGGGGCAGAGTGACGTTCTCGACCGCGGTCAGCCCCGGGAGCAGGTTGAAATCCTGGAAGACGTAACCGATCGACCGGCGTCGCATCTGCGCCTGATCCGAGCGCGAGACGCTCGCGAGGTCGACGCCGTCCACCAGCACCTGGCCGCTGGACGGCTGCTCGAGGCTGCCGGCGATCGTCAGGAGCGTGCTCTTGCCAGAGCCGCTCGGTCCCATGATCGCGACGAGCTCGCCGCGCTCGACCGAGAGGTCGACGTCGCGGAGCGCGTGCACCTCGGTCGGCCCAGAGCCGTAGATCTTCGAAACCTGGCGCAGTTCAAGTGCGCTGGTCATTGCGAAACCTCCATGTCGTGAGTTGGTTCGAGAGGCGTGTCGGCCACGGCCACCGGCGCGAGGTGCGGCCGCTGCTTCAAGCGGACGTCGGCGGCATCGAGCCAGCGGACGATCGCTTCGAGCCGAAAGAGCTCGGCATCGACGACGAGCGCCAACGCCGTGTCGTCCTCGTCAGCTGCAGCCTTGACTTGCGTGTAGCGCTGCATGACCTCGATCACGTGCCGGCGGTGCACCTGCAGGATTTCGTGGACGTCGATCCCCGGGATCTGCAGCGCAACCAGCACCTTGATCACGAGCTCGTCGCGCGGGGGCGGCACGAGGTCGGGCGGGCTGCGAAGCCAGTCGGTGAGCTCGCGCTCGCCGGCGGACGTAATCCGGTACCGCTTCCGCGATCGCTCGCCCTCCCTGTCGTCGGTCTCGACGAGCCCGTCCCGCTCGAGGCGCTGGAGCGTCGTGTAGACCTGTCCGACGTTGAGCGGCCAGACCTCGCCCGTCCGCGCCTCGAACTCGTTCTGGAGCCGCAGGCCGTACTTCGGTCCTTCACTCAGCAAGGCAAGGAGGGCGTGGGGGACGCTCATGACTGGCTCCACGCGACAAGCATACTGAGTACTATACCAAGTATATACTCCTACGCAAGTCTTAGCGCGCAAGTCTTGCAAGCAGCTAGCGGCTGGCCGTTAGTCGCCCTCACTCGATCGTCGGGGCTGAGCGGTCAGTCACGGAGCCCTCAGTCGCATCACCAGCCGGCCCGGGATCTCCGCGTTCGTGAGTTCGCACGCGACAAACCGCAGGATCTCGCGCTCGCGGTCGGTGAGGTCGGCGACGGCGGCGGGCGGTTCGCGCGGGTCGGGTCGGACCGCAAACTCTGCGATCAGCCGCTAGTGATCGATGGTGCGATCAGCGCGTCTCGTGCGGAGACGACCCGCATGCCGTGGAGCAGCTCGCGAGGGCCGACGT
>JBKPHM010000098.1:0-25145 GCA_046729855.1 Actinomycetota bacterium | reverse complement strand
GGCGACATCTGGAGCTCGAACGCGCGAGCCGCATGCTCGAGGCGGAACGATCTCGGCGCGTTGCCGAGATCGAGTGGCGACGTCGTTCGAGCGGAATGGGTATCTATCGACGACGTCGTGGCTGACGCATCGACTCGGAGTTGCACCGTCGGTCGCGGCGCAGCACGTCCGCCTCGCTCGGGGCCTCGAAAAGATGCGGGGGACGCGTGGCGCTCGAGGATGGCGCGGTGTCGCGCCGGCGACCCCACCGTCTCGTGCACGCGCGCGACGCGATGGCGGTTGTCGACGGGCAGCCCGTGTTCCGGAGACCCGAGGGGACGGGGCTCCACGAGCGACCGCCTCCGTAACCGGGCCTCTCCCTATACTGGCTCGACCGATGAAGCGCTTCCGGGTCGATCTGCGTTCGGACACCGTCACGACGCCGACCGAGGCCATGCGCAGTGCGATGGCCGAGGCCGAGGTCGGCGACGACTGGTACGGGGACGACCCGACCGTGAACCGCCTCCAGGACCGGGCGGCGGAGGTCACGGGCATGGAGGCGGCCCTCTACGTCCCGACCGGGACGATGGCCAACCAGATCGGGCTGCGGCTGCACTTCCGCGGCACGGGCCACCTCGTGGTCGCCGAGTTGGGCTCGCACGTTGCGACGACCGAGGTCATGACGTCGGCCGTCGTCTCGGGCATCGCGTACCGCATCTTGCATGGAGACGTGCGTGGGCAGGTGACACTCGAACAGGTCGCTGCGGCACTCGAACCCGACGAGTTCTACGACGTCGAGATGATCGATGTCCTGTCGGTCGAGAACACGCACGGCTCGACGGGGGGAAACGTGATGGCGATCGAGGATCTCCGGGCCTACCGGAAGCTCGCCGACGAGCAGGGCGTCCCGATGCACCTGGACGGCGCCCGGATCTTCAACGCGAGCGTGGCGAGCGACGTGGACGTCGCCGAGTTCTGCGCCGAGGTCGACACGATGATGTTCTGTGTCTCGAAGGGCCTCGGCGCCCCGATCGGCTCGCTGCTCTGCGGACCGGCCGCCCTCATGGCCGAGGCGCGACGGATCAAGATCTTGCTCGGCGGCGCCTGGCGGCAGGCAG
This sequence comes from Actinomycetota bacterium, assembly GCA_046729855.1. Lineage (GTDB taxonomy): Bacteria > Actinomycetota > UBA4738 > UBA4738 > HRBIN12 > DATHSY01. Next base: position 24,048 of record JBKPHM010000098.1, on the reverse strand, counting down.
GCATCGTGGCCGCGGCCGGCCTGGTGGCACTGGAGCACGGACCCGGGCGTCTGCACGAGGACCACGACCGCGCGCGGCGCTTGGCTGAGGGCGTGGCGGAGATCATCCCGGGCTCGGTGGATCCCTCGGCGGTCGAAACGAACATGGTGTTCGCGCAGACGGAACCGGCGGGGATGACGGCGCTCGAAGCCATCCGGCGCCTCGAGGCCGCGGGCGTAGGAGCCACGCTGATCGGCGACCGGGTCCGGATGGTGACGCACGTCGACATCTCCGACGAGGACGTCTCGACAGCACTAGCGGCCTGGCGAACGATCGCCGCCGCCTGAGGAGGTCCGCTGTGTTCGGTCAGAAGCTTCCCGCAGAGGTCGCGAAGCGCGTGCCGCCCGGCCAACGCCTCGTGAAGACGTGGCCCGTCCTGCACTACGGCCCGATCCCGAGGTTCGACCCCGCCGAGTGGCGGTTCGAGGTGACGGGCCTCGTGGAGGAGCCGTTCACGCTCACCTACGATCAGCTGAAGGCGCTCGGTCCGGTCGCCGTCACGGCCGACATGCACTGTGTCACGGGGTGGTCGACGCTCGACAACACCTGGACCGGCGTGGCGTTCCGCGTGATCGCCGAACGGGCGAGGCCGAAGCCGGAGGCGAAGTGGGTGGTCGCCCACTGCGAGTACGGCTACACGTCGGATCTCTCCCTCGCGTCGATGCTCGACGACGACGTGCTGATCGCGTGGGCGCACGGCGGGCAGGACCTGGCGCCGGAGCACGGGTACCCGCTCCGGCTCGTCGTCCCGCAGCGGTACGCCTGGAAGAGCGCCAAGTGGCTGCGCGGCCTCGAATTCACGTCCCACAACCAGCGCGGCTTCTGGGAAGTCCGCGGTTACCACGTCCACGCCGATCCCTGGGGCGAGGAGCGCTACTCGTACCAGGAGGGACCCGGCGCCGAGACGGAGCCGTAGGTCCTTGAGCCGCGTGCCGGCGCGTGACAGCATCGCGCCGGCCCCGAGAGGAGGGACAGGATGCTGGCACAGTACGGGGACGGCGGCGGCGGCGGCGGCGGCGTCTCAGCGATCGTCTGGATCATCTACTTCGCGGTCATCGTCCTCCAGATCGCGGGGATGTGGAGGGTCTTCGAGAAGGCCGGACAGCCGGGCTGGGCGGCCCTCATCCCCTTCTACAACGGCTACATCTTGGCGAAGGTCGCCGGTCGGCCGGGGTGGTGGTGGGTGCTCCTCATCATCCCCCTCGTGAACTTCGTCGTGTGGATCATCCTCTGTGTCGACGCCGCAAAGAACTTCGCAAAGGGAACCGGGTACGGCATCGGCCTGGCCTTGCTGCCGTTCGTCTTCTTCCCGGTGCTGGGGTTCGGTCCCGATACGTACCGTGGCTCGCCCGCCGCGACGGGAGGTCAGCTCGGGGCGCCGCCGCCCCCGCCCATGCCCTGAGCGGCCAGCGAGCGGAGGCGATCGACGTCGCGCCGGTGCGCCTCGCCGCCGTGCGGCGTCTCGACGATCAGGCTGAGGTCGGCGACCTCCGGCCGGTGCAGGACCGCGCGGAAGCCGTCGAGGCCAATCTGTCCCTCGCCGATGTTCTCGTGCCGGTCGCGACGAGAGCCACCGTGAAACTTCGCGTCGTTCGCGTGCACAAGTACGAGCCGGTCGGCCAGCCCCGAGGCACGGAGCTCCTCGAAGCACGCGTCGACGCCGTCGGGCGTGTCCAGACCGTAGCCCGTCACGAACAGATGGCAGGTGTCGGCGCATAGGCGCAGGCGCTCGTCACCGACGAGCTCGAAGAGCGCCGCGGCCTCCGGCCACGTGGAGGCGACCGATCCCGCCGTGCCCGCCATCAGCTCGACGATCAGGTGCGTCCCCTCCGTCTCGTCCAGGATCAGCCGGAGCGTCGCCGCCGCCCGGGCGACCGCCTCGCCGTGTTCGCCTGGACCGCCCGATCCCGCATGCACGACGAACCCCACGGCGCCCACGATCGCGCACGCGACGACCGAGCGGCGACAGAGCTCGAGCGACTTCACGACGAACTCCGGGTTCGGCGAGGCGATGTTGACGAGGTACGGCGCGTGGACGAACAGGGGGCCGATGCCGGCCTCACGCCATTCCGCCCCGAACTTCTCGGCGGTCGCCGGAAGCGGCCCGGCCCACGCGCGCGGGTTCGACAGGAACAGTTGGACCGTGTCCGCGCCGACGGCTCGGGCGCTGTCGACCGCCGTCCGAAGGCCGCCGGGCGTCCGGAGGTGCGCGCCGATCCTCACACGTAGATCGTTACGGTCTGGCCGTACCGAACGGTCTCGCCGGCGAGCGGGAGCTGCCCCGCGACCGTCGTTCCGTTCGATCCGGGCAACGGCGACACGGCGACGCGCAGGCCGAGCGCCTGGAGGCTGTCGATGGCAGCCTGTTTCGACATCCCTACGACGTTCGGCATCGCGAACGTCTTCGGTCCGAGCGAGACGACGATGGTGACGCCCTGTCCCGGCTGGAGCTTGGTCTTGGGGTTCGGCGTCTGGGCGAGCACGTAGCCGCGGTCGACGTCGTCGGAGAACTTCTGCTCGACGGTGAGAACCCAGCTTTCCAGGAGCCGTTCGGCCTCCGCCTGCGTCTTCCCGACGACGCTCGGCAACGGGATCGGCTCGGGACCCTTGCTCACCCGCACGTCGATCTCCGATTCGCGCGGCGCTTGGCCGGGGAACGCGACGCTCTGCCAGAAGATGCGGCCCTCGCGGAACTTCGCGTTGTACCGCTCGGGAGATCGGCCGAGGCGCAGCCCCGCCTGTTGGAGCAGCGTACGCGCTTGTTCGACCGTCTTGCCGACGAGGTCCGGGACGTCGACCGGCGGCGGCCCCTTCGACGGCACCAGGCTGACGACGGCGCCCTCCTCCAGCTCCGTGCCGGGCTGCGGGCGCATCCTGAGCACGTCGCCCTTCGGGATCCTCATCGTCTCGTCGTACTCGCCGGGAAGCTCCCGGACTCGCAGCCCCAGGTCGATCAGGCGCTCCTGCGCGCGTTCGAGATCAGACCCGACGAGGCTCGGCAGGGTGACGGTGTGGGGGACGAGGTACGTCCAGCCGCCCCACGCGGCCGTGCCGATCAGCGCCGCGACCACGAGCATGCCGAGCATCCACCGCCCGCCGCGCCGGCGCTTCGCGCGCGTCGCAGCCCGCCGGATCGTGACGGTGGGCGCGTTGTGCGGGTCGCCGTCGGGCAGCAGGTCTGGACGCGCGCGAACCAGCTCGGCGACGGGTGCCGCCGCCGGCAGGCTCGCGGCCTCGGCGACGAGGTCGCGTCGCGCCTCCGCCGCGGACTCCGGCCGCAGCTCGCGGTCCTTCTCGGTCATCGACGCGACCCAGCCGTCGAGTCCGGGCGGCACGTCGGGGTTGCGCGCGGACGGGCGCGGGACACGCTCGCGGAGGTGCCGATACGCGATCGCCATCTGCGTCTCGCCGTCGAACGGCACGCGACCGGTCAGCAACTCGTACGCGACGACGCCGACCGAGTACAGGTCGGTCCGAGGGTCGGCCGGCTCGCCCTGGAGCTGCTCGGGGGCGAGGTACTGCACGGTGCCGGTCACGTTGCCTGCCTGCGTGGTGCGCCCCTCGGCGTAGGCGCGGGCCAGGCCGAAGTCGGCGACCTTCGCGACGCCGTCCGGGGTGAGCATGACGTTCTCCGGCTTGATGTCGCGGTGGACGATCCCCTTGCGGTGCGCGTGGTCGAGCGCCGCCAGCACCTGGAGCAGGATGTCCGCGGCCTGCAACGGCGCGAGGAACCCCTCGGCGTTCAGCACGTCGCGGACGCTTTGCCCGCGGACGAACTCCATCACCATGAAGTAGATGTGGTCGACGGCGCCCCAGTCGTGGACGTTGACGATGTTCGGATGGCCGAGGCTGGCCGCGGCGCGCGCCTCGCGGCGGAACCGGTCGACGAATCCGGCGTCGGTCGCCAGGGCCGCGTGCAACACCTTGATCGCGACCTCCCGCGCCAGCACGGCGTCGCGGGCGCGGTAGACCTGGCCCATCCCGCCGGCGGCGATACGCTCGACGACGTGGTAGCGGCCGTCGAGCGTCGTGAGCGCCGACGCGGCGTCGGGGACGCGGATCGATCGTTCGTTCCTCGTGCGGCTGGACGTGCTGGGTACCTCCAGAGGCGGGCAGACCGACGGGCCGGGCGCGTCCGGCGGACATCGTAACGCGAGCGGAAGGTGTGATGGCCCAAGCTGGTGAGGGTTCGGGCCCGGCGAGGGGGTCCCTCGACGACCGGCTTCTCCGGATCGAGGCGGCATTCTCCACCGGCGAACGCGACCTGCGCCGCCTCGGACTCTGGAAGCTCGTCGCCGACGTCAAGCGCGACCCCGTGGCGTCGGACCGGCTCGCCGAGCGGATCGCGCGGATCGACCGGGCCGCGTTCGAGCGCGCCGTCCCGCTCCGGTTCCGGGTGTGGTTCGGCAACGCCGTGCTGGTCCTCGGCGCGCTCGCCGGCGCCGTCGGGATCGTCGTCGCCAGGCGGGCGGACGAGGACCTGATCGCGGCGCTCGGGGTCCTGTTCGCGGCGGGCGCGTGGTCGGTGTGCGTCCACGACCTCGCACACTGGGCGGTCGGACGCGCCGTGGGGATCTCGTTCAGCGCCTACTTCTTCCGGCCCCGGCAGTTCCCGCCCCGTCCCGGGATCAAGATCGACTACGCGACGTATCTCCGGGCCGATCCGGCCGGGCGGGTGGCGATGCACGCCGCCGGCGCGGTCGCCACGAAGATCGCGCCGTTCGTCGCGCTGGCGCTGTGGCCGGTGACGCGGGCCCCGGTATGGGCGGCGTGGGCGACCCTGGCGATCGGCATGTTCGAGGTCGCCACGGACGTGCTGTTCTCCACCAAGACGGGTGACTGGAGCAAGGTCCGGCGCGAGCGGGAGATCGCGCGGCTGGCGACGGCAGAGCGATAGCGCGTCGCTCCGTATACTCGGCCCAGAAACGGCGAGAACCGGGGAGCTCGGGGCAACCGGGCTGAGAGGCCGGCTGGCGGCGCGCCGGCGACCCGTTGAACCTGAACCGGGCAATGCCGGCGGAGGGAGCGATGGCAGGCGTTGAACCGCACCCCCTCGGGGTGTACGTGGTCACGTCGACGGGTCTCGTCCCCCGCAGGTCCCACCGGGACGTCGCGCTCGCGGCGATCGAAGGGGGAGCGGACGCCGTGCAGCTCCGCGCGAAGGAGTTCCGCGACGACGATCTCCGACCGATCGCCCGCGAGCTCGCCGAGGCCTGTCGGGACGCCGGGGTGCTGTTCGTCGTAAACGACCGGATCCAGGTTGCGATCGAGAGCGGCGCCGACGGCGTGCACCTGGGGCAGCGGGACGATCCGGCGAACGCGCGCGCGCGGCTGGGGACGGGACCGATCCTCGGGATCAGCGTCGACGATCCGGACCTGGCACGCGCGGCGGAGGCTGTCGGGGCCGACTACCTCGGCGTGACCGTCTGGGCGACGACGACGAAGCCCGACGCGGAGCCGCTCGGGCTCGAGGGCATCGACGCGATCGCCGCCGCGACGGCGCTGCCGGTCGTCGGGATCGGTGGGATCACGCACGACAACGCAGGGCAGGTGATCCGCGCCGGCGCCGCCGGCGTCGCCGTGATCTCCGCCGTCGGTGCGGCCGACGACCCGGTCGAGGCGACACGACGGCTGGTCGTTGCCGTGCACGGACAAGGCCGAGGGGTGAACGTGAGATGAGCGAGCAACGGACCGGCAAGGCGACCGCCGAGCTGTTCGAGCGAGTGATCCTGACGCGCCTCGGTGCGAAGGACGCCGACGTGCTGGTCGGTCCGCAGCATGGCGTCGACGTCGGCGTGGTCCGCGTTTCGGACGGGGTCGCGATGGCGCTCACGGCCGATCCGGTGTTCATCGTCCCCGCGTATGGATGGGAGCGCGCGGCGTGGTTCGCAGTGCACATCCTCGCCTCCGACGCGTCGACGAGCGGCCTGCCGCTGCGCTGGATGTCGGTGGACCTGAACCTGCCGCCGGACGTCACCGACGACGAGCTGACGGCGCTGTGGGACGCGTTCCATCGCGCGTGCGAAGGGATCGGGCTCGCGGTTGTCACCGGGCACACCGCGCGCTACGACGGCTGCGCGTGGCCGATGGTCGGCGGCGCGACATGCCTGGCGCTCGGGCCCGAGGACCGGTTCGTGACGCCGGCGATGGCGCGCCCGGGCGACGCCATCGTCGTCACCAAGGGCGCCGCGATCGAGGCGACGGCGCTGTTCGCCGCGACGTTCCCCGAGCGGCTGGCGCAACGGGTCGGCGAGGACGTCGTCGCGGCGGGCGACGCGCTGTTCGGGTCGATGACCGTCGTACCGGAGGCGGTCCTGGCTCGGCGGTTCGGCCTGCGCCGGGACGGCGTCACGGCGATGCACGACGCGACCGAGGGCGGCGTGTTCGGCGGGCTCACGGAGGTCGCCGCCGCATCGGGCGTCGGGATGCGCGTCGAGCTCGATGCGATCCCGGTCCGGCCGGAGGTCCGCGCGATCTGCGAGCACACCGGGATGGACCCGTACACGGCGATCTCCGAAGGGACGCTGATCGCGACGGTCGTGCCGGAGCGCGCGGACGCGTTGGTCGATGCCCTCGGCGGTGCCCGGATCGACGCCGCCGTCGTCGGCGAGGTGACCGACGCGTCCGCCGGGTCCGTCCTCGTCACAGAGGACGGCGACCGCCCCCTCGAGCATCCCGGCCTCGATCCGTTCTGGGGAGCCTTCGGCGAGTGGGCGCAGGAGGCGGCTGGGATCCGAGAGCGGGCGTGAGCGGCGCGTCGCCGGTAGGCTCCAGCCGGCATGGACGTGACGTGTGTCGGCGACCTGATGCTGGACGTAAGCGCCCAGTCGCGATCGCTGGCCCGCGGGGGTGATGTTCACGGCCGCGTCCGTCTGAGGCCGGGGGGCAGCGCCGCCAACGCCGCGGTGTGGGCCGCCTCGACGGGCGCGGAGGCGAGGGTCGTCGGGCGCGTCGGCGAGGATACGGCGGGACGGATCGTCCGCGAGTCGCTCACCGAGCGGGGCGTCGACGCGGTGGTCTCCGTGGACCCCACGGCGCCGACCGGGACGATGCTGGTGGTCAACGTACCCGAGGAGCGTTCGATGGTCGCCGACCGTGGCGCGAACGCCACGTTCCGACCGGAGCACCTCCCGCCGACGCTCGATGCGAGGGCCGTCCTGGTGTCGGGCTACCTGCTGCTGCAGCGCGAGACGCACGCGACCGCGCGGGCCGCCCTCGAGCGAGCGACGGCCCAGTTCGTCGCGATCGACGCCGGGTCGTGGCCGCTCGTCGAGTCGGTTGGAGGCGACCGGTTCTTCGCCTGGACACGTGAGGCGAACGTCCTGTTCGCGAACGAGCGCGAGGCCGAGGCGCTGTGCGGCGAGCCCGGCGAGGACGCGGCCGAGGCCCTCGCGCACCGGTACCCCGTCGTCTGCGTGAAGCTCGGGGCCGGAGGCGCCGTCATGTCGTGGGAAGGGTTGCTGATCAGGTTCTCCACCGACCCACTCGAGGGCGTCGACCCGACGGGCGCGGGGGACGCGTTCGACGGCGCCCTCCTGGCGTCGCTCACGCAGCGGCGCTCGCCCGGCGAAGCGCTGCGGGTTGCCTGCGCAGCGGGCGCGGTCGTGGCGTCGAGCCGCGATACCTGGCCGGAACGCCTCGAGGTCTGATGCTCGCGGTCTCGGACGAGGTTCGCGAGGCGCTCGCACGTGGGACCGGCGTCGTGGCGCTCGAGACGAGCGTGATCGCGCAGGGGCTGCCGGTGCCGACCAACTCCGACACGGCGCGCGCTCTCGACAGGGCCGTCCGCGACGCCGGCGCCGTACCGGCCTGGGTCGCGGTCGAGGGCGGCGCCGTACGCGTCGGCCTGGACGCGCGGACGCTCGAGCGACTCGCGGAGCCGGGTGCCGCCGTCAAGGTCGCGCGGCGCGACGTCCCGCTCGCGGCGGCGTCCGGCGTCCTCGGCGGAACGACGGTATCGGCGACCCTGTGGGCGGCCTCGGCGGCCGGCCTCGTCGTGGCGGCGACCGGCGGGATCGGTGGCGTGCATCCCGGATCCGGCGACGACGTGTCGGCGGACCTGGTCGAGCTCTCGCGGACGCCGGGGATGCTCGTGTGCTCCGGCCCCAAGTCGATCGTCGACCCCGTGGCGACGGTCGAGCGCCTGGACGAGCTCGGCGTGGCCGTGGTCGGCTACGGTGTCCGGCGGCTGCCGTTCTTCCTCGTCCGCGAGGCGCCGGTGGAGCTGGAGTACGTCGTGCGCGACCCGCCCGAGGCCGCCGTCGCGCTCGCGGCCGCACTGCGACTGGTCGCGCCGTCGGCGATCCTCCTCTGCAACCCGATCCCGGAGTCGCACGCGCTCGACGCGTCCCTCGACGCCGAGGCCGTCGAGCGAGCGCTCGCTCGCGCGCGAGCGAGCGGGGCGCGGGGGAAGGTCCTCACCCCGTTCCTGCTCGCGGCGCTCGCGGAGGAGACGGGCGGCAGGAGCCTACGCGCCAACGTGGCGCTGCTCGAGGCGAACGCCTCATTGGCCGGCAGGATCGCGGGCGCGCTCAGCGACCTCGACCGCTGCGCGTGACGAACTCCTCCGCGAGGATCGCCCAGCGCACGTGATCGCGCCAGCGGCCCGCGATCTTCAGGTACCTGAGCGAGTAGCCCTCACGCCGGAACCCGATGCTCTCGACGAACGCCATCGACGCCACGTTGTCGGGCTGGACGTTCGCCTCGACCCGGTGCAGCCCGATCGTGCGGAAGGCGTGGCGCAGGATGAGCCGGACGCCGTCCGTCATGTGGCCGCGCCGTGCGAACGGTTCGAACGCGTAGAACCCGAGGTACGCGCTGCGGAGGTTGCCGAGGAAGATCTGCGAGAGGGTCACGACGCCGGCGAGCTCGTCGTCCTCCCGCCGACAGATCACGAACGACTTCACGTCGGGCCGGCGGGACCTGCGGAGGTGTTCCTCGAAGGCGGCGGGGGAGTCGGGCGCGTGCACCCACGATGCGTGGAGACGGCGACTGGCTCGCGCGTTCCTGACGAACGGCGCGGCGTCGCGTGACGTCGGGTGACGCAGGTAGACCTGGCGCCCGACCTCGACGGCGCCTCTCACCGGAGCCAGGTCTTGGCGATCGCCTTGGTGAAGTTCCAGCCGTAGCGCATCGACCTCGGCTTCTTCGAGACACCGCCGCGTCGAGTGAGGAACGTGACCGGGACCTCCACGATCCGCGCGTGCTGCCGCAGCGCCTCGATCGTTACCTCCGAGGTCCAGAACTGATCCTGTTCCAGCAGCAGCCTGCGCAGCGTGTCGGCGCGGGTGGCACGGTACCCGCTTGAGATGTCGGTGACGCGTTGGCCGGTCAGGATCGTGACGAGCCACGAGAAGAAGTGCACGCCAGCGTGCCGGATGAACGGGCCTCGCTCGTAATCGCCGAGCATCCGGGAGCCGTTCACGTGGTCCGCCTGGTCCTCGATGATCGGCTTTACGAGGATCGGCAGCTCCTCGGGCTGGTGCTGACCGTCGGCATCGAGCGTCACGACGATATCGGCCCCGAGCGTGAGCGCGATGTCGTACCCGACGCGCAGGGCGAGTCCGCCGCCGCGGCGGATCGGGAGACGAGCGACGAGCGCGCCGGCAGCGCGCGCGGCATCGCCCGTCGCGTCCTCCGAGTGGTCGTCGACGACGATCGGGACCACTCGGTAGCCCTCGATCTGCTCGGGCATCGCGTGGATCACGGCGCCGACGTTCTCTGCCTCGTTGTACGCCGGCGAGATCGTCACGATCTTCTTGCCGGGCGAGACGACCCGGGCCGCGCGTTCCCAGTCGAACTCGCGCTGCGCGAGCGACTCGACCAGCAGGCGGATGCTCCGCTCGTTCGAGTCGACGTAGGTCTGCATCCGGAACAGGAGCGCGAACAGCACGATGACGGCGATCATCAGAGCGCCGGTGAGGCGCTGGCCGGTGCCCGGGCGGAAGTTCAGCGTCTCGAACACGGGGTTGAACAGGTTCGGGACGAGCGCCAGCAGCAGGATCGCCATCGAGACGAGCCAAGTGATGATCAGGTTCAGCCGGCTCACCTGTCGGCGGCGGTACCGCACGACCGAGAGGCCGAACAGCGCCACGGCGAAGACCGCGCCGAGGACCCGGAGCAGCAGCATCGATCGCTAGGACGTCGTGGGCTGGCGGAGGTCGGCACGCCAGCGCGTCGCCGGCATGATGTGCTCCGCGATCACGCGGTCCTTGTGCTGTGCGATCCGATCGAACATCGACCCGATCAGTGTCTCCGACAGCAGATGAGGCCGCAGGCCGAGGTCGAGCAGCTTGGTGTGGACCGGGTGGTAGTAGTGCTCCTCGAGCTCAACCCGTGGGTTGTCGAGGTGGTCGACGACCACCCGCAACCCGTGACGCTCGCCCGCCTCCCGCACCTTCTCCGCGAGCTCCACGATCGAGAAGTGCTCGGTGAACTGGTTGAACACGCGGTACTCTCCCGCCGCCGGCGGGTTCGTCACGGCGAGCTCCACGCACTGCAGCGTGTCGACGATGTTGAGGTAGCCGCGCGTCTGCCCACCCTTGCCGTAGGCCGTGAGCGGGTGGCCGATCACGGCCTGCAGGCAGAACCGGTTCAGCGCCGTCCCGAAGACCTCGTCGTAGTCGAACCGCGTCGCGAGGCGAGGGTCGAGGTTGGTCTCCTCCGTCTCGATCCCATACACGACGCCCTGGTTGAGGTCGGTCGAGCGCAGACCCCAGATCCGGCAGACGAAGTGGATGTTGTGCGAGTCGTGCACTTTGGTGAGGTGGTAGAAGCTGCCAGGCATCTTCGGGAACGGCAGGACGTCGCTCCGACCGTTGTGGTCGATCTCGATGAAGCCTTCCTCGATGTCGATGTTCGGCGTGCCGTACTCGCCCATCGTCCCGAGCTTCACCAGGTGCGCCTCGGGCGTGAGCTCGTTCATCGCCCACAGGACGTTGAGCGTGCCGGTGACGTTGTTGTCGTGCGTGAAGACCGCGTGCTCGCGGTCGATCATCGAGTAGGGCGCCGACGGCATCTCGCCGTAGTGAACGATCGCCTCCGGTCTGAACTCCCGGAAGACCGGCTCCAGGACGTCCCAATCGCGCAGATCTCCCTCGGTGACGCCGATCTCGAGCCCGGTGACCTCGTGCCACGCCTTGGCGCGCTCTGGGAGGGACCCGAGGATCGGCGTGAGCGAATCCGTGCCGGCCTCGGCGTGCGCTCGACGCCGCAGGTAGTTGTCGATCGTGTGGACCTCGTGGCCGCGCCGCGAGAAGCGCATCGCGGTCGGCCACCCGAGGTAGCCGTCGCCGCCCAGGATCAGGATCCGCATCGAGGGTCCTTTCGGGTCGGAGGGTCGGGTCCGAGCGGAACGGCCGACATCCTACCCAAGGCCATGATGCGGGAATGCCTCGCTCACGCGAGCGCCGCGAGCTCGCCGAGGACCCGGTCCACCTCGTCCGGCGTGTTGTAGTGGCAAAACCCGATCCGAACGGCGCCGCCCGTCGGTTCGAGGCCGAGCCGCTCCATCAGCTCGAGCGCGTAGTAGTGCCCGTCCCACACGAACACGCCGCGCTCGCCGAGCGCCTTCGCCGTCTCGAACGGGTGCTGTTCGCCGAGGCGGATGGCGAACGTTGGGGTCCGTTCGGCAACGCGTTCTGTGTCGCCGATTCCGTACAGCGACAGGCCCGGGATCGAGGCGATGCCGTCCAGGAACCGCCGCGACAGGTTGGCTTCGTACGGGACGATGGCGTCCTCGAACGCAGACCGCACGCGGCGCCGCCTCGGGCCGGTTGCGTCGCCCGCGAGCGACGCGAGGTACTCGACCGCGGCGGCGAACCCCGCGAGCCCCTCGTGGTTCTGCGTGCCCGTCTCCCAGCGATGCGGGAGGTCGTCGGGCGCGGGTCGCACCTTGTAGGCGCGAAGCTCCGCCAGCAGCTCGCGCTGTCCGAACAGCAGACCGAGGTGCGGCCCGAAGATCTTGTAGGGCGAACACACGAGCACGTCGCAACCTAGTGCGCGGGCATCGATCGGGCGGTGCTGAGCGGCGTGGACCGCGTCGATCGCGATCAGAGCCTGGGGCGCGCGTTCGCGGACCAGACGCACAAGGTCCGCGGCCGGCGTGACGGTTCCCACGGCGTTCGACGCGAGCGTGAACGCGACCACGCGCGTCCGTTCGCGGAGCAGGGATGCGAGCGAATCGATGTCGAGCGTCACGTCGGCCTCGCGGACGTCTGCCCAGCGCGTCGTCGCGCCGGCATCCTCGGCCGCCATCACCCACGGGCGGATGTTCGCGTCGTGGTCGAGGCGGGTGACGACGACCTCGTCGCCGCGCCCCAGGGTGCGTGCGACCGAACGCGACAGCTGGAGGAGCAGCGACGTGGCGTTCGGCCCGAACACGACCTCGTCGGCGTCGGCGCCGAGCAGGTCGCCGGCGGCGAGGTGCGCCCGGTCGATCAGGTCGTCCGTCTCCCGGCTCGTCTGGAAGGCGCCGTGCAGGTTCGCGTTGCTCGTGCGCAGGTAGTCGGCGATCGCGTCGATCACCGAGCGAGGGACCTGCGTGCCGCCGGGCGCGTCTGCGAACACCACCGGCCGTCCATCCTGTTGGCGCGCGAGCGCGGGGAAGCCCGCGCGGACCGTCGACGCATCGAACCCGGACACCGCGCCATACGGTACCGCGGTTGCGGAGGCCATCGCGACGACGATGTGATCGGAGACGGCTCCTGTGTCGGGTACCCTCGTTTCGTGCGGACGCTCTTGCGCGATTCGTCCGCGGAGGGCATCGTCCCGCCGTAGGGCCGCTACACCGCGCACCTCTGCATTCCCGCGCGTGGTACGAGTCACAACACGAGGTCCCAGCCGGGCGGCAGTTCACGGACAGACCAGGCAGCGTCGGGACGCCAATCGGACCAGTCGCGATCGAACGGCGGGCGCCGTTCGACGATCGCGTGGACGCCGTCCACCGCGGCCGTGCGGAACGCGCGCTCCTGATCGGCGCTGTAGATCCCACGGTCGATCGCCTCGGCGAGCTCGTCCTCGTCCTTCCACGACCACGACGAGCGATCGGGCTCGACGATCGCGTCGAGGACGTGGTCCCGGTAGTCGAACCCGACCGCGGACGGGCGCAGCGGGTCCTCGACGTTGACGTACCAGTGCGCGAACGACCAGTCCGCGCTCCAGATCGCCAAGACGGCATACCGTCGGTCCGGCCAGGCGAAGGACAGGACGTGGGTCGGCATGACGTCGGGCTCGAGATGCCACGGCTGGGTCGGAAGACGCAGCCGCGAGCCATCGGGGCCCGTCGGCGCCATCCACCGCCCCCCTGCCGACGTGAATAGCAGGAGCGGTGGCTCGTCGTCGCGGACGACCGTCGCGGCACGCGCGGCCCAGATACGGCCGTCCCGGACGTCGCGCAGCGCGATCGTTTCGCCCGGGCGGCGCCGGGGCTCGGCGGTCACGCCATCCGCCGGTCGAATGCGGCGTGTGCCGCGTCGTGCGCGGTGTGCGCCCGTTGCCGGATGTTCGCCGCGTTGGCTCGCAGCCGCTCGCCTTCGCCCTCGTCCTTCAGTGCGCCGGCGTTGATCGCGACGTTGGCGGCGGCGCACTCCACGGCGGCGAGCAGCATCCAGGCCGCGGACGCCCCGTCGGAGGCGGCGTTCACGTTGCCGAGCTCGATCGCGTCGCGTGCCGGCTCGAGCAGCTCACCGGCCCGCATCGCGATCTCCATCGGGACGGCGGCCGCGCCGGCGAACGCCATCTGAATCGCGCGGGAGCGGGACTCGCGTTCCTCGTCCGTTCCCTTGGGCATCCGGAAGGCCGTCATCACGGCCTCGAAGGCCATCGCGTCGCGGTCCGCCAGCTCGAGGAGCGAAGGCCGCACATCGTCGGCGAGACGGGCCACGGCGCGCATCGGCTCCCACGCGTCCTCGTAGCCTGCCTTGTCGATCGTGAGCTTCGCGACCATCGAGATCAGGGCGGCTCCGGCCGCGGCCGCCAGGGCGGCGACCGCGCCGCCGCCGGGCGTGGGGCTGTCGGAGGCGAGCCGATCGAGGAACTCGCCGATCGTCCGCGAGCCGATCGTCGCGTTCGCCGCCCGGGCCGTCATGCACCACCCCCGTTCACGAGTCGCTCCAGGATCTGTGCCTCCGCATCGAAGCCCTCCAGTCGTAGGTACGCCACATCGTCATCGCGCAACGCCGCCTCCGGCACGAGCCCGACGATCTCGCTGATAGCGACGTTCAGTCCTCGTCTCTCTGCTTCTCGGGAGACCGCGTCGAAGGCGGCACGGATCCCGGTGATCTCGAAGTCGACGAGGTTCATCGACACGGTCACCGCGTTCCGTTCGGGGACGAGGAACCCGATCGCGCGCACTGCCGGGAGCCCGCCGGACGACTCACGGACCTCGCGCGCGATGTCCTTCGCGGCGGCCTCGTCCGTACCGGAGAGGTAGACGTTGAACGCGATCAGCGGCTTGCGTGCGCCGACGGCCACGGCGCCGGCGCGACCGAGCTCGTTCGGACCCGCGTCCGGCAGCCGTTCTCCGCGGGCCACCGCCTCCCTCAGCCCCTCGTACTCGCCGCGCCTGACCTCCGCCAGGCTCGCGCGTTCCGGGGACACCGCCGCCTCGCCGTAGAGATAGACCGGGAGCTCGAGCGTGTCCGCGAGCGCCCGCGCCACGTCGCGCGCGAGCTCGACGACCTGCGGCATCGTCACGCCGCGGATCGGGACGAACGGGATCACGTCGACCGCCCCCATCCGGGGATGGCCGCCGCGGTGCCGCTCCATGTCGATCAGCTCGACGGCCTTCGCCGCGCCGGCGAGCGCGCTTCGGCGGACGGCGTCGGGATCGCCGAGGACCGTCGTGTCGAGGCGATTGTGATCCGGGTCGGCCTGCCGGTACACGACGCGCGCGCCCGGCACGTCGAGCGCCTCGACGATCGCCCGGATGACTTCGGAACGCCGTCCCTCGCTAAAGTTGGGAACGACCGCGACGAGCGGACGGTCGGCGATGGCATCGGCGGTCACGCCGGAACCTTATCTACCGCCGGCCGCACGTAGGATTCGCGGGTGAGCTCCGCCGCCCCGACCTGCGACGTGCTACCGCTGCCGGTCGCCGAGCTGGTGCTGCCCGACGATCATCCGCAGTCGGGCGAGACGTTCGCGATCGTCGCGCACGCGATCACGCATCGCGATGGCGTGCTGCTGTTCGACACGGGGATTGGGGCGGGGAACGCCGAGATCGATCGGCTGTTCCACCCGCGTCGCGTCCCGCTCGCGGACGCGCTTGCGGCGCACGGCGTGTCGATCGCCGACGTCACGGCGGTCGCGAATTGCCACCTGCACCTGGACCACTCGGGGCAGAACGCGCGGTTCGCCGGTCTGCCGATCTTCGCCCAGCGGGCGGAGTACGCGATGATCCACACGCCGGACTACACGATCCCCGAGTGGGTGGACTTCGCCGGCGCGAGCTATGAGCTGCTCGACGGCGAGGCCGAGATCGCGCCGGGCGTCCGGCTGATCCCGACTCCCGGCCACTCGCCGGGCCATCAGTCGCTCGTCGTCGACGCCGGGGGCGAGACGGTCGTCGTCGCCGGCCAAGCGGTGCTCTCGAAGGCCGAATGGGAGGGCGCCACCGATCCCGCCGTTTCGGGCGCCGTGGGATCGTGGGACGAGGCGGCATACGCGGCCTCCGTCGCGCGGCTGCGCGCCCTCGACGCCGACCGCGTCCACTTCGTGCACGATCCGTTCGTCTGGCGCCGACGATGACGACGACGCCGGTCGAGCTCGCGCGCGCGTTCGTCCGCGACGCGGTCCAACCGAACGTCGCCGAGTGGGAGCGCGAGGCACGGTACCCACGCGGCCCCGTCGCCGCAACGGGGCTGACGGGACTCTTCGCGCCGAATGCGGCCGGCGGCCTGGCGATGTCATTCCCCGAGGGCATGGAGGTGTTCGAGGAGCTCGGGCGGGGCGACGCCGCGCTCGCGTTCTCGCTGTCGATGCACAACGTCGTTACGTCCGTCATCACGCGCGCCGGCGGCAAGCTCGCGGACCGATGGGGGGAGCGCCTCGTCCGCGGGGAGGCACTGGGCGGGTTCTCGCTCACCGAGCCGCACGCAGGCTCCGACGCGACGACGATCACGACGCGGGCCACCGAGGGGCCGGACGCCTGGCGCGTGACCGGCCGCAAGGCGTGGGTCTCCCTCGCCGGTGAGGCGGACGTCTTCCTCGTCGTATGCAAGACGACCGACGAACCAGGGCACCGGGACGTCGCGATCGTCGCCGTGGAACGAGCGGTGGAGGGAACGACCTTCCAGACGATCTACCGCACCGATCGTGCGGCGTTCCTCCCGATCGGGGAGATGCAGCTCGACGACGTGCCGGGCGTCCTCGTCGCGCCACCCGGGGAAGGGATGCGCGCCGCGCTCGCCGCGATCGACGTAGCGCGCTGCGACATCGCCGCGATCGCGAACGGCCTGCACGCCGAGGCACTCGACCTCGCGCTCCGGTACGGACGCGAGCGGCAGGTGTTCGGTGGGCCGGTGATCGATCATCAGGGGATCGCGTGGGCGCTCGCCGATGCGGCGACGGACCTCGAGGCCGGCCGGATGCTCACCCGGAAGGCGGCCTGGCGGCTCGGCACGCCGGAGGGCCCGGTCACCGTCGCGCACGCCAAACGCTTCTGTCCCGACGCCGCGCTTCGGACGGCGATCCTGGCGAGCGAGGTCCTCGGCGCGTACGGCTGGTTGGAGAATCACCCGCTCGCGCGGTTCATCTCGCTCGCGAAGATGCTCCAGGTCGTCGACGGTACGACCGAGATCCAGCGCGTCGTGATCGCCCGCGACCTCGCCCGCCGGGCCCTCGACCTGTAGCCGTCGAGGCGCCAACCTTCGTCTTGACGGCTGTCGGAGGTGGGGCGTACGCTCGGGTTTCTGTCGAACATACGTTCGATTCGGAGGCACGGAGCGAGAGACGGGAACGAGGCGAGCGTCCGAATGTCCAAGCGGTACGACGAGCAGGTAGAGGTGCGGGTCGAGCGCGACGCCGGGATGCCGGCGGCGTTCGTGTGGCGGGGTCGCCGGTACGAGGTCGCCGACGTGATCGGCAGATGGCGGATCGAGGGGCGGTGGTGGGCCGACGGGCGCGACCGCGAATACTGGAGGGTCGAGGCACGCGGCGGGGCCGTCTGGGACCTGTACCACGACCGGCGCGCCGACCGCTGGCACCTCGAGCGATTGTGGGACTAGGCGATCGCCGTGGCCACCGCCCGGAGGTCGCGTACGAACGCTTCCATCTCCGCGTTCCGCGTCGCGTCGTCCTCGGCACGCAGGATCGACGACGGGTGCACGGTGGCGGTCACGAGCGACTCGAGCGGCGTATCGACGAACTCCCCGCGGTGCTGCGTGACCCTGAACCCCCTCCCGATCACTGCCTGCGCCGCCGTCGCGCCCAGGCAGACGACGACCCTTGGCTTTACGACCTCCAGCTCGGCCTGCAGCCACGGGTTGCACGCGCGGATCTCCTCGGCGTTCGGCTTTTTGTGAATCCGCCGCTTGCCGCGCGGCTCCCACTTGAAGTGCTTCACCGCATTGGTGACGTAGACCTCGTCGCGATCGATCCCGGCGCGCTCCAGTGCCGTGTCGAGTAGCTTGCCCGCCGGTCCGACGAACGGCGCGCCCTCGATGTCCTCGCGGTCGCCCGGCTGCTCGCCAATCATCATCACGTCGGCACCTGCGCGGCCCTCGCCGAACACAGCTTGCGTCGCGTTTGCGTACAGATCGCACCCGCGGCAACCCTGCACGGCCTCCGTCATCGCGGGCAGCGTCCGGTCCGCCGGGACGAACTCAGCCGCGGACCGAGCGGGTTCGACCCTCTTCGGCATGCGTCAGACGTACCCCGACGGCCGGCGACCAGACGTAGCGGCCTCATGGCCCGGGCAGCTCGCCCGCGGCCTCTTGACGGGAATCGAACACACGTTCGATGATACGGGATGCCGTGGCCTCGTTCATCCACCTGGACGTCGGTTCCTTCTTCTCGCTCAAGGAAGGTGCCTTCTCTCCGGAGGAGCTCGCGGTGCGTGCGGCCGAGCTCGGGTTCCGGTCGGTCGCGCTGACGGACCGCGACGGGCTGTACGGCGCCACCCGCTTCGTCGATGCATGTCAGAGGGTGGGCGTGCGCCCGATCCTCGGCGCGACCGTCACGTTGATCGGGGGCGGGTCGGTCGTGCTCGTAGCGACGGATGCGGTGGGGTACGGCAATCTCTGCCGGGTGCTCACCGACGCGCACATGCTCGGCGAGCGCGGCGAGCCGTCGCTGAGCGTCGAGCAGGTGTGCGCGCACGGCGGCGGCCTCGTCGCCGTGATGGGGCCGGGCTCGTCGCCGGGTGCGCTCGCCGTCGCCGGCAAGCCAGGCGCCGCGGCTCGGGCGATCGGCCCGTTCCACGAGGCGTTCGGCGAGCGGCTGTTCGTCGGCGTGCAGCAGCGGCTCGAGCCCGGGTCGAACGACGAGATCCGCGCACTCCTTCGACTGGCCGAGCGAGCCTCCGTCGCCGCCGTCGCGACGAACGCAGTGCGGTACCTCGTCCCCGAGGACGCGTTCCTCGCCGACGCGCTCGAGTGCATGCGCGAGCTCGTCCCGATCAACCGGCACAACGTCACGCGCACGAACGCCGAAGGCTGGCTGAAACCGGCGGACGCGATGCGGCGGCTGTTCGTCGAGCGGCCGGATCTGTGCGACGCGACGCTCGCGATCGAGGAGATGTGCACATTCGATCTCGGGCTGCGGACGGTTCACTTCCCCGAGTTCCCGACGCCCGCGGGACGGTCGGCGTCGTCTGTCCTGGCCGAGCGGTGCTGGCGCGGGATCGAGCGGCGCGGTCTGGCGCCGACGCGCGACGTCCGCGACCGGCTCGACCACGAGCTCGACATGATCCACAAGCTCGGCTACTCGGCGTACTTCCTAACGGTCGCCGACATCGTCGACGACATCCGCGCGATGGGGATCAGGTGTGCATGCAGGGGGAGCGCGGCCGGCTCTTTCGTCTGCTACCTCACCGGGATCTCAGACGTCGACCCGGTCCGCCACGACCTCGTCTTCGAGCGGTTCCTGAACCCGCTCCGCGACGAGCTGCCCGATATCGACATCGACGTCGAGTCGGCACGTCGCGAGGACGTCTACGACATGGTGCTGTCGCGTCACGGCGATGACCGGACGGCCTGTGTCGCGATGATCGACACCTACCGCGCCCGCGCGGCCGTCCGCGAGGTCGGCAAGGCGCTGGGCTTTCCCGAGGTGGAGGTCGACACGGTCGCCAAGGCGTTCCCGCACATCGGCGCGCACCACATCCGGCAGGCGATCGAGGAGCTGCCCGAGCTCGCCGGCTCCAACCTGAACGCCGGTCAGCTCGAGCTCCTGTTCCGCGTCGCCGAGCGGCTGAACGGGTTCCCGCGCCACCTCGCGCTGCACCCCAGCGGGATCGTCTTGTCGAACGACGATCTCGTGACGCGCGTGCCGCTCGAGCGGTCGTTCCAGGGCTATCGGATGATCCAGGCCGACAAGGACGACGTCGAGCTGCTCGGCTACCTGAAGCTCGACGTCCTCGGAGTGCGGATGCTGTCGGCGATGCGCCACTGCCTCGACGAGATCGCGCGGACGCGCGACGAGAAGGTCGACCTCGACCGGATCCCCGACGACGATCCGCAGACGTTCGAGCTGATCCGCCGCTCCGACACGCTCGGCTGTTTCCAGATCGAGTCGCCCGGCCAGCGCGAGCTACTCCAGAAGTTCCAGCCCGACCGCTGGGAGGACCTGATCACCGACATCTCGCTGTTCCGGCCCGGCCCGGTGAAGTCGGACATGATCACGCCGTTCCTACGACGCCGCGCCGGGACGGAGCGGCCGACGTACCTGCATCCCGCGTTCCGCGCGGGCCTACGTGAGACGTTCGGTGTGATCGTCTACCACGAGCAGGTGATGCGGACCGTCGCCGCGGTCACCGGCTGCGACCTGTCCGAGGCCGACCGCGTTCGGCGGCACCTGTCCGACGACGTCGAGGTCGAGGGGATCCGGACGTGGTTCCTCGCGCGCGCCACGGAGAACCTCCGTCTGTCGGACGACGACGCCGAACGGGTCTGGCGGGAGGTGTGGTCGTTCGCGTCGTTCGGGTTTTGCAAGGCGCACGCGGCGGCGTTCGCCGTACCCACGTACCAGTCGGCCTGGCTGAAGGCGCATTACCCCGCTCATTTCCTGGCCGGCGTGCTGACGCACGAGCCAGGGATGTACCCGCGGCGGCTGATCCTCGAGGACGCGCGCGAGCACGGGATCGAGATCCTCCCGCTCGATGTGAACCGCAGCGAACCGGAGTACGTGGTCGAGGATCTTTCCGGTGGCGGCAAGGGCATCCGGCTCGCGCTGAAGGACGTCCACGGGATCGGTGACGCCGAGATCCGGTCGGTCCTCGAAGCGCGCGCCGACCGCCCGTTCCACGACGTCGGCGACTTCATCCGGCGGACGCGCGCGTCGAGACCCGTGGTCGAGGCGATCGCGCATGCTGGCGGGTTCGACGCGCTGCCGAGGGGGACGCGACGTGACCGGCTGTACCAGGCGATGACGACCGACCCGCAGCGCGAGGGCGACCAGCTCGCGCTCGACCTGTCCGGACCCGCGCAGCAGCTCGCGTTCGCGCTTCCCGAGTACACCGACGCCGAACGCGTCCGCGCCGAGCTCGAGGTCCTCGGCGTCGACGCGTCGCGACATCTCGTGTCGTTCTTCGAGCCGCTGCTCCGCGACCTGGGGGTCGTCCGCGCGAACGAGCTCTACCGCCAGCGGGGCGGCGCGTGGGTGACCGTCGCCGGCGTCAAGGTCGCGTCGCAGACGCCGGCCGTCCGCAGCGGCCAGCGGATCATCTTCCTCACGCTGGACGACGCGACCGGCCCCGTCGACGTGACGGTCTTCGAGAAGGTCCAGCCGAAGATCGCGAGGACGATCTTCCACTCGTTTGTCCTCGCGGTCCGCGGGCGGCTCCGGCGGACCGGCGAGCGGGGCGTGAGCGTGATCGCGGAGGACGCGTGGGACCTGGTGGCGCTGCATCGCGCGCGGCGCGATGGCACCTTGCACGAGAAGGTCGCCGGCACCGGCACCGCCGACGTAGCACCGCCGCGCAAGTTGTGGCACGCGAGCGGCGGCTCGGCGGGGTGGTGACGTGGCGGCCATCCTGGTGCAGGCTTTCGTCACGATGCCGCGCCCGGCCGAGCCGATCCTGCACGTCGACCTCGACGCGTTCTACGCTTCCGTCGAGGTCCTGAAGGACCCGTCGCTCGCCGGCAGGCCCGTCGTCGTCGGTGGGGCCGGCAGCCGAGGCGTCGTGATGTCGGCGTCGTACGAAGCCCGGCGGTATGGGATCCACAGCGCCATGCCGGCCGTCCGCGCCCGGCGTCTCTGCCCGGATGCCGTGTTCGTCCCGCCGGACTTCGAGACGTACAAGGCGCACTCGAACCGTTTCCGCGAGGTCCTGCTGTCGTACACGCCGATCGTAGAGCCGATCTCGCTCGACGAGGCCTTCCTCGACGTCGGCGGTGCCGGGCGCCTGTTCGGCGAGCCGGAACGGATCGGCGAACGGATCCGCGGCGACGTCCGGCGCGAGATCGGCGTCCGGTGCTCGGTGGGCGTCGCACCCAACAAGCTGATCGCGAAGCTCGCCTCGCGGCAGGCCAAGCCCGATGGCCTGCTCCACGTCCGCGGCGAGGACGTGACGGCGTTCCTCGAACCGCTCGCCGCCGACGCGCTGTGGGGTGTCGGCGACAAGACGCTCGAGACGCTGCACCGGCTGGGCGTCAAGACCGTCGGCGACCTCGCGGTCACGCCGTCCGCCGTCCTGGGCCGGTTGATCGGCGACCAGCACGCGCGCGACCTGCACTCGCTCGCGAGCGGGGTCGATCCTCGGGACGTGGTCCCGTACGAGGCGCCGAAGTCCGTCAGCCACGAGGAGACCTTCGACGCCGACCTCGACGCGGAGCAGGACCTGCTCCGGGAGGCGCTCGCGCTGTCGCACAAGGTGGCCGCGCGGCTGCGCGAGGATGGCTACCGCGCCCGGACGATCGTCCTGAAGGTTCGTCTCGCCAACTTCACGACGCTGACGCGCTCGCGGACGTTCTCGGCTCCTACGGACGTCGCCGCGGACCTGTACAGGGTTGCGGCGGAGCTGTACCGAGGCTTGCCCGGGGCCAGGCGACGCGTGCGGTTGCTCGGCGTCCAGGCCACGGGCCTGATCCCGGCCGGCGCGGAACAGCTCGCGCTGGTGCGGGGCGATCGATGGGGCGAGGTCGAACGCGCCCTCGACCGGATCGACCGACGGTTCGGACGCGGGAGCGCGCGTCCCGCGACCCTGCTCGACCGACGGCGGGACCGATGAACGGCCGGGCGCGGCCGATCGGCTCTTCAACCCTTGCGCGCGTGCTTCCTATAATCGGGTACACCCGACGAAGGTAGGAGCGATGCCCCTCTCGCCGGACGAGCAGCGGATCCTCAACGAGATCGAGCAACGGCTGGCCGAGGAGGACCCCCGGCTCGTCGAGGCCGTCTCGCGGACGTCGCTGTACACCCACGTCGCTCGTCGCGTCAGGTGGTCCGCCCTCGCGTTCCTCGCGGGGTTCGTGATGCTGATGCTGTTCCCCGTGTCGCTGTGGGTCGCGGCAACGGGGTTCGGCGTGATGCTCGTATCGCTTCTGCTGATCTACCGGTACCTCAAGCAGCTCACCCGCGAGCAGGTGCGCGGGCTCCAGCAGGCGGGCGGCACGCCGATGGCGTGGCTCCTCGGGCGGTTGGCGGAGCGGTTCCGTCGGGGGTCCCCGCCACCGTCCGACGAGTAGGGTCAGACGTGTAGGTTGGCTTCTCGCCGCTCGGTCGCTGCCGTCGCGGCGTCGGGGGATCGGCTCGATCGTTCGGCGCGTCATGCTGCGCGCTTGCCAGCTTCACGCGCCGGGGGTACAACTCGGGCGCTTCCCCGAGCGTGGCACCGCATCGCGAGCCTTCCCCTCGATGCGTTGGTCCGTGACAGGTCGACGAGGTCGGCGGAGGGCGCAGGTCGCATGGAGGGCTTCACGGCGCATCAAGCCACGAAGTTCACGGGGTGCACCCCTCGCCAGCTCCGATACTGGGACGAGATCGGTCTCGTCAAGCCGTCGGTACAGAGCACCGGCGGTCGCTCCGGCGTCCCGCGCCTGTACTCGTTCCGCGACCTCGTCGCGCTGAAGGTCGTCAAGTCGCTACTGGATGGCGGCATGTCGCTGCAGCGGGTCCGGCGCGCGTGGGCGTACCTCAACCGCCGAGCGGCGCTTGACAGGCACCTCTCAGAGGTCAAGCTCATCACCGACGGCCAGAGCATCTTCAAGATCGCGCGGCGTAACGGCGAGATCCTCGACGCGCTGAAGGAGGGCCAGCTCGCGTTCTTCGTGGCGATCGACGAGATCGCCTCCGGCGTCGAGGGTCGCGTCGGTCAGTTCCGCGAGGATCGGGACCGGTTCGTCCGGGCGCTCCGCCAGGCCGCCGCCCAGGCCCAAACGGCTCGCTGACCGCTCGGACGGATCCCTCAGACCTTCGGGCGGTACAGCCCCAGCACCCGCCTGAGAGGTCCCGCCTGGCGCCACACGTCCTTGATCGCGACCTTCGCATCGGCCCGCGCGGCGTGCGCGGCCTGGGTGTCGAGCGTCGCGTCGGCGTATGCGGCGATCTGGGCCGCGGCCGTGAGCCGCGCGAGGTGCCCGTCGGAGAATTGAACCGTCGACGAGAGTCGCTCGCGGTGTTCGGCGATCGTCTCGCCCGGGCGGCGGCCCATTCCGACCTCCGCCGCCTCGCCGTCGAACACGCGGTAGGCCGACAGCACGAGCGCGCGTCCGTCTCGCCCTCGCGACAGCATCCGCCGGCGGAGCGCCGCCTTCACGAGCGGGACGAGGACGAGCAGCGCGACGACGACGATGCCGAGGCCCGCGAGCACGGGCCGCAACGGGATGCCGTACCGTTCTTCCTCGGGCTCGA
>JBKPHM010000097.1:0-10503 GCA_046729855.1 Actinomycetota bacterium | reverse complement strand
TCCTCTGCCCTTCGCCCAGGCTTCGTCGTCGCGCTCATGCTCGTCGCTCTCCCGATCCTTCTCCTGTTCGGCCTTGGACTGGTTACCGACAACGAGATCGAGGCGTCGACGCGCCTCATCATGGCGCCGATCTACGTGCTCGGTGTCTTGGTCGCACCACCGGTGTTGTGGCGGGTTTTGGTTCGCCGAGGGGCGCGGCGGAGCAGTGCGCTCGCCGCCGCGGTGGGGCTCGCCATGGGCAGCCTCGCGCTAGACCTGATCGTGCTCGCACGTTCGCCACTTCTCTTCCTGCTGATAGCACCGGCGCTGGCGCTCGGCACCCTGGCGTGGAGCGGCACGAGCAGGAAGAACACCCCAGCCAACCCGGGTCCTTCCTAAGCGCGTCACGGCGAATCATCCCGTGCGATCGGCTATTCCTCCGGCCGGACCCGATCAACCGACCGGGCTGGGCCGCCTTGATTTGAGCCCGCGTCGAGCCAGCCAGTGACGAACGGCATGAGAGCGTCCGCGCGATGATCGGGCGCCGGTCGGGCCGCTCCCGGATCCTCACCCTCGCGAGATCTGGCGATTGGCATTCACGTACGCCAGGGGCGTACCGTGCCGGCGCAGGGCGTTCTCGCGCGCTCGCTCAGGCGCCGGCGCGCGACGTCCGATGCCCGAACTGCGGCGAGCCGATTCTGCTTGGGGTGCGCGTCGCGTACTTGCCGAGCTCGACTGTCAAATGCCCAGCTGCCAGTGGTGGGGCGATAGTCGAACGCTAGACCCGTTCGCGTAGAACAGACGCTTGGGGCGACGCCCGCCGACGAGCCGGATGCTCCAAGCACGGGATCATCGATTGCCGCGCGCACCGCGCTGCCAGAGCTCGAGCCACCACTTTAGCCTTTGGCGGTCCCAGACCGGAGAGAACCCCAGCTCCAGACGCTCCAGCTCGTTGCCCCAATCCTCGCCGAATTGCACCTGCGTCTGGAGGAGGCCCAGGCGAATTCGGCCTCGCGATCGGTCTGCGCGTCCGCTTCCAACTCACGTTCCGCGGCACCCGGCGATCCTCGTCGTCCGTCCACATGCCCTCAAACCGGTCAGTGTGACGTCCTCGCCTGAGTGGCAACTCGGCGCAAGGACGATGAGGTCCTTCACGGCTGATCGGAGCGGTGGTCGGCCCGGATGCTTGTGCGGATCGGTCCATCGTCGGGCGAGCGCCGCGCGGTGCCATCTCCGCACGGTCTCCGGCCGCACCAGCAGATTCAGCCACTGCTATTCTGGTGGCGCCGGGCCAGCGCCGCCAGGACGGCCCGATCCTGTGAGTGGAACCTCCGTCGCCCGACCTGACGGCCGAAGCACGGTGAGTTCGTGGCGTAGCACTAGCAGCTCGATCTCGTTTGCGCTGTGGGGACGTGCTCGCGCTACGAGCAGCTCGAGGAGACGGCGCAGGATCTAATAGAGCAGGGACATGACCATGCCGGTGATCCTGACTGAAGCGCTCGCTCATCGCTGGTGTCAAGCGCCCGAGCACCCAAGGAATCGCGTCCTCGGCACCCACAGGGTGCGAGTCGGGCGAAGCGTCGCTGGCTGCGACGGGGTCGCTCGAGGAGCTCAGCGGTCTACCACTCCTGGCGCAAGACCCCCGACGCGCTCGGACGAGCGCATGAGGATGGACGCGGCGCTGCTCAAGGTGCGGTCGTCGGAAGGTTGCGGCTCACCCTGCCGCCCGGCTCACGGAGATTGATGCATCCTCGCGATGGTTGCCGGCCTATCCTGGGTGCATGTTCGAGCGATTCACGGATCGTGCTCGGCGCGTCGTCGTCCTCGCTCAAGAAGAGTCGAGGATGCTCAACCACAACTACGTCGGGACCGAGCACATCCTGCTCGGACTGGTGCACGAGGGGGAGGGCGTCGCCGCGCAGGCGCTCCAGGGACTCGGTGTCTCGCTGGAGGAGGTACGCCGCCGAGTCGAGGAGATCATCGGGGAGGGCGACCGGCGGCCGACCGGCCATATCCCGTTCACGTCCCGAGCGAAGAGGGTCCTCGAGCTGTCCCTGCGCGAGTCGGTCCAGCTCGGCCAAAAGTACATCGGCACCGAGCACATCCTCCTCGGCCTGATTGCTGAGGGCGAGGGCGTCGCGGCGCAGGTCATGCAGCAGATGGGGGTCGATCTGGACCGAGCACGGGCAGCGGTGATCCAGTTCGTGTCGGGGTACGCGCCCAGCGCCGTAGCGGCTGAGGCGTTCGGGCGGGCTGCCGGAGGGGTCGTCCCCACACCCGGCGACATCGAGCCGGCTTCGCACGAGGGGGCGCGATGCCCATCCTGCAGGGCGTCGCTCGCCGAGGCTGCCGCGATCGCGACGGTCACGGCGGCCGACGACGAGGGAGAGGCCTCGCTCATCCGCGTCCTCTACTGCCGCGCGTGCAGCGCCGCGCTCGGCCCGGTTCCCTGATCCACCGCATGGAACGCCGCGATAGTCGGGCTCATCGCGGCCGGCATCACGGCGACGGTCGTCCAGTTCCCGAATGGCGGATTCAGCATGCAAGGGATGTGGACCATCGCCGCCGCCGGTTTCGCTGTATGGGTCGTTGCGACAGCGATCGTCGTGGCGTCGTGGGTCCGTGCTCGTCGGCGAAACGGCGTTCGTTCGAAGGAACGGTGACGCAGGTCAGGTTCGTGAGCGCAGTGACCGGATACGCCAGCGGCGCTGAGCGAGAGAAACGCAGTCCCGGTTCTCGTCGGCGCGGCCACTACCATCCTCGCTTCATGTTCTCTCTCGAATGTAGCTCCTGAGAAATGCTCACAGAGCTTCGCTCGTTGTGCTCAACGAAGTCCTCGATTGGGCCGGAAGATCAGTGTTTGACTTCTCGTTTGCGAAGACAATCAATGCGTCAGTCGAGCGAAGGAGGAAGCGCCATGCGGAAGCTCGTGGTCATGGAGTTCTGGGTGATCTCCGGGGACTTCTTGCGGTAACGCGGGGCCGTCGGCGTCGTTCGGGATGGACGAGCCAGATCTCGCGTAGCCCGGTTGCGGACCGTGACTTCGCGATTCACCCGTCATCGCCCGGCAGACGGCGCGGCGACGTCTGTCCTCCCGAGTCCAGATCTCGTTGAGGATGACTCGGTGGTCCTCTGTTTCAACGGCCTTCAGGGCATCGTTCGTACACCACGTCCGTGGACGCTCGTATGAGACGGAATGTCAACACGACTGCTCAGGGCGGTCGGGCGGGGTGCGGGGTGAGGACGAGCAGGCAGGTGGCAGCGGCGATCGACCACTCTCGTATTCGCGGATCGGGACCGCAGTTCACGGGTTCGCTCGGAGGCTGCCTCTGACTAACTGGGGCGGATCGGAACTCGCATAGCGTCCGCGAGGATCCCTCCGGAGGGTGCGCCTGCTCGACCTCAAGCTCGCTCATGCTGTCTGGAGGTGGTTGGTCATGAGTCCCCAGACGAACCCCGAGAGCTCCCTCGCGACCGCGACGACGGCGACGTTGCGGTTCTTCGTCGAGGCGATGGAATGGAACCGAGAGAAGAGCCGACACTGTGCCGCCCATGCGTAGGCCAGGACCTCGGGAGGCTGACCCTCGCTCCGCCGGCGCAGGTTGATGCCGATGGCTGGGCGGTGCCGGTAGCTCCAGGCTGCCTCGACGAGCACGCGACGCACGTGCGTGTTGCCGGTCTTGGTGATCGAGCCACGATGCACCCGATGGCCCGCTCGAGTGCTCGGAGGGGACGAGGCCGGTGAAGGCCATGAAAGAAGGCGCACGGGGGAAGCGTCGGAAGTCGCACACCTCGGCGGTGATGCTCACCGCGGAGAGCGTCTCGATCCCACGCAGGCACCGGAGCTTGGCAACGGGCTCAGCAAGCGGTGGCAGCTGAGCGGCGTCCTCGATCTCGGTGGTGATCGTGGCGAGCTGGGTCCTTCGCACGTCGAGCGCGGCGAGGTAGTGGGGGTAGGCGGCGTCGGCGGCAGGTTCCTCGAAGCGCTGGGCGCGTGCCCACAGGTCGAACTTGTCGCTCCATCCCTTGTCCCTGCCCGGATAGCGCCGTCCCTGGCGCAGCAGGAAGCCCTTGACCCGATGCTGGGTCGTGCGGCGGTCGTCCTTGATGTCCTCGCGCACACGCACGAGATCGCGGATCGCCTCCTCGGCAGGGCTCGGCACGCGGATCGCGGTCAGCTCGCCGGCTCGATGCAAACGCGCGAGGTGCGCGCGTCGATCCGGTCGGTCTTGACGCGGGCACCGGCTCGACGGGGGATCATCGTGGGAGCGACCACGTCGCACGCGACACCGAGCCCGCTGAGCAAGCGGTGGGTCTCGTAGCCGGTCGGGCCGGCCTCGTAGCAGGCGACCGGGTGCTCGAACCTTCCGCGGCGGATCAGGCTCCGCAGAGCCTCGGGAGTGTTCGCGATCGTTCTTTCGTCGGGTTCGGCTTCGCCTGGGCGCAGCACGGCGACGGCGATCGTGTCCTAGTGCACGTCCAAGCCGAGGTGCGTAGCGTTGTCCATGGCCGGTCCACCTCCGTGTGTGGCTCCTCGCGCGGCCCATCCGCGCGTGATCCACGAATTCTCACGGAGTGACCGGCCGTCTCATCGTGGCTACTGGCGCCCTATCGGTAAACCTGTCCGCCACACGGCGTCTGTTTACCCTTGTAACCGTTGCTCGCGGTCGGGTGCCACCCGTCAGCGTCTTCACAGGGGCAAGAAGGAACGCCAAGATGGGCGCCATCACCATTCGCGCCACGGAGAGGGTCGCCCGCGCCGTGAGGGACCGGGACGCGGCCTTCACGACGTTCTTCCAGCACGAGTACCCGGCACTCGTCCGAACGCTCGTCCTGGTTGTCTACGACAAAGAGCTCGCGCGGGATGTCGCCCAGGATGCGTTCGTGCAGCTCTACGCGCGCTGGGGGCGGATCTCGCACTACGATCGGCCGGAGGCGTGGGTGCGGCGGGTCGGGATCCGGATGGCCGTCCGGGCGAGCAAGCGTGAACGCGCCCGGCCGCAGCTTGAGCACGAACTCGACTTCGCAACGATCCCCAAGCCCATCGACGTCGACGTCGTTCGCGCGATCGAGAAGCTGTCCGCGTCGCAGCGAGCAGCGGTGGCGTTGTTCCACCTCGAGGATCGGTCCGTCGCCGACGTCGCCGAGGTGTTGGGGTGTTCGGAGGTGACGGCGAAGGTCCATCTGCACCGGGCGCGGAAGCGGCTCGCCGAGCTGCTCCGCGAACGCGAGACGGTCCAGGAGACCCAAGATGTCCCTTGACGAACGGATGAGGGTGGGCCTCGAGGGCCTCGACGCGCTCGAAGGGGCGCCGGCGGACAGGCTCGTCGACGCGGTCCTCCGTCGAGGTCGTCGCGCCCGGTGGGGTCGGCGGCTCACGGCCGGAGCGCTGGCCCTCGCCGCGGCCCTCGCTGCGATCGTCATCACGCCGAAGGCGCTCGACGCCTTGCGGAGCGTGGGCGAACGGCGACCGGCGGTCCCCGGAGGAGGGCTCGGCATCATCACGACGATCGCCGGCACCGGCGAGCCGGGGCTGTCCGGAGATGGTGGCCCAGCGACGTCGGCGGACGTCAACTACCCCGTGGATCTGGCGTTGGATGGCGAGGGAAATCTCTACATCCTGGAGCTCGGCAACGGCCGGCTCGGCTACAACGTGCGGGTTCGAAAGGTCGACGCGGCGGGCCGGATCACCACCGTCGCAGGAATCGGCGCCGCCGGCGAGGCTGGCCGGCTCGTCCTCGGCACGACGTACGGCACTACGGGCCTCGCCGTCGATCTCGAGGGGAACGTCTACCTCGGGGGAGGAGACGGGCCGGACATCGACAACCGGGTGATCCGCGTGGCCCCGTCTGGACGTGTCACTACGGTTGCCGGCACAGGCGATCCAGGCGTCTCTGGCGATGGAGGCCCTGCAACTAGGGCCGAACTCCAGAACGTCTGGGACGTGGCGGTGGATCTCGAAGGGAGCGTCTACATCGCCGCAGGCAGCCGGATTCGGAGGGTGGATCCGCGCGGCGTGATAACTACGATCGCTGGTACGCGGTTCGGGTTCTCGGCCGGCGGCTTTCGACGCGCAGATCGACGGGTCACCGGCGTCACGGTGGATCAGTTCGGCGACGTCTTCTTCATCGACTACAGCAACGGCCGGATCCGGAAGATCGATGCAGAGGGAACCATCTCGACGGTCGCGGGGCCCGGCAGGCCGGAGGGGGACGAGTGTTTCTTCGGGGAGGACGTGCCAGCGACGCAAGCGATCTTCTGTGGCCCCGAGCACCTCGATGTGGATGCCTTCGGCAACGTGTACGTCGCCGACACGTTCAACAACCGGATCCGGATGATCGACGCGAACGGCATGATCCGGACGATCGCTGGCTCCGGATCGGACGGCTACTCCGGCGATGGGGGGCCGGCCCTCGAGGCCTCGCTCTCCAAGCCTTCCGGAGTCGCGGTCGGCCCGGATGGAGCAATCTATGTTGCCGACTCCGAGAACGACCGCGTGAGACAGGTCGTCTCTTAGGTCCGCCAGCCGCGGCGTCGGCCATGGTTGATGGCCCTCGTTTACATCGAGGCCACGTTGTCACACCCGACGTGTGACAAGACGGTCCTTAGTCTTTGCGGCGCGTAAACCTCGAATCCCCCTCCCGCCTGTCTTGGAGGTGACGGAACGTGGAGGGAGGGCGAGCATGCTCAGTTGGCGATCGGAGGACCGCCGAATGGCGTGGCCCGCATGCGGGGCGCTCTCGCGATCCTGCTGCTGCTCGGATCGGCGTGTGGACCCAGCAAAGCCCGTGCCGGCCGCCCCCATCGCCCGTCGCGCCCGCCCATGCCCATGCCTCGAGGGACACGGCGGAGGGATACGCGAGCAGCCTCGCCGAAGCGGGTTGGAGGGACCTTCAGCGACTCGCGAAGGAGCAGGCCATCGCGAACATCCGCTCTCAGCTTCAAGCGTTCTCGGACATGACCGGGTGTCGATCGCGGCCTCGCACCGCCAGCAGTTCTCGGCGGCTGAGCACCGCGGTTTCATCCATGCGCTCTACCGGAACGTCATCGTGGCGGTGAATCGCCCATGAACCCTCACCGACGAAGGCAGTCCGTCCGGCGGAGGCTACCCCGAGCCAGGCTCGAGATCTTCCTGCGTGAACACCCTGACACCGAGAGGACGCTAGTCCACCACGGTGCGCTCCCATCGGATGCAGAGGTATTGACTGACGTAACCTCCGGCGGGTGGCATCGTCTCGGCCTCCTAGCTACATTGGTGATTGCACGCTGCGTCTGAAGGGGAGAGTGATGCGGAGAGGTCAGGCGCCTGCCGTGGCTGGTTTTGGTGTTCTACTTGCCGTGCTCATGGGACAAGTCGCTGACCCGGGAATCGCACGTTCTCAAACGGGTCCGGCGCTTGCGGTCGTGAGCGAGGATCCGTACACAAACCCCAACACGTTCCACAGGACGGAGGCCGAGCCGGACACCGCGTCGGACGGATCGACCGTCGTAGCATCGTTTCAGGTGGGACGCGCCCACACATGCGGCGCGTCGAACCTCGGCTGGTCCATCTCGGGCGACACCGGGGAGACGTGGACGGACGGGATGCTGCCCGGGACGACTGTTCACGCGACGCCTCGCGGCCCCTGGAAGCGGACGACGGACCCGGTCGTCGCGTACGACGCCAAGCACGACGTATGGCTGATCGCAGGGCTCGGCATCCCTGACTGCCGCAACTCGAGCAGCGTCTTCGTCAGTCGCTCGACGGATGGAGCTCAGACGTTTGGCGACCCCGTCATTGTGTCTCGTCCCAAGCCTTCGCAGTGGTTCGACAAGGACTGGATCACATGCGACAACACGCCGACGAGTCCGTACTACGGCCACTGCTACACGCAGTGGGATGATGAGGCTCATCACCTTCGGCTGCATATGAGCACGTCGACAGATGGTGGGCTCACATGGACCAAGGCCGACATTCGGAGGGACACCTGGGTCTTGAACGGCCAGCCACTCGTCCAGCCCGACGGTACGGTCATCATGCCTATCGATCAATGCTGCCCGACGCGCATCGATGCCTTCATTTCGACGGACGGTGGCCGGAGCTTCCAGGGACACGGGACGGATTACTCCGGCCCATTGGCGATCCGAGACGTTCGGGCGAGCCAGGCGGGTGGTGGCCTCACCATGTCGACCGAGCCGCCCGCCATCTCGGCGGATATCGATGCATTGGGGAAGGTCTTCGTCGTCTGGCCCGACTGCCGTTTCCGTCGAGACTGCGCGCAGAACGACATCGTAATGAGCACCACGACCGACGGACGCCACTGGTCCCCCGTTGCCCGCATCCCGATCGATGCCCGGGCGAGCTCGGTCGATCACTTCCTGCCGGCCATCGCGGTCGACCCCACGACTTCTGGTGAATCAGCAAACATCGCCATCCTGTACTACTTCTATCCGATGGCAGACTGCACCGTGGAAACGTGCGAGCTGTCCGTCGGGTTCGTCTGGTCAACGGATGGCGGTTCAACGTGGACGACCCCGCTTCAGCTGGCCGGGCCATTCAAGAACACGTGGTTGCCGCTGAGGCGGGACGGCTACTTCGCCGGCGACTACTTCGGCGTCTCGTTTGTCGACGGTAAAGCGATTCCCGTATTCACTGTCGCGACAGAGGGCACGTGCGAGCTCGGAGAGCTTACTTCGTGTAACACCTGGGAGGCGTCGGCGACCATTCCTTTGTCCTGAACGCAGGTCGCTGGCTTTCGCGAACGTCTCTTCGAGCGCGCCGAAAGGTGGCGAGCCGATTGCAAGCCGGAATTGTCAGCCCGTCGAAAGTACGGCCGCCCGTCATTGTGCCCTCCTCATCAAGGCGAGTCTTGCGTGTGTGGATCCAAAACCCGGTTCGGCACTTGATCGGCGCCGGGCAGGTAACATCCCTCGCGCCTTGCGATCCTTGGTCTACTTCGTCCTCGTTCGACTCGTCGGAGCCCTCACCGGGCAGGGGAAGCGTGTCCCAGCTCAGCTCGAGAACGTCGTGCTCCGTCACCAGGTGAGAGTGCTCCGTCGCTCCGTGCGCCGACCCGAGCTCAAACACGGGAATCGAGCGTTCCTCGCCGCGGCGAGTCGGGCGCTCTCTCGCGACGCCGAGCACTACGGATGAAAGTCAACCGGAATCTGGACCTGGCGCCTCCTCCTTGGGAGCATGGATCTTGGGTGCGGGTGACCCCGAGCTGAAGAGCAGGATCTGGGGCTTTGTTCCTGCCGCGCTGCTTGCCCCTTGAGGGCCGAAGAGATGCGCGCCCCCGGTGGCGGCACCCGCACCCCTCTTGGCCGTCGCTTTGAAGTCCTTCGCGAACCGCCGGTAGGCCTTCTAGCCCGCGCGTCGAGCACCCGTTCGCTGTGCCGGGCCAGCGATCACGCGACGACCGGCGCGACGATCCCGCACGCGCTGCGCGAGCGCCGATGACTCTTGCAGTCACGCGCATGCACCGATCACATGTCGAGCCAGCATGCTCCACGGGTCTCCCGCAACGGAAGCATCGAGGGTGAGGCTCATGGAGCGAATCTTGACCCACTCAGAGGCTCCGGGGACCGGCCGTCGCGCAGATCGGTGAGGAGGACGATCCGGCAGACACGGGCTGGTGGCGTTGGTACGGGCGAGGCGACGCCATCCTCCGTGAGATCGGAGTCCTCCTCAAGGCGTCCGCCGGCAGGACGCGGTGTTCGACCGCGTGCTGGCCACGGTGCTGTTTACGGACATCGTCGACTCGACCGAACGTGCTGCGGCGCTGGGCGATCGGGGCTGGAAGGACGTGGTCGAGCGACACCATGCGCTGGTGCGCGAGCACCTGGCCGCGTTTCGAGGGAGCGAGGTCGACACGGCCGGGGACGGCTTCTACGCAACCTTCGATGGCCCAGCACGGGCCGCGACGTGCGCAACATCCATCGTGACGGCAGTACGAGGGCTCGGGATCGAGGTACGGGCAGGTCTGCATACTGGGGAGGTCACGACCGTCGCAGGCAAGTCCGGAGGGATCGCGGTCGTCATTGGTTCCCGTGTCGCAGCGATAGCCCGTCCCTCCGAGGTCCTGGCAACTCAGACCGTGAGGGACCTGACGGCAGGATCCGGCCTGACGTTCGAGGACGCGGGTGAGCATGAGCTGAAGGGCGTCCCCGACCGCTGGCGTCTGTATCGGGTCGTGCGGACAGTCAAAGAAGAGCGGTAGACCGTCCACCCGCCCCGGCCTACGCGGCTTGCATGGTCCCTGACTCAGGCCCGGCTGGTCACGCACAAGGGACGTCTATCCCCCGACCGCGATGGTGCGCCTACAGGCCTCAGCCTATGTGTCAGCCTGACAAGCTCGGGACACGTCGTAGGCGCAATAAGGCGCTGGACCGCTGCATCGGAGCGCTGACGAGAACAGGTACGTTTGCAGCGTGAACCTCCGGCACGGCGATGTGGTCATGAGACGAGAAGTCTGGCGGGGAACGCCCCAGCTGCTTTACCCCGTTCGCGTCGTCGAGGATGCTGGAGATCGCCTGATCATCTAT
>JBKPHM010000096.1:0-21604 GCA_046729855.1 Actinomycetota bacterium | reverse complement strand
CCGCGGGGCGGTGGGGGGGGCGGGGGGGGGGGGGGGGCCGCCCCCCCCCGACGCGGTGATCGTCTCGGACTACGGCTATGGGATCCTCACGCCGGCCGTCATCGACGCGCTCGGCCGGCTCCAGGGCTCGGCGCCGCGCGTCCTCGTGGTCGACGCGAAGGACCCCGGACGCTTCCGCAGCGTCGGGGTCACGGCCGCCACGCCGAACTTCGCCGAGGCCGCGCGGCTCCTCGGGCTGGGCGACGTCGGCGACGGGCGATTCGAGGCCGTGGCCGCGTGCGCAGACGCGCTCCAGGCGCTGACGGGGGCGCGCATGACCGTCGTCACGCTGGACGCCGAGGGCGCCGCCCTGCTCGAGGCCGGCCGAGACGCGTACCGGACCTTCGCTCGCCCGGCCGCGAGCTCGAGGGCCGCGGGCGCCGGCGACACGTTCACCGCGACGCTCGCGATCTCGCTCGCCGCGGGGGCGGACGCCGTCACCGCCGTCGAGCTCGCCTCGGTCGCGGCATCGGTCGTCGTCGAGTCGGATGGGACCACGGCATGTTCGTGGCGCCAGATCGCGCAACGGCTCGGCTCGTCCGAACGCGTCGTGGCCGACCGCGACGCGGCGGCCACGCTCGCGGAGGGGTACCGGGCGGACGGGAAGACGATCGTCTTCACGAACGGCTGCTTCGACATCCTGCACCGCGGTCACGTGACGTACCTCAACCAGGCGAAGACGCTCGGCGACGTTCTGATCGTCGGGCTCAACTCCGACGCGAGCATGAGGCGATTGAAGGGACCCGAGCGTCCGATCAACCGGCTCGAGGACCGCGCCGACGTCCTGGCGGCGCTTTCGTGCGTGGACCACATCGTGCCGTTCGAGGAGGACACCCCGGCGGCCCTGATCGAACGGATCGGCCCCGACGTGTTCGTCAAGGGCGGCGATTACATCGCGGAGATGCTTCCCGAGCACGAGGTCGTCGAACGCCTGGGCGGCCGCGTCGTGATCCTCGGATACGTGCACGACACGTCGACGACCGGCATCATCGAGCAGATCCGCTCGGCGAGCTGATGAGCTCGAGAGCCTCGGAGATCACGTCCGCGGCCTCCGCTGCATCCGCGCGGACGACCCGGTGCAGCCGGGTGTCGACCGGCGCCCACCGGGCGGGTCCGGACGTTGTGTAAAGGACGACGCTGGGGACGCCGAGAGCGTCCGCCACGTGGGAGACGCCGGTGTCGTTGCACACCACGACGCGTGCGCGGCGGACGAGCGCGAACAAGGCGCCCAGCGACGTCCTTCCGACCAGGTCGATCGCTCGACCGCTCATGCGCGCGACGACCTCGTCTGCGACGGCGCGCTCGTCTGACATCCCGGTGAGCACGACCGGCACGTCCCGTTCGAGCGCGTCGGCGACGACGGCGAATTGGGCGGCCGGCCAGCGCCGCGAGGACCGCCCGCCGGCGTGGACGATCACGAACCCGTCACGGTCCGCGGGTGGCGCCCCCACGTCCTCAAGCGCCGCCTCGGCCGCTCGCTCGTCGTCGCCGAGGACCCGAAGCTCGAGGTGCTCGCCGGCGGGTCGGACGCCGACACGCGCGAGGACGGCCAGGCATCGTCTGACCTCGGACAGGCTCTCGTCGTGCACGACGAACGTCTCGGGGTCTGGACAGGGATCGCCAGGGAGGAACGTGCCGGCCATGCGTCGCGCCCCGAGAAGGGCGACGAATGCGTTCGTGTGGTGCCCGCTGCCGTGCAGCTGGACCGCGAGATCGGCGGGCGCCGCCCTCGCGCCTTGCACGAACTCGCTCGTGCGCACGGCGTCGAACGGGCATTCGGGGATGCCGGGCCACCCTGGGAATTCCAAGGCATCGTCGAGGTATCCGGGTAACCGGGCCACGAGCGCGTGCGACCACGGGAGCCCGATCAGGCGGATCCTCGCATCGGGCCACGCCGCCCGCATCGCGCGGAACGCCGGCACAGCCCGGAGCAGGTCGCCGAGGTGCAAGGCGCGCAGGACGAGCACGTCGCGTGGCATGTCGGCCCGCACGGAGGAGCCGTCAGGCCGGTCCGTCACGGACGCGATCGTCTCGGAGCGTGGGGCGCGAGACTCTCGTGGTCGTGCGCCACGCCTCCACGCTCGGCCTACCCGCTCGATGGGCCGACATGGGCCCCAGATATCCGGCGCGATCGCGCGGCAAACGACGCGCGGCCGACTCGCGACGAGCCAACGTGGGTATGGGTCTGGCGCCATGAGATGCGACGGCCGCGCCGGCCAGGGAGGTTTGCCCGCATGAGGCTCCTGTTCACGGCGTGCACCCTGTGCGGTGCGCGGAGTACCTCGCCGATCGGTCTGTGCCCCGAGTGCGAGGACAAGGAGATGCACCGACAGGTCGCCGCTCGCCGGCGCGCCGCTCGCCAGCAGAGACGCTTCCGCAGGGCGGCCTGAGGGCAAGCGCCGCAAGGCGCACCCGACGAACGGCCGCCCAAGGAAGCCCGGAAAAAGTTGCGCCGCGGGGCGTTTCGGCCCGCGTAGGCTGGGGAATGGACCGGACGCGATGTGAAGGGCGCCCCGGGACGTCCCGGTGCGACGCTCGATCGAGCATCGCGAAGGCCCCCCCGCTCCGGCCGCCGCCGACGCGGCGGCCGGAGCCCCGTCCCGCCGGCGGCGCGCGGCGACCCGAACCGCCCGTTTGTGAAGCCGGTGCGCGGGGAATGAGCGTTCCGCATCGCGGTCCGTACCGAAAGAGCGGCGGGAGGTGCGTCGTGGCGGCGGCATCGCGGTCCCCGAACGAGCCAAACGACGAGCCGAGTTCCGTGGACGAGGCGAACGCAGAGGCCGAGCGGCAGCGCCGGCACGGCAGCCCCGTCGAGCGATCGGTCCGCTGGGTGGACGACGTGCAGGCTCGGTTTCCGGCAACGTCGTTCCCGCTCGCGGTGGTGAAGAAGTTCGGCGACGACGACGCCGGCAGCCTGGCGGCACTCTTCGCGTACTACGGGTTCTTCTCGATCTTCCCGCTGATGCTCGCCCTCACGACGATCCTCGGGTTCGTGCTCGGCAACGATGCGGAGCTTCGGCAGAGCATCGAGGACTCAGCGCTCCAGCAGTTCCCAGTCATCGGCGGGCAGCTTCAGACGCGGTCGCTGTCGGGGAGCTGGTTCGCCCTGACGGTCGGTCTTGTCGGCGCGCTCTGGGCCGGTCTCGGGGTCGTGAACGCGGCGCAGAACGCGATGAACTCGATCTGGGACGTTCCGAAGGTCTCGCGGCCGAACATGCTGAAGCGCACGCTTCGAGGGCTGTTGACGCTCGTGGTCGCGGCCGCCTTTCTCGTGCCGTCCGGGTACCTCACGGGGATCGGCCTAGCGGGCGCCGGCGTCTCGGTGCCCCAGATCGCCGCGGTCCTGGGCGCGTTCGTCGTGAACCTCGTGCTGTTCGCCGCGGCGTTCCGGATCCTCACGACGGCCGACGTCTCGTGGCGCGACGTCGCCCCCGGCGCCGTCCTGGCCGCAGCTGCGTGGACCGTGCTGCTCATCGTCGGTCAGTGGTTCGTAGCCAGCCGGATCCAGGGCGCCGACCGCACGTATGGGACGTTCGCCGTCGTGATCGGTCTGCTGTCGTGGCTGTACCTCGCGTCGCAGGTCACGCTCTTCGCGGCCGAGGTCAACGTCGTCTTGAAGCGGCGCCTGTGGCCGCGCAGCATCACGAACCCCCCGCTCCGAGAGGCGGACGAGCGCTCGTTCGCGGGACAGGCGAAGGAGCAGGAGCGTACGCCGCCGCAGGACGTCAGGGTCCGCTTCGACGAGCCGCGCCGCCGGTCCGGCTAGCCGGGGTTCGCCGCGGAAACGGTCGGGTAGATACCGGCGCCTGATCCGAGCGAGGAGGACGACATGGTGACGCCCGGTCGACCGGCCGCACCGGCACCCTCCGAACGAGGGGACGAGGAGGCGTTCCTGCGAATCCTCGACGAGGCGCACGACGTGATCGATCGCCTGGGCGTGCCGTACATGTCGATCGGCGCGATCGCGTCGTCGGTGTGGGGCCGCGCGCGATGGACACACGACATCGACTTCTTCGTGAGGCCGGAGAACGCGGGGAAGGTGCTCGACGCGCTCGGCGAGGCCGGGTTCGATACGAGCGAGGCCTACCCACACTGGCTCTACAAGGCGTTCAAGGACGACGTTCTCGTCGACATCATCTTCCGGTCGACCAGGGACATCCTGGTGGATGACGAGATGATCCGCCGAGCGGTGCTGGCCGACTTCCGGGGACGGACGATCCCCGTGGCGCCGCCGGAGGACGTGCTCGTCATGAAGGCGATCGCCTCCGGCGAGGACACCCCGCGGTACTGGTACGACGCCCTTGCGATCATCGCGAACAGCCCCGAGCTCGACTGGGACTACCTGCTGCGGCGGGCGCGTCAGCATGGCGCGCGGAGGGTCCTCAGCCTGCTGCTATATGCGCAATCGAACGACCAGGTCGTCCCGACGTGGGCCGTCGAGGAGCTGTTCGAGGCGATCCGGAGCGATCAGCGCGCGACGGTCCGCGCCTCCCCGCGCGCGGTCGGCTGATGAGGCTGCCGACTCAGGCCGCCGGGTGCGGGTCGGGATCGCCGGAGCGGCGATCGCCCAATGCGACGGCGCGAACGAACGGCGGCCGGATGTCCTCCGCAGACAGCCGGCGCCGGCACCGCGTGCAATACCCGTGGTCGCCGTCGATCGTGACGATCACGCGGAGCGAGCCGCATCCCGAACACCGGTTCATGGCCTGGCGGTTACCCGGACGTGTAACAAGGGAAACGCCACGTCGCGCGCGGACCGCTCGCCTGGAACGAGTGGGTTTGCATCGTGGCGATGGCGGGGAACCTCCCCGCGATGGATCACATCGAGGACACCGACCGTAACGAGCGCCGGTTCGAGCGCCGGGCGGGGCGCCGCGTGGCGATCGGGCTCGCGCTCGGTGCGATCACGGGTGCAATCGTCGCTGCCGTCGCCGGCGCGATCGTCTGGGGCGTCGGCACACCCGCGATGTGGGCGGCGACGATCGCCGGCGCGATCTTCGGCGGCGGCGTCGTGGCGATGATCTTCGGCCTGTCGGGCCTCGAGAGCCCGCGTCCCGGGCGGGAGCCGACCACCACCGGCCGGCCGCTCCATGACGAACGCACCGTCGTCGAGTACCCGGAAGAGGCCGCAGCCGAGGCGCGCCGCCGGGAGCCGGGCTAGAACGGACGATCGGTGCCGGGCGGCGCCGCACCCCACCGTCCGAGCGCATCGATGACCTCGTCGTCGGAGCCGTACTCACCGACGGGCAACGACGACGATAACCACTCCAGCTGATCCGGTGTAACGCCAGCGCGCTCGGACATTGCGCGAGAGATGTCCTGGCTCGATGCCGGATACGACAGCGCCCGGAGCGCTCTGCGGAGCGGGTGGTCCGGATCGAGCCTGCCGCGCGGCGAGTCCGGGACCCGGTCTTGCGCCGCGTCGAACCACGGCGTCGCCGGGTCCCGGCTGCCTTCGTGCATCAGGCCTGCATCAGGTCAGCGCCGGCGCCATCCCGGCCGTCGGACCACGACGGTTCGCCGGCCGCCCGCACCGGCGGGCCTTCCCACTCCGCGGAACAGCATGAACAGGAGCAGCACGCCGACGATGGCGATCAGGACCCATACCCACGGCTCCATGTCGGGACTCCTTCCCTCGGCCGTCTCCGTCTCCCGTGTTCCGGCTCCGCCGGCAATCCACGGTCGACCTAATTGGTGCCTACCCGAAGGGCGAGGGCGCCAATCAGCGGCCTCGGGCCGGGACGTCGATCTCAAACCAGACGCACGACCCGCCGTCCGCCGATCGCGTGCCCCACCGGTCCGCGAGCCGGTCGACCAGGTACAGTCCCCAACCCGAAGCCTCCACGCTGGTGGGCGCGCGCGGCTCGGGGGCCGCGAATCCGGGGCCTCGATCCGAGATCTCGACATGCACGCTGCCGGCCGTCACGAGGACCGACAGCTCGATCGGCGCCTGCAGACCGCGACCGGTGTGCCTGACGCTGTTGGTGACGAGCTCGCTGACGAGCAGCCGCGTATCGTCGAACACGTCGTCGGGCACCGCGTCGCGGATCGCCTCGAGCGCCCCTCTCGCCTCGAGCACGGCCGACGGATCGGACCCGAACCGCGCGGCGACGTGGTATCCGTCGACCGTCACGCTTTGGAGGGATCGTCGACGAACTCGAGCTGCCTGTCGAGCAAGGTCACCTCGAAGACCCGTTGAACACCCGGCCGACCCGGAACCAGGACCAGCCGGCCCCCGCGGCTGCGCGCTCGGGAGTCCGCTGCGAGGATGACGCGAAGCCCGCTCGAGTCCATGAACGAGAGCCCACGCAGGTCGAGCAGAATCGTCTGGACGCCGTCCTCGCACTGGCGCAGCGAGGCCTCGAGCGCGGACGCGGACGCGAGGTCGAGCTCACCCGAGAGCCCGACGACGGCCGTCCGGTCGCGTCGCTCGATCTCCACGTTCACGTCGGCGACACCACCCGCGCGATCAACAGCGCGATGTCGTCCGTCGGTTCCTCGGCGAAGGCGCACACGGCCGACTCGATCGCCTCGGCGAGCTCGTCGGTCGACCGACCCGCGGCGTCGCGGATCACCTGTACCAGGCGCTCGTCGCCGAACGCCACACCGTCGCGCCGCTCGTCGGTCACTCCGTCGGTGAAGAACACGATCGTGTCCCCAGGACGGAGATCGACGACGACGTCGGCGACGTCGACGTGGTCGAAGACGCCGAGCAGTGTGCCGGGCCGGCCCACGCTCTCGATCGACCCGTCGCCTCGCAGGACGATGGGCAGCGGGTGGCCGCCGGAGCTGACCGTGAGCCGAATGCCATCCTGCGTGCGTCGCAGACGCGCGTAGCACACCGTACAGAACCACGGCTCCTCGACGTGCCGTTGCAGCGCGGCGTTGAGGGTCCGCAAGACGTTGCTCGGCCGGCGCGAGCGCATCGCGGCCGTACGCACGGTGTAGCGCGCAGCGGAGGTGAGCGTCGCGGCCGTCGGCCCCTTCCCGCACACGTCACCGATCACGAAGGACCACGTGTCGGCGCCGGACTCGAAGACGTCGTAGAAATCGCCGCCGACGTCGATCCCCTCACCCGCGGCGCGGTACCGGGCGGAGAGCTCGAGTCCGGCGATTTCGGGCAGCGGACCGGGCAGCATGCTCTGCTGCAGCGTGTTCGCTACCCTGTCGCGCTCCCGGTACAGGCGCGCGTTGTCGAGGGCGAGGGCCGCGCGGGCCGCGATGTCCTCGGCCAGGCGGAGGTCTGCCTCATCGTAGCTCCGGCCGGACTCGGCACAGACGAACGTCATCGCGCCGAGCGTGCGACCGCGCGCGATCAACGGGACGATCATCAGCGAGTGCATCCGAAGGGCCCGGATCGCCTCCAGCTGCTCGGGCGTCCGCGCCACGGCGTCTGTCATGTCCGGCGACACGACGGGGTACAGCTCGGGACGGCCGGTCCGTACGACCGCACCGATGCCCTGCTGCGCGTCGAGGTCGACCCGGAACCGCTCCGGAAACGCCTTCGCCCATTCGATCGTCGTTGGGTCGAGGTGCGCGACAGCAAGCTGTCGCACCGACCCGCCCCGCTCGACGATGTCGACGGCGCACCAGTCGGCGAGCGCGGGCACGGCCATCTGGGCGATGCGCGAGATCGTCCCCTCGTAGTCGAGCGTGACCATGAGCTCGCGGCTGGCCTCGGCGACGAACCGCTGGCGACCCTCTCGTCGGCGCTCCTCCGTGACGTCGCGGAAGAACACGATGCGCCCGTAGAGTCGCTCGCCTGCGTCCTGTAGGGGCTTCGTGTACCGCTCGAAGGTCCGGCCGTCGCGCAAGAGGAGGTCGTCGCGTGCTTCGCGCGGGTCGTCCCATCGGGAGCCGATCGATCCCATGAGCGTGTCCGGGTCGACGAGGGCCGCTGCGAGGTGAGCAAGGATGCCCTCGCTCGCATCGCCTTGCGCAAGCTCGTCCGGGACCCGCCACATCTCGGCGAACCGCCGGTTGGTCGAGATCACGTCGCCCCGTGTGGAGACGATGAGGATCCCCTCGTCGGAGGCCTCGGCCTGCGTCTCCAGCAGGACGGCCTGGAACCGGAGCTGCTCTTCCGCGCGCTTCTGCGCGGTGACGTCATGGAAGACGTTCACCACATACCGGACGCGTGCGTGCTCGTCGAGCAGGGGCGAGGCGCGAACAAGCCGCCACGTCTCCACCC
Source organism: Actinomycetota bacterium (assembly GCA_046729855.1). GTDB lineage: Bacteria > Actinomycetota > UBA4738 > UBA4738 > HRBIN12 > DATHSY01. The sequence continues at coordinate 13,374 of JBKPHM010000096.1, read as the reverse complement.
CGGCCTCGACATCGCGGACGCGAAGCATCGCCTCGGCCTGCGGCTCGCCGCTCAACACGCGCCGGCCTGGGAGCCGATCCGACGCGACCGGCTGGCCCTCCTCGTCGAACAGCTCGAACCGGGCAAGAACCTCGTCGACGGGCGCCGATAGGAACGACGCCGCGTCGGGGTATCCCGAGAGCCGGGCCGACGCGTCGTTCGCGTACACCACGCGTCCCGATGCGTCCTGGATCGTGAGGCCGTCGGCGCTCGCGCGCGTGATGATGCTCAGCTGGTCGCGAGCCGTGCGGAGCTCCTCCTCGATGCGGACGTGATCTGTGATGTCGCGCGCGATCGTCGCCGCACCGACGATGTGGCCGTCGGGGTCCCGGACAGGAGAGATCGACAGCCAGATGTCGACCACTTCGCCGGCCCGCGTGACGCGTTTCGTCCGAAGATCGCGGACGCGTTCGCCGCGACGGAGTCGGTCCATGATCTCCGTGATCTCGTGCTTGCGGTCCGGCGGCGCGAGCATCGAGACGTGCCGGCCGATGACCTCCTCCGGTGTGTAGCCGTAGATCCGCTCCGCGCCGGGGTTCCAGGACCGGATGACGCCGTCGAGCGTCTTGCTGAAGATCGCGTCGTACGAGCCCTCCACGATTGCGCTGAACTCGGCCTCGACGAGGGAGCCCGGTCGGCGCGACGCTGGCTGGCGCAGGACGACGGCGATCAGACGCGGCATCGCGTCGCGCAGGACGAGGGCCCGTCCTTCGGCGTGCACGGTTATTCCGTCGTTGCGGCGGAGCTCGACGTCGCCCCGCCACTCGCCGTCGGCCCCGAGTACGTCGCCGATCCACCGATCGCCGGCGACGACAACCCCCGCCACGTCGGCGGCGAGCAGGTCGTCACGCCGGTAGCCGAGCAGTGCCAGCGCTCCCTCGTTCACGTCGAGCCAGCGCCCCTGTTCGTCCGCAACCAGGATGGCATCCAGCGTCCGCGCGAATAGCTCCCGGTACAGCGCCTCGCGCTCCTCCGGGAGCATGGTGATGTCCTCTTCCTCCATGGTCGGGCGCGTCACCTCCAGCAGGACGGGATCGTCATCCGCACCGGTGTTCGAGGATATCCCGGGCTCCCGACTTCGCGGAAGCAGCCGACGTTCACGAAGCCTCTCCCGTGGGAAGAACCATATGGATGCCCGGGACTGCGAACGACACGTCAAGGACACAAGGAGGCAGACGATGAGCGATGCCAAGCGCGACCGCGCCGAGGGGCGCTGGGAGGAGACGAAGGGCCGCGTCAAGGAGGCGGTTGGCGACGCGACCGACGACGAACGGATGGAGCGCGAGGGCGAGGCCGACCGGCTGCGTGGGCACGGCAAGCAAGCGAAGGGTCACGTCAAGGACGCCGCCGGAAAGGCGAAGGACGCCGTGCGCGACGTGACGAACGAGCGGTGAGGCGGCGAGGGCCGGGCGGGTCGGCCGGAAGCTGGCGTCCGACGCCAAGGACTAAGGTGAGCGCGATGGCCGCGGCGGGGCATCGCGACGCGCCCGGTCGACGCCCCACGGGCTCGACGATCGAGTAGCGCGCGCCCATACCGCGCCGATGGCTGCGGCGCCGTTTGCGCGGGACCCTGCCGGGTACCGAACGGGCCAGAGAACCCCAGCCGGGGTCGTAACACAGAAGGACGGTGCTTGACCCGCCGGATCGCCCTCATTAGCGAACACGCGTCGCCGCTCGCCGTCCTGGGCGGGGTCGACGCCGGTGGCCAAAACGTCTATGTCGGGCAGCTGGCCCGACATCTGGTCCGGATCGGTTATGACGTCGATGTCTTCACGCGGCGGGACAGTCCCGCGATGCCGGAGGTCGCCGAGTGGCTCGACGGCGTCCGGATCGTCAACGTGCCCGCGGGGCCGCCCGAGCCGGTCCCGAAGGAAGATTTGCTCCCGTTCATGGCGGAGTTCGCCGGGCAGGTCGTGCTGTTCGCTCGGCGGCAGGCGCGTCGGTACGACCTCGCACACGCGAACTTCTGGATGTCCGGGCTCGTCGCGTGTGAGCTGAAGCAGATGCTCGGCGTGCCGTTCGTGGTCACGTTCCACGCGCTTGGCCGCGTGCGTCGGCGGTACCAGGGCGACGCCGACCGGTTCCCGGACGAGCGCTTCGAGATCGAGGAGCGGGTCATCCGCGAGACCGACCACATCGTCGCCGAATGCCCCCAGGAGGAGGAGGACCTGATCCGCTTCTACAACGCGGATCCCGCGAAGATCTCGATCATCCCGGCAGGGTTCGACCCGCGCGAGCTGTCGCCGATCAGCAAGGACCTGGCGCGCGCGGCGCTCGGCATCCCGCTACGCGAGCACATCATCCTCCACGTCGGGCGGATGGTCCCGCGCAAGGGTGTCGACAACACGGTGCGCGGGTTCGCGCGTCTCGTGCAGCAGCGCGCAACGTCGGCCCGGCTGATCGTGGTCGGCGGCGAGACCGGCGACCCGGACGCCTCGCCCGAGATCGCGCGGCTCCGCGGGATCGCCCACGAGGAGAACGTCGCCGATCGGGTGGAGTTCGTCGGGCCCGTCGCGCGCGACCGGCTGAAGTACTACTTCTCTGCGGCCGACGTGTTCGTCACGACGCCGTGGTACGAGCCCTTCGGGATCACCCCGATCGAGGCGATGGCGTGCGGTACGCCCGTCGTCGGCTCGAACGTTGGTGGCATCAAATTCACGGTCCGTGATGGCGAGTGCGGGTACCTCGTGCCACCGAACGCGCCCGACCTCCTCGCCGAGCGGCTCCACCATCTCTTCGGGCACCCGCGACTGCTCGCCGTGTTCCGTCGGCAGGCGATCAACCGGGCGAAGGACCTGTTCACGTGGCGGATCGTCGCCAACGAGATGGCCGCGCTGTACGAGCGGCTGCTCACCTCCGGCGGCCTCCACCGTCCCGAGGACGCCGACGAGCTCGTCGCCATCGAAGGCCGGTTCGGCGATGCGATCGCGGCGTTCGAGGAGTCCAGGCGGCTGGTGCCGAGCTCGGTGCTCGCGGCCGTCGAGGCGATGGTGGCGTCCCTCGGGCGCGGCGGGAAGATCCTGGTCTGCGGGAACGGGGGGAGCGCGGCCGAGTCACAGCATTTCGCGACCGAGCTCGTCGGGCGTTTCCGTCGGCCCGATCGTCCCGGCCTCCCCGCGATCGCGCTCACGGCCGACACGGCGGTGCTGACCGCGTGGGCGAACGATGGTTGCTTCGACGAGGTGTTCGCGCGACAGATCGAGGCCCTCGCTCGTCCCGACGACGTCGTTGCCGTCCTCAGCACGAGCGGGCGATCGCGGAACGTGGTTCGCGCGCTCGAGGCGGCGCGTGAGCGCGGCGCTCGGTCCGTGGCGCTACTCGGGCGCGACGGCGGGCACGCGCGCAGGATCGCGGATGTGCCGGTCGTCGTTCCGATCGAGGACACGCAGCGGATCCAGGAGGTCCAGCTCCTGGTCGTTCACACGATGTGCGAGCTGATCGAGGAACGGCTGTTCGCCCGCCGGTGGACCGAGGAGGTCGCCCGCGCCGCGCCGGTCGACACCGAGATGGACGCCGGAAGCCGCGCGCTGGCCGGATGACGCAGGGGCGCGCCCGCACTCGGGACGGGAGGACGATGTCAGCGGCGGTCGAGCGGACCCTCCAGCCGACCGGCTCGCCCAGGGGCGAGTCGTCGGTGTCCGGTCGTGTCGTGCTGGTCACCGGCGGCGCACGCGGCCTCGGTAGGGCGATCGTGCGGACCCTCGCCAACGCCGGCGCGCGGGTCGTCGCCGGAGATGTCCGGGTCGACCTCGCGGAGCATACGGCGCGCGGGCTCAGGGACGCGGGCGGCGAGGTCGAGGCCGTCGCGCTGGACGTCACGGACGCTTCCTCGGCCTCGGACGTCGTCGCCGCCGTCGGTCGCCGCTGCGGCGGTCTCGACGTCCTCGTGAACAACGCCGGGGTCGATGTGACGGCGCCGTTCGAGGAGCTCTCGCTCAAGGACTGGGACCGGATCCTCGGCGTGAACCTCCGCGGCCCCGTCGTGATGTCGCGCGCCGTGTTCCCGCTCATGCGCGAGCGCGGCGGCGGCCACATCGTCAACGTCGTCTCTACCGCGGCCAAGCGCGCGTGGCCGAACGCGTCGGCCTACCACGCCACCAAATGGGGACTGCTCGGGTTCAGCCACGCGTTGCACACCGAAGCCCGCCCGCTCGGCATCAAGGTCACGGCCGTCGTCGCCGGCGGGATGCGGACGCCGTTCCTGCTGGATCGGTTCCCGGACCTCGATCCCGCCGTGTTGCAGGATCCGCGCAACGTCGCCGAGACGGTCCGGTTCGTCCTTACGCAGCCGGACGAAACCGTGATCCCCGAGGTCATGGTGATCCCGATGGGGGAGACGTCGTGGCCGTGATGACGTGAGGACGGCCGGCTGGGACGGCGCGCGACGGATCCTCGCCGTCCGGCTCGACGGGGTCGGCGACGTCCTGATGACCACGCCGGCGTTGCGCGCCCTCCGCTCGGTGCCCGGAACGCGCGTCACGCTCCTGACGTCGACGGCCGGGTCGCGCGTCGCCGCGCTCGTCCCCGACGTCGACGCGACGATCGTCTACGACGCGCCGTGGATGAAGCACGGTCAGCGCGCCGGACCTGCGACGGATCGCTCGACGACCGACCGGCTCGCCGCGGCTGGGTTCGACGGCGCCGTGATCTTCACCGTGTTCACGCAGAGCCCGCTCCCCGCGGCGCTGACGTGCTGGCTCGCCGGGATCCCGATGCGGGCGGCGCACTGCCGCGAGAACCCGTACGCGCTGCTGACGGACTGGATCCCCGACCCCGAGCCCGTGGCCGGGATCCGCCACGAGGTCCGGCGACAGCTCGACCTCGTGGCGTCGCTCGGACGTACGGCGGACGACGAGCGGCTCTCACTGGCGGTGCCCACCGACGCGCGCGCCCGCGTCGACCGGGTCCTCGGCGACCTGCGGCTAGACGGCGAGCGTCCGTGGGTCGCGATCCATCCCGGCGCGAACGCACCGTCCCGGAGGTACCCGGCCGAACGGTTCGCAGAGATCGCCCGACGCCTCGAGCGGCAGGGCGTCCGCGTGGTCTTCACGGGTTCCGGGGACGACCGCGGGCTGGCGGACGGCGTCCGCGCCGCGGCGGGCGCCGGTACGTCGCTCGCCGGTGCGCTGGATCTGGCCGAGCTGGCCGGCCTTCTGACCCGTGCGTCGGCCGTTGTCACGAACAACACCGGACCCGCGCACATCGCGGCCGCGGTCGGCACGCCGGTCGTGGACCTGTACGCCTACACGAATCCGCAGCATGTTCCGTGGCACGTGCCGTCCCGCGTGCTGTACCAGGACGTCCCGTGCCGCAACTGCTTCAAGAGCATCTGCCCGATGGGACATCATGCGTGCCTGCGCGGCGTCCCCGTCGAACGCGTCGTAGCAGCCGTCGGGGAGCTGCTGGAGCAGGCGGCGCCGTCACGCCGCGCGGCCGCGCTCGTCCGCCCCCGCGTCATGCGAACGCGGAACCCCCCGCAGCACGAAAACGACGGTTTGTCCCACACGGCGCCCGGGTAGCCGCTCACGAGGAGGCGCGCGCACGGGTGCGGACGTTCGGGAGGCGGTCGGTTGGCTCGGGTGCTGGGCATCAACGCGGTGTTTCACGACCCTGCCGCGGCGCTGGTGGTGGACGGCGAGACCGTCGCCGCGGCGGAGGAGGAGCGCTTCTCGCGGCGCAAGCACGGCAAGGAGTCTGTCCCCTTCTCGACCTGGGAGCTCCCGGTCGCATCCGCGCGGTGGTGCCTTGAGGCGGGCGGCCTCGCGCCCGAGGACCTCAATGCCATCGCGTATTCGTACGACCCTGCCCTCGCGCCACCGGTCGCGCCGGACATCACGGAGGACGGATGGGAGCCGCTCCGCACGCTCTACGTCCGGCGCGCGCCGAGGTTCCTCGCGACCGCGCTGCCGGGGATCGACCCCGGGATCGTTCGGTTCGTTGGGCATCACGCGGCGCACGCAGCATCGGCCTACCTCGCCGGACCGCACCGCACGGCCAGCGTCATGGTGCTCGACGGTCGGGGCGAGCGCACGTCGTACCTCTCGGGGCATGCCGAGGACGGCGAGCTGCGTCCTCTCGCGACGCAGGAGCTGCCGCACTCGCTTGGCGTGATGTATGAAGACGTCACGGAGCACCTCGGTTTCCGGCGGTCCTCCGACGAGTACAAGGTGATGGGCCTCGCGGCGTACGGCCAGCCGTCGTTCCTCGACGATTTCCGCGCGGCGATTCGCACCACCCCCGACGGCGGGTTCCGCGTCGATCCGATCGATTGGGGCGCGTACGCCAAGAAGCGGACGGGAGAGGCCTGGGATCCGGACCACGCGGACCTCGCGATGAGCGTGCAGGTTCGCCTCGAGGAGGTCCTGCTCGAGCTAGCCGGGTGGCTCCACGATCGCACGGGCGACGAAGCGCTCGTGATGGCCGGAGGTGTCGGGCTCAACTGTGTGGCAAACAGCCGGATCGCCCGCGAGGGTCCGTTCCGAACGCTCTGGGTCCAACCGGCTGCCGGCGACGCCGGCACGGCGCTCGGCGCCGCGCTGCACATGGCGCGCGAGCTCGGCGACGACGTCCGGCCGATGCCGACGGCGGCGCTTGGGCCGGAGTGGAACGACGACGAGGTCGAGGACGCGCTGGCGCGCGCGGACCTCGTCTACGAGCGGCCGGTCGACGTCGCCGACGCCGTTGCGAGCGAGCTCGCCGCGAACGGCATCGTCGCGTGGTTCCAGGGCCGCGCGGAGTACGGTCCGCGGGCGCTCGGACATCGCAGCTTGCTCGCCGACCCGCGGCAGCCAGGAAACCTCGAGCGCCTGAACGACGTGAAAGGGCGTGAGCAGTTCCGGCCCATCGCGCCGATGGTGCTCGCCGAGCGAGCGACCGAGATCTTCGACGGTCCGCTCCCGAGCCCGTACATGCTCTTCACACACGTCGTGCGGCCCGAGTGGAGGGACCGGATCCCCGCGGTCACGCACGTCGACGGGTCCGCGCGCATCCAAACGGTCGAAGGCCGCCAGGAGCCGCTGGTCGCGCGGATGCTCGACGCCTTCGAACGGCGAACCGGGGTACCTCTGGTCGTGAACACCAGCCTGAACACCGCGGGACGGCCGATCGTCAACTCGCCGAGGGACGCGCTCGAGCTGTTCGGTTCGGCGCCGGTGACGGCGCTCGCGATGGGTCCCTTCCTTGTCCGCCGCGAGCGGCTGTTCGCGCGGCTGGCCGCATAGGGAACTCGATGAACGAGGCACCGTCGCGCCCGCGCGCGGTCCTGTTCGATCGTGACGGCACGCTCGTGGTCGATGTCCCGTACAACGGCGATCCCGCCAGGGTCGCGCCTCTGCCCGGTGCCCGCGATGCACTGGACCGCCTCCGCGCGGCGGGCGTCCGGCTGGCGGTCGTCTCGAATCAGAGTGGTGTCGCCCACGGCATACTGACCGGGGATCAGGTCGAGGCCGTCAACCGCCGGATAGAGCACCTCCTCGGTCCGCTGGGCCCGTTCCTCTGGTGCCCGCACGGCCCCGACGACGGATGCACCTGCCGCAAGCCAAGGCCCGGACTCGTCGTGCGCGCCGCGGAGGCGCTCGGGGTCGAGCCGGCCGACTGTGCGGTGATCGGTGACACGTTGGCGGACGTCGAGGCCGCCCGTGCGGCCGGCGCCCGCCCGATCCTCGTCCCGAACGCGACGACGCGCCCGGAGGAGGTCGCTGCCGCGCCGGAGGTCGCCGTCACGCTCGGCGACGCCGTCACCCAAATGCTCGGCGCAGACGCGCGCCGAGCTACGACCGAGCGCCCTCGACCGGCTGCGACGCCGGCTCCCAGTCGCGGAGCAGCTCGGCGGCCCTGATCACGGCGGCCGCCCCACCGGCGAAGGCGATGAGTCGGCCGAGCGGGTGCGCGCGCACGACGGGCATCCGCATCACGAGCGGAGCCGCCGCGATCATCGCCGTCGCGAGCGTGGCTCTCGCGCGCCGACCGCTCGGCGACGCCAGGTACTCCTTCGTGAGTTCGAACGCCTCGCCGACGCCCGTCATCTACCCGGCCTCCTCCTCGACGTCGCCGGTCGTCGCCGGTTGGCCAGGGTCGTCGTCAGCGACGGCCGCGGGCGGCTCGTCCGCTTCCTCTTCCCCGAGGCGCTGCTCGAGCACGTCGCCGCGGGTCTGCTCGGCCGCGGTCGTCCCGAAGCGGCGACGGCTCGCGCGTCGGTCCCCGGGCGGGACGATGCCGTCCCGCTGATCCCCCGAGCGGACGTTCGAGGGCAGCGGACCTTCGTGGTCGGGGATGCCTTCGTCCTCAAGATACGGCCCGTGCTGCGGTCGCTCCTGGTCGGTCACCCGTCGCTCCTTCTAGCTCGCGAGGGCCTCGCGTTCGGCCCGCGCCTGATCGGCCACGCAGAACCGGGCCTCCGGCTTGGCCTCCAGACGCTCGGCCGGGATCTCACGCCCGCAGGCCTCGCAGACGCCGTACGCCCCGGAGTCCAGGCGCCGGATCGCGCGCTCCACGTCGGTGAGCGCGGCATTGATGCGGTCGAGGATCGACATGTCCTTCGCGCGCTCGAACATCTCGGTGCCGAGGTCGGCCGGGTGCTGATCGCCGACCGAGAGCTCCGAGAGGGCGTCGCGCTCCGACAGGCCGTCGACCGGCTCGCCGGAAAGCGCGTCGCGGATCGCGATCAGACGGTCTCGTTCCTGCTCGAGGCGCGTCCGTGCCTTCAAGGCGTTCAGGTGTACAGGCATCGGAGATCCTTTTCGATCGAGGGTGACGCGCGGAGCGGTCGGCGCGGGATATACCCAGCGGCCGGGCGCCCGAACCCGCGGTCACAAGGCGCGAGCGAGGGACCCGAACCGTCGACGCACGGATTCGGGTGCGTATCGCGCGGCGCCCTTCCGGTACGCGGTCTCCGCCGCCCAGGCGTACCCCAGTTCCACGCTGTGTCGCCGGTACAGCTCCCAGCACAGACGCCAGAACCGCTCGTCGTGCTGATGCGCCGGGCCGACGATGTAGTGCGCCAGTTCATGCAGGAGCACGAGCCGCAGCTGCGCGACGTCCGTCCCGGCGACGATGCTGATGCCGGTGCTGTCGTAGTACACGGCGCCCGACGTCCACGGCGCCGTGCGGCGGCGCCAGCGGACGTGCGGTACCCGTCGCCGGTGCTGCGAGCAGACCCGCCCGATCAGCGCGCTTGCCCACGCGGGCGGCTGCTGCGTGGACGCGAGGCGCGGGACGCTCATCGGCGGGCGCTCGGTACCCCGGCCGATCCGGAAACAAACGGACGTGTTCCGCGAAGATCGCAAACCCGTTCGATCGCTCCGTTTGTCCCCGCGGCGAGGCGGGTAGGCGGCCGAGTATGGCAAGACCCGACCGTCCCGGGCACCTCGCGGCCCGCGAGCCCCAGCCGCGCCCCGTGCCGGAGCCGCCCCAACCGCCCGCGCCTCCGTCGCCGGTGCCCGAGCCGCCACCACACCCGGATCCACCGCCGGTGCCGAGCGTAGACCTGCTGACCACGCGGTCACCCTCCCACAACTAGGCTCCCGCCTGACGCAGGATGGGCGCCGTGTGGAAGCCCCGCGTCGAGTGGCTGTTCGTGTTCGCCCCGATCTCGCTGGTCGCGGAGTTCATCCTGCACGACGAGCTGTGGGTCTTCCTCACCGCGGCCGCCGCGATCCTCCCGCTCGCCGCGCTGATCGGCAGGTCGACGGATCAGCTCGCGATCCACGCCGGCCCACGGATCGGCGGACTGCTCAACGCGACGTTCGGCAACGTCGCCGAGCTGATCATCGCGATCTTCCTGATCCTCGAGGGCGAGGCCCAAATCGTGAAGGCGTCGCTCACGGGGTCGATCCTCGGCAATCTGCTGCTCGTCCTTGGCGTCTCCTTCGTGGTCGGCGGACTGAGGAAACGCGAGCAGCGGTTCAACGCCGAGGCGGCCGGCGTCCACGCGGCATCACTCACGCTCGCCGTCGTGGGTCTGCTCATGCCGGCGTTGTTCGTCCTGACGACGGGCGCGCACTCGTTCGTCCAACGCGAGATCGTGAGCGGGGTCGTCGCCGCCACCCTGATCCTTATGTACGTGCTGGCGCTGCTGTTCATGCTCGTGACGCACGTGGAGCTGTTCCATACCCCGTCCCGCGGCGAGCGACCGTCGTGGAGCGTCCGGCTGTCGGTGGGCGTGCTGGTCGGTGCCACGGTGGTCGTCGCGCTCGAGTCGGAGCTGCTGGTCGGCGCGCTCGGACCGGCGCTTCAGCACCTCGGCCTGTCGAGGTTCTTCGTCGGTCTCATCGTCGTGCCGATCATCGGCAACGCGGCGGAGCACGCCTCCGCGGTCGCTTTCGCGGCCAGGGACGAGCTGGACGCGACGCTCGAGATCGCGACCGGCTCATCGATTCAGATCGCGCTGTTCGTCGCGCCTGCCCTGGTCTTCGTCAGCCTAGCTGTCGGCCAACCGATGGACTTCGTCTTCACCCCTTTCGAAGTTGCGGCCGTCGGCGTCGCGACGGTGATCGTTGACATCATCGCGCAGGACGGGAAGTCGAACTGGCTCGAAGGCGCGCAGTTGCTCGGGGCGTACGCGATCATCGCGATCTCGTTCTTCTTCGTGACGTCGCCGAACGGGTGACCCGCGACGTTAGTCGTCGATCTTTCGCCGCTTCGCCGGGGTCAGCGAGCGGCCCATGAGGTTGACGCCGACGAAGAGCAACGTGACGAGAGTGGCGGTCGCCACGGCCACGCCGGTCATGACCAGTGGCACGTTCACGGTTGTCGAGCGCAAGTCCGTGCCGTGGACCACCATCGCGACGCTGAAGAACAGGTACAGCACGACGACGAGCAGGAACGGCAGGATCACGAAGAAGACCGTGAGCGCGGCGCCGATCGCACCGGCCACGGCGCTTCCCTCGCGCATGCCCCCACCGCGTTGCACGTGCACAGGCTAGCGGCTAGTGGCCGACGTGTCGCCGCGCCAGCGGCGTGGCAGCATCGGCTCATGCGCAGGACGTTGGCGACGTCGCTCGTGTTCGCGTGGCTCGCGGCGTGCGCCGGGGGCACGCACCCTGGCACGTCCTCGTCGCGGCCGGACGTCCGGGTGTCCTCCTTCCCGGCCGGCGTCGCATCCGTCGATGCGGCGACGCCGAGCACGCCGCCGCCGGCGGTCTTCTCGCCGGCACCCGACGCGCGGATCCCAACCCGGGCGGCGGCGCTCTCTCGTGCGCTCTCGCTCGTGACGCGCGAGGTCCGTCGATCGATCGATGCGTGGACGAGCCACGGCGACGCATCGGCGTGGCCGCCGCCGCGTGCGCTCGTTCTGCAGACGCTGTACCAGCAGCGGATCTACCGTCTGCTCGCACGGGACGAGGCGCTCGCGGCCGCGGTCGTGTCGAGGCTGTCGCCGACCGTCGCGCATGAGGCGCGAGCAAACGTGGAGGCGACCGCGCAGATCTTCGCGCACGCGCATCCGGTCCCGCCGTCCTACGAGCTGCGCACGCGGCGGCCCGAACCCGCCGATGTGTTGCTGCGGTACTTCCGACGGGCGGAGCGGCGCTTCGGCGTCGCGTGGGAGGTGCTGGCGGCCGTCGCGCACACCGAGACGAAGTTCGGACGCGTCGTGTCGAGCAGCTCGGCCGGCGCGCACGGGCCGATGCAGTTTCTCCCGTCGACGTGGGAGGCGTACGGGCTCGGGGGTGACATCGACGACCCGCGGGACGCCATCATGGGCGCCGCGAACTACCTCCGGGCGTCCGGCGCCCCCGCGGACTACCGGCAGGCGCTGTACGGCTACAACCCCGTGGACGCGTACGTCCGCGCGGTGATGCTGTACGCCCGCAACATGATGCGCGACCCACGCACGTACTACGCGTACTACAACTGGCAGGTGTTCGTGCTGACCACCGAAGGCGACGCCCGGATCACCGGGCCTCGGTCGTAGGCGGTCGTTGGCCGGGTGTAGGTGGCGGCTGCGCCCGGCGGGCGCGTCGCTGGAGACCGTCGGCGAGCTTGGGCGCGTTCTCGGCGATGGCGCGTGCGATCACCGGCGAGCGCGTGGCCGTCTGTGATGCTGCCCACCGGGCCGCGGCGCGGACCGTCGGCGACGACCGCGCGGTCAGCCGGTTGGCTACCGTCGGTGCCTTCGACGCAACGGCGTGAGCGATCGCGGGTGCATTGTCGGCGAGGACCTTCGCGACCGCCGGTGCGCGGTCCGCGAGCCGGGAGAGCCCGGCCCCGAGCGCGTACGCGGCTCCTCTCCTGTCTCCCACGACGCGACCAGCGTACGCGAGGCGGGTCGTCGGAGGCTAACGTGCGCCGGCTCCGCGAGGATCCGGCTACCAGAACCAGCGTCGCTCTCGCTGTTCGGGTTCTGATGAGAAAGGATCGCCTTCGGGCGTCGTGACGCCCGTCCTGGACGCATCCTGCGGCTGGCCCGTATCGACGGCCGGATCGTTCGCGGACCACCCGCGGGATGCTCCCTCGCCCGCGCCGGCGTCATCGGCGAACAGACCCGCCGCCGCCTCGGGCTCGCTCGAGCCCGTCGCCTCGCCGTGCGCAGACTCCGGTCGCGGCTCGGCGCGGCGACCTTCGAGCAGGTCGATCATCGCGCGGGCGCGATCGGCGAGAGCCGGCGCTCCGCGGCGCTCGAGCGAACGGAGCGCCTTTCGCGCCGACGGCAGCGCCTCGTTCGGCCGTCCGAGCAGACGCATGACCTCGGCGTGATCGAGGAGTGTCCCGGCGCGGAGCTCGACGAGGTCGGTCTGATCGGCGATGCGGACGGCCGTGCGAACCAGCGCGCGGGCCTCCATGCCACGGCCCTCGCGCGCTCGCTGCTTCGCTCGGGCGCACCGCCAGGCGACCTGCGCGAACACATCGTCGCGAGCGGCGACGTCCCGTGCGAGCGCGACCAAGGCGTCGACGCCGTTCGTCGTCCCGAGATCGATCAGGACGTTGGCGAGCGTCGCCGCCGCGCGGGCGCGCGTCGCCGCGTCGCGACCGTCTCGGCCGGCATCGATCGACCGCCCGAGGAACGGTTCCGCTGCCTGCTCCAATCCTGCCAGGATCTCGACCTGCGCCCGGAGCCAGAGGCAGCGCGCGAGGGCGGCGCGGTCGGGCGAGCCCTCGGCGGCGGCGACGGCGGCATCCCCGCGCTCGCGCGCGTCGTCGAGCCGCCCCTCGCGCGCCAGCAGGACGGCAGCGATCGCGTCGAGCTCGTTCTCCGCGGGGGCCGACCCACGGAGCCGCGCGGCGATCGCCTTGCACCGCTCGCGTGCCTTCGCGACCGGGGCGGGACCGTCGATGAGGGCGCGGCCCGCGTCGAGCAGCGCCGCGACCTCTTCGACCCGCCGCCCGGCGGCCCGGGCG
>JBKPHM010000095.1:0-10980 GCA_046729855.1 Actinomycetota bacterium | reverse complement strand
TGGGTCGGTGTTCCTCGTCCCGTCCGAGGGCGGTGTGCGCCTCGGCCACGATCGCGAGATCTCGAGGTCGTCGTTTCGGCCAGACCGTGTAGGCACGATCAATCAAGCTCATCGGCACGTCCAGCTCGCGAGCGGCCTGTTCCACCGTGAGACGGAGAGCGGGCTCGGGTCGGAGGTCGGAACACGTTGCCCTTGGGCTCCAGGATCCCGAGCTCGACGAACCGACGACGATCCTCGCTGCTCCCTGCCGCACGGCGAGCTCCGCGGCGGATAGCGACCTGTCCGGGCCGGACGGCATCTGTTCATCGTAGAAGCCCGAGGATTCACGAGCTCCGCCACGGATCGGTTACCGCCTCATCGCGCCCGAACGCGGCGTGGATTCATTCGCCTGTACAGTTCACCACGGCGCCGGCCCGCGTGGAGCCCGAGACCGGGGGGTGAGGAAATGACGCGGACGCTGTTTGAGGGTGGGATCTTGTTCGACGGGACGGGCGCGCATCCCGCACGGGCCGACGTGATCGTAGAAGACGGTCGGTTCGTCGAGGTCGGCCTTGGCCTCGACGGCGACGAGCGGGTTGATGTATCCGGCAGGCACTTGCTTCCCGGGCTGTTCGATTGCCACACCCACGTCATGCTCAGCCACGTCGATTTCTGGCGGCATCTGCAGAGCCCTTTCTCGCTCCGCTTCTTCGAGGCTATGCACAACCTACGAAAGACACTCGAGGTTGGGATAACGACCATCCGCGACGCCGGTGGCGCAGACCTGGGTTTGAAGACTGCCCTCGAGCAGGGCCTGATCTCGGGACCCAGGATGCAGATCTCAATAAGGATGATCTCCCAGACGGGCGGCCACGCGGACCCCTGGCTTCCATCGGGAGCAGAAGCCGGGGCGTTCTTCCCCGTCTACCCGGGTTCGCCCGAGTCGATCGTGAATGGCGCCGAGGAGATGCGCGTCAAGGTGCGCGAGCTGATAAGGGACGGCGCGGACGTTCTTAAGGTCGCGGTATCCGGCGGAGTCCTTTCTCCACGCGATGACCCGAGGCACGCCCACTTCAGGATGCGGGAGCTGGAGACACTGGTCGAGGAGGCAGCCGCTGCTGGGCGGTGGGTGATGGCGCACGCCCAGTCGAACCTGGGGATCAAGCAGGCCATCCGTGCCGGGGTCCGCTCGATCGACCACGGCGTATTCCTGGAGGAGGAAACGGTGCAGATGATGATCGAGCGCGGCACGTGGCTCGTCCCGACGCTCGTCGCGCCTCGAGGGGTGATCGACGCGGCGGAGGCTGGCGCCCAGATTCCAGAGGCGTCCGTTCAAAAGGCGAAGGACGTCGTCGCCGCCCATGCGGAGTCCTTCAGGATGGCCGTGAAGGCGGGTGTAAGGATTGCCATGGGTACCGACAGCGCGGTCACCCCGCACGGGCAAAACCTTAGGGAGCTCTCGATGATGGCGGCTGGGGGAATGTCGCCCGAGCAAGTGCTCGTCGCTTCCACTAAGAGCGCCGCGGAGCTCATGGGCCTTCAGGACGAGCTGGGGACCGTAGAGCCCGGAAAAAGGGCGGACCTCGTCGTGATCGATGGCGACCCCCTCGACTTAGAGAAGCTCGCCGATCGAATCGAGGCAGTTTACGAGGACGGCGTGCGGGTGGCCGGATCTCAGGGCTGAAGCCGTGGAATCCCGCACCCCGTCAAGAGGGTTGCAGGATTAATACACGGGCGTCGACCAGTGGCGCCGGCACGCAGTCCATCGAAGCCTCGAGCGCGTCGGTCTCCCCTCCGAGCTTCGCGATCAGCCGGCCGAACATCTCGGAATGATTGGATGAGAAGGGACTCACGCCAACGGTGAGGCGGAAGGGACTTGCGTAGATCGGTGCCGTGGTGCGCGCCTATCAGCGAGCCGGCAGCTGGGATGGACGTTACGGGAGGAGACGCGCCGCGCGGCGCCAGGTCCTAGGATCGTTCGATGCTTCGCGCGCCTGACCGTGGATGTCGGGATCGCGGTGACGGACTACGCGGGATCGCGATCGCAAGGACGAGATGGTGCTTGGTGACACCGTCCTGAACCGATGGAATATCCGCCGCATCGAGGAGTGCCGCACGCTGATCGACTGGCTGGCGCCGCGGCGGGGGGAACGGGTGCTCGATGTCGGCTGTGGCGATGGATACAACACCGCGGCGATCGCCAGGCGTGGCGCCTTCGTCACCGGCGTCGACGTGAACGAGCATCGGTTGGCGATCGCGCGCAGGCGTCATCGAGGCCTGCCGATCGACTTCCACGCGATGAACGCGGAGACCTTGTCGTTCGACGACGCGTCCTTCGACAAGGCCATCAGCTTCTGCGTGATCGAGCACTTCCTGCGCGACGACCTCGTTCTCGCCAACTTGCGGCGCGTTCTCGCGCCACGCGGTGTCCTGGTGCTCTCGGCCGACAGCCTGACGAATCCCGAGATCCGAGACGTCGAACGCCAGATCCACAGTCGCCGGTACGACGTGAAGACCTTCTATTCCGTTGGCGTGCTTCGAAGGAAGCTGGACGAGGCGGGATTCAGGCTCGACCGATGGCGGTACATCCTCACCACGCCGGTGACGCTCAGCCTGGTTCGGGCCTCCTGGCTCCTCGATGACCTTCCCCTGCCACTGCTGCCCGTCAAGGCGGCCGGATATCTTTCGCTGCGTCTCTTCGGCAAGCCGCTCTCGGATCTGTCGGAGCGGGTCGCCCGCCGGTCAGATAGCGGCCTTACGCTCCTCGCGGCGGCGTCGGCTCGCTAGCCCATGAACCGTTGGAGCACCTGGCTCAGGACCTGCCCGAGCTGGTAGGCCCCGATGGCGAGCACGAGCGCCGCCGCCGCGACAAGCGCTATCAGGCCGACGAGGCCGCGGATCCGGGCTGACCACCGCGGCCCCGCTGAACGCAGAACCGGCACGTAGACGAAGGACTCCGGTGCTGGTTCGGGCTCGAGCGATGTCGGCTCGTGCCAGAGGGGGAGATTCTCACCCCTCGGGCGGGACGGCTGACGGCCGCGTGCGAGCGGCGAGCGGGTCGTTCCCGGGGCGGGCGGGAGCCCGTCCGTCTCGAACGCTTCGTCGGGCGACCGAAGCGACATGCTCAGACAACCACGCTAGCGCCGGCCACAACTCCGGTGACCGACAGGCCCTCGATCGTCTCCCGATGGAGGTCCTTCGCCGACGTGTGCACGTGCTCAACGTTCCCGGCCGCGTGCCTCTCCAATCGCCGCCCCTGACCGGATCGGGCACGTCCCCATTTGTCGGTGCCCCTCTGGTGCCCGGGGAACCGGACGAACAGGGACGAAAGCAGTCGATGTCCTTCGTCCGGGGTAGAAGGTCGATACAGCCTCAAGGCGTGAAGCTACGTCCTATCGTCGTCCGGGCCCGCGGCCTCGAACCGCCAGCGTGTGGGGCTAAAGGCGCCGGCCGGCCCCTTCCCCTCCTCCGTGCCGGCGATACCGGGGAGGCCGACGACCGCCGCGGGTCGCAGCTCCCAGACCGCGTACGGTGGCGGGCCCGCGGTCGGAGCGTTCGGGCCATAGACGGCCGCATCCCGCACCTCAAGCGGCCAGTGCATCGCCGAGCCGTAGGCGTCGGCGACGCGTCGCACCACCGCCTCGTCGGTCATCTTCCTCGCCGCGCCTTCGAGGACGATGTCGAGGGCGGGGAGCCCCTGGCTGCTCGCCGCGATCGCGCATCGCGAGTCGGCAGCCAGGTTCATGCCCTTTCGCGTCCGCTCGCCGGTGACGAAGCAGAACGCGTCGTCATGAGTACGCCGGCATCGTCGAGGAGATCGGCGGCCCGCGTTCCGCTCGCCGACGGCACCCTCGTGGCCACCTCCGACCTGCCGCCTAAGGACCTGATCCCGAGCTTCTTCGCCGCTTCCGACGTGCTCGGCACCGGGTGGGTTCGGCGCCGTCGCCGCCCGAGGCCGGCCCCGGCAAGACCGTTGCCGCGGTCGGGGAGGCGCGGTCGGGTCGTCGGCGTTTTGATCCTCGGGAGCCTCATCACTGGCGCCTGTCTCGCAGACGGATCGAGGTCTGGACTTCGCACAACTGGCGGAACTCCTGTCGCGACTCCTTGACACCGGCAACGCGATCGGGCTCGATGTCACGATCTACAACCCGGAGCTCGACCCCGAGGGCGAGTGCCTGCCGAGCATCGTCGACTGCCTCATGGTGGCCCTCGCGGCGCTTCCGGACCCAAACGGGTCGGCCGGACGAACGAGGTGATGCATCATGGTGAGTGACACGTCGGGAGAGACCTATTGGCTGCTCCGCATCGGCTCCATCGCGGGCATCGTCGGGGCTCTCCTGGCGGCGGTGGGGAACGTCCTTCACCCCGTGACGCCCCGAGACGATCCCGAGGGCGTCGCTCGTGTGATCGCCGACAGCGACGCCTGGACCCTGATCCACGTCGTGATCATCATCGGGATCATCTGCATGCTCGGCGGGCTCGTCGCCGTCCGCCACTCGATCGTTGGAGGCATCGCAGAAGCCCTCGCGCGGTTTGGCATGTACGCGGCGACGATCGGCGTAACGCTCGGCATCGCGACCGTGATCCTCGACGGCGTTGGTGCCAAGCAGCTGGCCGACCAGTGGGCGGCCGCGCCGGACCCCGAACGAGCGGTTGCGTTGAGCCTGGTCAGCACGAACGAGACGCTGAACTTCGCGCTCGCCGGACTGTTCAACCTCTCGTTCGCCGGTGTGCCGTTCATTCTGCTGGGGCTCGCGACGGCGCTCAGCCGAACCTATCCCGCGTGGATCGGATGGGTCGCGGCGGCCGCGGGCGTCGGCTCGGTCGCGGCCGGACTCGTCCAGGCGTTCACGGGCAGGCCCACGACCGCCTCCCTGATCTTGACCATCATCGGCCCGACGGTCATCTCGGCGTGGGTCTTCGTGATGGGCATCCTCGTCGGCCGCAAGGCGACCGAGCTTCGTCGCGCTACGCGCGCGTGAACCCGCCGCGTCGCGGTCGAACGGGGCGCCTCCATCAGGTTGGCAGGATTCGGGGAAGCCCGAAATGCGGGAGCACGCCCGCGTCGAAGCGGTCGAGGGCGACGAAGCTGTTGCCGGCGAGTGTGAGCACGGTCAGGCTGGTCGCGACGTACTCGGCTCCATCGACGTCCTGGGAATAGAACGCGAGCGCCGGCTGGCCGTTGGCTCTGGTCTGTACCAGGCGGCGGCGGCCCGGCCGGGTGGCGACGACCCCGTAGAAGCGGGCGGCCTCGTCGTGACCGACGTACTCGAGCGGCAGCGGCGGCATCGCCAGTCGCACGTCATCGGCCAGGAGGGCGACGATGGCGTCGACGTCGTTTGCCTCGAAGGCGGCGGCGAGTCGGTCCACGAGCTCCCGCTCGGCCGGTGATTCCGGCGGCGGCGCCGCTTGGGGGCGCGGCCGGCCGTCGAGCGTCGCTCGTGCGCGCTTGAGCGCGCTCGTCACCGACTCGTCGGTCGAGTCGAGCATCGCGGCGACCTCGGCGGCGCGGAAGCCGAGCACGTCGCGCAGGATCAGCACGGCCCGCTGCCGTGCCGGGAGCAGCTGGAGGGCCGTCACGAAGGCCAGCGAGATCGCCTCCTTCGCCTCGTAGTGCGCTTCCGGCCCGGGAGGGCTTTCGAGTTCGGCGTCGAGCAGGACGTCGGGATACGGCTCGAGCGACACTCGCTCGCTCCGTCGCGTCGGCTCGGGCAGCGAGACGTTCGGCGGCATCGGCAGCTCCGCCTGCGGTCCCCGCTTCGCGGCCCGGAGCATGTTCAGGGCTCGGTTGGTGGCGACCGAGTAAAGCCACGTGCGGAGGGACGCCCGCCGCTCGAACCCCTTGAGCCCCCGCCAAGCCGCGAGCAGCGTCTCCTGCAGGGCGTCCTCGGCGTCCTGGATCGAGCCGAGGATCCGGTAGCAGTGCACGTGCAGCTCCGACCGGTACGGCTCGACGAGCTCCCGGAAGGCGTTCTGGTCGCCGGCCGTGGCCCGCTCCAGGAGGTCCGTGCTCACGCGCTGCACCCCCCTCCCATCAGTCTCGAACCCGAATCTCCTCGTTCCGTCGGGAGTCGGCTCCCGGCGACCGCCCAGTTCCACTCGGCCCCGGTGTCTACCCGAACAGGAAGCTTCAACCGTACGCACTGGACGAACCACATCTCGATGACCTGTATTTCCCCCTCGTGGCGTCAGGTCGCCCCGGCGGCGACCCTCGGACTCGTGGCCGTTCTCCCTGGTGGTCGCGGCCCAGCTGAGGGACGGGATGGACATGGGTGCGGTGTGACCACGCAGAACAGGAGGAGACAGACATGTTGCTGAAGGACAAGGTTGCCGTGATCTACGGAGCCGGAGGAGGGATCGGCGGTGCCGTCGCGCGCGCCTTTGCGTCCGAGGGGGCCAACGTGTTCCTTACGGGACGGTCCCTGGCGCCCGTCGAACTCATCGCCAAGGAGATCGTCGCCGCCGACGGATCGGCCGAGGCGGCGGAGGTCGACGCCCTCGACGAGCGGGCCGTGGACGCGCACCTCCGGTCCGCGGTCGACAAGGTCGGCCGCGTCGACATCTCGTTCAACGCGGTCGGCATCCCGAACGCGACGATCCTGGGCGTCCCGCTGGCCGACTTGGATGCCGAGCTGTTCTCCCTTCCGATCTCCACCCTCGTGACGTCGTACTTCCTGACCGCGCGCCTGGCCGCACGACACATGGCCCCGCGGAAGTCGGGCGTGATCATGACCGTCACGGCGACCCACTCGCGGGAGGGCATCCCGTTGGTTGGCGGCTACGGCCCGGCGCAGGCGGCCAAGGAGGCGCTCACGCGCGATCTCTCGGTCGAGCTTGCACCGCAGGGCATCCGCGTGGTCGGCCTGCGGCCGTACGCCATGCCGGAGACGAGCACGATCAGGGACGCCTTCGAGCCCCGCGCCCAGGCATCGGGGATGACCTGGGAGCAGTGGCAGGAGATGCTCGCGAGCAGGGCCCACCCGCGACGGCTCATGACGCTGGAGGAGATGGCGAACGTGGCGGTCTTCGTCGCGTCCGACAAGGCGAGCGGGATGACCGGAACGACCGTGAATCTGACCATGGGCCGGCTGGACGACTAGGTCTGCCGACAGACGCAAGGAGAAGAACGATGACCCCACACAACATCGGAACACGTGAGGAGTGGCTCGCCGCACGCGAGCAGCTGCTCGTGCGCGAGAAGGAGCAGACCAGGCTCGGCGACGAGATCGCGCAGCAACGACGCGACCTGCCGTGGGTGCCGGTGGAGAAGGAGTATCGCTTCGACACGGATGACGGCGAGCAGACGCTCGCCGAGCTGTTCGCGGGACGATCCCAGCTGCTCGTCTACCACTTCATGTTCGGTCCGAGCTACGAGGCTGGTGACCCGGTGAATTCGTCGATCGCCGACGTCGTCGACGGCGTGCTACCGCACCTGCACGCGCGTGACGTGACGTTCGCCTTCGTCTCGCAGGCACCGCTTGAGAAGCTGCAGGCCTACAAGCGCCGCATGGGCTGGCGCTTCCCCTGGGTCTCCTCGGCGCGCACCGACTTCAACTTCGACCTTGGCTTCTCGCACACGGCCGAACAGGGCCGCGAGGCCGTGGCGCTGATGACGGAGAGCGGGCTACCGCCGATCGTCGAACAGAACGCCCGCTCGACCGGCACCGATGTCGTTGGATACCTCACCGAGAGCCCTGGGTTCAGCACGTTCGTGCACGATGACGGCACCGTCTACCACACGTACTCGACGACGTGGCGTGGATTGGAGTTCGTCATGGGCTACTACCTGATCCTCGACCACGCACCGAAGGGTCGCGCCGAAGGCGAGGCGTGGCAGCTCTGGCTCCGTCGCCACGACGAGTACGACGGCGAGTGACGCGCGCGGGATCGGGTTCAGCCGGCCACCTCGTAGCGCAGGAGGAAGTTGTCGGGACCGGTGCGGCGCTGGGTGTCCAGCAGGCGCAGCGCCACGGGGGGTCGGGTCGCCGCCTCGACACCGGAGAGAAGTTCGGGCGGCGCCGGAACGGCGCGTTATGGAGGCCAGTCAGGCGAGGCGAGGTCGCCCTCGGTTGCCGAGGTGATCCGCCGCAGGCCCGTACCATCCGGGCGCACGGCGAAGATGTTCGATCGGCCTTGCGCATGAAGGAGAACACGATCCATCGCCCGACCGCCGACCAAGAAGGGGTCTCCGCACCCGCGCCGGTGGGAAGCTGGACGGGGATGGCGTGAAGGTCCGAGGCGTCGGGGCGGACGAGATAGAGCTCTCCATACGGCCGTTCGAACGTGATCCACCGTCCGTCCGGTGACCACGCCTGATCGAGGAAAGCGCTTCCCCACGGCGTGATCCGCTCAGCTCTTCCGCCATCGGCGCCGACGACGAACAGAGCGCCGGCGCCGCTCGGTTGGATGCCGGGCTTCGTCCGCATGAAGACGACCTGCATTCCGTCAGGCGAGTACTGCGGATAGCTGTCGCCGCCGGTCGTCAGCTGGACGGCCGCCGGGACCTCGATCCTCGACGGCGGACGGGGCAGATGGGCCGCGCCGACGAGCGTGTCGGCCTACAGGTCGACACCCCCGTATGCCTCCACCGACCGAGCCTAGCCCACGTCCATGGGCCGAGCGCCCCTCGAGAGAGAAATCACTCGGATCGAGTGAAAAACCTCAGCGGTCGCCCGCGATGCCGACGGAGGCGGGGATCGGAGTCGGGCGTCGAGGAATGAAGGCCGCGGCCGTCAGGCCGACGACCCCGATGGCCGCGAGGGCGATCATCGCTGCGGCGTATGCACCCTTGCTGAGCCCGGCGACGAGGATAGTTCCCGCGATCGCGGTTCCGAGCGACGAGCCGAGGTTGGACACGCTGCGCGACAGCCCAGAGATCTCGCCCTGCATATCCTCACCGAAGCTCGACTGCACGATGTTGACGGACGGGGTCAGCATGCCGCCGATACCGAAACCGAGCAGGAACAGCCCGGGCGCGAGCGCCCACGCGCTCGTCGAGACGCTCGCCATCGCGACGAGGACCGCGATCCCGACGATGGTGACGACGAAACCCACGATGATCAGCGTCCGCTGCGCGCGCCGTTTCGCGAACCGCTCCGCGCCGAGCGACGACAACAGCAGTCCCACCGTGGCCGCTGTGAAGATCACACCGGTCGCGATGGCATCGTAACCGCGCACGACCTGCAGATATGCCGCTATCGTGAACGACGCCCCCATTAGTATCAGCCACTGGGTGTTCTGAGTGACAAGGCCGAGGTTGGCCGTCCGATTACGGAATAGAGCGATCGAGAGCAACGCCTCCTTGCCCGCACGTTCCTTCGCGCGCATAGACAGGAAGAACCATGCCAGGATGATTGCGCCAGCGGTGATCAGTCCGAGCATCAGCCAGCCGTTGTTATCCGCGGCCAAGATGCCCATCACAAGCAGGACGAGTCCGGCGGCCGACAGGACCGCTCCGCCGGTATCGAAGGGACGCGTCGGATCCGCTGGGAGCGGGTCGTCGATCTGGCGGCTCAGCCAGACGATCGTCGCGATGATGAGCGCTTGGAAGACGAACGCGGCGCGCCAGCTGATGGCCGACGTGATCAGGCCGCCGATCAGTGGCCCTGCAGCGGCGCCGACACCTCCCGCTGCGCTGATCGCGCCGAACGCGCGAGCGCGCGCGGCGATCCCCGTGAACAGCAGCGTCGTGAGGATATAGACGGGGGGGATCAGGAGCGCGGTCCCGACGCCCTCCAAGATTGAGTTGCCGATGATGAGAAGACCGAGACCCGGAGCGATCGCGCTCAGCAGCGCGCCGACCCCGTACACGACCAGGCCCAGTCTAAACAGTGATATTCGGCCGTAACGGTCGGTCAGCTTTCCGCCGGGAATCATCAGTGCTGCCATGACCAACAGGAAGAGCGTGATCACGATCTGCACGCCCTGCACGGTCGTGTTCAAGTCCTCGCTGATGTCGTTGATCATCACGTTCATGTTCGAGCCGGCGAATGAACAGATGAACTGGGCGAGAGCGAGCGGAACGAGCACGCGTCGGAGAGCGGGTGACGGGCGACCCGATGCAGTCTCAGCCATCGTCACCTGCCCATCGTCATCCGTCGTCTGCTGGAGATCTCACCGGTGCGCCCGCGATGATGATGCTTGCCCCCGAACCGCCGCTTCATCACCCGCTACGGGTGAAGTCCCCCAAGCCGAGATCGTGGCTGGTTGAGCGCCGCATCATGGCGGAGCGCGAACTCCGTTGAGCCGCGTGACGTCGTCGAACGCACTCTGTCCCGCCGACTCCGTCGTGACGTATGGGAGTGGCGGGTCGCGTTGGCCAGGCCCGGACGATCTCCTTGGAACCGCTGGACGCAGGCGTCCGGGCTGTCGCCGCGGTGGCTGTGTCGGCTTCGCTCCCATCGCGCGCAGGCAACCTATCAGCCCCGTCGGCGGGTCTCAGCCTGATCCGGGCGAGGCCGCGGCGTCGCCGGATCGACCTCTTCACCACGTTGCGCCTGGCAACAAACAGTGGCGAACGGTGGCTGAGCTCTTTGTGGATATCTCCGCGTGGAGACTTCACCTACAATCGCTGCGGCATGCGAAAGCATCTACGTCCAGACGACCTCGACGGGCTACTCGCGCGGCCGCTCGTCGCGGTTCTCGCGACCTACCGGCCGAGTGGCGAGGTGCTTCTCTCGCCAGTCTGGCACCGTTGGCGCGACGGTGGCTTCGAAGTTGTGACGGGCGGAGACGACGTGAAGGCGAGGCACCTGCGGAACGATCCGCGGGCGACGATGCTCGTCTACGAGCATGAGCCCCCGTATCGCGGGATCGAGCTGAAGGGCCGAGCCGTGCTCGGCCCTGCCGAGCGCGACGTCGTGCGAGAGATCGCTGTGCGGTACCTCGGCGCCGAGCAGGGCGGGGCGTACGCTGCGAGCGCCGGGGACGACACGTTGATCAGGCTCGAGCCGGGCCACGTCCGCGCGTGGGACTTCGCCGACGACCTCTAGTGGAGGGACC
>JBKPHM010000094.1:0-9310 GCA_046729855.1 Actinomycetota bacterium | reverse complement strand
GCCGCCCATCAAGTCGCGCAGCCAGCGCAGCGACCCGGCGGCGGACAGCATCACCCCCATCGCGTGCCAGCCGCCGGGAACGGCGTGGCAGAAGGCGTGGGCGCGCGCCTGCTCGTCGGCTGCGAAGCCGGGCAGGGCGGCGAAGACGACGCCGGACGTCCCGAGGACGATCGAGAGCGGGCCGGGCCGATCGACACCGACGCCGAGCGCGGCCGCCGCCTGGTCGCCCGCACCCGGCGCCCCCGGCACATCCGGAGACTCGTACGCCTCGGGCAGCCAGGCCGAGGGGATCTCGAGCGCCTCGAGCACCTCCTTGCTCCACCGCCGCTTGGGGACCTCGAAGAGGAGCGTGCCCGACGCGTCCGCAGCGTCGGTCGCCCGCTCGCCGGTGAGGCGCAGACGGACATAGTCCTTGGGGAGAAGCACGTGCTCGATCCGCGCGTAGACCTCGGGCTCGTGGCGGCGCACCCAGAGCAGCTTCGGCGCGGTGAACCCGGTCAGGGCCCGATTGCCGGTGAGCTGGATCAGCCGCTCGAGCCCGATTCGCTCCTCGATCTCGGCGCATTCCCGGGCAGTCCGCTGATCGTTCCAGAGGATCGCGGGGCGCAGGACGCGGTCCACGCCGTCCAGAGCGACCAGGCCGTGCATCTGGCCTGAGAGCCCGATCGCCGCCGGCTCGTGGCCGAGGCGGGCGAGCGCGGACTGCGAGGCGCGCCACCAATCCTCCGGATCCTGCTCGGCCCAGCCGGGCCGTGGCGTCGAGAGCGGGTAGTCCTCCTCGGCGGTCGCCAGCAGCTCGCCCTCCGGGGTGATCGCGATCGCCTTGGCGCCGGTCGTCCCGACGTCGAGGCCGACGAGGACCGTCACTCGCCGCCGAGAGCCGCGTAAACGAGCTCGTACGCCCTGACCGCGTCCTTCCGCGTCTGCGCCTCGCGGAGCGCCGCATCGTCGATCCGCGCGGCGATCTCGTCGATGAAGCGCCAGTGCAGGACGCTCCGTCGGGCGGCCTCGACCGCATCCTCCGTGTACGGGTAGAGGTCGAAGCCGAGCCGCTCGCCGTTGGCACCGTAGCCGGCGCGGCGCAACTCGACCGCGAGCTCGAGCGTCTCCATGAACCGCGTGGTTCCGACCATGAGATCGTCGTCGAACGAGCCCCATCCGTCGTTGGCGTGTTGGTGGCCGAGCAGTCCCTCCGCGGCGAGCATCGCGGCGTACTCGGCCAGGCTCTCGCCGTTCATGATCAGGTGCTGCCAGTCCATGTTGACCTTGACGTTGTCGAGCCCCTGCGCGCGAAGCTTGTGGATCACGTGCAGCGTCATGCCGACGTTCCGCATCAGGATCTTCATCGCCGGTTCCGAGTTCTTGTGCTCGAGGAAGAGCAGAATTCCGCGCTCCCTGCACCGCTGTGCGGCCTGTCCCACCCCGTCCAGGAACCACGCCCAGCTCTCCTTGTAGGGCGTCTGGAACGGGTAGTTGTAGCCCTCGATCCCAGGCCAGATGATGAAGTGGGCCCCAAGCGAGCCGGAGAAGTCGATGGCGGCAAGCGTGCGCTGCACTGCTTCCTCCCGGGTAGCCGCGTCCGGCGAGACGAGACCCCCTCGGCCGAAGCGCGGGTCAAGGTGCAGCCCCGTCGCCATGCAGTACACGTCGTGGCCGTCGAGCGCGTCGCGCACCTCGTCCAGGTTCTCCTCCGAGAGCTCCTGCGGGTAGTGGAACTCGTAGCCGTCGATCAGATCGCCGAGACCCTCGACGGCTCGGCGCACCTTCTGGACGGTCGTCTCGCCGGCGAGCTCGGGCTTGTAGCCGACCGGCACGAACCGGGTGACCATCGGCCCGAAGGCCCAGATCCCGAGACTCGTCTTCATCGCGACCGCACCTCCTCGCTCGCCCTGCTCTCGGCCGAGCGCAGGATCGCCTCTACGACCTCGTCGCAGCGGTACCCGTCCTCGAACGTCGCTCCATGGGGAGCGATCTCGTGCTCGCCGGCGATCGCCTCGAACATGTGCGCGAGCTCGTGGATGAACGTGTCGCCCCAGCCGACGATGTGGCCCGGAGGCCACCAGAAGCGCATGAACGGATGCTCCGGCTCCGTGACGAGAACGCGCTTGAAGCCCTTCGCGTCGGCGACCTCGAGCTCGTTCAGCCGCTCGACGTCGAACGTGGCCGAGCCCTTCGTCCCGCTCACCTCGAACGCGTTCGAGTTGATCCGGCCGCGCGCCAGCCGCGAGGCCTCGAGCGTCCCTACGACGCCGTTCTCGAACTCGACTGTGGCGACGAAGTGATCGTCGACCTTCCGTCCCGGGACAATCGTGCGGACGAGCGCCGAAACCGAGGCGATCTCGCCCACCAGGTAGCGCGAGAGATCGATGATGTGCGTGCCGAGGTCGCCGATCGCTCCGGTGCCGGCCAGGGACGGATCGAAGCGCCAGATGCTCTCGTCCGCATCCCAGCCCCACGACTGGAGGTAGCGGGCGCGGAAGTGGACGACGTCGCCGAGCTCACCTTCGTCAAGCAGCTCGCGGGCGAGCCGGACGGCGGGGACGAAGCGGTAGTTGAAGCCGGTCATGTGCTTCACGCCGGCCTGCTCGGCCTCGTGCCACATGGCGTGTGACTCCTCAGCCGTCAAGCCAAGCGGCTTCTCGCAGATGACGTGCTTGCCGTTTCGCGCGGCCACGATGCAGGGCTCGGCGTGGACGACGTTGGGACCGCCGTTATCGAAGAGCTGGATGCGGTCGTCGGCGACCTGCTCGCGCCAGTCGGTGACGGCCTCCGACCAACCCCATTGCTCGCGCGCCTGCTCCAGCGCCTGCTGATTCCGGCCTGAGATCGAGACCAGCTCGGGCGTCAGCGAGACGTCGAGGTGCCGAAGCGCCTGGAGCGCGCGCGAGTGCGCCTTGCCCATGAAGGCGTACCCGAGCATGCCGACGCCGATGGAGCCGGCTATGTCCGCCCCGCGGCCGCGCGTCCGCGCCGCGCGACGGCGTCGAGCGTCACGGCGGCCAGCAGGATCGCGCCCTCGACAATCAGCTTCACGTAGGCCGGCTGGCCCTGCAGGTCGAGGCCGTTGGCCACGCTGCCGATCACAAGGGCGCCGAGCAGCGCCGACCAGACGTTGCCCCGGCCGCCGAACAGGCTCGTCCCGCCGATGACAGCGGCGGCGATCGCCTCCAGTGTGACGGGACCCGGATCGACCGCCAGGCTCGCCGCACCCAGCCTGGAGGTCTGGATCAGCCCGCCGACGGCGGCGAGCATCGCGCACAGCGTGAAGACGTAGATGCGAACACGCGCGACATTGATGCCGGCGCGCCGTGCCGCCTCGGCGTTTCCACCAACGGCGTAGATGTAGCGCCCGAACTTCGTCCGGGTCGTCACCCACGCGAAGAAGACGACAAGGGCGAGAAGGATGACTCCTGCCGTCGGCACGCCGAGGTCGTAGTCCCCGAACACCCATTTGTTCTTGAGATTGCCGTTCAGCACCGCGACCGTGAGGAACGCGATCACCGCGAGAACGACCGCCCGCAGGACGACGACAGCGATCGGCTGTGAGGGCAGGCCGGCGCGCCGGCGTCGAACCTGCTCCAGTCCCCGAGTCAGCACGTAGAGACCGACCGAGGCGACGGCGAGCACCCACGCCCAGACGTGCGGCACGAACGAGGTCGTGATCTTTCCGATGTTCTCCTCGAAGACGTTGATCGTCCCCTCAGTGCCTAGCACTCGCTGCTGCACGCCCTGCCACATCAATAAGCCCGCGAGGGTGACGACGAACGACGGCACGCCGACGACCGCGAACCAGAATCCCTGGAACGCGCCGATGGCGGCGCCGATCGCGAGCATGATCAGAATTCCCTGCCACCACTCCATGCCGTGCCTGACGACGACCGACCCGAGGATGGCCGAGCAGAGGATGGCGACCGATCCGACGGAGAGATCGATCTCGCCGAGCAAGAGGACGAGGACAATGCCGATCGCAATCGTGCCGGTGACCGCGATCTGGAGCACGAGGTTGGACAGGTTCCGCGCGCTCAAGAACACGGACTCCTGGGTCTGGAAGTACGTCCAGATAATCGCTAGGGCGACAACGACCGGGAGCGCGCCGAGCTCGCCGGAGCGGAGGCGCTGCCAGCCGTAGTGGATGAGCGTGCCGGGCGCCGCTGCGATGCCGCCGCGGCGAACCGCCTCAGCCGTCTCTTCGATCGCCGAGGGCTCTGGCGCCGCCGTCATCAGGCGGCCTCTCGGCGAGCGCCCGTGATGGCTGCGACGACCTCCTCGGGCGTCGTCTCGTCGTGCTTGAACGTGGCGACGCGCCGGCCGAGGCGGAGCACGATGATCCGGTCCGCGACCTCGAACACGTCGAGCAGGTTGTGCGAGATCACGACCACGCCGAGACCCTGCTCACGGAGCCGCTTGATCAGCGCGATCACCTGCGCCGTCTGCGCGACGCCGAGCGCGGCCGTGGGCTCGTCGAGAATCACGAGCTTCGAGTTCCACATCACCGCCCGCGAGATCGCCACCGATTGGCGTTGGCCGCCGGAGAGGGAAGCGACGGGCGTCCTGACGCTGC
Source organism: Actinomycetota bacterium (assembly GCA_046729855.1). GTDB lineage: Bacteria > Actinomycetota > UBA4738 > UBA4738 > HRBIN12 > DATHSY01. The sequence goes on along the minus strand of JBKPHM010000094.1, from coordinate 4,749 downwards.
CGATCGTCGTGACGTGGAGTCCCTCGAGAACCTCCAGTGACCGCTTCTCCATCTTGAGCTCCGAGAGCGGCTCGACGGCTACGGGGACCAGGCGCTGCACGTTCTCGCGCCCGAGAAACATGTTCGCGACGACGTCGAGGTTGTCGGAGAGGGCGAGATCCTGGTAGACGGTCTCGATCCCGAGGTGCGTGGCGTCGCTCGGCGAGTGGATCTTGACCTCCTTGCCCTCGAACCGGATCGTGCCGGAATCGGGCTGATGCGTGCCCGCGATCGTTTTGATCAGCGTCGACTTTCCCGCCCCGTTGTCCCCGACGAGCGCGACCACCTCGCCGGGATAGACCTCGAAGTCGACGTCCTCGAGCGCCTGGACCGCGCCGAACGTCTTGGAGATCCCCTCGAGCTCGAGGAGCGGGCTCCGAGCCTCGAGGGAGGCGGCAGGTTTACCGCCTCCCTCGGTGACGGTTTTTCGACTCAGGTTGTGCTCCCTATCTGCACGGTCCTCTCTTGGGCAGACCCTTGCAGAACTTGGCCTTCGACGTGCGGAAGACCGAAGGCAGCCAGCTGCTGTTGACGAGCGGTGTGATGTTCGCCCTGTCGATCGACCTGACCGGCAGGATCACGGACGGGACGTTGCCCGCGCCGTTCGCCACCTTCTTCGAGCAGAGGCTGGTCGGACACTTGCCGCCCTTGAGCAGGGCTGCAGCAATCCGCGCGGCCGCGGTCGCCTGCAGTCGAAAGTCCTTGAGGACAGTCTGGCCCTGGGTGCCGATGACGATCCGCTGCAGGCCCTCAACCGAGGCATCCTGCCCAGTGACGGGAACCTTCCCCGCGAGCTTCACGGCCTTGAGCGCCGAGATGATCCCACCGGCCATCCCGTCGTTCGCCGAGAGCACGCCCTGGATGTTGTTGTTGTTCCTCGTCAGGAGCTGCTCCATCGTCCGCTGCGCCGTCGGCGGATTCCAACGGTCGATCCACGTCCCTGCCTTAGGACCAACGCGGACCCTCGTCTTCTTGTTGAAGAGCGGGTTGAGGATGCTCAGATACCCCTGCTGGAACAGATGAGCGTTGTCGTCGGTGAACGAGCCGTTGATCATGGTGATGCGGGCCCCGCGCTTCGTGTGGGCCGCCAGCCACTTACCCTGTGCCTTGCCGACCGCTACACCGTCGAACGACACGTACGCGGCAAGCTGCGCGTCCCGGATCAAGCGGTCATAAGCAACGACGGGCACCTTTTGCCTGGCCGCGTTGCGGGCGGCCGTGGCGAACGCCTTCTGGTCGATCGGCGCCGCGACGATGACCTTGGCGCCCTTTGTCAGCTCGGCCTCAGCCTGGGACTGCTGCTTCGCCGGATCGTTGCGAGCATTGAGCACGTCGATCTGAACGCCCGGCACGAGTCTCCTCAACGTCCTCGTGAAGAGGGGCTTGTCGTTCGACTCCCACCGGACCGTGACGTTCTCCGGCAAGAGGAATGCGACAAGATTGTCCGTTTGCGTCTTCTTGGAGCTCTTCCCGCTGCTCGTTCCTGCCGCGACGAGCGCGACGAGGGCGAGAGCGGCGATTGCGAGGACGCCTAACTGAGCCTTCCTCGCTCTTCGATTGGCTGCTTTCACCATCTGCCTCCTTCGGGTATCTAGCCGAAGGCAATACTAGGAGTCGCCCTGAGTGGATTCAAGAAGATCTCCCGCGCGTACCCGCTGCTACCCGCGCGGGTCTCTCGCTTCTACCGTGGCGGTGCATGGCTCGGGCAGTTTCGGGGTGAGCCCGAGGAGGACGGACATTTCCCGGAGGATTGGATCGGCTCGGTGACCGAGGCGGCGAACCCCGGTCGGGAGGATCCTGAAGCGGGGCTCTCGCGGCTCGCGGACGGGCGTCTACTGCGAGACGCCGTCGCGGAGGATCCGGATGACTGGCTCGGCGCCGAGCACGTAGCGCGCTTCGGCACCACGACCGGACTCCTCGTCAAGCTGCTCGACGCGGCCGAGAGGCTCCCGGTGCATGCGCATCCGGACCGTGCGTTCGCGCAGGCCTGGCTCTACTCGCAGTTCGGCAAGACCGAGGCTTGGGTAATCGTTGCTACGCGGGGCGAATCGGCCGATGTCTGGGTCGGCCAGCGTGAGCCGATCGACGCTGAAACCTATGCGGGTTGGGTGGAGCGTCAGGACGTCGAGGCGCTGCTCGGCTCGCTCAATCGTGTGGAGGTCCGGGCCGGTGACGTCGTCTACGTCCCGGCCGGCGTGCCGCACGCGATCGGCGCAGGCGTCCTGATCGCCGAGCTCCAGGAGCCCACCGACTACTCGATCCTCTGCGAGTGGGAAGGGTTCCCGATCCGCCCCGAGGACAGCCATCTGGGGCTCGGCTGGGAGATTGCGCTCGGCGCACTCGACCTCGATGCGCACGACCCGGTGCTCCATCTCCCACGGGAGGCTCGCTCCTTTTTCTGGGCAGACGGCGCCGCCGAGCCTGCGGGCCGGTTTGCAGTCCTGCTCGTGCTCGAGGGCGAGGGGTCGATCGACGGGAAGGTTGCGCGCCCTGGCCGTGCTTTCGCCGTTCCAGCATCGACCGAGGCGCTCTCCGTCGAAGGCGAAGTTCGCGTGCTCCGCTGTCTCGCACCCGATCCGAGATGACCGACGTCGTCTGTCTCGGGATCCTCGTCGCGGACGTCATCGCACGGCCGGTTGATGGGCTTCCACACGATGGATCATTGGACGTGGTCGACGAAATCGATCTCCGCGGCGGCGGGTGCGCGCTCAACGCCGCGAGCGCCCTCGTCAAGCTCGGCCTCAGCGCGGCAATTGCCGGAAAGGTCGGGGCCGACGCCTTCGGAGAGTTCATTCTCAGTGTTGCCGACCAGCGCGGCATCGACCGCCGCGCCGTGGTGCGCGATCCGGCCTCATCGACATCGGCGACCGTCGTCCTCGTGGCGGCGGACGGCGAGCAGGTGTTCCTGCACCACCCCGGAGCGAACGCGCGGCTTCACGCTGACGAGCTCGACCACGAGCTTCTCTTCGCAGGCCGCGCACTGCACATCGGAGGCGCCCTTGTCATGGACAGACTGGACGGCGAGCCGCTCGCGCGAATCCTCGCCGAGGCGAAGGCGCGAGGGCTGACGACGAGCCTCGACACGGTGTGGGACGCAACCGGCCGGTGGGAGCGGGTGCTTCCCATGCTTCCTCACGTCGATCTCGCAGCGCCGAACCTCGGCGAGGCCCAGGCGATCACCGGCGAGACGGAGCCCGCGCGTGCCGCTGAACGGCTGCACGAGCTCGGCGCCGCGGAGGTCGTGCTCAAGCTGGGGGCCGACGGTTGCTTCGTCCATGGCGTCGGCCGGATCGAGCCGGTGCGCGTCGAGACGGTCGACGGCACGGGAGCCGGGGACGCCTTCGTGGCAGGCCTCCTCTATGGCCGGCTCGCGGGCTGGCCGCTCGAACGGGCGGCCCGGCTCGCGAACGCTGCCGGAGCCCTGGCGACAACCGCCGTCGGTGCCGCAGAGGGGGTGCGCGAGCTCGATGAGACCCTCGCACTCGCACATCTAGAGTGACGCGATGAAGCTCGAGCAGGCATTCTCGATCGTTCGTTCCGTCGTCGACGAAGCGCCCGGTCCGGTGTCGGTCTTCGTCGCCGACGATCACGGTGAGATCGTCCTCGCCGCGACGATGGACGGCGCCGCGCCGGACACGCGGCTCAACGCCCAGCGCAAGGCGTACACCGCGGCACGGAGCGACCAGACCTCCACGGGCGCCCTCGCCGACAAAGTCCGCGATGATCCGGTTGAGCGCGCGAGCTTCGACCCTATGTTCACGTTCTTCCGCGGTGGCCTCGCGATTTTCGAGAGCGGCCGCCGCGTCGGCGCGGTCGGCGTCAGCGGTCTTCCGGGTGAGGACGACGAGGCGCTTGCGCGCAAGGCGATCGAGTCGGCAGGCCTCGCGGTCGGTTAGTGGACCTTGACCTCAGACGGCTCGGCGTAGCTGCTCGTCGAGTGGGACGAGTGAGAGGTTGTAGGTCCGCACCGCTTCGTCGTTCGACACGACGTTGTCGCCGGCCTCGAGCATCTTCAGCAGATCGCGCGTCAGCGGGATGTTCCCGGGCAGGCGCTCCGTCAGTGCTGCGGGAATCTTCATCAGACCCGTGGGAAGGTGCATCGTCGGCCGGCGGCGGATCCCGAGCTGCGCGCGAAGCCGCTCCCAGAACTCGTTCCAGCTGACGACGTCTGGGCCGCCGACCTCGAACGTCCGATTCGCCGCCTCGGGCTTGTCGATCGCAGCGGCGAAGTAGGCGCCGATGTCCTCGATCCAGATCGGCTGAATCCTCTGCTCGCCGCTACCGATGATCCCGGTCACCGGCGCAAGCTTCGCCAGCTTCTTGAACGTCGGCACGATGCCGCCGTCGCGGCCGAAGATGAAGCTCGGCCGGAAGATCACGTGCTCGAGGCCCGATGCCTTCGTGTCCTGTTCCTCCGTCCATTTCGCGTTGTAGTAGGGGACGAGATCCTTCGTCTGCCCGGTCACGCCGAGGGCGCTCATGAGGACGAAGCGGCGGACGCCCGCCTCCTTCGCGGCGGCGAGGAGGTTGCGCGTGCCGCCGACCATCACCCGTTCGAACTGCTCGGGTTTCCCCTGCCGGATCCCGACGAGGTGAACGACGACGTCGGTGTCGCGCACCGCGCGGCGCATCGCCTCGGAATCGGTCACGTCGCCCTGAACCGCCGCCTGGCACCTGATGCCCGCCTCGCTCCACGCGCCGGGCTTGCGC
>JBKPHM010000093.1:0-16366 GCA_046729855.1 Actinomycetota bacterium | reverse complement strand
CTTCTGTCCAGTTGGGTGCACTTGCCCAAAGGGGTTCATGCACCAGCACAGCGGTCGCCCCGCCGCAGCGCCCGAGGATTAGCCTTTGTTCATGCTTCGCCGACCATCTTCAGCCCATAGCGTGACTTCAACTCAGGCACCCAGTCCATGAAGTGCGACTCGTGGTAGCGAGCCGCGATCGCTTCGTGCTCGGGTCCACCCGGTGTCCCTCCCTCGGCAAACAGCTCGGAGATCTCGACGAAGTAGTTCTCGAAACCGGCCGGGCAGATGAGCTCCAGCAGCCGAGCTGGCTCGTCCGTTGGGTTCCAGAAGGTGTGCGGGACACCGCAGGGCTTGTAGACATAGCTCTAAGCCCCAGCCTCCGCGACCTCGTCGCCCACGCGGACGCCGACGCGGCCCTGGAGAACATAGGAGAGTTCGTCCTCCATCGTGTGCGTGTGGGGCAGAACAAGCCGCCGACCCTCGATTGGGTGCTCGACAATGGCGAAGCGGCCGCCGGTCAGGTGGCCCCAGACCTTGAAATCGACCCCCAAGCCCTGCCCCTGGACCGACCGGCCCTCGCCGGGCCCTACGACCAGCAACCGGCCTTCCTGCGGTTTCACCATCCCACCTCCCGGGGCTTTGGCGTCTCACTTCTGTATCCTGATTGTCGCTTTTAGCATGAGGCGAGGAGAGTTTCAATAATCGAGTTACATAAGAGGTCCTCGAAATGACCAGGAAGTACCAACTGCGACGGCGGGCCGAGCGCCAGGAGGAGACCCGCAGCAGGATCGTCGATGCCGCCGTGGAGCTCCATTCCACGCTCGGGCCCGCCCACACCACCGACCTCGCCGTCGCGGCGAGGGCCGGCGTCGCTCGTCGGACCCTCTATCGCCACTTCCCGGATGAGGTCTCGCTCTTCAGGGCCTGCACCCGCCACGGGTTGGAGAAGTGGCCGCCGCCGGACCCCGAAGGCTGGCGGCAGATCGGCGATCCCCAACGTCGGCTGGGGATCGCGTTGCGGGAGCTCTACGCCTACTACCGGATCGCCGGGGCCGGACTCGCCGTCATGTGGCGAGACGCCCCCCTGTTACACCCGGAGGTCCTGGCCTTACCGAGCCGGGGGCACGTGCTGAGCGTCATGCCCGGCGTGCTGATGGAGGGCTGGAGGGTCCGCGGCCGACGCCGCAATGTGTTGGCGACCGCGCTTGCCCATGCCACGGCCGTAACGACGTGGCAATCGCTCGTTCAGCAAGGCGGGTTAAGCGACGAGGAGGCCGTGAAGCTTCTGAGCGCCATGGTGATGGACGCCGCCCGTGGCAAGGGCGAGGCCAGCGGGCAACTGAGTGGGAAAGCCTGAACTAGCCTCGGGCCTCTTGCCGCTTCGGTGCGAAGGAACGCGCGTTGGCGAACGGGCCGCAGGGTTCGGCCGTGTCGAAGAGCGTGACGCCGCGATCCACGGCGGCGCGGATGAGCGCGATCATCTCTCCCCTGTCCGGGGCTGGCCGATAGGCGGGTGCTCATGCCCCTGCAGCCCAGCCCGAGGGCTGAGACGTCGCGCGGCCACGACGTGATCGGCTTCGTGGACGGATCGCTCCACCGGCATGAGGCGGCGGGACGTACCACCGGCCCGGTATCCACGTCTACCTGCAGGAGCTAATCGTGACGCGATCGATGCGTCGCCGAGGCATTGCCACCGCCCTGATGCACGCCACCGAGCGGTGAGGCCGGGATGCAGGAGCGCGGATGATCTGGCTCGACACACCTCGACACACAAGGACGAATCGGGTCGCTCGCAAGCTGTATGGAGCCATCGGGTCCCGAGAGATCGGCATGGCGTTCGCGAGAGAGCCGTGACGACCGCTGCTCGCTGAGCGATCACGCGTTCTTCCGAACCAGCCAGACGAGCGCGAACGGCAGCCCGACAACCGCTTCTCGGGCGGCATCGCGGATGGCTCGCTCCGGCATTTCGTCGATGAACGACTCGTCGAAGAGCGGCTCGCCAGCCTGTTCGATCGTCAGATCACTCGAACGGAATGCCTGCACGTACTCGCCTGGCCAGTGGACCTCGTTGCGCGCGACGCCGCGGGAACCATCCTGTCGGACGAAGAACGCGTGAGCGCCGGTCGCCACGGCGACGGGGTGAATGTCCGAGACGACGAGGTGACCGCCTGGTCGCAACACTCGGGCGAGCTCGGCGATCGGCTGTCGCAGGGTCGGAACGTGCGTCAGAGCGAGCCCGCAGACGACGACGTCGATCCTTCGGTCCTCGATCGGCACTCGGTGGACGTCACCTCGGACGAGCGCCGCTCCGGGCGCGTTCGTTGCGGCGTGGGCGAGCATCTCGGCGGACGCGTCGAGAGCGATCACGCGGTGACCGAGGTCGCCGAGAAGCCGACTCAGTCGGCCCGTGCCGCACGCGGCGTCGAGCGCGAGCCCACCCTCGATGCCGTCAAGGAATCGTCGGATCACCGGCTGCTCGGCCGTGATCAGCGGGTTGGGTCCGTCGTAGGTGTCCGCCCAGGACGCATATGCGTCCCGGACATCGAGGTCGTCCACGTCGATGGTCGCCGTCGAGGCAACGTGGCTCGACGAGAGGGTCGTGCGGACCGCTTCGAGTTGGGCATCGGCTAACTCTGCGCTGTCGAACGGCCATCCTCGAAGAAGTGCCAAGCCTCGTAACCCAACAAGGAAACGCTCGCGCCGAAGCCGAAGCCTCACAGAAGCACCGTACCGAACTCGGGACCAGCCCACGTCCGACGGCGAACGCGAAGCGTCCTGCCAGCAGGTATCGCCTCGCCCACGCCCCAGGTATGACGCAGGTATGGCGGCGGCGCCGGCCGCCGATCCAAAGCGTCCTTTCAAGGCGTCAACCCGCGCCGACGCAGTGGCGTTCTACCCGCATCCTGGAAATGCGACGCTGCCTGAGTCATCTCGTACGAGGCCCGTCGCCCGCGCCTCACCAGGTACAGCCTCTCAGCATCGCCAGCACAGAACTCGTCATTCTGCGCCATCCGCGATACTCGGGCACCGCCTTGTTCGGTTCCCATAGGGTGCAGCGTGGTCTATCCGCCGAAAGCGATGGAGACGCCATCGTGGCCTTCCGCGCATTGGTACCGAGCATTACACAGCCGGATGTCCGACCGGTTCACGCACCCGTGGTCGACCTGCCAGACTACGCACTCGCTTCCTAGAAGGGGGCTCGCGCCCCGACGACCTCACGCGTGAGGGAGCTCGACAACCTCGTCGCCGAGAGCGATCGTGCCGCCCGAGAGGATGTCGGCGTTGATCCCCGCGCGGTGGACGAGGTCCTTGATGATCCCCGGTCTCGTCAGCCTCTGCAGATGCTCGCACGGCTCGCACAGCCGGACCCCGAAGCACTCGACCTCGCCCACGCGGAATCGCTTGCCGATCAGCTCGTTCAGTCGCACGCCTCGAACCGTCACCTGGCGTCGCGTCCCACCGGGGGGGAGGCCCACTAACTGGACGACCTCCTCCTCGACCAGGGTGAGGGCCTGTCCCGGCGCCGCGCCGTCGGGATGGAAATGGCGATCGCCCTCCAACCCCTTGCCCGCGACGGCCCTGACCGAATCGACGGCCCCAAGCTCGACGACCCCAGGCGCGCCCAGGTGGATCGCAACGACGGTCACTGCGCCTCCTTCCTTTCCCGCGAGCATCCCAGAGGGAGCGGCGAGGGAACGACCCTTCGGATTCTGTGACCGAAGACACTCGCTCTTCGTCGCGAGGGACACCGACTCGGTTCGGCCGACCTCCTATCGTCCTCCACAAGGAGGTGATACGGATGAGCGCCACGACAGGGACGATCGGAGCGGGCGGGTCCCGCCGACTGGTCCGCTTCTACTGGCTGACCGCTCTCGTCCTGGCTGGTCTGCTGCTTATCGCGGGGGCATGGGCATTCGGTCGCAGCGAGGCCCGATCGCAGCCGACGACCCCGAAGCCGCAGCCCTCCTACGTGGTCCCGCGAGGGCCGAGCTCGCCGGCCGGCGCCATGGGCGACAGTGCAAGTTCGGGAGTGCGCTACGGGCCGAGTGGCGAGGCGTTCCCTCGTCCGTCATCGGCCGGCGGATCGTGAGCTCGCGTTGGCCGGGCGGCCAGCATCGCGGCGGAGCAACCGCCCCTTCGAAGGGGCGGTTCGCTCGCGTGACTAGCCGGCTGTACATCGAACGCTAGGGCCGCGTGCCGACCCGATTCAATGAGATCTCCCCGAATTCCGGCAATGTCTCGACGCCGTTGCGCGGCTCCCCGAGCCGAACGTGGCTCCTACCCGAGGAACACCTCGGCGAACGGCATCGTGCGCCACACGTGAACGTCCACCCCCAACTCGCGGAGCGATCGCTCGAACGAGATGAGTTCGCGTTCGTCTTCGGCCGCGAGATGACGGGCTCCCGGGATTCTGACGAACGCCCGCTCGACGCCGTTCTCGAGATCGAGATCCACGTCGCGCCTGAGCATGGTCCAGTTCGGAGGCAGAACGTCAGGAAGGGTCACGTGCAGATCCGGACCGTCACGCCGAACCTCGTGCGTCGCCAGCATCGCACCCTCCTCACTCGGGGGAGCGTGGCTCGGCACGCGCGGAACGCGCACGGGTCGAACGGCCCGATCGGATTGGGACTTCCCGGCTAGGCGGACCGACCGACTCCAACCATTCGAGCCCGGACTTGTTGTTCCTGGCTCGCCTCTCGTGAGCAGGATGGCCCGCCCGCCTCGAGCTTCGAACGGTGGTCGCGGTCACCGGACCGTCGACCACGCTCGCCGGCGACCAGCTTGCCAACATCTGCTGACCGGGCCGAACGGCCGGTCGGGGAAGGGTCGTTAAGCCCTCCCGGAACGCGATCCACTCGCCGTAGAGATGATCGTGGGAGGCGACGGACATGGCGCGATGGGAATCGTTCCGGCAATGTCCCGGATGCGGGCTGGACTTCGCGACGGGCGAGGGAGAGCGCTCCTGCAGCTGGGGGGACTGCCCCTACCTGCCGGAGGAGCTGAACGTCCTCTGCGACAGCTGCCGCTTCAACTTCTTCACGATGGAGGGGAATCCGCCCTGCGACGATCCCCTAACGTGCGAGCACGCGGCCGAGACCCGCTCGCACGTGGAGAACATTCGCGCGTGGCAGGCGGGCCAGACGCGACGCTGACCACGTCGGATCGGTGGTGCTCGGACCGCCAGATGAGGCCGAACGTTGGCAGGTTGCGTCGTGCCGCGGACGCACGCTGGCAGTCACCGTGGCGTCCTCCCCGACAGTGTGCCCGCATTGCGGGGGACGTCTTTCCGGTGGGCTGCGGCGCCGCTTCGAGACGCAGTAGCTCGCCCGCCCGACATCCCCTCTCGCAGATCCAGGCCACCGATCTCGACCGGGGAGCGACCGGGGAGCGGCCGTCGGGCCGTCGAACTCGCCCATCGACCGGCGCGCTCAACTCTAAGCAGCATCCAAATGCGAGGTCAGCGCCGGCAGCACGCCCGACGCCGTCGAGACTCTGTCGCAACGAACGAACGTCGTCCGCGAGCCCCCGGCACCGCAGAAGGCCAGCCCGCCGGCGTGACGCATCGCATCGGACGCGGCGAAACAGAGCTACTCGACGGTAAACTGGTGCCCGTCCCTTCCAGGTAGCGCGCCTCCTGCTCTTCCTCGTTCCAGATGTTGCAGATCAGCGCATCGCGGCGTGCAGCGCCGCCGACGTTCACCGGCCAGATCGCGACCGCGACCGAAGCCCCGGTCTGCGTGCGACGCCGGGACGTGTTGGGCGGGCTCGTCCATGATACGAGGGCAGGCGGACGATCGGAGTCATGCCACCCTTCAGGCGTGAGGTGCTCGGGACCCGGCGCTCTGCACCGGACGCAGGTCAAATGGGGATCTGAGCGTGTGGGTTTCAGGGAGGTGACTGGCGTGCGACCTCGGTACGACGCCGACGCCCTGCTCCGAGAGACGTCGGCGACGCTTGTCGAGGCGATCGAACGTCGATACGGCACGGAGCCCACGCTCGACGTTCTCGGACAGCGGATCGTCGTTCCACCCCACCCCTCCTTCGTCGCGCCGCCCCTCGACACGGCCACGACTCTGCTTCGTCGAACGACGCTCTACCGTGCCGGACCAAGGGTCTTCTCGCGCCACCTCGCGTACGTCGACGTCTCGGTGCTCCCACCGAAGCAAGGCCGGCTGCTCCGCGAGGGGACGCTCGACCTCGGTGGGCTCCTGCGGACGAACGTTTCGATCCACCGAACCGGATTCGAGTTCGGGGACCAGGACGATCTCCACGGTCTTGGCGCGGAACTTGCTTCGTGCTTTCGCTCCGGCTTCGGCCGTGCGTTCGGATGGCGAACGTACACGGCCCGGATAGGGGCGACCGCCGCGTTCATCGTCGCGGAGGTTGTGTTCTAGCTGTGTTCTACCAGTATCCCTCGACCGCGTGAGCATAGATACCGCCGGCGGTGGTTGGCTCCAAGTGCACCTCATACGCCTCGGGCCTCGGAAGGAGGAGTATCCCGTCGGAGGAACCGGGTCTGTCCACCCGAGGGTCACATGACGCACCAGGAGAAATGACCCGGACAGTCGCTGCGATCTGGGCGGCGAGCGGTTTCGGTCGCTTGGTTCGTGCCTGGGATTGATGTTCGTCCCTGGGAGGTGGCGTGAGCCAGCCTTTGGTCAGATGGCGCCGGCCCGAGCCGCGATCGTGTGGGAGGAAGCGGAGCGGGAACGCCGCAACACGGATCACGTCACCTGAGCGGCCGTCCCGAGGGAATAGCCTGGTCGACAGAAGGATGGCTCCAGCACTGGCCAGGCCTCCCCGAGCCTTCAGGACCATTCCCCCTTCGATAGGAACGCGGAGCAGATACGGGAGCTTCTGTCCTGCTCGGGGTTGCGGGCGACCAGAAACTCGCCTGCGGTGATCAAGCGGCTTCGCGTGGCGGCTGCTCAGACGGAGCATATGCCCTTCTACCTGCGGGTATCTTTTCGCGTACTGTCCAGTTGGGTGCAACGAGAAGTTCTCGCAGAGATTCCGGGGAGTGGTCGGGGCTCTCCGCCGACTCCCTAGTCTCGATTCAGCGCTTTTCCCCTTCCTTCCAGAGCGCCTCCACTCCTCCTCGCTCGTCGACTGCGAACGAGCCGTATCTGATCTCGCCTGCACGACGGTACCGGTTGATGACCACGCCGGTTGCAGAGGAAGTGCTGTCGATGAGCTCGAGGCCGGCGGGGATCGTTCCCGCTTCGAAGAGCCGCCTACCGCTGCCGAGCAGGACGGGGAAGGTCCACAGGCGATACTCGTCGATCAGGTCGTGCTCGATCAAGGTCTGCAGGAGCCCGCAACTACCGTGAACCTGGATCTCGCCGCTCCGAGCGCCCTTGAGCGCGGCCACGGCCCTGGGCACGTCGCCTTCGAGGAGCGTCGAGTTGTTCCACTCCACCGTCTTCAGTGTGGTGGAGGCAACGTATTTCGGGACGCGATTGAGCACCGCACCGACCGGATCGTCGTCAGGGACGTGCGGCCAGTGCGCCGCGAAGATCTCGTAGGTTGTCCGTCCGAGGAGAAGCGCATCGGCCCTTGCGGTCCACTCCGTGATGAGCTCCCCCATGGCGTCGTCCCAGTAGCCGACGGACCATCCGCCGTGAGCGAACCCGCCGGTGCGATCCTCATCTGGACCGCCCGGGCCCTGCATGACGCCGTCGAGAGTCAGAAACGTTCCGACAACGAGTGTGCCCATCGTTCTTCTCCCTCGTGTAGCACCGATTCTGGCACTCCCTGACGGTGCCTGGCGTCGTCGTTCGGCCCGGAAAAGCCGGTCTGGCGCTAGCTGGGTCGCGTTCCTCAATCGCCAGCGGAACCACCGAGCCCCCGCAGAACGAGTTCCCACACGCTCTCGAACGAGGCGTCGATCGCCGGATCGATCCACTGGGCCGCATGGGCCGGGTTGTGGAAGCGAGTTGTCGCGTCGAAGACGGCGCGGGCGGCCGCGTACGGATCGGACACGTCGAACCCTCCGCGCGCGACCCCGTCGGCGATGATCCGCCTCAGCTGCTCCACGAGGTGCTCAACGTGCTCCTGAACCACCTCACGCGATTCAGCGGCGAGCGCCACGTAGGTTGCGAACAGTTCCGGATCCTCGAGCGCCTTCCGCCGTTTCGACGCGATCCCCGTCGAAATGCGACTTGACCTTCGTCCTCGTGATTGGCTCCCTCGCGGCGCACCAAGCGCTCTCACGTGGCCGCATCGCCCGTCGCCCCGCCACCGGAACGCCCTGGCTCGCGCGCCAGCAGCGAGTGTGCCGCAGATCGCGGTCGTGTTCGTCGAAGGGACGACGGCCGGCTGATCGCCGTTCTGTGCCAGAGATCGCCGTGCCTGCGGTGTCGCCTGGCGGTTTCTGGGGTCGACGACGTAGGCTGCCAGGCGGAGGTGGAGCCGATGGCCGATTCCGCGAAGGATGCCTGGACCAACGTGGGTGAGCGGTTCTCGTCGTGGGGACGGCGGGTCGCCGACCGGTACAAGGAAACGGGCGGGGCCGACACACCGCAAGAGACGCAGCGCAAGCTGGAGGAGGCGGCGCGAGAGCTGAGCGCCCAACTGAACCGAGCGTTCACCGCGCTCGGCGACACGCTCCGCGACGAGCAGGCGAAGCAGGACCTCCGCAAGGCCGTCGGCGCGATCGGCGACGCTGTCGCGGCCACCGTGAACGAGGCGGGGACGGCGATCCGCGAGCGGGTCGGACAGAGCGGTTCGTCGACGCCACCGGAACGTCCCGACGAGCCTCGCGAGGGGAGCTGATCGCAATGGCCGAGACCGTCGGCGCACCCCAGGGAGTGGGATGGGCTCGCGTCGTCTCGGCCGACGGGCTCTAGGGCACGTGTCAGTGGCTCGATCGGGCGCCGCGCGAACGTAACGAGAACGGCATCTCGTGGGGCCGTCTCGACGGATACGAGGGGTGAACGAGCTTTATCGCCGCCCCGCCCGATCACAAGTGCCGTGAGCCTGGCGCTTCGAAACTTCCACTTCACGATCGTCGTTCCCGGCTCAGGGGCGGTGTGGATCCCGTTGTGGATCGTGACGCGAAGTGGTGAGAGACCGGAAGCCGGTCACCTGGCCCGCCGTCGGCCTGATCGCCGCGGGAGCCGCTCTGTACCCCTTCCCGGGAAGCGTCGAAGCATAGGCCCCAAGTTTGGAGCCAGTCCGAAGGCGTATCCCGCCTCGCCTACAGGGTCGGGAGCACCTGTTCGAGGAACTCCTCGAGCCGGCCCTGTCCTTCGCTCGGCCAGTCGATCACGAGGTAGCCGACGCCGCCCGCCGCCATCCACTCGTACGAGGCTTTCACCTCGTCCCACGGTTCGGAGATCGACAGGCTCGACGCCCGAAGGATCGACGCCGGGTCACGGCCGGCGTCCTCGGCCGAACGGTCGATGATCCCGCGGATCTCGGCGAGCTCCGCTGCATTCGCGGCCCACCCGTGCCACGCGTCGGCGTACCGTCCGGCGATCGGCAGCGTCCGTCGCCTGCCTTCTCCCCCGATCCAGATCGGCGGATGCGGCTGTTGGACGGGCTTCGGGTTGTACGTCGCGTTCTCGAGTCGGTAGTGGCGACCCTCGAAGGTGGCATCATCCTCGGTGAACAGCGCGCGCAGGACCTGCACGCCCTCCTCGAGGCGATCCATCCGGTCGCGCATCGACGGGAACGGAATCCCGAGCTCGCGGTGCTCCGACTCGTTCCACGCCGCGCCGATCGCGCACTCGACGCGTCCGCCCGACAGGTGGTCAACCGTCACGATCTCGGCGGCAAGCACGGCGGGATGGCGGTGCGTCATGCCGGTCACGAGCGTGCCGAGGCGCACGCGGGAGGTCTCGCGCGCGAGCCCGGCGAGCAGCGTCCACCCCTCCAGCGACGGGCCTCTCGGGTCCGCGTACAGCGCTTTGAAGTGGTCGAACACCCAGACGCCGTCGAGACCGGCGTTCTCGGCGAGCTTCCCGCGGGCGACGATCTCGTCCCAGGTCAGTTGGTGCTGCGAGATGTCCAGACCGAACCGCATCCACGCGGGAGCTTACGTCGGCGCGTCCCGCGTGGCGAGCAACTCCTGGGCCTCCGCAAGGCGATGACCGGGATGACACCCAGGAGCACCCACCCGTCGACGATGGTTTCGGCGGCGGGAGCGGTGTCGAACGAGGTGGCCTCCCCATCAACGAACACTTCCGTCTCGATAGATAGCTTCCGGCATGAGCACGCCGCGCACCCCGGGCACCTGACGCGCCGCTGACCGTGACTTCTCGTTGCCACGGCGTCCCCACCTTCGGGAGCACCCAGTGATCCAGGCCGATCCACCCAGCGTTCCGCCACGCCAGGATCAACAACACCTCTAGCAAGAAGAACACCGGGTTGACGCCGGCCATGCCTGCCAGCCCGAACGACACGTGATCTCGCCGGTCCTCGGGTCCTTCGCGTTGAAGGTGAAGACCGGAAACGGCCACTGGCAATACTCGTCCCAAACGCTGCGGGTCCCGACGATGGCCGTGTCATGCTTTGGACCGACATGCGGCCAGATCTAACCCGTGGGTCCTCGAGCCGGAACATGCGCGGTTAGGAGGTTACTCATGGCCTTCGCGACGAACACGCTCGACGGAACCCGCGTGTACTTCGAGGACGAGGGTGGCGAGGGAGCTGCGGTCGTCCTCCATGGAGGGTTCTTGGACCCGATCCATGAGGTGAGGGAGTCGAGGATCGCGCAGATGCTCCCCGCCGACGAGTTCCGCCTTATCTACGTCGACCACCGCGGTCTCGGGCGGAGCGACAAGCCCCACGACCCGGAGGCATACGCGATGCCAGTCAGGGTTGCGGACCCGGTGTCGGTACTCGATGAGCTCAGCATCGAGCGCGCCCACTTCGTCGGCACGTCATGGGGCGGAAGGCTGTGTTTCGGCATCGGCGAACACGCACCCCAACGCGTGCTTTCCCTCGTGATTGGCGGCCAGCAACCGTATGCCTGGCCTGACGGCCCGATCACGCGCGTTGTCACCGAGGGCCTCGTCGCGTCGAGGACCGAGGGTATGGAAGGCCTCGTTCGGGCGTTGGAACGCTTCTGGGGCGTCCAGTTTCCGGACACACGCCGGGGGCGTTGGCTCGCCAACGACCCGGTAGCCCTCCAAGCCGCGTGGGAGGCAGCACTGGCGGAAGGCGCGATCTCCGGAGACCTCCGGGCCTGGCAGGTCCGATGCTTGATCTTCATCGGCGCGGGGGATGCGGACTTCTTGGATCAAGCACGCCGCGCGGCGAGTGAGATCCCGGATGGGGAGTTCATCTCGCTCCTAGGACTCGACCACTACGGCGCCCACACCGGTCAGGACGATCCATTGCTCGACGCCATCCTCCGCATGCTCCGGGGAAGGGCTGATTCGTCCGCCTGAGACGCGCTGAAATGAGCTGGTCGGCACGTCTCGGCTTGGCCTTGCCGCGAACGCGATGCGAATGGACGCACCAACGCGAAGCGAGCCGCTTGCCTAGATGGCCGAACATCCGGATCTGGTGTCGAGGGATAGAGAGATCCCGGTTGTGACGACAGCCGCGATGGAGATCAAGCTCCCGATTGGCCATCTGGCAGAGTGAAACGGAGACACGGGTTCAAATCCCGTTGGGAGTACAAGCAAAAGCCCAAGTCAGAGGCCCTGTCGAGTCTGCACGGCCGCTTCGACATGCCTACTCTCGAATCGCCTCTGCGGGTGCGTTCGAAGTAGTCCGCGTCAGCGGAGGCCCGTCACGCGAATCAGATCGCCGAAGACATCCCGCAGCCCCCTTCGGGACCTGTTCCGCTTCGGTCAGGTCCCGCCAACGCCGGGAGGAGCGCCGCCTTGCTCGTCGGAGGCGAGCTGCTCTCCGAGGTGAGCAGGTCGCGGAGGCGGTCATAAACGAAAGCCCGTAGATTGAACGCCCGTGGCGACCGCCGATCTGGCGACCGTGCGGTGGATTCACGGCTCGCCCGACTGTGACCGTTCGACCGACCCGCCGCTGCAGGTCGTCGCCGCCGGCGACGCGACGTTCGTCATCCGTCAGAGCAAATGCGTCAACTTCGAGGCGCCGTTCCTGTACCTGCTCCTGGGATCGGAGAAGGCGCTGCTCCACGACACTGGAGCCACGGAGGACGCGGACCGGTTCCCGATCCGACGCACCGTAGACGACGTGATCGCGCGACGATCGCTCCGGCTGGTCGTCATGCATTCGCACGGTCACAGCGACCACTGGGCGGGGGACGCGCAGTTCGCGGACCTGCCGCCAAGCTCGATCGCGCCGACCGGCGCTCAGGCGGTCGCCGAGTTCCTCGGGATCGAGGACTGGCCCCAAGGCACCGCCACGCTGGACCTCGGCGACCGGCTCATCGACATCATTCCGACGCCAGGCCATCTGGACGATCACCTTGTCCTGTTCGATCGGACGAGCGGATTCCTCCTCAGCGGCGACACGTTGCTCCCGGGCACGCTCACGGTCCGGGACTGGCGTGCGTACCGCGAGAGCACGAGTCGCCTCGCCCGCTTCGCTCGCGAGACCGAGGCACGCGGTCACCTGATCCGATCCGTCCTCGGCGCGCATATCGAGATGAGCACGACGGGCGAGTTGTACGAGCTCGGGACGACGTACCAGTCCGACGAGGTTCCCCTGCCGCTGTCGGTCGACGACCTCTTCGCGCTCGATGACGCCCTCGAGGAAGCGGGACCGTCGCCACGCTCGATCCCCTTCGACCGCTTCGTCGTCAAGCCTGTGGACGGTGCATGAGCACGGGGGCGCGTCCTGGTGGTCGGGGCGATCGTGGTCGGGATCTTCGGGCGAACGTCGAGCGCGTCGGACGACGGATGACGGTCGCGCGTCCCCGCGTAGGTTGCCGTCGTGCGAGTAGCCCTGGCCGGCGCCGATGCTCGGCCGCGTGCCGCGACCCCGACTTCTTCGTCCTGAACCTCGGGTACTAGGGGCCGTCAGTGATCCTGGTTCGTCGGGCCCTTGTCCTTCCAGGAACTTCACTCGTCCGTCGGGCATCGCATCAGCGAGCGCCTGAGCGGTATCGCGCAGTTGACCCTGCCGTGCTCGCGCCGGCACTCAAGGCGTTCTTCACGTCCTGATTCCGTCGGTCCACCTAATTGGCCGGGCCCCTCGTCACCGGGAGGCCCGGCCATAGCTCCTCCGTCATTCGTCGGTCGTGACAGGCGCGCCCCGCGTCATCAGAGCACAGCCGAAAAGGACGAGCCAGAGCAGAACTGGATAAGCGATCCACCGCTCCACTCCACCGACGCCAATCCAGGCTTGCGGACCCCAATCCTCGAAGAACTCGAGCCCGACGACGGTGGCCACCAGCGCAAGCGCCCCAAGCGCCGCGGCGAAGTGGCGAGTAGGGGCGTCGAGGATCTTCCGCGACAGGATCGCCGCGACGGAGCCACCAACGAAGCACACGAGGGCGAACCACGGATGCCAGGTCGCCACGTTGCCGGGGAAGACCGCGATCCCGAGCAGTCCGACGCCGAAGATCCCGAGCGCGACGAGCACACGTCGGCGCTGCACGACCTGCCACAACAGGTACGTTGACAGAAGGACGAGCGCACCGGAGATCGCCATCGTAACGATGAAGATCAACCGGTTCGGCTCGACCATGTAGCTGTTCGGCGGTTCGGTTCCGCCGAGGTCGCTGATGGCGTTGGCGAACGTCGTGTAGTGCCGCGCTGCCGGGTACAGCGCCTCGTTCGTGATGGTCGACATGATGATTCCGATGCCCGTGAGAGACAGCAGAACACCAGCGGCGGTTGCACGTTTGCGGCCGCGTGCCGCTCGTGGCTTACTCCGGTCGACCACCGAGTCGGCCAGGTAGACGGGCCGGTCGATAACGTCCATGGCATGCCTCCTTTCATCAGATGCACTCGGTGACCGTAACGGCGCACGCCCGTTCGGGGGTGAGGCCCTGAGACCCACCCTGGCCGGGGCCTTTGGCCTGGCGGCGCTCAGCCGCGGCTTCGGGCCTTCCCTCCCGACCGGGTTGTGGAAGCCGCTCTCGGAGACCTCTTGCTCCTCGCTGATCGGTCACGTCTCTGCAAACGGCTGGCGAATGATCGTTCTCCACTTCTCCGGGGCGCTGCGCCGTGGGTCGCTTAAATAGATCTCATGGTGCTTCTGGCGGCTTCCCTCGAACGAGTAGCCTCGGTCTCGGATGAAGGCGTGAAGGCGGTGATGGTCGGCCCTTCGTTGCTGAAGGGACCGACATAGAGGACCTGCGCGCATGGCCCCTCCTCAAACCGCTCGAGGCGGGCGTTCGGGAGTGCTGGCAGATCCTTCGTGCGGGCAGCCTTCACCCGTGCCGCCTCGAACCGTTGGGGGGTCAGGTCGGGCTGGGCAATCATCATCGTCCAGCTCCAGTCGGACTTGCGCTCCTGGCGGAACTCCGCCATGTCGTCGGCCCACCACAGGCCCTCGAGCGGGGCAACGCGATACTCGAAACCCAACTCCTTCTTCAGGGCGAACTTCAACGCGTACGACAAGGAGTAGAGGGCCTGGATGGCGTCCGCGTATTCGCGGGAGGTGTTGGGATCCCCGCGGCCGTCGATCATCACGAACGTCATCTCGGGAATGCGAACGATTTCCGGCTGGCGTGCGGATGCCTTGTACAAGAGCTCTCGATCTCGAGTGATCGTTGCGGTCGTCATGTCGTGGTCCCTTTCCTGGTCCGGCGAGAGCCGGTGCTGCATCGCCTCCACCGACAGGATGCTGGTCCCGGCTTCTCCGAGTAGGGGCGTCCGGCCCGGCGATCCCAGGGATCCCGCTGGTCTAAGGCTTCCCTAGGCCGGTTTCGGGATCTGACCACTCGCTTAGAGCGGCTGCTGCGATGAGCTTTCGCGCCGGTCCTTGTAGCCCGGTGTCAAGCCTGCAAGTCGCCGACGGACGTCGGTGAGCGGCACGGACTAGGCCGGTTCGATCGCTCGCCTCGCCATCGCGTACGTCCCGAGGACCAGGACCGCCGCCGCCGCGGGCACGAGGCCGATCGCGGTGAAGCCGAGCCCCTGCGCGACCACCCCGCCGGCGAGGGGGCCGAGCAGGTAGCCAACGATCCCCAGCTGCGACCAGACGACCATGGCCGTGACGATCCGCTCACGTCCCAACGACTCGAACAGCACACCCGCAGACCCCGTGTAGCCCGCCCCTGCCCCGACGCCCGTCAAGCCCAGCGCGATGATCCACAGCGGCACGACGTCGACGAAACCGGCGACGGTGATCCCCGCCGCGATCAACGCGGCCGAGGCAAGCCCCAGCATCCGAGGCTTGGCGCGCGCAGAGGCGGCCGCGCTCGCCGCGACGAGGAGAGATGCGCCCGCGTACAGAAACCCGATCTCGGCTTGGGAGAGGCGCGTCGCTAGGTGGAGCGGAAGAACTCCGTCCATCGTTCCCAGCGCCAGCACGACGAGCAGAACGATGGCCGAGGCCAACCAGAACCCAGGGTGTCGGAGCGCCTCGAGGTCGGAGCGGAACCGACGCTTGCCGGAGGGCTCCGCCATCACAAGCACCAGTGCGCTCGCGGCGACCAGCAAGACCAGGTAGGCGATGAACGGGGCGCGGATGCCGCCGATCGCGCCGAGGACCGGTCCGAGCATGGCTCCCACGGCGTACGCGCTGAAGATGCGGCTCATGCAAAGGTACTCGCATCCCGGCCATCGTTCGAGCGTCTGAAACGTGACGCCCATCCAGATCCCGCCGGAGCCCACGCCCATCACGAAGCGTCCGACCAGGTATGAGCCGAGCGAGTCACCGAGGATGAACCCGAACGATCCGATGGCGACGAGCACGAGGGACGCGATCAGAACGGCTCGAGAGCGGCCCAGCTTGACGGCCTGGGCCGCCACCACGAAGCCGATCATGATCCCGACGGGAAAGCTCGCGACCAGGGCCCCGATGACGGCCGGTCCTGCGCCGGTCGCCTGCGCGATGGCTGGCGTGACCGGCCCGATCACGCTGTATCCGGCGGCGTCGAATGCTCCGAGCGCGAGCAGGATCGGGTAGGCGACTCGCTCGCCAGTCATCGCCGAATTAGCGGGCCGCGGCGGCTCCCCCGACGCTAGTGCATTCGCTCCGTCCATTCACCGCCTCCCGAGGGAGCCGCCCCCAACGTCGTGAACGATCGCCGACTCAGCAGCAGCCAGGCGGGCAGTCCGGACACTCCGGGCAACAAGGATCGATCCTCATGGCGGCGCACCTCCCTTCGTTCCTCCAACGCGCGTATCGACCGCGATCGATACGTTGACACATCCATCGATGTGCGTCAATATGAATTCATGCGCCGAGAGATCGCCCTCATGAAGGACTGCTGCACTCCGCTTGGTCCCGCGCCGCTGTCGGGCGACGAGGCGGAGCGGATGGCGGCGGCTCTCCG
>JBKPHM010000092.1:0-27737 GCA_046729855.1 Actinomycetota bacterium | reverse complement strand
CCACCCCCCCGCTCTCCTCCCGCCGCAGCCCGCCCAACCCGGCCGCGGCCCGTGCCGGGCCGCGGCCGAGAACGACCGTCACCCATCTGCCGCCCAGCAGGGTCGCGAGGTCGGAGGCCTGGCCCTCGAAGTCCTCGAGGAGCCGCTCGACGGCTCGCGCGGCGCCCTCGCACGCCGTCCAGGTCTGGTTGATCGCGGTGTCGACGGTGTCGCCGGCGAGCAGGCGCGCCACGGCGGACAGCTGAGCCATGGCGGCCGCGAACGTGATGGTTGAGGGACCCCTCTCGGTCCCCGCACGGGTGTCGAGCGCGATGTCGGCTCGATCCGACAGGTCGCTGCCGAGGCCGTTCGTGATCGACAGGACGACCGGGCGGGACCGCTGCTTCGCGAGCGCATCCGCGAGCTTGACGATCTCGGCGCTCTCGCCCGACTGACTCACGACCGTGAGGAACGCGCGCTTGCGCAGGATCGGCCGGCGAAAGTGCAGCAGCTCGGCCGTGTCGACCAGCAACGCGGCGACGCCACGCCCGGCGAGGTCGTTGACGGCGGGGTAGCAGGCGTCGTACGAGCTGCCCATCCCCGTGAACACGATCGTCCCGGCCTCGGTTGCCTCTTCCGCGATCCGGTCGAGCTCGCCGCGCTGCTCGGCGAGCGCGTCTGCGGCGCGTCGGAGCGCGTCCGGCTGTCCGGTGATCTCGGCGAGGAAGCGGTCCCCGGAGGTCATCGGCTCCTAGTAGTACCGCAAGTCATGCGCACTCGACCGCCGATGCTCTGGTATCGCGGAACCTCGGCTGACCGTCGGCGGTGCGCCACGACCACCGGTAGCCGCCGTCGCTGAGGATCAACCGGAGCACCCCGAAGCTGCGGTCCTGCGCCTTGACGAGGTTCGCCGGCGGGTCTCCGGAAAGCAGGGCGTATCTGCTGGCTCCGCCGGTCCCCACCACGAACTCCCGGATCCCTCGGGCGGAGGGCTCGCCGCCGGGCGTCAGCGGCCTCCATCGCTGGTAGTTGTGCGAGTGGCCGTTCAGCACCACGTCGGCCTCCGCGTCGTAGAGCAGTCGCCACAGCGGCCGCACCGCGGGACTTGCTCCGCTGCCCGACGAGAACGAGAACAGCGGATGGTGGAAGTACGCGAGCGTGCACGCGTAGTCCGAGTCGGGGTGCACGGCCAGGTCGCGGCGGAGCCACCGCCACATCCGTTCCCCGACCCCGGGAGCGATCGGGTTCGCCGGCCGGTCGCACCCGCCCGTCGCGTAGCAGATCTCCGAGTCGAGCGCGATCAGGTGCCAGCAGACGCCCACCCCCGGCGTGCAGCCGGTTGGCAGGTCGAAGCTGTAGTACCCCCAGCCGTTCGGGCCGCGGACGCGGTTGCCGAAGTACCGGAAGTACCCTCGCGGCCTGCGGTTCGGGGCGTTCGCGTGGTCGTGGTTGCCCGGGACAGGGCTCTGGTTGTCCTTCGACATCCCCCACCACCGGTCGTAATACAGAAGGAAGTTGCGGTACTCGCCCTCGTCATACTGCAGGTCGCCGAGCGGGAGGACCTCCTCGATCCCGCGGCGGGCGATGAGCTCTGCGGTTTCGTCGTACTGGCACCGGTCGGGGCTGCCGGCACCGAACGGGCGGGCGGCACACGCGATGTCGCCGGCCGCGACGACGATGACCTCGGTCTGCACGCGTGCCACGGAGATGCCCACGTCGGCCCCGGCCATCACGTCGGCCGGCTCGGCCGTCGCGGGAACGGCGGCCGCGACCCCGAGGATCGCGCCGATCGCTGCGGTTCGGGTCCGCATCCAGACCACCATAGCCTCGCCTCTGTCGTCTTCGCGGGCGGCGCCAGGTTACGAACGAGCGACATCCAGGTGAGAAGCGCGCGCATCACCTCGCGGACGTCATCGGTGGCCCATCACGGCGGCCTCGACGCCGCCGAACGCGCCGGCATCCTACCGGGGCTTGGGCTTCTCCCTCGTCCGGACGGCTACCGTCCGGCCGTTGGGGTCTGCGCGCCCTGGGCGCCACCGCCGCTCCGGCCGCCTCCGCCCTTCCCCCCGTCTTGACTGGGTGCGTTCCCGGACTTGCCGGGTTCCCCCGTGTGGCCGGGCGCGTCGCCGGACCGTCCCGGCTCGTTGCTCCCGCCACCACCGCCACCGGATCCACCGCCGGCCCCGGATCCGCCATCGCCGCCCCCGGATCCGCCACCGCCGCCGGATCCGCCGCCACCGTCACCGACCGTCTGCGTGCCACCCGTCGGCGTCGAGCCGCCGCCACCGCCGGCCCGATCGTCGCCCCGGCCATCGTTCCGTTCGTCCCGCGCATCTTGCTTCTCGGGTTCGGCCCTCGTGCCCAACAGGCGCGGGGGCCACATCCCGGAGCCGTCAGGGGCGGAGCTCGAAACGCCGATCGAGGTGAGGGCCGCGGCGACGACATCCTGCGCGTGATCGGGCAGCGCGCCGGTGACGGCGAGGCTGCTCGTGGCCGTGACGACGGTCGCCACCGCTGCCGCGCCGACCTTCGATGCACGCGAGCGCGGCGGGTCCGGTTCCTCCGCGTCGGCGGGGTCGCCGTCGAGCTGCATCTCCGCCGCGACCGTCGACAGGAGCAGGTCGTCGAACGACAGCTGACGCGCGCCTACCGTCGCACCGACCGCCGCCGCGATGTGCCCGTTGCCGGCGACCGCGGCCGGCGCCTCGTCGCCGGGCAGCCGGAACGCGAACCGCGAGCCGACGCCGAGCTCGCTCTGGACCTCCAGCTTCGTCCCGTGCAGCATGAGGATTTCCTGGACCAGCGCCAGGCCGAGCCCGGTCCCGCGCGTCTCACGCGTGTGCGCCTCGCCTCCGCGAAAGAACCGCTGTCCCAGGTTGCGTACCTCGTGCCGCGGGATCCCAGGGCCACCGTCGGTGACGGCGACGACCGTCCGATCGCCGTCGCGATGCGCCGAGACGTGCACCCAGCTACCCGGCTGCGTGTACTTTGCGGCGTTCGACAGCAGGTTCTCGACGACACGCTCGAGCAGGTGAGGGTCGCCGCGCACGAGCAGCCCGCCGTGCACCTCGATTCTGAGGTCGAGCGCACCGAACAGCGCGGCGAGCCTGGCGGCCACTCGCGTGACGATCTCGCCCGCGTCGACCTCCTCCAGGCGCGGCTCCAACCGGCCGGCCTCGAGGCGCGAGAAGTCCAGGAGCTGGTCGATGATCCTGTCGAGCGCATCGGAGTTCGCGTTCAGCCTGGTCACGAGCTCGCGCCGGATGGCATCCTCGACGGCGTCCCATTGCTGTTCGAGCGTCTTGCCCATCCCCTTGATCACCGTGATCGGCGTGCGCAGCTCGTGCGAGACGTTCGATAGGAAGTCGGTCTTCAGCTTGTCCAGCTCCGACAGCCGTTCGACGGTCCGGCGCTGATCCTCGAAGCGCCGCGCGTTCTCGAGCGCCATCGTCGCCTGTGCTCCGAGCATCCGGAAGACCTCGAGGTCGTGGTCGCTGAACGCCTCGGACGACGTGCCGACGACGAGCGCGGCCTCCGGCCGATCGCTGACCAGGATCGGTTTGGCGGCCAGCGCTTCGAGGCCGAGCGCGCGGAGCGTCTGCGTCGTCTCGGCGTCCGCCGTCCGGGTGCTCACCTCGAGCGATCTCGCCTTGCGGAGCACCGACGTGCGAACCTCATCCGGGAGCGAGCGGATGCCATCCGGGAAGTCGTGCCGGACCCCGTCGGGCAGCACGACGTCGTACCGGTCGGCGTCGACCTTCATGTAGATCCGCGCCGTCCCGAAGCCCAGAGAGACGATCGCGTCGACGACAGCCTGGAGAACGCGACGCGGGTCCGTCGTCGTCATGTCGCGCGCCGCGGTCGAGACGGCCGAGACCAAGGCCCACCGGCGTTCGGCGTCGACGCGTGCCGCGCGATGGGCGGTCGTCTGCCGACGGAGCTCTCGGGAGAGGTAGTGGGCGAGGAAGCCGAGCGTCGCCAGCACGATGAGCGGCAGCGGATCGAGCTCGGAGACGCCCATCGCCGCGCCGTAGCACACGATCGTGAAGACCGTGAACACGAGCTGTGGGCGCGGCGGGAAGATGACGCCGAAGAACACCGTCGTCAGCGCGTACACGAGCAGGAGGCTCGACGGCGCTCCCTCGGTGGCGCGGATCCCGAACGTGATCAGGACGAGGTCGGCTCCTGCCCACGTGTACAGCACTCGCATGCCCCAGACGGTTCGGAACAGACGGTCCCACGGCAGGAGCGTCGCGAGCCCAGCCGCGACGGCCAGTGCGACGAACAACGGCGTGTATGGGCCGAAGCCGAAGTCGCTGTGCGTGGCCAACACGAAGGAGCCGGCCGCGGCCAGCGGAGCGAGCAACGTCGTCTGCATGCCGACGCGCAGCGCCCTCGAGCGGAGCGGAGCCGGCATCGGCTCACGCTCGGCGCGATCGGCGGCCGCCGGCGACCGCACGGGGGGCGTCTCGGCCGTGGACATGTCCTCCGTACTTCCATCGGCAGCCGGCGGGCCCGGCTGAACGAGTGACGGCCGTCGGCGGTACGGTCGGGTGCGTGGTCTCGAACGGCGAGCTCTCGGTTCTGCTCCGCACGCTGGCGGGCGCGGAGGACGGCCACCGGCGGCGGGCGCTCGAGCGGGCGTCGCGGGCGGCCATGTTCTGGCCCGTCGAGGCGGCCGAGCTCGTCGCCGCCGGCGGTGACCTCACCGACCTGGCCTCGGTGGGCCCGTGGGTCGCTACCCGGATCACGGACCTGGTCGAGGCCGAAACGTCGGTCATCGAAGCCGACGAGCTCCGGCGAGACTTCCTGACCATCGCCGGGGCTCGGCGGATCCTCGCCGAGCACCCGGGCTGGACGGACGGGCTGCGTGCGGACCTGCAGATGCACACGACGTACAGCGACGGGTCGCTGGACCTGGCCGACATGGTCGAGGCCGCGTCGTCGTTCGGCTACGCGTTCGTCGCGATCACGGATCACTCGAAGAGCCTCAAGGTGGCGCGCGGGATGGACGAGGAGCGGCTGGCACGGCAGGGGGAGGAGATCGCGGCGCTGAACGGCGGCGGCGCGGCCAGCGGGATGCGCGTGCTGCGTGGAATCGAGATGGACGTGTTCGAGGACGGGTCGGGCGACATGGACCACGACGCGCTGGCGCGGCTCGACCTCGTCCTGGGGGCGTTCCACACGAAGCTGCGGGAGACCGGGGACAGGACCGACCGCTACCTCGCGGCGCTCGCGAACCCGACGGTGCACGTGCTGGCCCACCCCCGGACGCGCAAGTACGGGCGCAGGCTGGGGCTGCGCGCGGACTGGCGACGCGTGTTCGCCGAGGCGACGCGGCTCGACAAGGCCGTCGAGATCGATGCGTCGCCCGACCGCCAAGACCTGAACATGGAGCTGCTGAAATTGGCTCGCGAAGAAGGCACGCGGATCTCGATCGGGACGGATGCGCACCACCCGGTCGAGCTCGGGTTCGTCGAGCTCGGGCTGGCTGCGGCCGCCATGGCCAGCGTCCCGCGCGAGCGGATCCTCAACTTCGGGACGGTCGACGACGTGCTCGCGTGGACGGCCGCCTTGCGCGACCGCGCCACGCGCTGATCACTTCGCCGCCGACCGGTGCCCCACCACCACTACAGGCGACCGGCGCGCTTCGATTGAGCGGTCGCGTCCTTCGTCGTCGCAGTGCACCAGGACGTCGGAGAGGCCGGCATCCAGCAACGCCGCTCGTACCTCGCCCGCTTGATCGCCACCGAGCTCGAGGAGCACCGTCCCACCCGGTCGGAGCCACGGCCCCGCCGCAGCGGCGGCCCGCAGCAGAAGCGCGGTTCCGCCCGGGCCGCCGTCGAGCGCGACGCGCGGTTCGTGCGCCAGCACGTCGCGGGGGAGCAGGTGCAGCTCTTCGCTCGGCACGTACGGCACCACCGCCGTCATCACGTCCACGCGTCCCCGGATTGGCGGCGGCAGAGGACCGTCGAGGTCGCCCTCGAGCGCGTCGACGCCGTTGCGGCGCGCGCACGCGAGGGCCGCCGGGTCCACGTCCGTCGCGACGACCGTCGCGGTCGGGTGCGCCGCCCGGAGGACGGCTGCGACCGCTCCGCTGCCGGTGCACAGGTCAACGGCCACGCCGTGGTCGGGCAGCAGCGCGGCGGCGCGCAGTGCCAGGTCCTCGGTCTGCGGCCTCGGGACGAAGACGTCTGGATCGATCTTCACGGGCACGCCGCAGAACACGACGGACCCTGTGATCCACGCGAGCGGCTCGCCGCTCACGCGCCGCGCGACGAGTCCCTCGACCGGCCCGATACCGCTCGCCGACGCCGCGAACAACGCCTCGGCCTCGGCGTCCGGAGCCACGCATCCCGCCCGGGCGAGCGCCCGGACGACCGCCTCGCGAGACCCCGAGACGGACTCGTCCGCGCTGTCCGCCGCCCGCATCCCTGTCGCCCTCTCTCGCCGTTGCACCTTCGACCTCCGGACGGTACGACGCCGCCCGGTGATCCTGCCAACGCGGTTGACATATACCGATATAGGCATATATTCTCCCGGTATGGCGCGAGCAGCGACGACGGTGGACGCGTTCAACGCCGTGGCCGAGCCCCGGCGGCGGCACATCCTGGACGCGCTCGCCGGCGGCGAGCGGCCGGTGAACGACCTGGTCGAGCGTCTCGGGCTCACACAGCCGCAGGTCTCCAAGCACCTGCGCGTGCTGCGGGAGGTCGGCCTGGTCCAGGTCAGGGACGAAGGGAGGCGACGGATCTATCGATTGAACGGGCAACGGCTCAAGCCGATCCACGACTGGGTCAAGGCGTACGAGCAGACGTGGCAGGAGCGGTTCGAACGGCTGGACGCGGTGTTGGAAGACCTCAAGGAGGAGGAGGGGGATGGACGCGGTGACCCGTAGCGGCAAGGCGGTGGTGAGGCTCCCGACGGACACCCAGATCCTGATCACGCGGGAGTTCGACGCGCCGAAGCACCTCGTGTACCGCGCGTACACGGAGCCGGACCTCATCAAGCGGTGGTGGAGCGGTCAACGGGGCGAGGTGACGAGCGCCGAGGCCGACCTGCAGGTCGGCGGTCGGTGGCGGTACGTCATGATCGCGAACGATGGCTCGGAGGTGGCGTTCCACGGCACCTACCGCGAGATCGTCCCGAACGAGCGGATCGTCTCGACGGAGCTCTACGAGGGTGCGCCCGGCGTCACCGAGGACGACGCGACCATGAACACCATGACGTTCGTCGAGGAAGACGGGCGGACGACCCTTACGACCCTCGTCGAGTGCCACACCCGTGACATCCGAGACGCGATCGTCGACTCCGGCATGGAGGGCGGCATGCAGGAGGCTTTCGACAAGCTGGAGGAGGTTGCGAGGTC
Organism: Actinomycetota bacterium; assembly: GCA_046729855.1. Taxonomy (GTDB): domain Bacteria; phylum Actinomycetota; class UBA4738; order UBA4738; family HRBIN12; genus DATHSY01. Next base: position 20,389 of record JBKPHM010000092.1, on the reverse strand, counting down.
GCTGGCCTGAGCACGCTCCACGACGCGACCGACCTCCCGTGCGCTCTTGGCGCCGCGGAGGTCGGTCCGCAGTCGGGCGGTCACCTCACCCCGGCTCCTCCCGAATCACGTCGCGGGGGCTCTTGTCGCGGCGCAGTCCCTTGAACCGTGGATGGCGCAGCTTGCCGTCTCGCGTCCACTCGGTGAACGCGACCTGAGCCACCAGGGTCGGGCGGACCCAGTGCACGTTCGACCGTGGCAAGCCGTCTCGTTCGAATGGCGTCTCCTCCTGCTCCGCTCGCGCGAGATCGGCATGGAGGCGCACGAGGATCTCCCGGTTGAAGCCGGTGCCCACCTCCCCGGCGAACCTCAGCTTCTCCCGCTCGTAGTAGCCGAGCAACAGCGCGCCGAACCCGATCCTGCTTCCCTTCGGATCGGTGTAGCCGCCGATGACGAACTCCTGCTCGCGCGTGCACTTGAACTTCAGCCAGTCGGTCGAACGCCGATGCGTATACGAGGCGTCGGCCCGCTTTGCGATTAGACCTTCCCATCCCCTGCCGCACGCATCGGCCAGGAACGCCTCGCCGCGCGTCGAGCGGTGCGTCGTGAAACGGATCGGATCGCGCCATCGGAGCGCCGCACGCAACAGCTTCTTGCGATCTACGAGCGGCAGACCGGTGATGTCGTACCCGGCGAGGTGTAGCAGGTCGAACACGTAGTAGAAGACCTTCACTTTGCTCCGGCGAGCCTGATCGGGATCGCGCACGTGCATGCGAGGTTGGAGCAGGGCGAAGCTCGTCGTCGCCCCGTCGAAGGCGACGACCTCCCCGTCGAGGACGGCGTCGTGGAGCGACCGCCGCGAGATGGCGTCGGCGATCTCCGGGTACGCGGCGTCGACCGCCTTGCGGTTGCGCGAGAGCAAGCGGGCGCGACCGTCGCGGAGGAACGCGAGTACGCGCTCCCCGTCCAGCTTGCGCTCGAAAATCCACCCCCTGCGCGAGAAGGGCTCGTCGGTCAGGGTCGCGAGCGTCGGCGCCACCCACTGCGGAAAGGGTTCCCGCCGAAGGCTGGACCGGGCGTCCGCGGTGATCGCGTCGAGCGGCGAGGTCATGTCACCTCGTCGACGGTCCGGCCGGACAGCACCGAGTGCCGCTGGGTCCGGACCGGGTTCCGGCGGCGGTCGGCCTTCTCGTCGGCCTTCTTGACGAGGAGCCACCGCTCGCGTTTGCCCTTCGCCACGCGGGTCAGCGCGAACCCGCCGGCGAGCTTCTCGCCCTCCAACCACACGCTCGCATGACCGCCCCGAATGGCATCCTCGATGGAGATCGACTCGCCCCGCCTCTCGCTCTGGTTCCGGTACGTTCCGCGATCCCACACGATCACCGGACCAGCGCCGTACTGCCCCTCCGGGATCGTGCCCTCGAAGTCCGCGTAGTCGAGCGGATGGTCCTCCGTTCGCATCGCCATCCTTTTCTCCGACGGGTTCAACGACGGCCCCTTTGGGATCGCCCAGGAGACGAGCACGTCGCCCACCTGTAGGCGGAAGTCCCAGTGGCGTGTGGTGGCGTCGTGCTCCTGGACCACGAACCGTGGCTCGCGCGACCCGCGTCGTCGCCGTCCGCGCGGTTCGGGTGTCTTGGCGAAGTCGCGTTTGCCTCGATAGCTATCGAGGTTCTTCGCCCGAGGCTGGCGTTTCGAGCGCGTCCCTCCCGAGCAAGCGACCTTCGCAGGCTCTCGACCGGCCACGTCACACCATAGCTCTCTCCGTCACGAGGAGACCGGGCTCTCAACGCCCGAGGACGAACTCCTCGGGATCCACGTAGGCGTCGTTCCGCTCGAGGTGCATCCCCTCGGCGAGGTAGGGATGCGTCCGTCGCGCCACGCCGATAATCGAGGGATCGAGCGACCTCGAGTCGTACGGGCACACGACCGTGAGCGGTGCGGTCCCGAAGATCAGGTTGAACATCGACTCGTAGGTCGCCCACGGACTGACGTCGTCCTCCGATCCGGTCGGCCAAATGGGCTCGCCCACGATCCTGATCCAGGGCGCTCCTGCCTCGATCTCTCCTTCGCGAACGATCGGCAGGCCGTGACGGCGGTGAGCGGCGACCCGTACCACTCGCTCGACTCCGCGAACGTGACGTTGCCGTCCGGGACCTCGCTGCGCACGAGATCGATGTTCCTGCCCGACGTGACGACCAGCACGGGCTCGGCTCGGTCCGTGCCCTCCGAGACGAACGGCACAATCGCCTCGACGAACGCGTCATCCGAGCCGTAGAGCAGTGCCCGATGGGCGAGCGTGGTTCGAGCGCTATCGTCCCCGACGAGGTATGCGACCGTGACCCCGAGCGCCCGTGCGAGCGAGACGAGGGTGTCCGGCCGCGGGCCGGTCCTGCGACCGGATTCGATCTGGGCGATCGCGGACCAGCTCAGGCCCGAGTGGTAGGCGAGGGCTTCCCGGCTCCACCCCAGTCGCCGCCGTGCCGCGATCAAGCGGCTCGAGATGTCGTGTCCCACGGGTTCCCATCTTCCCAGCGAGGAGGCCGGCGGCACCCTACCTCCCGCGGATGGTGAGTCAATGCTATGTGTCGAATGACGCACTCGGAACGAGCATGCCGTTGTGTCATGGCGATCCGCCGGCTCGGGTATCTCATCGCCGTCGCCGAAGAAGAGCGGCACTTCGGCGGGGCGGCCGCCCGTCTACAACGTTCGGATCGATGCGCGAAGGCGCCGAAGCGGCTCGCGCCCAGCCGTCCGCGTGAAGCCGTCGACGATACAGATGGTCGGCAATCTGGAGGCGCGCAACGGGGCAGGACGGCCTCAAGGCCCGGGCGCGACACCTTGCCTACGCGGGTGGCTGGAAGAAGTTCGAGTCGCTGTGGGACCTCATCATCCGCGCTGTGCACGTCAACATCATGCTGCCGGCCCTGGAGCGCACGCTCGACTCGTTCGTCGGTGCCCCAAGGCCTGTCCCGGAGTCTCGTCCTTCGGATCAAGAGCATCCGCAAGTGCGCGACGCCTAGCGCCCGTGTCGGCACGGGAGCAGGACCGGTTAGGTTTCGAGACGGAAGCCGATGTCGGCCTCGATCTCGGCGGTGTCCATCTGCGCCTTCTGCAGCCGGCCGGAGTAGTCCCAGTTCATCGCCTGCCATCTCGTGAACTGGTCGAGCACCCAGATACCGGCCTGGCGCGAGCCGTTACCGCTCCGGCCGTTGCCGCCGAACGGGAGATGCGCCTCGGCGCCGGAGGTCGAGTTGTTCACGCTGACCATCCCCGCCGACACGGCCTCACGGAAGCGGAAGACGGTGAGCGGATCATGCGTGTAGATCGAGGAGGAGAGGCCGTAGCCGTGCCCGTTCGCGAGTGCGATGGCCTCGTCGAAGTCGGCGAACGTCGCGACGCCCACGATCGGGCCGAACGTCTCCGTCCGGTAAAGCTCGTCGCCCGACGTGACGCCGTCGACGAGCGTCGGATGGCAGTAGAGCCCGGCCTCGGCGTCGCCGACGAACCCTGACCGCGGGTTCTCCACGGTGATGCGGCCGGTGCCCGTCGAGCCATACAGCTTGTGGTGCGCCTCGACGAGGTCGAGCCAGCCCATGAAGCGGTCGCAGAAGCGTCCGTTCATCATGGGCCCATACAGAACGTCCCGCATCGGATCGCCGATCGCGGCGGATGCCGTGGCGGCCGCGAACCGCGAGAGGAACTCGTCGTGCACGCTCTCGTGCACGATCACCGTTCCGAGCGACGTGCACCGCTGGCCGGCCGTCCCGAAGCCCGAGAACAGCGCGCCCTCGACCGCGAGATCCAAGTCGGCGTCGGGCATGACGACGAGCGGGTTCTTCCCACCGAGCTCCAGACACGGCGACTGTAGGTATCGCCCACACAGCTCGCCGAGCCGGCGTCCGACATCCGTCGAGCCGGTGAATCCGACCTTGTCGAGGAGTCCCTCGTCCAGCGCGCGCTGGAGACCCTCGAACGTCGTCGGTCCGTCTGCGAGGACCAGGTTGAAGACGCCGGCCGGGAGCCCTCCGTGGAGGAACAACTGCGCGAACGCCTCCGACGTCGCGGGCGCGTACTCGGCTGGTTTCCACACGACGGCGTTCCCGCATAGGAGCGCGGGCACCAGGTACCAGGAGGGAACGGCGGCGGGGAAGTTGCCCGCCGTGACGATCGCGGCCACTCCGACCGGTGTGCGGAAGGTGAACAGCTGTTTGTCGGGCATTTCCGACGGAACCGTCTGACCGTACAGCCTCCGTCCCTCAGACAGGAAGAAGTTGCAGGTGTCGATCACCTCCTGAACCTCGCCGAGTGACTCGCGGTACGGCTTGCCGATCTCCCGTGTCAGCAACCGGGCGAGTGGCTCTTTGTTGTCCTCGACGATCCGGCCGATCTGCTGGATCGCGCGGCCCCGGACCGGCGCCGGGACCGCCGCCCAGTGGCGCTGGGCCGCGCGTGCCGTTCGGCACGCCTGGACGAAGGTGCTCGCGTCCGTGAGCGTGGCCTCGGCCACGACCTCATCGAGCCGCGCCGGGTTGCGAATCTCCAACCGGTCAGTCGTTTGGATTCGCGAGGTCCCGCCGACGATGGACGCTACGGTCTTCGGCATCTCGCCTCAGCCTCCCTCAATTTGAGCAGCACGGCGGCCATGACCAGATTTTGGAACCCGTCGGCGTCTCCCACGCCCGCCAGTGTCCCAAAGTGAACTCCCGCCTAGCGACGTTGCGGGGCGACGCTCTCACCAGAGAACGACGGCCAAGGAGCGGGCTACTGATGGGGCTCGTGGTCAGCCCCCGCCGCGCACACGGGTCGGCCGCGTCGGAAGTCGGCGGACACGAGGGCCCAGACGCTTGGGACCCCCCGCTTGGTCCTACAATTTTGTTATGTGGTGGCTGTGGATCGTCGTCGTGGCGGTGGCCCTGGTCGCCCTCGCCATCGCCCTGTTCAGGTCGCGTCGTGGATGGGGACCGCGCACCGGCCAGCACCGGGACGACCAAGCCGCCGCGAACGCCGCGGTCTGGATCACCAAGCTCCGGTCCATGCGATCGGGCGGCAGATGAGGATGGCGACGAGCCGGTGGACCGCCTTCGGGCTGATTGCCGCCGTGATGCCGCGATCCGAGCGGATGCCGTCGCCGGAGCGCCTTCGGATTCTCGCCTGAGACCGGCTTGCCGAAGTGGACCTTGGCTCGACGCCTCTCCGGCCGACGGCGATGATGATTGTGATGAGGACCGCTCCGACTGTGGGTACGGACTGCCTGTGAGACATGTGCGTATCCCCGTGAGCTCCCCCGTCGCGCTGGACAGGCGAAAGGGTCCACGGCGACGTCCGCTGCTCGCGGCGGCCGCGACTGCTGCGTCTCTGAGCCTACTCGGCATGGCGTGCGGACTCTCCTCGGGTGGCGGCGCGCGTCCGACCACACCGTCCGTCGCCGTCGAGTCCAGCGCCGCTCAGCTCGCCATCTGGCCCGCGGATGGCGTCTTGGACGCCGATCCCGGCAACGGCATCTCCGTGAGCGTCGCGCGGGGGACCATCACGAACGTGGCCGTCCGGACACCCGCCGATCCCGTCCAGGGCCGGCTCGCCCGCGGCGACCGGCGGTGGCACAGCGTCTGGGCGCTGAACACGAACGCCCGCTATACCGTCGTCGCAACGGCGGTCGATCGGGAGGGCAGGACGGTCACGGCTCGGAGCACGTTCCGAACGCTCGATCCGGCTCGAACCTTCGACACCCACATCTTCCAGGGATATCGGAAGACCTACGGCGTGGGGATGCCCGTGATCCTGACGTTCAACCGTCCGATCGTTCGCAAGGTGGCGGTGGAGCGATCGCTCGAGCTTTGGACCTCGAAGCCTGTCGTCGGCGCCTGGTACTGGGAAGGAGACCAGACGCTGTACTTCCGTCCCCAGAGGTACTGGCCCGACCACACCAAGGTGCGCTTCGTGGGACATCTCGATGGGCTGGAGGGAGCGCCCGGCGTGTACGGGACGCACACGCTTACCCAGCGCTTCGAGATCGGTCGATCGTTGATCGCGGTGGCGAACACGGTGACGCACCGCGTGCGGATCTACCTGGATCGTCGCCTGTTCGGTGACTGGCCGATGAGCGCCGGCCGCCCCGGAGACGACACCCCGAACGGCACGTACCTGACGATGGACAAATCCAACCCCGAGCGGATGGTCGGGCCCGGGTACGACATCGAGGTGCCGTGGTCCGTGCGGTTCACCAACTCCGGAAACTTCCTACACGACGCGTACTGGTCGGTGGGGGATCAGGGATTCGAGAACGTGAGCCACGGATGCGTGAACCTGTCGCCCGAGCACGCCGAGATCTACTACAAGCTCGCCGCCCAGGGCGATCCGGTGACGATCACGGGGAGCCCCACGGCCGGGACCTGGGGCGACGGATGGACGGTGTGGTTCCTCACGTTCGAGCAGCTGGTGCGCGGCAGCGCTCTGCATCAGGCCGTCCGCGCCGGGCCGCACGGGAGCGTCTTCGTCGATCCCGACACGCTTCCGCCGCTGCGGGCGAAGCCACCGCTCGGGAGGCCTCGGCCGGGAAACGCGAACCAGGCGTGACGCCGGATCGTGGAACGCAAGCGTCCGGAGCGTGGAGACCACTCGTAGACCAGGCGCGAGCAGCACCCGCCTGGGTCCCACGAATCGCGTCATGATGTCGCCATGAACGAGAGCAAGAGCACGGCCGAGCTCCGAGAGATCGCGACATCGATCGTCGACTCGAACCGGTTCATGACGCTGGCAACCGCCGACGCTGACGGCCTGCCCTGGGCATCGCCGGTCTGGTACGCGCCGTCTGATTACCGCGAGTTCTTCTGGGTCTCATCTCTCGAAGCGACGCACTCACGGAACCTCATGGTTCGCCCGCAGCTGGCGATCGTGATCTTCGACTCGCGTGAGTCCGGGGGTTGGAAGGCGCTCTACATGTCGGGCGTCGCCGAGCTGCTCGAGGATGTCGACGAGGCGATCGAGATCTTCTCTCGCAGGTCCGTCGAGCAGGGACTCCCCGCCTGGACGCGAGAGGACGTCCTATCTCCAGCGCGCCATCGCCTCTACCGGGCGACGGCGACCGAGCACTTTGTCCTCGACCCGCACGATCAGCGCATCCCGGTCGGCCTGACATAGCCCCCGCAACGGGCGGAGCGGGGCTGGTCGCGCGGCGATCGGTCGGACGGTGTGACGCATCGCCCGTGCTAGCCGGACGCGGGGCGCGCCGGTGAGAAAGGCGCGTACAGATCGCACACGTCGCCGGCGCGGATGATGCCTCGCACGTATCGGCATCCGCCGACCGACATCCGCGGCCACATGAACTTGCACGTGCCGCATCGGACGTTCGGTCGCTCGGCAGGTCGGTAGTTCGCTTCGGTCTTCGACGATCCCTGCACCGTCGGCATAGTGATCCCTCCCGGCGGCGAGTATCGCGTCCGAGACGATAGCGGTCAATCGGACCGATACGGCGACAGCGTCCAAGCGAAAGACGCGACGTCGAAGCGCATGCCGGGGCAACAACAGGCATTGGTGCCTCGAGACGGCCCGCGTTCTAAGGCTCGAACGCCTGGTGCGGGGCCCCTTCATCATCCCCGACTACGTGCCGAAATGATTGGGGCGGACACACGCGCTAGCTGAGCCGAGGCACTGAGGACGCCGATGCGCTACTGCTTCACGCACCACGAGTTATGGGACGGGCACGATCGCGACGACTCCTGCTCCGACGTCCTCGACCTCGGCGCCCAGCACGATCCGGTCGAGCTGCACTGCCCCGCGCCGATGTACGCGATGGCCCTAGCGGCCGCCATCCGTGCTCAGGCGGCTCGGCGTGTGAATTGATCGAGAGATCCTGTCGAGGACCTCATCTTCGAGCTTGAGCCCACGTCGACGCCCGGCCGAGGGACACCGGTGAGGGGCGTTCCGCTGCTGCCTGGGGCAAGTCTTGCGAGCGAGGCCGTTCCCCTGTCACCTCCTGGGGCGGCGTATGTCACGACTGGACTCTCGCCTGCTCTCTCACCCTGCGCCCTCTGCGAGCACTGGAGACCAGACCGGGGAGGGTGGCGCTCGGCTCGACGACTTGCTCAAGGACCCCAGTCGCCGCCTCAAGTGTTCGAAGATCGCCGGTTTCGAGTTCGCGGAGCCGCGCAGCGAGAACTTCGACGCGGCGAGCGCGCCCTCGCTCCATCAGCCTGCGGCCGGCTGACGTGACGGAGACGGTGACGACGCGACGATCCTTGCCGTCCCGGCTCCTCTCCACGAGGCCCAACCCTTCAAGGGCATGCACAATCCGGCTGATCGCAGGCGGCGAGACTCGCTCAGCGCGAGCGAGTCGCCCGATCGTGCTTGGCCCCCCGAACGTCAGCACCGACAGGAGCGATGCTCGCTCCGGGGTCAGACCCATCTCGCGGTCGACCTGTGCGACCTGACGCAGGAGGTGAATCGCGAGCGCGTGCAGGCGGTTCGCGGTGCGCGTTGCCTGATCCGAAGAGAGCCCACGAGGGATCGGAGGAATCGCCATGGCTTGACATTCGCTTCATATCATGAAACTTTGCACATGTGAAGTATCTAAAAAGCTGATTGCAGCGGAGGCGTGTGATGCCGTTCGAGGGGCTAAGACGGATCGGCCAGATCCACGTGAGCGTGAGCGACCTCGATCGCTCGGTCGCGTTCTATCGTGACACGCTTGGTATCCCGTTCCTGTTCCAAGTACCAGGACAGCCGATGGCTTTCCTCGATTGCGACGGTGTTCGACTGTACTTGGGCAAGCCCGAGTCGCCAGAGTTCCGGTCCAATGCGGTCCTGTACTTCCGCATCGACGACATCGATGAGGCGTACGCGATGCTGTCCGAGCGCGGCGTCAGATTCGTGGACGAGCCGCATCTCATCGCGCACATGGAGGATCACGACCTATGGATGACCGCCTTTCGGGATCCTGACGACAACCCGCTGGTTCTGATGGAGGAGCGCCGGAACGGCTGATATCGATTCGGGCGTCGTATCGAGGACGTCTCGGAAGCGCCGATGTGTTCGTGAATCGTTCGTGAATCGCGGTGTTTGGGCCTCCGCGGACGCGGAGGCTCCAACACTGTTCCGGAGATTCTGAGGCCCGTCGGCCGCACCCGTTTCCTGTTAGTGTGCAGCGGATACGGCCCGTGGTTCGCATCGAGCGACCGTCCGATGGCCATCGCGCCTCGTCGTCGGCTGTTGTTCCCTACGGATCGACGACGAGGAGGGAGGGCGTTGGATACCGCAACCGGAACTTTCGTGGCGGACTACTTCTGCCCCGTCTGTGGGATCGAGCTGGAACGGTCCGACTTCGACAAGGCCCCGGAGGATTACCACTGCCCGTTCTGTAGCTCGCGGCAGACGCCCTCGCGGGCCACGAGACGCGCTGGGTGGGAGATCCCCGACTGATGAGCACGTATACATACGGGCAGCCAGTCAAGGGAAGCACGGTCGCAACCTACCCTCGGAAGCGAGCGTGCGCGGTGCCTGGATGCACTACGAGGCTTTCCATCTACAACGCCTCGCGGTTCTGCTGGCTCCACGACCCGATCCGCCCGAAGCGTGGCATCTCACCCACGCGGTCCTAGGACAGGCACGGGACAGGCACAGGACAGAGAACGTAGCGGATACGTCCCCCTGAGTCAGGCTGGTCTAGACGCTCCTGACCCTCGGCGGCTCGGAAGCCAGATGCGCGTATGCCTCCGCCAGCGCGAGCACGATGTGGGCCTTCGAATCGTCCTCGACCTGCGGCACGAGTGCTGCGATCCTGGTTGCGATCGCCTTTCGAGCCTTTGCGGCCGCAAGAGCGGCTGCTGCCTGTGCGTCCGCTTGCTCGCTCATGCTGTTCTCTCACCCCCAGCAGGGATGCTACGCGTCTGATCGGCGATCGCGCTCGATGAAACAATAGGTCCTCGGGCGTCTCGCTCACCGCTGAAGGTCAGGGAGACCAGCGCGGCCGATCTGCGCCACCAGGCACCCCCTGCCCTCGCCGGCGATCCGCGCTCAGGCTTCGACGCGGAGAGGGCCGCCTGTCCTGCCACTGCGCGGCTCGAGGACGACGACCGCAGTCTCTTGCGGGCGCCGTGCAGCGTATCCGTCCAGGTTCTCGTTCAGTTCGCGCCAGCGCTGCCACAGTCGTTCGCGCTCGCCGCCTACCGCGGCCCTGCCGAGCACGTCGCGCCGAATCCCACCAGCAAGCTCGACGACCGCCTCCGGGCGGGCCTGCAGGTTCAACCACCAGGCTGGCTCGGGCGTGCCCCAGCCGTTCATGGCCATCGAGATCAGGTTGTCTCCGTCCTCGTAGTAGCCGAGGATCACGTTCCGCGGCTTGCCGCTCCGCCTGCCTCTCGTGGTGAGCCGCAAGGCGCCCCACTTTCCCGGGCGCGGAGGCCACAGCCCCTTGCGCCCCCCACTTGCTCGAACGATCCGTCGGTGCACGTGCCAGGCGGTCACGACGAACCACCGAGGTGGTAGGCGCGCCTTGCGTCCGGCCATGCCTTCCTCCTGTCGCGGTCGCCATCACGATAGCGAGTCGATGGCGCGTCGGGCGACGATGTTGCTTCCCGTGAAGCGTCACGGAGGTCGCCTTCAAGCCTGGCTCGTCACCTGTTGCGGGATTCGCAATCAGCACGAGAGACGCGCGTTGGCCCAGTCGGCGTGGTCGTACGCGTTCCCGTCGCCGGCCTTCGTCGCGACGAGAACGAGCTCGTGCACGCCGTCGAGGTCCGTGGCGATCGGGACGGATGTCTGCGGGCCGCGCACGACACCGCTCGAGGCGAGCATCTTGCCGTCGCCCCACACTTGGAACTCGATCGACCCGCGATCGCCCACCTCCTCGTCGATGCCCACGTCGGCCAGGAAGAGTGAGCACGGCTGCGGGAGGTCGATCACGATGCGGGACGGAGCGTGTGCTCCGATGCCTCGATCGAATCTCATCGCCCCGAGGGTGATGGCGATTCCGTCATCCGGTGCGCGCTCGCCGTTGCTTCGGTCGCGCTCTGCGGGTCCCCAGCCGTTGGTTTCGCTGGCCCACTCCAGGTCGCTCGCGTAAAGGACGGCGCCGCTGATGGACGGCGTCGGTGAGGGAGGCGGCGCGGTCTGCTCGAAGGCGCCCAGGTCGGTGGCGGCGGCCTGCTGCCGTGGACCGCCCGCGAGGTCGACGGTTCCGCTCGCCGCGACAAACGTGCCAGCGTCGACCGCCGAGGAGGTGGCCGTGAGCCGGAAGTCGTGCGCTGCCGGATCGACGAAGCCGGGATCCGCGAACATCGAGTGCCCGTCGACCCCCGAGCGGGCTCGCCACTCCGCGAAGTCCGCGTAGCGGCGGCCCTTCCACTCCCACAAGCCCCGGTCGGAGCCGTCGGTCGACCAGTACAGGTTGTGATCGACGAGGTTGTTCACGTTCTCGGTGTACGGGTTCTCGACGAACTCGGCCGTGCGTCCAGCGACGAAGATGTTGTTCGCGATGACGTTGTTGCGCGTGTCGAATTGGACGAGCAGTCCGACGCCATTGGTCTCGAACACCGTGTTGTTCACGATCACACAGCCCTCGCTGAACCCCCGGCGCCGGTCGTACCCGCCGATAGCGATCCCGATCACCGTGGCGTCGTATATCAAGTTGTTCCGCGCCGTCACGAAGCTCGTCGATCGGTCGTGGTGCTCGCTGGCGAACTCCATCCCGATGTTCACGTCATGGACGATGTTGCCCTCGACGAGGACGTCCCTCCCGCCATCAACGTAGATCCCGTTCGCGCTTCGGTCCGTCCCGTACGCGGGATTGCCGTAGCTGTCGACGTTGTAGACGATGTTGTCCCGGATGGTCCCGTTGCGGGCCACGTCGACGGACGGGTCCGGCGCGGTTCCCTCGTACCCGATCGCCACGATCCCGATGTTGTTCGTGTCGTGGACCACGTTGTCCTCAATCAGGAAGCCCGTGACGTTGCCGTTCACGACGAGGGCCTCGCTCGACCCGAGCGTCAGTTCGTACAGCTGGTTCTCGCGGATGACGACCTCGTCGATCGGGTGGTCCGCCAGGTTTCCGTAGATGGCGATGCCGTGCGCGTCTCCGCCAATTCGCCCCTGGAAAGTCGTCCCCATGTCGTGCACGACGTTCCCGACGATCGAGATGTGATCCGACGCGCCGGTGACGAGGATCCCGACGGGGTTGTGTCCGGAGAGGTCGGTCGTGTGACCACGGATCTCGAACCCTCGGATCTCGACGTACCGCTCGCCGTCCACCGTGATCATCGGCGAAAACTCTTGGCCGACCTCGATAGACGATCCGTCGAGGACCGGGTGCTCGCCGGGAGCGTTCCGGAAGACGATCGGCCGCCCGGGAACGCCCGAGACGCCCACCGCCATCCGCTGTGGGTAGACACCACCCCGCACGTAGACGGTCGCGCCGGGAGGGGCAACGTCGGCTGCGTGCTGCAACGTCGCCCAGGGCTCTTCATGCGAACCGGCGCCGTCATCGTCTCCGCCTGTGGCGACCCAGTACGACGGGCCAGCGAGCGCCTCGGGAGAGGTTCGCGTGACGAGCGCCCAGGCCGTCACGCCGACGAGGATGAGGCAGACTCCGGACAGCGTTGCGATGATCCGCTTTGCTCCCCGGCCCACCGCCCGGACGATATGGATTGGCTACGGTGAGGTCAAATGATGCACCGGCACCGGCGTACGGTCTTCACCTTCTGATCGAGGCGTGTGAAGCAGGATGCACGTCTGAAGCGGCCAGCTCTACGAGGGAAGCCGAACGGTCAGCTCGGACGGCAGCGGCTCAGCGTGAACGACGGTGAGATGCATGACGGCGCGGGTCAAGGCGACGTAGAGAAGGTTCAGGCCCGTCGCGGGGTGCTCCGCGACGATGCTTGCTGGCTCGCCAACCACAAGTGCGTCGAACTCCAGGCCCTTCGACTCGGCGGCGGTCAGAACCGTGATGCGAGTATCCCCGCCGATGCCGTCCACTCCAGTCCATCCCAGCGCTCGGTCTGTGAGGGCTCGGCCCGTGGCTTCGACCAGGTTCGAAGGAACGATGACCCCCGTCGATCCCGGCCAGGCCGCCGCCATGACGGTCGCGGCGGCGATCGCCTCCGGAAGGCGGCCGCCCTCCACCGTCTGCACCGAGAGCGCGTCCGCCGAGTCGCGAACCGGCACGGGAATCGGGACGGTCGGGGCGATCCACGGCAGCAGCCGATTGGCCATCTCGAGGACCGATCCCGGGATGCGGAACGCCCGGGTCAAGAGTTCGAACCGAGGTGCCCGAACGTCCAGGTGCCGGAGCACCTCGTCCCAGCTCCGAGGGGCCCACGGCGTGACGGCCTGCGCCAGATCGCCCAGCAGGGTGAGGCTGCCCCGGGACCGGCGGGCGATGGCCCGAAGCTCCATCCCCGATAGGTCCTGGGCCTCGTCTACCACCACATGGCCGTATGACTCCGGTCGCTTGATCCTGCCCGCGGCCTCATCGACAAGGACGAGGTCGGCCGGTGACCACGAAGCGGTGGCCCTGCTGGCCTTCCGATCCCACATGAGCCGGTCCTGCTCGGCGCCGGCGAGCACGCCGTCCGCGGCTGCGGCCATCGCCCGACGGTCGGTCAGCAGCTCGATCACGGCTGTCGCCGGATGAAGGGCTGGCCAGGCCGACTCGAGGGCGCGCGCGGCGTCCGTGGCCCGGAGCGCCCGCGTGACATCCCCTCGGATGACCGACGTGTGGACGCGCTCGACCTGGCGGACGAGCTCATCGATGACGCAGTCGCGGAAGAGCTTCCGGCCGGCCGCGTACGGGAGGGAGCGTTGCACAACACCCCGGCGGATGCGGTCCAGGGCCGCCGGTTGGAGTCGGACCCGCGTCAGGTTGACGTCGGCGGTGAGAGCCTCCTCGATCGGCACAAGGTGACCCAGGATGTGGCGGTCGATCACCACGGCCATCCGGGCGTCGTGTTTCAGGGTCGCGGCCGGGTCCTCTGTCCGGCGCACGCGAATGGCGCTGCCGAGGATCTCGCGGAGCGGTCGCTGCTCGACGTCGAACTCACCGAGGGCCGGGAGGACCTGGGAGATGTACCTGATGAACGCGTCGTTCGGCCCGATGATCAGGACCCCGCTGCGCCGCAGCTTCTCGGCATGTGCGTACAGGAGGTAGGCCGCCCGATGCAGACCGACGGCCGTCTTCCCGGTCCCCGGGCCGCCCTGGACGCAGACCACCTCGGCGAGGGCGGCCCGGACGATCTCGTCCTGGTCCGGCTGGATCGTTGCCACGATGTCGCGCATGGGGCCGGTGCGGGGCCGCTCGACCTCGGCCTCGACCAGCTCGGAGATGCCCTCAACGCCCTGGCCGAGGCCGACCAGCTCGTCCTCGATGGCGGTGATGGCGCCGGCGTGGAACCCGAACCGACGACGTCGGCGAACGCTGAGGGGATGTCGCGGCGTAGCGAGGTAGAAGGGCCGGGACACGTTGGCCCGCCAGTCGACGACGACGGGGTCGCCGTGCGGGTCGTGGACGTGGCGTCGACCGATGTAGTAGGTCTCGGCCGGCTCGCTCGCGTCGATGCGGCCAAAGAACAGCGGCAGCTCGGGGTCATCCTGGAGCGAGCGCAGCCGCCGGGCCAACGCCAGCTTCAGGTATTCCGTCGACACACCGTCTCCGGCCCCGGGCTTCAGCCGCATCACCGCCTCGCGCATGGCGGCCAGGTCGGCGCGAGCGGCATCGAGGTACGCCTGTTCCGCATGGACCTCCTGCCGTTGCACCTCGGTCGTCATCGGAACTCCTTCACGTACCCGAGCACCTACCCGAGCCGCTGCTGCGAGCGGTCGTCTCGACGAGGTGGCGCTGTACAGCCGACGACCAAGACCCTATCTAGCGCTCACCTTCCGCAAATCTCTTTGCCTCCAGGCGGTGCGTCGAAGTGAAGGGTTGCAGCTGCGTCCTCGAGCCGATCCCACGATCATCGCCGCCGCGCCTCGAAAAGCTCGATCGGCCGAGTCATCCCCGCCAGCTCGACGCGCCCGATCGAGTCGAACCGGATGTCCAGTACGGACGTCGACTCGACGACCGGTTCGCTCACCAGGACCTGCCCGGCCTCGGCTCGGTCCGAGATCCGGGACGCGAGATTGACCGTGCGTCCGTAGTAGTCGCCGCCCTGCCGGATCACCGGTCCCGCGGCCACTCCGACGTGCGCGGGTGGCAAACCGGCCGCCGGCGTATCGCTCACGATGTCGAGCGCCGACAGGACGGCTCCCGCTGGATCCCTGAACCGGATCATCACACCGTCCCCCACCCACTTCACCGCCTCGCCGCGATGTCGTCGGGGGCTGCCCTGCACGATGTCTGCGAGCCGCGCGGCCATCGCCGCGGCCTCCTCGTCGCCCCGCTCCTCGGTCAACTGGGTGTAGCCGGCCAGATCGACGAAGGCCATCGCCGGAGGCGGGCCGGGCGACAACGAAATGCCGGCGGATTCCACCGCCTGCTCGATGTGCTCGATCTGGTGTTCCGTCCACACGAGCTCCTGCTGCCGGCGGTACGCGGCGAAGACGGCCTCGTCGAGGAGCGGGATCAGGTGCACGCTCATCTCCGACGCCGTCTCCATGCTCTTGCGCTCGTCCAGGCCCGAGCGAAGGAGCGGCATCTCGAAGCCGTCGTGGTAGACCTCGTTCTCGGCAGCGGCGGCCCGGCGGAACACCTCCGCGTACATGGTCCCCAAGCGCACCGCCGTCGGTTCGTCGACGGCGCCGAGTTGCATGGCCTTCCCGATCAGCGAGGCGATCGGACGCTCTGCCTCGACCACCAAATCGCCCGGCTGCGGCGGGGCGAACCCGAACGCCGCGACGATCGCTCGCAGCGTCTCGAAGGGCAGCCCGACCTCCGCCGCAAGATCCGCGTGGGTCTCCGGCGTCCGCGCCGCTGCCGCTTCGAAGGGCCAGCTCTCGAGGAACGCGAACGACAGCCGTCCTTCCTTGATCGCGGCGGCCATCGCCTCCATCGGCAGACCGCCTTCCTCGCACGCGCGAGCGACGCGGATCTTCAGGACATCGACGCCCAGGAACGGACCCACGGGTGCCTCGCGCTTGACCAGGACGCCGGCGTCGACGAGCCGGTTGATCTCGTCTTCTTCGACGCCTGCCCTGGCGGCGAGCTCGGCGGGCGACAAGGCCGTGGGCGCCGAAACATCGGTCTCCCTCACGACCGTATGCTAGAACCGCGCCGAAGCGGCAGGGAGCGTTGAGTGTCCTTCCGAGCACACCGCGGCTCGTGCTCGTGCACCAAGGGGAGGGGGCGTTCATGAGTGCAGCGCGTTCGAACGTCGAGTCTGCGCGAAGGACTGCGCTGATCGTCGGCATCTTGTTTCTGCTCACGTTCGTGACCGCAATTGCAGCGCGACTGCTATTCGGCCCGGTTCGCGATGCTTCCAATTACATCGCGGGTGCTGATTCAGATGCGCAGGTGGCTCTCGGCGCGGTGTTCGAGCTGGGTCTCATCATCACGAACGTCGGGACGGCCCTGTACCTGTTCCCGATCCTCAAGCGACAGCACGAAGCGCTCGGCCTCGGCTATGTCGCGGCCCGTCTCGTCGAATGTACCTTCATCGCCATCGGCCTTGTCAGCCTCCTCGCCGTCGTCCTGCTGAGACAGGATCTCTCGGGAGCTGCCGGCGGAGATGCCGCGACGGTCGAGCAGGCGCTCGTCGCCTTGTACGAGCGGTCGTTCTTGCTTGGGCCGGGGTTCATCGTCGGCGTCGGCAACGGCCTCATCTTGGGCTACCTGATGTACCGATCGGGCTTGGTCCCTCGCGGACTGGCGATGCTGGGACTCATCGGAGGCCCGCTGATCATCGCGTCGGGTATCGCCATCATGTTCGACGTCTTCGACGCAGACTCCGCCGCGCAGGGCATCGCGACGATTCCGGAGTTCTTCTGGGAGTTGGGGCTTGGCCTCTACCTCACGTTCAAGGGGTTCAAGCCGTCTCCACTCATCGATGACGACGCGCGAGCTTTCAGCGCGCGCACGGCTGAGTAAAGGCTTCTGCACCTCCGCCAAGCCATGGGGCTGACTCGCGTCTCCTCCCACGCCGCGGAAGAGCTGATCGCGTTCTTCCCCTCACGCGTCCGTTCTCGGAGCGACCAGTCTGGACTCATACGCGACGACCACTGCCTGGGCCCGATCCCGTAGGCCGAGTTTGGTCAGAACCCTGCTCACGTGCGTCTTCACAGTCTCTTCCGACACCACGAGTCGCTCCGCGATCTCGCCGTTCGAGAGCCCCTCCGCGACCAGGCGGAGGACCTCCGTCTCGCGGGGCGTGAGTTCGTGGAGGCGATCTGGCGGCAAGGGCAATGCGGGGCGGAGCCGCGCGAACTCACGGATCAGGCGTTGGGTCACACTCGGCGCGAGCAGCGCATCTCCGCTGGCCACGACTCGGACCGCCTCGAAGAGCGCCTCGGCGGTCGCGTCCTTCAGGAGGAACCCGCTCGCGCCTGCCGCTAGCGCTGCGTACACATATTCGTCCAGGTCGAACGTGGTCAGCATGACCACGCGGGTGCTGCTGCCGAGCTCCGCGATGACCCGGCGTGTCGCCTCGAGGCCGTCCATGGTCGGCATACGCACGTCCATCAGCACCACGTCCGGCCGCAATTCCCGGCACAGCTCGAGCGCTTCGGCGCCGTCCCCCGCGGTACCCACGACTTCCAGATCCGCCTGTGTGTCGAGGAGCGCCGCGAACCCTGAACGTACGACCACCTGATCGTCGACCACGGCAACGCGGATCGTCACCCGGTGACCTCGCTCTGTGGGCCAGAGACGTCGCTGGCCGCGGTTTCGATCGGGAGCTCTGCTTCCACCAGAAAACCGCCTCCCTCGGCTGGCCCGGTGCGGACGGTGCCTCCGACCAGCGTCGCTCGCTGGCGCATGCCCATCAGCCCGTTCCCATCTGATCCACCGAGCGCTGGACCCGGTCCGTCATCGCGAATGCGCAAGTGGAGCGCGTCTTCCCCATAGCGCAGATCGACCTCCACACCGGCACTGGGTGCGTGGCGCCGAGCGTTCGTCAACGCTTCCTGCACGATCCGGTAGGCGGCCAGATCGACGCTTGGCGAGAGGGGCACGACAGGTCCGTGCAGCGTGAGTCGAACCGGCGTTCCGGTCGCTCGAGCGTCGTCGATCAGCTCGTGCAGGCGATCGAGCCCGGGTTGCGGCTGGCGTTCGCCTCCGCCGCCGGCATCCGCACGCAGCACTCCGAGCAGGCGCCTCATCTCACCGAGCGCACCTCGGGCCGATTCGGCGATCTCCCCGAACCGCTCCCTACCCTCTTCGGAGAGGTCCGGCGTCGTGAAGCGAGCCGTTTCGGCCTGCACCGCGATCATCGACACGTGGTGAGCAACCACATCATGCAGCTCCCGCGCGATCCGGGAACGTTCCTCCATCGCCGCCTGCTCGCGCATCGTTTCGGCCACCTGTCGACGGCTCGCGTCACGCGCAGCGATCGCCTCGCTCCGGAGGCGACGCGCGTCGCCGATCGCGAGCGCCGCCGCCGCGACCACTACGAGGAGGAGTCCGACATCGGAGGTGTCTTCTCCGCCCATAGGGAACATCGCGTTCACGACGAACGGGATCGCGAACATCGCCGAGATTAGCCGTCGCGTTCGCGATGCCACGAGGTACAGGGCGATGACCTCGCCGACCACGGCCGCTCCCGTTGTCGGAACGGTGTCCGCGAGCATGGCGAACACTGAAGCCGTGATGATGGTGGCCATGGGGACCGGCCAACGATCCGCGAACGCGAGCGGCGCTGTGGATCCGAGCGCGACCAGCATCGCTACGCCACGGTCGCTCGGATCCGAGGAAAGGGCTGCCTCGACGAGAGAGATCAACGCGAGAACGAGGGCCACGACCCACGGCCACTGCGTGCCCTGTGCGAAACGACGCGCCGCTCCCGTCAGCTCCTGCCACCTCACGGCCCCCATTGTCTCGCCAGGCCTGTGCATCCGCGTCACCCTGGGGAGCCGCTTCGCCCCTCCCACTCGGGAGTGATGCACGGGGCCAATGGCCCTTCCGGAGGGGAGTTCGGAATCCGCTCGCCGGCGTGATGGAGAGGCGACCGCTGCTACGTACGTTCGTGGGCATGGGCACGATCGAAGTTCGAGGTCTTACCAAGCGGTACGGCGCCACCGTTGCGGTCGACGAGCTGACGTTCTCGGTTTCTCCTGGGCGCGTGACGGGCTTTGTCGGCCCGAACGGCGCCGGCAAGAGCACGACGATGCGCCTGATCCTGGGGCTGGCCGCGCCCGACGCAGGGAGGACGATGGTGGGCGGCGAGCCGTATGTGCGCAAGCGCTTCCCCCTACGCGAGGTGGGGGCGCTCCTCGACGCTTCCGCCACGCACCCGGGACGTCGGGCGCGCGATCACCTGTTGTGGTTGGCGCAAAGCAACGACCTCCCCAGCTCGCGCATCGACGAGGTCCTCGAGCTCGTTGGGCTCTCGAGCGTCGCCGGTCGCCGGACGGGCGGGTTCTCACTTGGGATGGCCCAGCGGCTCGGCATCGCGGCCGCCCTCCTCGGCGACCCGCCGGCCTTGATGCTCGACGAGCCGGTGAACGGCCTCGACCCAGAGGGCATCGTGTGGATCCGCGGCTTCCTCCGCTCGCTCGCCGCAGAGGGCAGGACCGTGTTCGTCTCGAGCCACCTCATGAGCGAGCTGCAGGGGACGGCGGATCATCTCGTGGTCATCGGCCGCGGTCGGCTCATCGCCGATGCGTCGGTCGACGAGCTGCTTGCGTCGGCGGCGGACGGTGCGGTCGACGTGCGAACCTCGGATCTCACGGACGTAATGACGCTGCTAGCCAACGCGGGAGCGATGGTGGTTTCGACCGGTGCCGACGCGATCACGGTCACTGGTCTCGGGGCCGAGCGCATCGCCAACCTCGTGAGCGAACGCGGTCTTCGCCTGTTCGAGCTGACCCCGAAGCGCGTCACGCTCGAGGACGTATATCTCGCCCTCACGCGCGACGCGGCCGACCATGCCGCGGGCCGGCAGGATCGGCGATGAGCGGGGTCATGCTCCGGGCGCTGCATGCCGAGGCGACGAAGCTCCGGTCGGTCCGGAGCACAACGTGGACCACGATCGCGGTCGTCGCCGTGACGGTCGGGGTCACGGCCTTCCTCGCATCGGTGGGCAGCACCAACGTCAACGAGGCGGGCGCGCGCGGAGACGACGACGTCGTGGTCAACGCCCTCCGCGGCGTCTGGCTGGGTCAGGTCGCGATGGTCGCCCTGGGTGCTGTCGCCTTCACCTCGGAGTTCGCGACCGGAACGATCAGGGCGACGTTCGCCGCGATCCCTCGCCGGAGGATCGTCCTCGGTGCCAAAGCTGCCCTCGTGTCGGCGGTCGCGTTCGTGGCAGGCTCGGTGGCCAGCGTGCTGTCCTTC
>JBKPHM010000091.1:0-18798 GCA_046729855.1 Actinomycetota bacterium | reverse complement strand
AGCATAGGGACGTTTCGCTCGACGAGGAGACGTTCGACCGGGTCCTTGCCGAGCTGCTCGAGAAGGGAACCTCGCGCCGCGTCGCGGCGGGACAGGCCCGCCGCGCCGCGATGATCGCCGCTCGCAAGAAGGCGGAGGGCTGAGCGCCGCGCGGCGCCGCCCATGACGGCAGCAAAGGTCGACTGGTCGATGGGCGCCAAGGCGTCCCGGCTGATCGATTGGGGGACGGCCGCGGACGTCGGCCGCACGATCGCCGGTCCAGGTCCGACCCTCGCGCCAGTCGATCGGGCGAAGCTCCGCGAGGATCTCGCCGAGATCGTGCCGCATGCGCAGGAGCTGATCTCGGACTTCACCGGGATGCGCGTTCCCGGCTTCCGCTCGCGCGCGTGGGTGATGTCGCGTGGCGAATGGATCAACGCCAACCTCGCGGCGACGCAGCGGCTGCTCGAGCCGCTCGCCGAGCGCGTGCTCGCCAAGCACCCGTCCCGCTCGGAGCTTCGTCGAAAGGCCCTCGGCGGGCAGATCGGCGTCCTGCTCGGGTACGTCTCGCGGAAGGTCCTCGGCCAGTACGACGCGTTCCTGCCGCCCGACGACGAGGGGCTCCTGTACTTCGTCGGGCCCAACCTCGCCGACGTCGAGCGCCGGTTCCACCTCCCTGGCCATGACTTCCGGCTGTGGGTCGCGCTACATGAGGTCACACATCGAGTTCAGTTCGGCGCGACGGACTGGCTCCGTGGGTACCTGTCGGGGCTCATCGACGCGTACCTCGCGACCGTGCAGCTCGAGACGCGAGAGTTCGTCGCGCAGCTCAAGAGAGCGATCGACGAGGTTCGCGAGGGCGGCATCGACTGGCGTGGTCCGAACGCGCTGCTCCTGCTGATGTCTCCGCAGCAGCGTGACCTCTTCCACCGGATGCAGGCCCTGATGTCGCTGGTCGAGGGGCACGCCAGCTACACGATGAACGTCGTTGCGGCCGGCCGCATGCGAGACGTCGAGCGAATGCGCAGCGTCCTGAAGGAGCGTCGCCACGCGACGGGTGCCGAGAAGGCGTTCCAGCGTGCGATCGGGTTCGACACGAAGGTCGCGCAGTACGACGTGGGCGAGCGGTTCGTCCGCACGTGCATCGATCGTGTAGGGATGGAGGGCTTCAACCGCGTGTGGACCTCCGAGGAACACCTCCCGACGATCCAGGAGATGGCGGAGCCGGGGCGATGGCTCACCAGGGTGGGGGGCGCCTGAGCCGACGTCCGCCGGCCGTCGCGCGCGTCCTCGAGCGCGTGACGACGACCGCGCGACGGTACGAGATGTTCCTGCCGGGTCAGGCCGTTCTGGTCGCCGTGTCGGGGGGCCCGGACTCGATCTGCCTCCTGTACTCGCTGCACATGCTCCGGCGGCTGCTACGGATCCGGATCGAGGTCTTCCACTTCGACCATGGGCTGCGCGGTGGGTCGGCGGACGACGCCGAGTACGTGGGCCGCGTCGCGCGTCGGCTGGGGTTGTCGTTCCATCTCGTCTCGGCGTCCGAACGGCCTCCGCGCGGCGCGTCCGTGGAGGCGTGGGCGCGCGGGCAGCGCCTCCGCGCGGCGGCCTACGTGCGGCGCGACGTCGATGCGGCGCGGATCGCCTTCGGCCACACCCGCGACGATCAGGCCGAGACCGTGCTGATGGCCGCGCTGACGGGCTCGGGTCTGGACGGGCTCAAGGGCATCGACCCGGCCACCGGTCCGTACGTCCGGCCGCTGATCGATGTCTCGCGCGAGGAGGTTCAGGCCTTCTGCCGGGCGCTCCATCTCCGCCCGCGCTTGGATCCGACCAACCGCAGCGCACGGTTCCTGCGGAACCGGTTGCGACTTCGCGCGATCCCGGCGCTCGAACGCGCGACGGGGCGCTCCGTGCGCGAACCGCTCGCGCGCGTCGGTTCACTGCTCCGCGAGGACGCCCGCGAGCTGAGCCGCCAGGCGCTCGAGCACCTCGACGACGTCGTCGAGGAGGTGCCGGACGGCGTGCGGGTGGTCGTCGAGCAGATCGAGGGGTTGCCGCGCGCGATCTCGTCCCGGCTGGTTGCGCTGGCGATCATCCGGACCGGTTGCACGTCCACGGCCGAGGCGGTGGATGCGGTCCTCGACCTCGTCGACGGACGACCCGGACGGCGCCGAGAGCTACCGGGCGGTTTGAAGGCGGTTCGCGCCAGGGGGTATGTTTCGCTCTCTCGCTCTTCCCCCGAGAGCCGGGGTCGATAGGGGGCGCGAGATGGAAGGCCGGTTCGCACTGTCTCAACACATCGGGTCAGCCCGGGTGGCGGAGCCGTTCGCCGAGGAGCTCGATCGCGAGATCGACCAGGTTCTGATCACCGAGCAGGAGATCCAGGACATGCTCCGCAGGCTGGGGCGAGACATCTCCCACGACTACGTAGGCAAGGACTTGCTGCTGGTTGGCGTCCTGAAGGGCGCGTTCATCGTGATGGCCGACCTGGCGCGGTACATCCACCTGCCGATCGAGTTCGACTTCATGGCGGTCGCGTCGTACGGAGCGGCCACGCAGACCTCGGGCGTCGTACGGATCCTCAAAGACCTGGATCACGACATCGAGGGGCGCCATGTCCTCGTCGTCGAGGACATCGTCGACTCCGGCCTCACGCTCAGCTACTTGCTGAAGAACCTCCGCGGGCGCCGCCCGCGCAGCCTCGAGGTCTGCGCGCTGCTGCAGAAGGTCGGGATCCAGCGCGTTCCGCTCGACATCCGCTACAAGGGCTTCGAGATACCGCCGGAGTTCGTCGTCGGCTACGGCCTCGATTTTGCCGAGCGGTATCGCAACCTCCCGTACATCGCGACCCTACGCCCGGAGGCGTACCGGGACCTCTGACCCAGGGGAACATGACGCCGCTTCGCGCCGTCCAAACGCGCATGAGGCGTGCCGCCGGGATCACGTTCACCGCGCTTCTCCTCACCGCGTGCGCGTCCGGCCCGAGTGGCGGTGGTTCCGCCGAGTCCGGGATCCGCGGGACGGTCATCGCCGGACCGCAGTGCCCGGTCGTTCAGGAGAACAGCCCGTGTCCCGACGAGCCGGTCGACGGTGCCGCGATCGAGGTCTTCCGCGACGGCGTCGTCGTGCAGACCGCGACGTCCGGCGCCGACGGGACGTTCGAGATCGGCCTGGACCCGGGGACGTACGAGGTTCGTGCCGTCCCGACGTCGAACGTCGGCATGTCGGCGAAGCCCGTCTCGGTCGTCGTCGAGAAGGGGGTGTTCGCGGCCGTCGACCTGGTGATCGACACGGGGATCCGGTAGGACCCACGCCTCGGTCGCGGCCCGATCGGGCGTGGTCAGGGGTCGTGTTACCATCCCTCAGGGCCCGGCGCAGGCGGAGAGCGCTTGGGCCCCGTAGCATCTCCGCGGCTCGGACGCGAAAGGAGCACCGCTGCCAAGCGAGCCGTCGTCCCCGTTCCGTCGCCTCCTGCGCGGGCCGGCCATCTATCTGCTGATCGTCCTCGCCGGACTGTGGGTGTTCGTCATGCTGGCCGGCCGCGAGACCGGCGGCGACCAGGTCCCGTACACCGGGTTGGTGGACGCCGTGAACGACGGAGAGGTCAAACACGCGCTCGTCCTGGAAGGCGACCAGATCGTCCGGGCGGAGCTGGACAACGGAAGGGTCCTCGAGGCCAAGTACGGCGAGGAGTTGCAGGACGAGTTGATCCAGCTGCTGGAGCAGAACGGCGTCCCGACCGAGGTCGACCCGCAGAACGGTTCGCCGGTGCTGGAGTTCTTGTTCCAGCTGATCCCGATCGTGCTGATCATCGGGGCTTTCCTGTGGATCATGAACCAGTCGCAGGGTGGCGGCGGGCGCGTGATGCAGTTCGGCAGGTCGCGCGCCAAGATCGTCAGCAAGGACCAGCCGAAAACGACGTTCGCCGACGTCGCCGGTGTGGACGAGGCGATCGAAGAGCTCCAGGAGGTCAAGGAGTACCTCTCGAACCCGGCCAAGTTCCAGGCGATGGGCGCGAAGATCCCGAAGGGCGTGCTCCTGTTCGGACCGCCAGGAACCGGCAAGACGCTGCTCGCGCGAGCTGTCGCCGGCGAGGCAGGCGTGCCGTTCTACTCGATCAGCGGCTCGGATTTCGTGGAGATGTTCGTGGGCGTCGGCGCGGCGCGCGTGCGCGACCTGTTCGAGCAGGCCAAGCAGAACGCGCCGGCGATCGTGTTCATCGACGAGATCGACGCGGTCGGCCGGCACCGCGGTGCGGGGCTGGGCGGAGGACACGACGAGCGCGAGCAGACGCTGAACCAGCTCCTCGTCGAGATGGACGGGTTCGACCAGCGCACCGCGGTGATCCTGATGGCGGCGACGAACCGTCCGGACATCCTGGACCCGGCGCTGCTGCGGCCGGGCAGGTTCGACCGGCACGTCACGATCGACCGGCCCGACATCGAGGGTCGCAAGGGGATCCTCGCGGTCCACGCGCGCGGCAAGCCGTTCGACGAGAGCGTCGACCTGGACGTGATCGCGCGGCGCACCCCGGGCTTCACGGGCGCCGACCTTGCGAACGTGATCAACGAGGCGGCGTTGCTCGCCGCCCGGTGGGGCAAGAAGGCGATCTCCGGCCGCGAGATCGAAGAGGCGATTGACCGCGTGATGGCGGGGCCCGAGCGGAAGACGCGCGTGATGAGCGAGCGCGAGAAACGTGTGATCGCGTACCACGAGGGCGGCCACGCACTGGTGGCCTACGTGCTGCCGAACACCGACCCCGTGCACAAGATCAGCGTGATCTCGCGCGGGCGCGCCCTCGGGTACACGCTCACGCTCCCTGAGCAGGACAAGTTCCTGATGACACGTGAGGAGCTGACCGACGAGCTCGCGATGCTTCTGGGCGGACGCGTCGCCGAGGAGCTGATCGTCGGCGACATCACGACCGGCGCCGCCAACGACATCGAGCGGGCCACCAAGGTCGCGCGGCAGATGGTCACCGAGTACGGGATGTCGGACACGATCGGGCCGCTCACGCTCGGGCAGAAGCAGCACGAGGTCTTCCTCGGGCGCGACTTCCAGTCCCAGCCGGACTACTCCGACAGCGTGGCGTTCGAGATAGACAACGAGGTGCGCCGGATGATCGACCAGGCGCACGACGAGGCGCTCGAGATCCTGCAGGAACATCGCGAGCGGCTCGATCTGCTCGCCTCGACGCTGATCGAGAAGGAGACGATCGACCGCGACGAGGTCGACCGTCTGCTCGCAGGCGTCGAGAAGCAACCGCCGCGCGACCAGGCGACGCGAGGCGCCGGGCTCGCCGTGTCCCGGCGTGCGATCCGGGCCGACCACGGTCGGTCGGGCCCTCCCACGATCCGCTAGCGTCCGCCTCGATGGATCGCTGGGCGTCGTTCGACTGCTACGGCACGCTGATCGACTGGATGAGCGGGATCCGAGACACGCTGTCCGAGATCTGGCCCGAGTACGACGACGAGCTGCTGCTGTCGGCGTATCACCAGATCGAGCCGGAGGTGCAGCGCGGCCATGCCATCACGTACCGGGAGGTGCTGGCCCAGACGCTCGAGCGGGTCGCGCACCGCGAGGGGCTCGAGCTCGACCACGACGACCGCGAGGGGCTGGCCGAATCGCTGCCGTCCTGGCCGCCGTTCCCGGAAGTGGCGAGCTCGCTCGCACGGCTGCGCGAGGACGGCTGGAACCTCGCCGTCCTGTCGAACACCGATCCCGATCTGCTAGAAGCCTCGCTCGATGCGATCGGCGTCCCGGTCGAGGTCCGCATCACCGCGACCGACGCTGGCTCGTACAAGCCGGCCCACGGGCACTGGGAGCGGTTCTTCGAGCTGACCGACGCCGCCCGCGACCGGCACGTCCACGTCGCGGCGTCGCTGTTCCACGACATCGCGCCGTGCGCGGAACTGGGGGTGCGCGCCGTGTGGATCAACCGGTTGGGCGAGGTCTCGGACCTGCCCCGTGTAGGTGAGCTCCCTGACCTGTCAGGCTTACCCCGTACGCTGGACGCGCAGGTGCCGGCGGTGGGGTAGGACCGAGCGATGGGCGACAACGGGTTCGACCGCAAGAAGATCGAGGAAGGGGTGCGGCTGATCCTCGATGGGATCGGCGACGACCCCGAGCGCCCGGGCATCGTCGAGACGCCTCGACGCGTCGCCGCAATGTATGAGGAGATCTTCGCCGGCGTCGGCGAGGATCCAACGCCGCTCGTCACCGTCGTCCCCGGCGCGGACTTCGACGAGATGATCATGGTCAAGGACATCCCGCTCTACTCCGTCTGCGTCCCCTCCAAGCAGTTCGTGAACACGGTGGGCGGGATCAAGACGGCGGCGAACGTCCGCGTCGGTGACGAACTATGGACGTTCGACGACGACGGCGCGCTCGTGAAGACGACGGTCACGTCGATCGGCTCGAGACACACCCGAGAACTGGTGGAGGTGATTACGGAGCGGCATCGCGCTCGCCTGAGCTCGGAACATCCGGTGCTCACGCCGGGTGGGTGGGTCCAAGCGGGCTCGCTTCATGTCGGAGAGAAGGTCCGCGTCTACGCGCAGCCCCGCCGGCTCTGTCAGGTCCGCTACGACGTCAAAGAGGGCTACGAGCTCGGTTACGTCCTCGGCGCGATCGGGAGTGACGGCAGTGTGCAAGACGGGCGGAGGATCTCGCTCGTCGTTCGCAGCAAGGGCTTCGCCGAACGATTCGCGAGGGCGCTCGAGGTCGCGTTCGGCGCACGGAGAGCGATCGAGCCGGTCATGGTGCCGAGCGGTTTCCGCAAGACCGATGTCCCTTCCTACCGAGTCCGGCTCGTCTCCCGACAGGTCGCCGGGCTGCTCCTTCATTGGTTCGGCGGATCGAAGGCGCCCAAGACCTTCCACTTTCCGGACGTCGTCCTACGTTCGCAGGAGATGACGCAGGGCTTCCTCGACGGGTACATCGATGGAGACGGCTACGAGTCGAAGTCGCAGCGAGACGCCCGTTTCATCGTCTCGGCGAACCTCACCTTCTTGGAGGAACTAGGCGAGATCGTCGGATCGAGGCCGGCTCCGCTGGGGAAGCAGCACCCGGGCGTGTTTCGGCTGTACGTCTCGCGGTACTGGCATCGACAGGGATGGCATGGCAAGCCGGGGTACCGTCCGCGCGACATCCCACTCCTTCCACCTGACGCCGAATGGGTCGGGATCGAGGCCATCCGCCGGATCCAGGCCATCGGGCGAAAGCCGTATACGGTGTACAGCTTCGAGTGTGAGCCGTATCCGACATTCCTCGTCGGTGCGATCCAAACCCACAACTGCGAGCATCATCTGCTGCCGTGGGTCGGGAAGGCTCACGTCGCGTACATCCCGAACAAGGACGGGAGAATCACTGGGCTATCCAAGATCGCCCGCGTCGTCGACACGCTCGCGAAGCGCCCACAGGTCCAGGAGCGCCTGACGACGCAGATCGCCGACGCGCTCGAGCAGGCGCTCGAGCCGCGGGGTGTGTTCGTGATGATTGACGCCGAACACCTGTGCCTCACGATGCGGGGGATCAAGAAGCCCGGCTCCCGAACGGTGACCTCCGCCGTGCGGGGACTCTTCCGGCACGACGCGCGGACGCGCCAGGAGGCGCTGAACTACATCGACCGGGGCTGACGGGCGCCACGCTGCTGGCCCGCCGTCTGTCCATCGAGATCGGGAACCATGTTCACCGATCCGCCGGTCGTTCCTCCTGTATGGCGAGGGTGGACCATGCGCCGGCGGGCACGGACCGACGATCGGAACTCGAGCGCCTGTACCGCGAGCAGGGCGACCGGATGTGGCGCGCGATCCTGGCGTTCGGCGGCGACCCCGAGGTGGCGAGCGACGCGGTGGCCGAGGCGTTCGCGCAGGTGCTGAGACGGGGCGATGCGGTCGTGGACGTGGAGCGGTGGGTGTGGCGGTCGGTGTTCCGGATCGCGCGTGGCGAGCTAAAGCGCCGGAGGAGCGAAGTGGGCGACCCCAGGGAGCTCTCGTACGAGGTGGAGGAGCCGGCGCGGGAGCTCGTGGCTGCGCTCGCCCGGCTCTCCCCGAAACAGCGAGCGGCGGTCGTGCTGCATCACGCCGAGGGCTATTCGCTCCGCGAGATCGCCGCGATCATCGGCTCGTCGCCGGGCGCCGTGAAGGTGCACCTGATGCGCGGCCGGAAGCGTCTGAGGGAGCTATTGGAGGCCGAGGATGCGTGACCTGGACGACCGGTTCCGTTCCCTCGCGCGAACGCGGCCGCCGAACCTGTGGCCGGACATCGAGCGCCGCGAGGCGCGAGGGGCGGCGTCTCAGGTCACCCGTCGCCGCTCGCCGCTGGCCGCCATCGGCGTCGCGCTTGCGCTCGCCGTGGCGGCCACCGTGCTGACCGTTCGTGCGTTTCAGACCACCCAACCATCGATCGGAGAGGTGTCCAGCATCATGAATGGCAAGATCGCCTTCTCCGGCTTCGACGGGTCGACATGGCAGATCTATGTCGTCAACCCGGATGGCTCAGGGCTGCAGCAGCTCACGCATCTGCGCGGGGAGAGCGCGATCCAACCGGCGTGGTCGCCGGACGGTTCGCGCGTCGCGTACGTCGTGCAGACCTCCGCGCAAGGCGGTGGTGCCCCGGACATCCACGTGATGAACGCCGACGGGTCCAACGATGAGGTGCTGGCGGGAGGCCCGGGATGGCAGTACCTGCCCAGCTGGTCCCCGGACGGCACGCGGATCGCGTTCGTGAGCAACGAAGACGGCAACGACGAGATCTACGTCGTGGCCGTCGACCGATCCGGCAAGGGTCGATTGACGAATGATCCGGACGAGGATCTCTTCCCTACATGGTCACCGGACATGGCCCGCATCGCGTTCGTGTCGAACCGCGACGGCGTCCCCCAGGTGTACGTCATGGATGCCGATGGCGGCAGGCCTACGAACGTGAGTCGCCTCCCCGCGGGGGGCGCGTACGACCCGGCATGGTCGCCGGACGGGTCGAAGATCGCGTTCGCCAGCGACGGCGACGGAGATCCGGAGATCTACGTGATGGACGCGGATGGCTCCGGCGTCACGCGGCTCACCGAGGATCCTGGGCATGATTGGACGCCCGCTTGGTCACCCGACGGCTCGATGCTCGTGTTCGAGAGCGACCGGGCGGATCAAGCAGGACTCTATGTGATGAAGGCCGATGGCTCGGGCGTCCGCGAACTCGGCGACATTCCCATGGCATATTCACCGGCCTGGCAACCGATCCCCCGTACGCCCGTCAACGAGGTCCAATCTCCGGCGCCCACGGCGGAGTCGTTGCCCGACGTCGAGCCGCGCATCGCGACCACGAGCGAGGTCGGGCCGCTCGGTCAGACGACCGCGATGGTGTACGCGGCCGGCAGCGTTTGGGTGACGGCGTACGGGGTCGAGGGAGGGGGCGGTGTCGATCGCAACATGCTCTTCCAGATCGACCCCAGGGCCGAGGTCGTGAACGAGATCCCACTTGAGACGAGTCCGAGCTTCGAGAGCGCAGAAGCGGGTCTGACCTTCGACGGAGATTCGATCTGGGTGACAGGAGGCGGCCGAACCCCTGGTGGGGATCGCGGACCGGAAGCCATCCTGCAGCGTATCGACCCGAGTACGGCCGAGGTCGTTGCGACCATACCGCTCGGAGGAAGCTGGGGTGCTGACGTCTCGGTGAACGATGCCGGCGTCTGGGTTGGCATCTTCGGGGAGGGGCATGCCGAGGTCGTTCGCGTCGATCCTGCGACGGATCAAGTCGTCGCCCGCGTGCCGCTGGAGAGCAACTACGTCAGCGGGATCGAGGCGGTTGCGGATGGGGTGTTGTTGGAAGAGCTCGAATGGACGAACGACGACGGGCCGTGCGGGTTCCTGACGACCATCGACCCGAACACGAACGAGATCCTGACGAGGTCAGCCATCGACCCACCCTGCGGGATCGGCCGACTCGTTATGTGGCGGGGGCAGGTGTGGGCGTCGCTCGCCGGGGGCTTCGTCCAGCTGGATCCCAGAACGGCACAGACGATCGGGGCACCGATGGCGTTCGAAGAGCACCGCGGTCCACGCGGGTTCCTGGCCGCAGGGGAGTCGGGCATCTGGTACGCCGCGTATCCCGGCGGGAACGGGAACCGCTCGGACAGCCTGGCCCGGCTCGACCCGGCGACCGGCAAGATCCGGTACTTCATGGAGCTCCCCGGCGCGAACGCGGCCGCGCTGACCGAGACCTCGATCTGGGTCCTCAACTACGACGGTAGCCTGACGCGCGTCGACATCGCGTAGGCGGCCTCGTGCGTTCGCGCTTATCGCTCAGAGCAGCCCGAGGCGCTCGAGCGGAAACGGCGGCTGCGAGAGCGGCCTGACGGCGACGCGGAGCAGCATCAGCGGGTTGTCGTCGCCGGCGGACCGGTTCAGATGCACGGCGTCGCACCCCGTGCAGCGGTGGACGACGACCCACTCGCCTGTTCCGCGCACGCTGATCGCGATCGGCTCCATCAGCGAGCCGCACTCCGCCGCCCGGTCGCCTGGGACGTCGTCAACGTGACGGCTCCAGAGGCAGTTCGGGCAGTGGTTGCGATGCGCCGTGCCGAGGGCGTCGGTCGGCACGTCGAGCCGACAGTAGCCGCAGCGGAACGAGCTCGGTTCCCGGCGCCGCGCGCGGCGACGCTGGTCTCGTGACATGGGGACCTCCCGGACGTGACGGTGGGATGCGCGTCGCGTCCTGGAGGCCGACGCCGGGATCAGACCGAACGAGCGGAACCAGGGCGCGACGTGACGACCACCAAACCCGCAGTCATCGGTCCACCTCCCTGGGTCGATCTGACGGGAGAACGGTACCGCGGTAGAGACGTCCTGCCAAGGGGCCCGCCAAGGCCCCCCATGCGGCCTGCTGGCTACGATGGGGGGTCATGCCTGAGCGGCTCGTGTGGCGCGTCGGCGACGTGGATCTGGACTGCGGCGAGCGGACGTTGCTCATGGGCATCCTCAACGTCACGCCCGATTCCTTCAGCGACGGAGGGATGTACCTCGGCGAGCGGACGGCCGTCGACCGCGGCGTCGCGATGGTCGACGAGGGTGCCGACATCGTGGACGTCGGCGGCGAATCCACCCGTCCGGGATCCGATTCGGTCTCGGTGCGGGAGGAGCTGGACCGAGTCGTGCCCGTGATCGAGAACCTCGCCGCACACGTCCCCGTCCCGATCTCGATCGACACTCGCAAGCCCGAGGTCGCGCGTGCCGCTCTCTCGGTCGGGGCGACGATCGTGAACGACGTCTCGGGCGGGGAGGATCCGGCGATGTTCGATGTCGTGCGAGCGGCGAGCGCCGGGATGGTCCTGATGCACATGAAGGGCGACCCTAGGACGATGCAGGAGGCGCCGCGGTACGACGACGTGGTCGCCGAGGTGAAGGAGTTCCTCCGCGAACGCGTCGAGGCGGCCGGGCTCGCGGGCATCGCGACCGAGCGCCTTGCGATCGACCCGGGGATCGGCTTCGGGAAGGATCTCCAGCACAACCTCGCCCTTCTCGCCAACGTCGATGAGCTGCTGGCCCTCGGCCAGCCGGTTCTCGTCGGACCTTCGCGGAAGCGCTTCATCGCGGCGCTGCTGGACGATGCGCCGGTCGAGGAACGCCTCGAGGGCACGGCCGCGGCGGTCGCGTGGTTGGTCGGCAGGGGTGCGCACATCATGCGTGTGCACGACGTCCGGGACATCGCGAAGGTCGTCCGCGTGGTGGACGCGATCGTGCGGGCCGGCCGATGAGCGACGGCGGGCGGCGCCGGATCCCCGTGTCGGGCGGTCGACTCGCGGTGCTCGAGGCGGGGCACCCGGACGCGCCGGCCGTGGTCCTGGTCCACGGCTACCCGACGTCGTCGTTCCTGTGGCGGGCGTTCGTCCCTGCCCTCGCATCCGAGATGCGCGTCATCGCGCCGGACCTACTCGGCGCCGGCGACTCCGACAAGCCGGTCGGCGCGGCCCTCGATGCGGAGGCGCAGGCCGGATACGTCAGGGAGCTCCTCGCCGCCCTCGGCGTCTCGCGGTCCGCCATCGTGGCGCACGGCGACGGCGGCACCGTCGCGCAGCTCCTCGCGCTGGACAGCGGCGTCGACGCGTTGGTGCTGATCGATGCGGCCGCGTTCGGTGAGTCGGCGGCTGCCGCGATCGAGCGGGCGGTACCCGCAACCGACCTCGAGCCGGCCGCGGTCATCCGAGAAGCCCTGCGGCGTGGGTGCGCCCGGCCGGAACGGATCGCGCCCAACGTGGCGAAGGAGTACGCGAGGCCATACGACGGCCCGGACGGCGCGGGCGCGCTCGTGAGGTGGGCCAGGGCGGCGGCTGCAGCCCCCGGCGCGTCGGCCGACGAGCTCGCGCGGATCGAGTCGCCCACGCTCCTGCTGTGGGGCGAGGACGATCCCTTCGTCGTCGCGGACGTCGCCGAGCGGCTGAACGAGCGGATCGAGACCTCGTCGCTCGCACTGCTTCCCGGCTGCGGGCACTTCCTGCCCGAGGAAGCCGCTCCCACGATCGTTCCCCTCGTCGCCCAGTGGCTCGCGGGGAGGTACCTCGGGCGGATCCACAGCCACGCGCACGGCCCGGTCCCGGTGCGGGTCGAGCCACGACGATCCGGGCCTGAGCGATGACGACGGCGAGGCTGTTCCTGACGGGGATCGACGCGACCGGGCGGCACGGGGCCAACCCCGGGGAGAAGGACGAGCTCCAGGACTTCGTCGTCGACCTCGACGTGGAGGTGCGGGTTGGGGCCGACGCGATCGACGCCACTACCGACTACCGGGCCCTCATCGCGGCGGCGCGCGAGGTCGTCGACGAGCGCTCGTTCGACCTCGTGGAATCGCTGGCGCAGGCCGTCGCCGAACGAGTCGCCGCGTTTCCCGGCGTCGTGTCGGCGACCGCGATCGTCCACAAGCCGGCCGCCGCCGCCTCGAACCGCGTGCAGGGCGTGGCGGCGGCCGCGACGGCGCCGGGAGCGTCGTAGCCGATGGTCGACGCGTACGTCGGGCTCGGGTCGAACCTCGGCGACCGGCTGCGCAACCTGCAGCGTGCCGTCGACCTGCTGGCCGCGTCGCAGTCGGTCCGCGTCATCCGCTCATCGCGCGTGTACGAGACGGATCCCGTCGGCGGCCCCACGCAGCCGGACTTCCTCAACGCCGTGGTCCACCTCGAGACGGACCTGTCGCCGCGGGAGCTGTTGCGGACCTGCATGGGCGTCGAGGTGGACATGGGACGCGTCCGCGACGAGCGCTGGGGACCGCGGACGATCGACGTCGACGTGCTCACGTACGGAGACGAGCGGATCGACGAGCCGGACCTGGTGGTGCCGCACCCGCGGATGCACGAGCGCGGGTTCGTCCTGGTGCCGCTCGGCGAGCTCGACGCCGACCCGTCCCTGCCCGGCGGCACGCGGCTGACCGAGCTCAGGCTGGAGCCAAGCGCGGTCCTGGGCGTCAGGCCGTTCGCGCCACCGTTGCGAGTGCTGTCCTGACCGCGGACACTCGATCGCATGGATGTCGCCGTCGTCGGGGCCGGCCGGGTAGGGACGGCCCTGGCCGTCCGCCTCCGGGCGGGCGGCCACCGGATCGTCGGCGTCTCGGGACGCTCGTCCACGGCCGCACGCGTCCGCCGGTACCTGCCCTCCGTGAGCGTCCTGCCAGCCGAGGCGGCGGCGCGGCGCGCGGAGCTGGTGCTGATCGGCAGCCCGGATGCCGCGATCGCGGAGACGTGTGAGCGGCTGACGGACGTCGGCGCCGTGACGACCGGGACCGCGGTCGCCCACCTGTCGGGCGCGACATCCGTACACGCCCTCGACGCCGCCGCCGCGATCGGCGCGACCACGCTCTCGGTGCACCCGCTGCAGACGTTCCCGACCGTCGACGCCGCGCTCGCGCGGCTCCCGGGCTGTGCGTTCGCGATCACGTCCGCGACCGACGCGGGCCTCGCGCTTGGAGAGGCGATCGCGCACGACGCCGGCGGTCGGCCGTTCCGGCTGGACGACGACGCGAAGCCCCTGTACCACTCGGCCGCGGTGCTGGCCTCGAACTACGTCGTCACGCTGACCGCGCTGGCCGAGCGGGCCGGCTCCGCGGCCGGGTTGGCGGAGGCGCTCGTCGCCCTGGCCCCGCTGCAACGCGCGACGCTCGAGAACATCCACGACGTCGGTCCGGGCCAAGCACTGACGGGACCCGCCATGCGCGGAGACGCCGAGACGATTCGGGCCAACCTCGAGGCGTTGTCGGCCGCCGTTCCTGACGCCGTCCCGGCCTACCTGGCGCTCGCGCGCGCGGCGATGGACCTCGCCGAACGCGCGGGCCGTCTCGCACGCGACGGGCGCGCCCCCGTCGAGGAGGTGCTCGGCCGCTGGACGTGATCGACACGATCACGGAGCTCCAACGTGCGACCGCCGCGCCTCGCGCGGCCGAACGCAGCGTGGGGTTCGTCCCGACGATGGGAGCGTTCCACGACGGCCACCGCTCGCTGATCGAACGCGCAAGAGCAGAGACGGACGTCACGGTCGTTTCGATCTTCGTGAACCCGCTCCAGTTCAGCGATCCGAACGACTTGGCGAGATACCCACGGACCCGTGACCGCGACCTGCGGGACGCCGAACGCCTGGACGTCGACCTGGTGTTCGCGCCCGACGAGCGAGAGATGTACCCGAGCGGGGAGCCTGCCGTGACCGTCGACCCGGGCCCGCTCGGCGATCGGTTGGAGGGGGCCTCGCGGCCTGGTCACTTCCGTGGCGTCGCCACCGTCGTCGCGAGGCTCTTCAACGCGGTGGGCCGGTGCCGTGCCTACTTCGGCGAGAAGGACGCGCAGCAGGTCGCCGTCGTCCGTCGGATGGTCGGCGACCTCGCGTTCCCCGTCGACGTGGTCACCTGTCCCACCGTGCGGGAGCCGGACGGCCTCGCGATGTCGTCCCGCAACGCGCTCCTGGCACCTGAGGACCGCGACTCGGCCGGCTGCCTGTTCCTCGCGCTGTCGGAGGCCGCCCAGCGAGCGCGCGCCGGCGAACGCGCCGCCTCGGCGTTGGTCGCCGTGATGGCGCGCGAGATCGGCGCGACGCCGCGGGCCCGTCTGGACTACGCGGCAGTCGTCGACGACGAGACGTTCGAAGAGGTCCGGACGATCGAACGGCGGGCCCGTGCGCTCGTCGCGGCACGATTTGGCGACGTCCGCCTGATCGACAACCTGTTGCTGCCCACCGGTTGACTACGAACGCGTCGCTGTCGAGGGCCCCCCTGACGTGCGAGGATTGGCGCGTCCCGGAGGTCGGTGATGCTGCTCGCAGTCAACGTCGGCAACACGAACACCGTGCTCGGGGTCTTTCGTTCCTCCGAGCTGATGTGGCAGTGGCGGATCTCGACGCAGCGCGAGCGTACCGCGGACGAGCTCGCCGTCGTGTTCGGTGGCCTGCTCGCGCAGCAGGAGCTGTCGTTCACGAAGCAGATCACCGGCGTCGTGATCTCGTCGGTCGTGCCGACGAACACGCAGGCCCTCCGGGAGATGGTCACCACGTACTTCAGCTTCCCTCCGGTCGTCGTGGAGCCCGGCACCCGCACCGGGATGCCGATCCTCATCGACAACCCGCGTGAGGTGGGCGCCGATCGGATCGTCAACGCGCTCGCCGCTTTCGACCGGTACGGCGGCCCCTGCATCGTGATCGACTTCGGCACCGCCACGACCTACGACGTGGTCTCCCAGAAGGGCGAGTTCATCGGCGGCGCGATCGCGCCGGGGATTCAGGTCTCCAACCGCAGCCTCGCCACGGCGACGGCCCGGCTGCCGCAGGTCGAGCTCCACACGCCCCGCTCGGCGATCGGCAGGAGCACCGTCGAGGCGATCCAGTCGGGGCTCGTCTATGGCACGGCCGCCGAGACCGAGGGCATGATCGCGCGGATGCGGGGAGAGCTCGGCGCCGCCGTCAGGGTGGTCGCGACCGGTGGGTTGGCCCCGATCGTCTCGCCGCATTGCGCAAGCATCGACGAGTTCGATGAGTGGCTGACGCTCCGCGGGCTGCGACTGGTCTTCGACCGGAACGTCGTGGGTGCCGGCGAGTGATCCCGTGATGCGAGCGGCCGTGAGCGGGTTGGATGGGTGACGAGGAGCGTCGCGGTCGCGAGGCCGAGGTCCTCCGCGCGCGGCGCGAGAGCCGTGAACGACTCGGGGAGCGCGCGTTCGCGCTGAACCTCGAGCAGGCGCTTGGCGTCGCGGACGCGACGGCGAGCGCGGAGATCCGCGCACGTCACCCCTTGCCCGGACCCGACGAACGCACGGAGGAACGGGTGACGGTCGCCGGGCGCGTGGTCCTTCAACGCCGGTTCGGAAGGCTGATCTTCCTCGTCATCCGGGACCGCACCGGGGACCTCCAGCTCGTGGTGAACGAGGCCGAGACCGAGCCCGCGTCGTTTGCGCTGCTCCCGGACATCGACCTCGGCGACTTCGTCGGCGCGATCGGCGTCCTCGGCACGACCCGCAAGGGTGAGCTGTCGGTGTTCGTGGAGCGTCTCGCGATGCTGACGAAGGCGCTGCGCCCGCTCCCGGAAAAGTGGCACGGTCTCCGGGATCCCGACCTGCAACACCGGTACCGGTACCTCCAGCTCGCATCCGACCTCGACGCGCGACGGATCGTCACCACGCGGGCGGCCGTCCTGAGGGCGTTCCGCCGGTACCTGAACGAGCATGGGTTCATCGAGGTCGAGACGCCCGTCATACAGTCGGTCGCCGGCGGGGCGATGGCCCGGCCGTTCGTGACCCACCACGAGACGCTGGACCTGGACCTCTACCTTCGCATCGCGCTCGAGCTCTTCCTGAAACGGCTGCTCGTCGGCGGACTCGAACGCGTCTACGAGATCGGACGCAACTTCCGCAACGAAGGCATCGATCGCTGGCACAATCCCGAGTTCACGATGATGGAGTGCTACCAGGCGTACACCGACTACCACGGGATGATGCGCCTGGTCGAGGAGATCCTCCGCGCGGCCGCGATCGAGGTTCATGGCACCGCCGTCGTGACCTACCAGGGGCGGGAGCTCAACCTCGACGCTCCTTGGCGCCGCATCACCATGCTCGGGTCGCTGTCCGAGGCGCTCGGCGAGGAGGTCGACCTCGACCACCCGGACCTGCACGCGCTCGCGGATGGCCACGGGGTCCGTGTGGATCCCGCCTGGAGCCCCGGCAAGGTCGTCCAGGAGCTGTGGGAGCACATCGTCGAGCCGACGCTTTGGGACCCGACGTTCGTCATGGACTTCCCACGAGACGTCTCACCGCTCGCGCGGCCCCACCGCGACGATCCGCGCCTCACCGAGCACGTCGACCCGTACCTGGTCGGCGGCGAGATCGGCGCCGCGTACTCCGAGTTGACGGACCCCGACGACCAGCGGCGACGATTCGAAGCGCAGCTCGAGGCTCGGCGGCGCGGCGAGGAGGAGACGCACCCGCTCGACGAGGACTTCCTGCGGGCACTCGAGCACGGCATGCCGCCGGCGGGCGGTCTCGGCCTGGGGATCGACCGAATCTCGTTGATCCTCGCGGACGTGCACACGCTGCGCGACGTGATCCTGTTCCCGCACATGCGCCCGGAGGAGGGCGAGGGCTAGATCCGATCAGAGCCCGGTGGGCCCCGTGGCCTCGGCCGCCTCGTGAAGGACGAGCACGATGTCCTCGAGCGTCGTCCCCTTCGGCAGGAAGCCGGCCGCTCCCGCCTGGCGGGCCTCACGCTCGATCGCCGGGTCGGCGTGCGCCGTCAGGATGACGACGGGGATCCCTGGGCGCGTTCGATGGATCCGACGCATCGCCTCGATGCCGTCGATGTCCGGCATCGAAAGGTCCATCAGCACCGCGTCCGGCTCGAGCGACTCAGCCTGCTCGGTCGCCGCGATCCCGCCGCCGGCCTCGCCGGCAACGGTGACGGTATCGACCATCCGCAGTGCCGACGTCAGCGCCCGGCGGAACGCCGGGTGGTCGTCGACGATCAGCACCCGCAACGTCCATCGTCTCCTTCCGGGGAAGGCTCGGGGGAAGGTGCCCGCGTTCGAACCGCTCCGGATCATCATCGAGCCGGAGGATCGCGCCCACAACGGCCCGTTCGGGGGGAACTTCGGTAGTCCGAACGGCGGACCTTGTCGCTAGACGGTCGCACCCCTCATCCCGACGGCCCGAACGTCCGAATAACCAGAACAGAAGGTGGGTTGGATAGAGGGTGCCGGCGGAGGCGCTCCGAGCCCGAGGGGGGTGCGGGGTATACTGCCTCCGTGGGGCGCTTCGGTGGCGCTGGGAGGTGCGCCGACGGGGCGCCCGACCTGCCTTCGGGGGTAGGACGGGGTCCGCAGATCCCCGAGGGCCGTTCGATAGACAGGGGGCTCGTGCCCCCGGGGGAGTGACATGTTCGAGCGCTTCACCGACCGGGCCCGGCGAGTCGTGGTCCTCGCGCAGGAAGAGGCGAGGATGCTGAACCACAACTACATCGGCACCGAGCACATCCTGCTCGGCCTGATCCACGAGGGCGAGGGGGTCGCGGCCAAGGCGCTCGAGTCCCTGAACATCTCCCTCGAGGCCGTCCGCCAACAGGTCGAGGAGATCATCGGCCAGGGTCAGGCCGCTCCGACCGGACACATCCCGTTCACGCCTCGCGCCAAGAAGGTGCTGGAGCTATCGCTCCGCGAGGCGCTCCAGCTCGGACACAACTACATCGGCACCGAGCACATCCTGCTCGGCCTTATCCGCGAGGGCGAGGGCGTGGCGGCGCAGGTCCTGCAGAAGCTCGGCGCGGACCTCAACCGCGTTCGCCAGACCGTGATCCAGCTCCTGTCCGGCTA
>JBKPHM010000090.1:0-3787 GCA_046729855.1 Actinomycetota bacterium | reverse complement strand
CGGCGATCCCGTAGGTCAGGCCCGCGAGCACGTAGACGCTGAGCAGTACGCGGTTGACCTTGATCCCCATCAGCCGCGCCGCCTCGAGGTTGTCGCCGACGGCGTAGACATGGCGGCCCCACGCCGTCTGCGTGAGCGCGTACCAGGCGATCCCAAAGAGAACGAACATCAGGACGACGCCGTACGTGAAGTCGGTGTTTCCGATCGTGAACGTCTTGCCGAAGAACAACAGCTCGCTCGGGAGGTCCGAGTACGTCTCGTCGTTCGAGTAGACGTGGGTGAGCGCGAAGGCGATGTTGAGCGTGCCGAGGGTGACGATGAACGCGGGCAGCTTCACGCCGGTCACGAGCCCGCCGTTCAGGATGCCGAAGCCCACGCACGCCAGGATCCCGAGGCCGATTGCGAGCAGCGGATCGATCCCGTTCACGACCGCGAGTTTCGTCATCACGATCTGGCCGAACGCCATCACCGTCCCGCAGGAGAGGTCGATCCCGGCGGTGAGGATCACGAACGTCTGGCCGATCGCCAGCACCCCGACGACCATCACCTGCTGAAGCACGAGCGAGAGGTTCTGGCCCTCGAGGAAGTTCTCCGACCTGACGGAGAAGAACGCCATCGCGAGCAGCAGGGCGACAAACGGCCCAACTGTCGGCGCCGCGAGCACGCGGCCGGGAACTCGAAGTGCGGAGTTGATAGCCGTCATCGGGAGTATCTGCCAGGCGAGAACGAGACCGGGGCGTCAGCGACGCCCCGGTCCTGGGTAGCGAGTCGTCGGTCTAGCCCCAGCAGTTCTTGAGGCCGTACGCGACGCTCTTGGAGGGAACTGCGGCTCGGCGCTTCAGGGCGATCAGATTCACGCCCGTGTCGGTGTAGCCGGACACCTTCCTGCCCGTCTTCGCGTAGTTGACGACCGCCTGAACGCCTCTCGACGCCATGCGCAACGGGTACTGCTGCGAGGTCGCGTCGATGATCCCGGCTCTCACGTTGCGAACGCCGGCACAGCCGCCGTCGACCGAGACGATCGTCGTCGCGGCCTTCGTTTTGCCCGCATTCTTCAGCGCGTTCCAGGCACCTTTGGCGCTCGGCTCGTTGATCGTGTAGACGACGTTGATGTCGGGGTCCTTCTGGAGGCAGTTCTCCATCGCCGTCTGGGACGGCGCCGTCTGGCCCTGACCGTTGCCGGTACAGGCGATCTGCTTGTTGTTGTTCTTGATCCCGAAGCCCTTCAGGAAGCCGTCGTGACGGAGCTTCCCGACCGAAGAGCCTGCGTGCTCGTCGAGCATCCCGATCGTCACCGTCCTGCCCCTCGTCGCCGCGCGCGCGTACTTGCCGATCAGCACACCGGCGTTGAAGTTATTGGTGGCGAAGAGCGCGTCGACGGCGGACCGCGGGTCGGTCGGGGAGTCGAGCGCGATCACGAGCACCCCCGCGCTCCTCGCCTTCCTGATCGCTGCGTTCTCCGCCTTGGCATCGGCGACGGTGATCAGGATCCCTTTGACGCCGGCCGTCGTCATGTTCTCGATCGCCGCGATCTGGCTCGCGTTGTCGGAGCTGCTCTTGCCGGCGGCGTAGACCAGCTCGGCGCCGAGCTCCTTCGCCTTAGCAGTCGCCCCCTGCCTCATCTTGACGAAGAACGGGTTCGTGACGTCCTTAGTGATCAGTCCGACCTTGATCTTTTCGGCGGACTGCTTGGACGTGTCGGCTGCGGCGACGGCCGCCAACACCGCGCTCACCGCGAAGACCAGAACCACGACCAAGAACAACGGGCGTCCTCTCCAGCGTGATGACGCCCCGCTCCCTGTCTGTTGCATAACCAGCCTCCTCTTCGGAATTCCCTGGCGCTTTGTGGTAGCGATAACACAGTTCCCACCCGGTAGTCAAGCGCCATATGATTGATCTTGACGCGAAACCGTGTTACTGATCCCATAGGACACCCATGGCTGCGCCCCCCGCCAACGTGACGATCAAGGATGTGGCCCGGCTTTCGGGCGTGTCGTCGATGACGGTCTCGCGCGTGATCAACGGCAGCGAGCGGGTCAGTCCGGAGACGCGCCAGCGGGTCGAACGGGCGATCGCTGAGCTCGGCTACGTCCCGAGTCGGCTGGCCCGCGGCTTGATCCGGCAGAAGACCGGCACGCTCGCGCTGATCGTCCCGGACGTCGCCAACCCGTTCTTCACGCTGATCGTCCGTGGCGCCGAAGACGTGGCCCGTCGCGCCGGCTACCGCATGATCCTCGCCGACACTCGGGCCGACCTGACGATCGAGCGCGACGTGATCGAGGAGATGCTCGCGCACCGGGTCGATGGGATCATGATCGCGCCGGTCAGCGACCGCTCGAAAGGTCACCTCCAGCGGCTCGGGCGGTACGGCGTCGAGTTCGTTCTCATCGACCGAACTGTCTCGGGCATCGAGTCCGACGTCGTCACCGGCGACAATGTGGGCGGAGCCCGCCGGCTCGTCGAGCACCTGATCTCGCTCGGCCATCGGCGGATCGGATTCATCACGGAGTCGGACGACGTCTCGACCGCCCGCGACCGCCGGCAAGCGTACGAGGCGGCGCTGGCGGCCGCCAGCCTGCCACATGAGCCGAGCTTGATCGTGCGCTCGACGGTCGACCCTCCCGGGGGCTTCGAGGGCATGCGGCGGCTGCTCGAGCTCGACGAGCCTCCGACGGCGGTCTTCACGGTCAACAACCTCGTCGCGCTCGGTGCGATCGAGGCGGTCCGGGCTCACGAGCTCGAAGTGCCGGACGACGTCGCGCTCGTCTGCTTCGACGACATCGAGTACGCCTCGCGGCTCTACCCGTTCCTGACGGTGATGGCGCAGCCGGCTGAGACGCTCGGCACGCTCGGCACGCAGCTGCTGCTCGAACGGATCGAGGGTCGCGCTCCCGAGCAGCAGCGCGTGGTCGTCCTCCCCGCGCAGTTTGTCGTTCGTCAGTCGTGCGGTGCCGGACCGTGAGCGTCTACGGGGGCATCGAGACCGGCGGAACCAAGTGGGAGTGCGCGATCGGAACCGGCCCCGGCGATCTCAGGGCGACGGCGACGATCCCGACGACGACGCCCGAGGAGACGATCGGCCGAGTGGTCGCGTTCTTCGAGCGCGAAGGCCCGATCGCCGCGATCGGAATCGGCTCTTTCGGCCCCGTCGACCGGAACCCCGGCTCGGCGACCTGGGGCCACATCACGTCCACACCCAAGCCGGGCTGGGCCAACACGGACGTCGGCGGGGAAATCGGCCGCCGGCTCTCCGTCCAGGTCACTTTCGACACCGACGTCAACGCCGCCGCCCTCGGCGAGCATCGCTGGGGAGCCGCTCAGGGGCTCGACACCTTCTGCTACATCACAATCGGCACCGGCATCGGCGGCGGCGGCATGGCGGGCGGCAGGCTCCTCCACGGCCTCGCGCATCCTGAGTTCGGGCACATGCGCATCCCCCACAACCGCGGGCTCGACCCCTTCGAAGGGGTCTGCCCCTACCACGGCGACTGCTGGGAAGGGCTCGCCTCAGGCCGGGCGATCGAGGCGAGGTGGGGACGGCCGGCCGCCGAACTGGACGCCGACGAGGCAGTCTGGATGCTGCAAGCGCACTACCTCGCCCTCGGCCTCGTATCGGTGATCTGCGTGCTCTCGCCGGAGCGGATCTTGCTCGGCGGCGGGGTCATGCGCCGGCCGAGCCTGCTGCCGCTCGTCCACCGCGAGGTGGAAGGGCTCATGAACGGCTACCAGGAAACCGCGACGATCATGCTGCCGGCCCTTGCTCCCCGCTCCGGCGTGCTGGGCGCGA
>JBKPHM010000089.1:0-22831 GCA_046729855.1 Actinomycetota bacterium | reverse complement strand
AGACCGAACCCCAGGGCACCGAGCATGAAGAACGCGGGAATGGTCACCACGCCCGCGGCGCCCGCAACGGCGAGGAAGATCCCCGCCCAGCGGGGCGCCGGTCCTCGCCAGGTCAGGATGCCGAACCCGACGAACCCCAGGGCCAGCGTCGAATGCACCTGGCAGGTAGGCAATGTTGAGGGCTGTGCTGTCGCCGGCGGCAAGGTCGACATCGACGTGGGGGGTGATGATCCGGACCTGGCCCGGCCCGAACCCCCCGATCGCGGCCGTCAGGCCGAGGACGACGGCCACGATGGCGCGAGGTCCCGTCTCGAGGCGAGTCACCGCCCTGCCCCACAGACCAAGCGCGATCCCCATCACGATGAAGCCGACACCCATCAGGGCAAATCCCACGGTGAACTGGTCCGCGTCGGCCTTCGCGATGGAGATCCGCTTCGCCTCGTCGTCGAAAGCCGCGGCCCAGTCACCTACGACCGGGCGGCTGACCCCGGCGAAGAAGATCAGCCCGCCGAGCAGCAGCACTA
The DNA here is from genome assembly GCA_046729855.1 of Actinomycetota bacterium. Classification (GTDB taxonomy): domain Bacteria; phylum Actinomycetota; class UBA4738; order UBA4738; family HRBIN12; genus DATHSY01. Next base: position 22,307 of record JBKPHM010000089.1, on the reverse strand, counting down.
TCGCGGCGGCGCGCAGCGAACCACGGGCCGTCCCTGCGTCGACGGGCGGGCCGCTTGATGGTCGGTCGGCTCCGGTGCTCTTCCTCGCCACAGCATCTCCTGAGCGGTCCGAATGAACCCTTCAACCCTCATGTCGCATTATCGCGATAGAAGGGGTCCGCGGGGCGACGGTTCCGAAGAAGATTTCAGTCAGCCTGGAACGAACCAAATGACGATTGATGCCGCATCTTTCGGGAGCCAGAAGGGCTCATGGGCGCGAACATCGACCAGCAGTCCTAGCGGCGGCCTCGTCGACGAGATCCGGATCCACTTGATCAATGTCCTACTCGGCGGGGGCCATCGGCTGTTCGACCAGCTCCCCGAGCGAACGGAGCTGGAACAGACCGGGGTCAGCCAGACCGACGGTGTGACGCATCTTGAGTACCGGGTGGTCCGGTAGCACTTCTGGCGAGGGAAGCCCCCTTCCGGCGACGGGACGGACGTCAATGATGCCATGGACGGTCTTGCTGACCCACCATGGGGCGCCCGTTCACGGGGTGTGCGCTCGCCACTTGAACTCGAAGCCTTCCTGGAAGTTGCCCTCGGACGGCTCGGCGATGAGCGTGCAGATCATCTGACCACGTCGCCTTCGCCTGTAGTGTGGGCCCGGTGGAAGATGCGGAGCAGCACGGTCTGTACCAGATCCTCGGCCTCGTGCGCGTCGCCGACTTCGAGCAAGGTCGCGGTGCGAAGTAGGCTCCCCCGGCGCTGGACGACGTACGCGCGGAACTCGTCTTCCCGGACCCGGTCGGACCGTCTCATACCCCTCCTACGTAGGGACCCGTTCCGAGGTTGCTTGCTCCTGATGACGCACGCGCAACGGGATCGACTCGGCACGCGCGAACCGCCGAGTCGCTGGTCCTTTGTCGCAGCCTCCAACCTCCGGGCGAACTAGCCGGCTCGGGCGCCGACGCGACACGAGCGCTCCTCCGTCCCACCAGCTCACTCGCCGGAAGGCTCCCTCGAGGGCGTCATCGGCGCCCTGATCACACAGCCGAGCACGTCGCGACGGCCTTTCGCTCACCGCCGAGACGGTGTAGACCTCTTCTCCATGGGCGATCGAGCAGGCTCGGCAGGGTCGGACGGTCGGGAGACTTCGCAGGCGAGCGGGATCCACACGGTGACCGAGCGAACCACCGGCGGGAGCGTGGATCGCCGATCCATGGCGGTGCAGCCCAACGCGCTCCGGACGGAACTCGGGGACCTGACCGAGACGCAACGAAGGCGGCGGCCGACCGGCACTCCGGCGCCGTTGCCGAAGAGCATCGGGCTCAGCGGCCGGCTTTGGCTCGCGGCGGCGCTCTTGATCGTCGTTTCGGCCTCAATCTGGCTCCACGTCTCGGCAGGGCCCCTCGACCGCTTCGATGCCGCGATCACACGCCCGATCGTGGCGCTCCGCACCGACTGGCTCGATGCGCTGGCCAGATGGGTGAATTCAATCGGATCGCGATGGGGACTCGGCGGCCTCGGCCTTATCGTCGCGGCGCTCGCGATCGCCTTCCGGCGGTTTCGCCATCTCATCGTGTTCCTCGTCAGTCTCGCGTTGCTCCATCTCGCCTTGGACGTCCTGACCTTCTTGGCCGCGCGGGTGAGGCCGCTCGACATAACACAGATCGCCGACTGGGAGGGCTACGCGGCTCCGTCGCGGCCGATCGCTGTGCTGACTGCGGTCCTGATCGCGTTTGCGTTCATGCTCGTGGTGCCCGGGAGGCCGCGCTGGTATGCGAAGCTCGCCATCGTTTTCGGCATCACCGCCGTCGGGCTCCTTCGGATCTACCTCGGCATCGAGCATCCGACCGACGTCGCGTTCGGCGCGATTCTGGGGGTGGCCCTTCCGATCGCGATGTTCCGAGCATTCGTTCCGAACGATGCGTTCCCGGTGGCGTACGGGCGTCGCGGGAAGGCGGCCCATCTCGACGTCGGCGGGCGACGCGGCGACGCGATCCGCCGAGCCATGCACGATCAACTTGGGCTCACGGTGCTCGAGATCAGGCCGGTGGGGCTGGCGGCGTCAGGCGGCTCTACGCCGCTGAAGCTGACGGTCGTCGATGAGCGTGGCGATGAGGTCTCGATCTTCGCGAAGCTCTACGCAAAGAACCACGTCCGCGCGGACCGGTGGTACAAGCTCGGCCGCGCGATGCTCTATGGGGGGCTGGAGGACGAGACGCCGTTCAAGACCGTTCGGCGTTTCGTCGAATACGAGGATTACACCCTCCGGCTGCTGGGCGAACACGGCTTCCCGACACCGGTGCCGTTCGGCGTCGTCGAGATCACACCGGAGCGCGAGTACCTGATCGCGATGGAGTTCTTCGAGAACGCCGAAGAGATCGGGTCTGCCCGCGTCGACGACCAGGTCATCGACGAGGGACTACAGCTCATCCGCGGTCTCTGGCACGTCGGGCTCGCTCATCGCGATATCAAGCCCGCGAATCTCATGGTCCAGGACGGCCATCTCCGGGTGATCGACGTGTTCTTCGTCCAGGTTCGTCCCTCACCGTGGCGCCAGGCGGTCGATCTCGCAAATATGATGCTCGTCCTTGCCCTTCGCTCCGATGCCCAGACCGTCTACCGGCGGGCGCTCCAATACTTCACGCCCGACGATCTCGCAGAGGCCTTCGCCGCGACGCGGGGCGTTGCGAGCCCCACGCAGCTGCGAGTGCTGATGAAGCAGGATCGGCCCGAGCTCCTAGAAGAGTTCCGCGCCCTTGCTCCGGCACGTCGTCCGATCCCGATTCAGCGGTGGAGCTTTCGACGCGTCGGCCTCATCGCGTTGAGCCTCCTCGTCGTCGCTCTTGCGGCGTCGTTCGCCATCGGGCTGTTCTTCCCAAGTCGCGGACAGGTCATGACGCCGTCGTGCGGAACCGATCGAGCGATGATCCTGATGGCACAGGCGGTGCCGTCTGCAACGAAGCTCCCTTGCATCCGCGGTCTGCCACTGGGCTGGCAGCTCTCGAGCGCCACGATCGTTCGCGGGCGGGCGACCATTACCCTGGGCGTCAGCGGAGGGACGGGGGTAATCGTCCAGGTCGGGCGGATGCCGGTCGAGCCGCTCATCGATGTGACCCTCTCGGAGACGTGCACGACGCCCGGCGGCACGGACCGAACGCGAACGATAGAGGTGGTGGGCGGCTGCATCGTGTACACCTCGTCCGTCCCGATGAACGACTCGGTTATGCCATCGTTCGAGTCCGGAGGAGGACTCGGGCTGATGCCGAGGTCGACGCTTGCTTCGTTCGTTGCGCGCGAGGAAGGTTTGCAGCTTTGCGGTGCCGGAGTCACGTGTCCATAGTCGACTCGTGACAATGACTCTCCGACCGCGTCGCCGTGTCGAGCCATTGGCTGTTGCCCGGCCGCGCGCCGTAAGAGGCTCGTGCTGGCGCCAACAGAGGCCGAGCCAACCGACGTTTGGTAGGTTCTACCGGGGCAAGACGAGCGGGGCACGATGCGGATAGGGATCGTGGGCGTCGGCGCGAGGGGCGCGGCCCTCGCTGAGCTCTTGGCGAGGGCAGGCCATCAGCTGGCCGTGGCCGACCCCCGCGACGACGTGGCAGCGAAGGCACTGGCCGAACGTCTCGGACCGTCGGTCCTGTCAACGACACTGGAAGAGGCGGCGCGCTTCGGCGAGGGCGTCATACTCGCCGTCCCGTTCGACTCCGAGCTCCTGCCGCCGGCGTCGGCCGTCGCGGGCAAGGTCGTCATCGACGCGACGAATGCCGTCACCGAGTCGGGCGATCCGATAGACCTCGGCGCACGGAGATCGAGCCTCCTCGTCGCTGAATGGCTTCCGGACGCCGTTGTCGTCAAGGCCTTCAACACACTCGACGGCCGGACCATGCTCGCCGAGGCGCGGCCGTCCGTGCCGAGGGATCAGCGATTCGCCGTTTTTGTGGCGGGAGACAACGGCCGCGCGAACGCCCGGGTGTCGACTCTGATCGAGGAGATCGGCTTCACGCCGATCGCTACCGGCTCGCTCGAGCAGGGCGGCAGGCTTCAAGAGCCGCGATCGAAGATCTTCGGCCGGCAGATGCTGCCAGCGGAAGCTCGCCGCGAGCTGTCGCTCATGCGCTGACGCGCATCGTGAATCTCGGGGCCTGTCTCCGGTATCGGTGCGCCGACCGGGGCGGGTGGGCGCCCGGAAACCCTTCACGTGGGCATTTCCGTTCGAGAAGTCGCCCCTGGTGGTGTCGAGGGTTTGCGAACGTCGGCTGGAGTCGACGGCGGAGATCCGATCAGCGTCGCTCAACCGATGCCGTCGAGGGGTGGTGCGGTAGCGTCCCAATTGACTGGAGCCGGGAGGGAGTTCGATGACGTTCGTCAAGATTGTCCCGATGGCGTTCGTGATGGTCGCGGGGCCGCAGATCATCAGCGCCATTTTGTTCGCGACGAGCGAGAAGGCTCGGGTGAACTCCCTCGCGTATGTGGCCGGCGCGGTCGCTTCGACCGTTGGAGGGACGGCTCTGTGCTTCATCCTCGTCGAGGCGCTCGGACTCCGGAGCTCCACCTCGAGCGGTGGCCACGCCTTCGCCGACTGGATCTTCGTCGGGCTGCTCGCGATCATCGCCGTCCGGGTCTTCCTCCGCCGCGCGGACGCTGAGCCGCCCAAATGGATGGGGAAGCTTCAGACGGCCTCGCCGGGCTTCGCCCTCAGGCTCGGCTTGCTGTTATTCATCGCGATGCCCACCGACATCCTGACGATGCTGACCGTGGGTGGCTATCTCTCGGCGCACGACGAGTCACTCGTCAGCGCGATCCCGTTCTTCCTGGTGACGGCGCTCTTTATCGGCCTGCCACTGCTGATGCTTCTGGCGCTCGGCAAGCGGGGGGAGACATCGCTGCCGAAGGCCCGCGACTGGATGAACGCGAACTCGTGGGTCGTCAGCGAGATCGTTATCGTGTTCTTCATGGTGCTGGAACTCAAGGACGCCCTCGCGGGCTAGGCCTCGCAATTGCGAGTGTTCGGGAACGTATCCGCAGGAATCAATGGCTTGAGCTTGTTCCACACGGCCATCGGCTTGAGGTCGACGGGGTTGAGCGTGTGTCCGGCGATCTCGTTCCCGGCGGCTGCGAGGGCCCGGAGTTGTTCCCAGGTCATATGTGCGGAGTCTTCGACGAAGCCGCTGTTCACGAAGAACGTCGCGTGCATCCCGTGCTCGTTCAGGGTTGCCAGCGCGCCGGTTGATCGGCCACGCCGTCGTCGAACTGGATCGTCACGACCGTCTAGGGCGGCGGCGGAGGAGGCGGTGGCGGGGGCGGCACCGACTGCCACGCGAAGGCGAGCGGCGACGTGGCAGACAGGTCGACGGCCGGCTCGACCGTCGAGAACGACTCGATGTCGTCCCTGAACCTGGCCTTGCCCGAGTTGAACTGTGCGAACGGGTCGCTGTCATCTGGCGGGCAGTTCCTCATCCCAGCCTGGAACCCGGTGAAGAGCGTACCGTTCGGACCTTCGACCACCGCACCCTCGAGCACGGGCGGCGAGCCGTCGAGGGATCCCACGAGGTTCGCCACCTGATGGTGAATACAGTGCGGGAACGTGGTCCCGTCGCCGACGATGAACGACGACCCCCAGGCATTGGCGCCGAGGATGTTCGCCAACCACCGGCCGCTCCACTCCGCGTGCGCGCTCGACCCCGTGAGCTGTGCGTATTCGCTCGCCATCACGGAGAGCCCGGTGCCGTGAGAGGCCGTGTCCCACGTCGCCCAGGGGAAGCCGAACTGGAACGAATCGGTCGCGGCCTGGGCAATCGCGTTGTCGAGGGCCTTCTTCAAGTCGGCGACGAGTTCGACCTGCGTGACCTCTAGTCCGGGCGGGTTGCCGGCCTGACCGATCGCCTTGTGGAGCTCGTAGTGCGCGAGGCCGCTCACATCGTAGAGGTTGAGCGTGTCCTCGGCGTCGTCCGGGCCGGTGATGTAGGCCTTGGCCCAGTGGGCCGCCTGCTGCAGATAGAAACCGGCATCGGCGTGCGGCAGACCGGGCGGCAGGCCACCGCTCGCCACCGCCATGTAGAGCTCCACCGCGCCGAGCTCGAGGTCGCTCCGCCACTCGTTCTCCGGATAGAAGCTGAATGGGAGATAGGTGAGCAAGTTGCCCTTGGGGGTCGTGTCGGCCAGGTCGAAGATGTGCTGACCCGCCAGCAGGCACCTGTTCGCGAATGCCGGGTCGGTCAGCTTGTAGATCTGGAAGCACAAGCCGAACGCCGCAGCCATCCGCCCGGCGAGGTTCGGGCTGATGAGCGACCCTGGCGGACCGGCGCGAAACACCGGGCGGTTGCGGATGTATCGGTAGAGGGGATCGGTCCCACCGTAGGTGTCGTCCTCTTGGGGAAGGCGCCAGATGTCGTGGTCGCCGACGGCATTGGCGTTCCCCGTCCCGATCCCCACCTGGAAGTAAAGGGTCTTCGTCTCGTCGTCCCACATCCGAAGGAGCCAATCCGTCCCGAACTTGGCCTCCGCCGTGAAGTTCGACATCGTCGAGCCGGCGCCCATCTGTGCCGGGAAGTCCCGAACTCCGATGAGCAGCATGTCCGTGGTATAGCTCAGCGTCTGCACGCCCTTGATGTAGTCGCCGGCGTCCCACCATCCACCGGAGGCGTCGATCCGGACGCCCAGCGGATCCAGGTCTCCTGAGAAGCGCCCACTCGGGTTCACGTGGGGCCGGAGGTACGTCATCGCGTTCTGATCGTTCAGATGCCCGGGGGCGGAACGGAGGGGGCCGGGGATGAAGTCGGGGCCATCGCGCTCGGCCTGGAAGAAGGAGAGCGCGTTGGCGAGCGCTTCCGCGTAGACGCTCTGCCCAGTGTCGATCTGGAAGCTCGGCGAGGAGGCGGCGATCGGTCCGGTCACCGCGATGGAGTAGGTGCCTGGCGTGGTGACCGAAGCAAAGTCGAGCGCGTACACGAACGGGAACGAGCGACTCCATGAGCCGAGCAGGGGCCCGATCGAGCCCGAAAAGACGGCGGCGCCGCTCCCGTTCCTAACCTCGAACGTGGCGCCCGTCTCGGCATCGCTCGACATCAGGTAGGCCCGTTTGGCCGACGCTGCAGGGTAGCCGACCTGGTTGACACGGACGAACGCTGAACCGGGGGTCCCGTACGCCGGTGGGGTCAGAACGATCAAGGTCGTAGCGAATGCAATGGCGACCGCGAGCACACGCCGCCGAATGAGTGGCGGTGGGGTGAGTGGCATGCTGCTCTCCTTCGGCTCGGGGATTCCCGCAGGGTGTCCGGCCGAGGTCACCTCCTTGGGCCTCGGAATGGTTAGGAAAGTTTCCTAACTCGCCTCGCCTGTAGATTCTAGGCACGAGCCGCGACAGGGATCAAGGTGAAGGTTCATTGATACGGGACTACCCACACGAGCACAGCAATCAGAGAAGCTCGGGGAGTTCTGGCAACTGATGCGCGGATGAGATCCTTGCGTTGGACCGCTGGGAGCTTGGCGCTCACAAAGCGGAACCACGACGCGACCTCGTTCGCTGGCTGGCACCTTCCAGGCCTGACCCCGCATCACGTCAAGATGGCCTTCAATGGGCCTGGGCCATCGCCATGGCCTCTTCCCGGGTCTCCCTTCGGTGACGACGTCGGGCAGCTCGGGAACGGAGGTGACGCCCCCTCTTTGTTGATGATGTCGCCGGGCTAGGGAGTTGTAACGGGCCCGTCTCGCGACGAAGTCGCGTCCGAGACGGGATCCCGACGGGACCCCTCGTGGTTCGGACGGTCCTTCGAAAGGAAGAGGGCCGGCTTACACCGGCCTGACTTGCGGTTCTCTCGAGCGGACGACGGGATTCGAACCCGCGACCCCCACCTTGGCAAGGTGGTGCTCTACCAGCTGAGCCACGTCCGCGTGCCGCCCAGTCTAGGCGTCGACCAAGCGGGCCTCAACCGGCCTGGCCGATGGCCCATCACGTGGTGCCGGTGGAGCCGAAGCCGCCCTCGCCGCGCGTGGTCGGCGGCAGCTCGTCGACCTCCGTGGCCTCGATGTCCGGGACCGCAACGAGCACGAGCTGCGCGATCCGGTCGCCGCGCCTGATCGCGACCGCGTTGTCCCGGTCGAGGTTCACGACCGCGCAGATCACCTGGCCGCGGTAGCCCGCGTCGATCAGGCCCGGCGAGTTCGCCATCGTAAGGCCGTGGCGCGACGCAAGCCCAGATCGCGGAAGCACGAGGCCGGCGTGTCCGTCGGGGATCGCGATCGCGATGCCGGTCGGCACGAGCGCCCGCTCCCCCGGCTTGACCTCGACGTCGGTCGCGGACCGGAGGTCGAGGCCGGCGTCGCCCGGATGCGCCCTCGCGGGCACGGGCGCATCCGGGTCGAGCCGCTTCACCGGCAGCTGCGTCACGAGCAGCCGCTGGTGCTTCCGCAGCTCGGGCAGACGTAGCACGAGCCGGCGGGCTGCATCTTGGAACCGCACGCGTAGCAGAGCGGCGCATCGGCCGCCTGCGTCAGCGGCATCTCCGTGAGTTCGATCGGCTTGGCCGGAGCCGCCACCTCGGCCTTGGCTTCGGGCGCCTCCGCCGCGGGCGGGACCTCCGGCGTCCCGTAGCCGTTGCCGTTCGCCGCCAGCTCCTTTCGTTCGGCGATCGTGCGGATCCCGAGTTCCTCGCGCTTCTCGTTCGGCAGGTGGTCGAGTGCGAGCCGCCGGAACACGTAGTCGACGAGCGAGGTCGCGAAGCGGACGTCCGGGTCGTTCGTCATACCGCTCGGCTCGAACTTCATGTTGATGAACTTGGAGACGAACGCCTCGAGCGGCACGCCGTATTGGAGCCCGATCGAGATCGCGATCGAGAAGGCGTCCATGATGCCCGCGAGCGTCGAGCCCTGCTTGGACGTCTTCAGGAAGATCTCACCGATCCCGTCGTCGGGGTATGAGCTGGCCGTGATGTAACCCTCGGCGTCGCCGACCTCGAACTTGGTCGTGACAGATGGACGGCTCCGCGGCAGGCGCTTGCGCACCGGCGCAGCGAGCTCGGCCGGCTCGGCGGCCTTGTCCTTGGCCTTCTTGTCCGCCGACAGCGGCTGCGCGACCTTGCAGTTGTCGCGGTAGATCGCGACGGCCTTCAGGCCGAGCTTCCAGCTCTCGATGAGCAGCTGCTCGACCTCCTCGACCGTGACCTGCTCGGGCATGTTCACAGTTTTTGAGATCGCGCCAGAGATGAAGGGCTGGACCGCCGCCATCATCCGAACGTGACCCATGTAGTGGATCGCGCGGTCGCCCATCGAGGTGTCGAACACCGGGTAGTGCTCTTCCCTCACGTGCGGCGCGTCCGCAACGGAGTTGTGCTCGGCGATGTAGCCGACGACATCCTCGATCTGCGGCCGCGTGTACCCGAGCTTCTCGAGCGCCCGTGGCACCGTCTGGTTGACGAACTGCATCGTGCCGCCACCGACGAGCTTCTTGTTCTTGACGAGTGCCAGGTCGGGCTCGATGCCGGTGGTGTCGCAGTCCATCATGAGGCCGATCGTGCCGGTCGGCGCCAGCACGCTGGCCTGCGCGTTGCGGTGGCCGTGGCGCTCGCCGAGCGCGATCGCCTCGTCCCAGGCCTGCTTGGAGGCGGACAGGAGCGCCTCGGGCAGCAGCTCGCCGTCGATCTCATCGGCCGCCGCGCGGTGCTTGCGCATCACCCTCAGCATCGCGTCCCGGTTGGGCGGGAAGCCCGCGAACGGCCCCGTGACCTCGGCGATCCGCGCGCTCGTCCGGTACGCCCATCCGGTCATCAGCGCGGTGATCGCCCCCGCCCAGGCCCGACCACCATCGGAGTCGTACGGCAGCCCCCGCGCCATCAGCAGCGCGCCGAGGTTGGCGTACCCCAGGCCGAGCTGTCGGAACGCCTTTGCGTTGCGGCCGATCGCCTCGGTCGGGTAGTCGCTGTTGCCGACGATGATCTCCTGCGCGGTGAACACTACCTCGACCGCGTGCTTGAACGCGACGACATCGAAGTTGCCCTCGCCGTCGACGAACTTGAGCAGGTTGAGCGATGCGAGGTTGCAGGCCGAGTTGTCGAGGTGCATGTACTCCGAACAAGGATTGCTCGCGTTGATCCGGCCGGATGCCGGGCACGTGTGCCACTCGTTGATCGTCGTGTCGTACTGCATTCCGGGGTCGGCGCACTCCCACGCGGCCCGCGCGATCTCACGCATCAGCTCGCGCGCACGGACCGTCTGGAGCGTCTCGCCTGTCAGGACGGCTTTGAGCCTCCAGTCCTGATCGTTCTGGTACGCGTGCATGAACTCGTCGGTCACGCGGACCGAGTTGTTCGCGTTCTGGTACTGGACCGAGTAGCTGTCCTTGCCGTCGAGGTCCATGTCGAACCCGGCGTCCCGCAGGGCACGTGCCTTGCGTTCCTCGACCGCCTTGCACCAGATGAAGTCGCGGACGTCCGGGTGGTCGGAGTTGAGCACGACCATCTTCGCGGCCCGCCGGGTCTTGCCGCCCGACTTGATCGTCCCGGCGCTGGCGTCCGCGCCGCGCATGAAGCTGACCGGTCCGCTGGCCGTCCCGCCGCCGGCCAGCGGCTCCTTGCTCGAGCGGATCTTGCTCAGGTTGATCCCCGACCCCGACCCGCCCTTGAAGATCGTCCCCTCCTCGACGTACCAGTTGAGGATCGAGGACATCGTGTCGTCGACGGCGAGGATGAAGCAGTTGTGAACCCGAAGGTTGGCCGAGAGGTACTCCCCGCTCTCCGTCTGGATGTCGTAGACATCCATCTCCCCGAGAGCCTCGATCCGATCGATCTTGAGTTGCTTGGTCTCACGCGTCGCAACGCCGATGCGGTCGAGCGCCATCTCCAACCGATCGGTCTTCCTCGGGTCGAGGAATCCAATCTCTTGCGCGAACGTGGTCTGATCACCGACCGGGCCAATCGTGAGCGACCAGCAACCCTTCCGATCGGGTCGCGCGTCCCGCTTGTAGCGGACACGACAGAAGATGCCGAACCTGGACAGGAGGCCTTGGACGCCCCGGACGAGGTCTTGGGAAATCATGTCGAGGCCGATCCGAGCAGAGGATCGACCAACGGAAACGTACCCCTCGGCCTGGAACAGGCTCCGCAGATACGATGCGACGACCGGCAGCGGCGCCGTGAACAGGTGGTCGGGGACCCGCATCGAGGTTCCGCGGGGAAGAAGATCCCACCGCTCGACGAAGTCCCGCAGCGCGCGCCCGTAGAGGCGAACGCGACGGCAGTCCAGCGTCGGATCCTGCGTCTCGACCGTCACTTCGTGCCGATGGACGTCGGGGAAGACGCGATCGATGGCATCGAGCACCCAGCGGTGCTCCCACTCGTTCACCGTCATCGCCTCGATCGTGAGCGAGCGATTCGTCCCGGTGTACTGTCCAACGAAGCCATCCGATTGCAGCCACCCGGCAAGTGCCGCCTCCCCGATCTCCGAGACGTCGATCTCGCCCTCGCCGAAGGAGTAACCACGCCTCCATTCGAGTCGGTCATCGGGTCGGAGCGAATCTGCACGGACGAACGCTCCGGTGCTTTGTCCGGTCGAGCGCCACACCAGATGGTCGCCGGTCACGTCTAGCCGATGTCCCGACTTCGTGTGGATCCGCAGGACTTCCTTGATACCGTTCGCCTTGGTCGCAACGATTCTCGTGACACCGTTCGCATCGAAGACCTTCGTCCCGATCGCGTTCTCTTCGACGAGCTTCCCGATCGAGACGAGTCCAGCCGGCGTGCTCACGAGGGCGTCGTACGGCTGGCACGCGCTGCATTGTTGGGGCGTGTCGGGCACGCCGACGTTGAACCAGACCGGCGAGTTGAAGGCGGCCTTCTGCGTGACCACGAGGTGCGTGAGCTCGTCGGCGAAGGCGTCGGCGTCCTTCTCGGTCTTGAAGTAGCCGTCCTTCAGGCCCCAGCCGCGGATCGTGTCGACGACCCGGCCGGCGAGCTGGCGGACGCTGGACTCGCGCTGCGGCGTTCCGAGAGGGCCACGGAAGTACTTCTGGGCGACGATGTTGGTGGCGTTCTGCGACCAGCCCTTGGGGAACTCGACGCCGCGCTGCTCGAAGGCGTTGCCGCCCTCCTTGTAGTTGGGGATCACGGCGTCGCGCGTCTCCCACTCGATGTCGTCGAACGGGTGCACGCCCTCCTTCGTGAAGTACCGCTTGAACGTCAGGCCGCCGCCTATGACCTGGACGTCCCCCTCTTTCGTCGCCACCACGAACCCCCTTTCGCGCCGCCGGGGAAGGTACATGGACCGAATGACAGGTCTGTGATTCTCGTCCCTCGGCCGCCGTGAGTCAAGGAGCCAGGGTCATAAATCTAGTGGTCATCCTTATCTCGAACCACAAGATATAGTACCGTAGAGCGTTCGCGCTGGTCAGCGGGTCCGGGTCTTGGCGGTCGATCTCTTGGAGAGCAGCTGCCCCAGCTCGCGTTCGAAGTCCGTGAGCTGCTGGAAGTCCTTGTAGACACTCGCGAACCGGATGTACGCCACGTGATCGAGCTTGCGCAGCTCGGCAAGGACCTCCAGCCCGATCTGCTGGGAGGTGACCTCCGAGCCGAGGCGGCGAAGCCTCGCCTCGATCCGATCGATCATGGCGGCGATCTCGGCGGGCTCGACGGGGCGGTTCACCAGCGCCTTGCGGACCCCCGAGACGAGCTTCTCACGGTCGTACGGCTCGCGGGAGCCGTCGCGCTTGACGACGAACCGGACGAGCTCCTCGATGCGCTCGAACGTCGTGTACCGCCGGCCGCACCTCAGGCACTCGCGGCGGCGACGGATCGCGGCGTCCCGGTCCGCGGGACGCGAGTCGACGACCTTGCCCTCCGGGTGTGCACACCATGGACAGCGCAGAGGGAGCCCCTACCACAAGATGTTGTACCTAGGGCGACGGTAGCCGCCGCCCGGGGGTGCGTCAACTCGAGGGATCGGCGTTGAGGTGCCGGCGCAGCGCGGCCAGGCGCCGGTCCCACTCGCCGCCGACCTCGGCCATCCACGTCATGGCGTCGGTCAAGGGTCCCGGCGTGAGGCGGTACCGACGGGCGCGGCCATCGAGGTCCGACGCGACCAGCCCGGCCTCCTCGAGCGCCCCGAGGTGCTTGGCGATCGCCTGCCGGCTCACGGGCACGCGCCCGGCCAGCTCGGTCGCCGTCGTCGGGCCCTCGGCGAGGCAGCGCATAACCTGGCGCCGCGTGGGATCGGAGAGGGCGGCGAAGACGGAGTCGACGTCGGTCATGGCGCTGCCTCCCCGACGGAGGCGAGCTCGACCGGCGCTTCGGTGACGACGACGCGTGTCCCGCCCTCGACCGGCTCGAGGACGATCTCGACGCGGCTCGCCGGACCCAGTCGCGAGCCGAAGACGAGGCCCTCGACGTGACGCCAGCGGAAGGCGAGCCGAAGGCCGGGCTCGGCGGCCTCCACGGTTCCGACGGCGCGCCCGCCATCGGGCCAGACCGCTCGCACGCCGCCGCCGGCGCGCGCGTCGATCTCGATCTCTGCGCCGAACCACTGTCGCAGCTCGTGGGCATCGGTCAGCGCGCCCCAAACGGTGGTCACCCCCGCCGGCACCACGATCTCGCTCGCCACGCCCTCATCCATCGATACAACTCCACGGTTGCACCGCGCCGGTCGGCGTCGTACCATCGGCGCAACCGAACGGTTGCATCGTACACGAGGAGGTTCGCGCATGGACGTCGGTCACGCCAACCTGGTACCCACGGTCGTCGAGGACACGAGCCGCGGCGAGCGGGCGTTCGACATCTACTCGCGGCTGCTCCGCGACCGGGTCGTGTTCCTGGGACGCGAGATGGACGACAACCTCGCGAACCTGATCGTCGCGCAGCTCCTGTACCTCGATTCCGAGGGCTCTGCCGACATCTCGATGTACGTGAACAGTCCGGGCGGAGACATCACCGCGCTGTTCTCGATCTACGACGCGATGCGCTACCTGGTGTCGGACGTCGCGACATATTGCCTGGGGCAGGCTGCGTCGGCCGCGGCGGTCCTGCTGTCGGCCGGTACGAAGGGCAAGCGGTACGCGCTCCCGAACTCGCGGGTCCTGCTCCACCAGCCGCACGGCGGGATCCAGGGGCAGTCCGCCGACATGGAGATCCACGCCCGCGAGATCCTCCGACAGCGCCGACGGATGGAGGAGATCCTCGCCGAGCACACCGGGCAGCCGTACCAGCGTGTGCACGACGACCTGGACCGTGATTTCATCCTGACGCCGGAGGACGCCGTCGCGTACGGCGTCGTCGACCGCGTGGTCTCCCGGAAGGTCGTGGTACGGTCGGCGACGTAAAGGTCGTCGAGCATCTGGCCACGCGAACCGGCCGCTCGTCAGCGTGACGTGATCCCTCCGCGCCGCGGCGGCGACCTCCAGAGCTCGTCGAGCAGATCGCCGCCATGAACCGCGGTCGGTACCTCGAGGAGCTCACGATCCCGATCGTGCCGGGGCTCAAGATCCTGACCAAGCCGTCGCACGTCAGCCTCGTCCCGAGACGTTCGGCGTCGACGTGCCGGGCGGCGCTCGCCGATGGATCGGGCGCGCCGACGATGGGGCGCTTCGCGCCTGGCGTCGAGTGGGCGTACCGGCAGACGGTCGACCTGTTCGAGCGCGGCGTGCCGTCGGTGCACTTCTACGTCATGCAGAACACGGGCCCTTCGTCACGATGATGGACCGCTGCGTACGCAGCTGTAGCCGTCAGGCGGCCGGGATCAGGAGCATCTGCCCCGGGACGAGGGAGCCGGCCTCGACGTCATTGGCCCGCTCGATCGAGTCGATCAGCGCGAGCGGGTCCTCCTCAGGTGAGTGGCGGGTGGCGATGCCCCAGAGCGTGTCGCCCGGCCTGACCACGTAGGTGGTGTGTGAGACCCGGTGCATCGGTGGCTCCGCCTGGCCGGGCGCCCTCGCCACCGCCATCCCTCCGAGGAACGCCAGGAGGACGACGGCGGCCAGCCGACGGCGTCGAACGCGTGTTCGAGTCATCGCTGAAAGAGTATCGAACGAACGTTCGTTGTCAAGCTCGAACATATGTTTGAATCCCTCGATCTCCCGTGGTACGGTCCGAGCCTAGGAGGAGGCACCGACACGGCTGCCGGAGGGGCTGCCCGAACGGCGGCGTCGCGTGCCGGACGGACTGGAGCGCCCATGGACGACGTCACGCCCAGGCAACGCAGGATCCTCGACTTCATCGCGCAGACGGTCCGCGAGCGGGGCTACCCGCCGACCGTGCGCGAGATCGGCGAGGCCGTCGGCCTCACGTCCTCGTCCAGCGTTCACAGCCAGCTCGAGAACCTCGAGCGCAAGGGGCTCCTGCACCGCGACCCCACCAAGCCCCGCACGGCGGTGCTGTCGGAGATCGACTCGCGCCCGAACGGGGTGCCCGTCCCGCTGATCGGTCGGATCGCAGCCGGTGCCCCCGTGATCGCCGACGAGCACATCGAGGAGTACCTCACCGTGCCGGCCGGGTTCGCCGACGACCGCGAGCATTTCGCGCTGCGCGTGCGAGGCGACTCGATGATCGGGGCCGGGATCTTCGACGACGATGTGGTCGTCGTCCGACGCCAGGACGACGCCGACGACGGCGACATCGTCGCCGCGCTGCTGCCCGGTCCGGACGAGGACGAGGCCACCGTGAAGCGGCTGTCGCGCTCGCGCGGCAGGGTGATGCTCCTGCCCGCGAACGACAGGATGTCGCCGATCGAGATGGGCGAGGGCCGCATCGCAGGCAAGGTGGTCGCGGTCCTCCGCAGGCTCTAGGCTCCGCCTGGCGGCGTCGGCCGCGAGGGAGGAGCCGACGATGAGCGTCCCCGAGGGAACCTTCGGTACGGAGCTCGAGCGGGCGATCCGGTCGCAGCCCGAGCACCTCGAACGCCTCACGAACGTCCCGTTGCATGAGCACATCGAGACGCTCAAGCGGTCCCACCGCATCTGGCTGACCGGCACCGGCACCAGCCAGCACGCGGCCGAGCTCGGCGCGCTGATGATCCAGCAGGCCGGTCGGACCGCCATCGCGGTGCCCTCGATGATGTTCGTGAACCACGCGCCTCCGGTCGACCGCGAGGACGCGGTGATCGTGATCAGCCACAACGCCGGCGAGGAGACGGCGTACGCCGCGTCGACGTACACGATCGCGAGGGACGCCGGGCTCCCGGTGATCCCCATCACGCGTCAGGACAGCGGTATGCCCGGCGCGCTGCAGACCGTCCCGAAGGAGAGCTCGCACACCTACACGGTCAGCTACACGGCGGTGGTGCTGCTGCTCGCACGTCTGGCCGGCGAGCTCGGCGCGGAGACCCTCTCCGCCGACGCGATCGGTCGTGTGCCCGGCGCGGTCGCCGACGCGATCGAGCGGCCCGGGATCGACGACATCGCGATGCCGTCCCGGCTGTTGCTGATCTTCGGCGAGGGACCGGCCGCCGTGACCGCGCTGGAGGGAGCGCTCAAGGTCCGCGAAGCGTCGCGCTTCCTCGCGGAGGGATACGACGTCGAATACCTGCTCCACGGCTCCGCCGTGCCGCTCGGCCGCGACGATCGCCTGGTGGCGCTCGGTCCGCCCGACACCAACGGGCTAGTCGAGGCCGTGGCGACGGCCGCCGAGGGCGACCGGGTCGCGGTGACGCGGCTCACCGAGACGGCGGACCTCCCGCCCCTGCTCGCCCAGATCCCACTCACCGTCCGCTTGCAACTGCTGGCGCTCCGGCTCGCGACGCAGCGGGGACAGAACCCGGACGTCGTAATCGAACGATCGTGGGCCGATGAGCGCCTCTGGCGCATCGGCGCGCCCGGGTAGGACGTCGTTCAGTCGTTGGCGCGCGATGCCAGGATTCGCGTCTGCGCGACCGCGTACGGCCGAAGGTCCGCGGCGTCGCGTTCGCCCACGCGCGCGTGGACGAGCGTCCCGTTCTGGGTCCGCTCGGCCGTGAAGATCTCGGCGTCGCGGTGCAACCTGGCGACCAGGTCCTCGCGGTCGTACGGGACGAGCGCGTGGATCTCGACCGGCGGGCGCGGAAGGGCGAGCTCGACGGCGTCGAGGAGCGCGCCGAGGCCCTCCCCCCTCACGGCGGACACGACGACCCCGTCCGGGTGCCTGGCGGCCAAGCGTTCGCGCTCGCCGTCGTCGAGCAGGTCCACCTTGTTGAGCGCCAGGACCTCTGGCATCGAGCCGGCGCCGATCTCGGCGAGCACAGTCCGGACGGCGTCGACCTGCCGGCCGACATCGACGGAAGCGTCGGCCACGTGCAGGATCAGGTCGGCGCGCACGACTTCCTCCAGCGTCGACCGGAACGCCTCGACCAGGTCGTGCGGGAGCTTGCTCACGAACCCGACGGTATCGGACAGCGTGGCCTCTCGTCCGCTCGGCAGCTCGATCCGTCGCGTCGTCGGGTCGAGCGTCGCGAACAACTGGTTGGCGACGATCACGTTGGCCTGCGTCAGCGCGTTCATCAGCGTGGACTTGCCGGCGTTCGTGTAGCCGGCGATCGCGACCTGCGGGATGCCCGAGCGTTCGCGGCGCGACCGCTTCACGTCGCGCGTCCGCGCCAGGTTCTTCAAGTCCTTGCGGAGCTTGGAGATCCGCCCGCGAATGTGCTGGCGATCGACCTCGAGCTTGGTCTCGCCGCCACCCATGCGGGTCCCGATGCCGCCCCCGGCGCGGGACATCGCCTGGCCCCATCCCCGGAGACGCGGCAGGAGGTAGTTGAGCTGCGCCAACTCGACCTGCGCCTTGCCCTCGCGCGACTGCGCGTGGAGCGCGAAGATGTCCAGGATCAAGGCGGTCCGGTCGATCACCTTCGTCCCGAGCCGCTCCTCGAGGTTTCGTAGTTGCCCGGGCGTCAGCTCGCGGTCGAGGATCACGACGTCAGCCCGGCCGCGATGGACCGCGTCGTGGATGTCGCGGAGCTTGCCCTTGCCGACGAACGTCGCCGGGTCGGGGTCCGAGCGCGTCTGGATCACGCGCGAGACGGTCTCGGCGCCGGCGGAGTCGGCCAGCGCGGCCAGCTCGTCGAGGTCCTCCTCGGCGATCCCGTGGCCGACGCCCACCAGCACCGCGCGCTCACGGACGCGCGGCCGCCACGTCGCGGACAGTGGCGATTCGAGCGTCGTCGTGCGATGCTCGCCGCGCCGCCTGCGGTCGCCGTTGCCCGGACCGTTCACGAGGCGAGCGCCCGTCCGATCCGGTCCATCGCCTCGTCGAGGCGGTCGTCGGCGACCGTGAGCGAGAAGCGCACGTACCCCTCGCCCTGCGTGCCGTAGCCGCTGCCCGGCCCGACGAACACGCCGGCACGGTCGAGCAGCACGTCGGCGAAGTCGGTCGAAGTCACGTCGTTCGGCGTCGGCACCCACACGTAGATCGACCCGAGCGGGGGCTTGAGCGACCACCCGAGCCCGTTCAGCGTGTTCACGACGACGTCGCGGCGGCGCTTGTACGTCGCGCGGAGCTCGTCGAGGTGGTTCTGCGGTCCGGTGAGCCCCGCGATCGCGGCGCGCTGGATGGCGGTGAACTGCCCCGAGTCGAGGTTCGTTTTCACGATCGACAGTGCGCGGATCGCGTCTGAGCTGCCGACGACGTACCCGATCCTCCAGCCGGTCATGTTGTAGTGCTTCGACAGCGACCCGAACTCGATCGCCACTTCCTTCGCGCCGGGCGCCTGGAGGATCGAAGGCGCGACGTATCCGTCGTACGTGAGCTCCGAATACGCGGCATCGTGCGCGATCAGCAGGTCGTGCTCGCGCGCGAACGAGACAGCCCGCTCGAGGTCGGACGGCTGCGCGACGGCAGCCGTCGGGTTGCCCGGGTAGTTCAGCCACATCAGCTTCGTCCGCTCGGAGATGCGCACGGCGTCAAGGTCGGGTTGATGGTCACGTTCCGCGAGAAGCGGCAGATCCGCCACCACGCCCCCGGCGAGCAGCGTGGCCGTGCCGTATACCGGGTACCCGGGGTTCGGCACCAGGCTCTCGTCGCCGGGATCGAGCAGCGCGAACGCGAGGTGGGCGAGGCCCTCCTTCGAGCCGATCAACGCCATCACCTCGGACCGAGGGTCCAGGTCGACGCCGAACCGTCCGCGGTACCACCCGGCGACGGCGGTGCGGAACTCGAGGCTGCCGAAGTACGACGGGTACCGGTGCGTGGCCGGATCGCCGACGGCTTCGCGCATGGCTTCGACGATGTGCCCGGGGGTGGGGAGGTCGGGGTCCCCCACCCCGAGCGAGATCACGTCGACGCCCTGCTCGCGCTTGGCCTCGAGCTTGGCGTCGAGGGATGCGAACAGGTACGGCGGCAGCGACGCGATCCGCTGCGCGACCCTCATGCCAGCCCCCTCGCGCCTAGCCACGCCTCGTCGAGCACCGCGTCGAACACCCGCTCCGCCGGCCCGGTCAAGTACACCTGGTCCTCGCCGCGCTCGACGACGAGCTCGCCGCCCGGGAACCGAACCGTCGCGCGCGCCGGCACGAGACCTGCCTCGTGCGCCGCGACGAGCGACGCGCACGCCCCGGTGCCACACGCGAGCGTCTCGCCGACGCCGCGCTCCCACACACGCACGTGCACGACGTCGTCCACCACACGGACGAACTCCACGTTCGTCTTGTTCGGGAACCGCGGATCGTTCTCGACGGCCGGTCCCAGCGTGTGGACGTCGATGTCGTTCGGGTGCTGGTCGACGAAGAGCACGAGGTGCGGGTTCCCCATCGACACGGCCGTCGCCGTGAAGCTGCGACCTGCGACGTCGAACGGCTGCGCGACGAACGGCGCGTCCGGGTCCTCGCCCAGCATCGGGATGTCGCGTTTGCTCAGCCGCGCAGGCCCCATCCCGACGGTGACCGCCCGAACAACGCCGTCGTGCGTGTCGAGCGACAGGCGCTTCACGCCCGCCCGGGTCAGCACGTCGAACCGGTCCTCGTCGGTGTGGCCGTGTTCGCGGACGAGCTTCGACAGGCATCGGATCCCGTTCCCGCACATCTCGGCGGTGGTGCCGTCGGCGTTCCAGTGGTCCATGAAGAACGACGCACCGCTCCCCCGCTCGGCGCGGACGACGCGGATCACGCCGTCGGCGCCGACGCCGAACCGACGGTCGCAGAGCGCCGTCACCAGCGGCGCGGAGAGCGGCCGGGCGTCGTCGAGGTCCTCGACCATGATGAAGTCGTTGCCGGTCCCGTGGTATTTCCAGATCCGAAGGTCAGCCACGCAGGTGCTCCTGGATGTCGTCGATGACTTCGGCGGCTCCGCGCTCGCCCGTCCGGAACCAGCGGATCCGGGGATCCCGGCGGAACCACGCCATCTGCCGTCTGGCCAGTGCCTTCGTCCGCTTCACGGTGAGCGCGACCGCCTCCTGCAGGGTGAGCTCGCCCCGCAGGTGGCGGGCCATCTCAGCGTACCCGATGGCCTGTCGCGCGGTGATCCACTCGCCCAGCCCGTCCTCGAGCAGCGCGCGGACCTCGTCGAGCCACCCCCGCTCGAGCTGGGCGTCCACGCGCGCCTCGATGCGCCGGTACAGGACCTCTCGGGGGACGTCCAGCCCGGCGGCCCGGACGCGCCCGGCCGGATAGCGCTCCCACGCCTCGGAGAACGAGGAGAACGGCTCGCCGGTCAGCGTCGCGACCTCCAGGGCACGGATCGTTCGGCGGACGTTGTCCGGCTCGATCCTGCCGGCGGCAACCGGGTCCATCGCCTCGAGCCGCCGGTGCAGCGACCGAGCGCCGACGGCGGCGGCCTCTCGCTCGAGCTCCGTCCTCGCGCCCGTGTCGGTCGGCGGGAACACCAGGTCGTCGACGACGGCGCGGAAGTACAGCCCGGACCCGCCGACCAGCAGGATGTGACGGCCGCGTTCGCGGATCCCGTCGACGGCCTCGCGCGCGAGCTGCTGGTACCGGGCGACCGTGAACGTCTCGGTCGGATCGGCGACGTCGACGAGATGGTGGGGCACCCTCGCGCGCAGTCCGGGGTCCGGCTTCGCGGTCCCGACGTCCATCCCCCGGTACACGGTCGCGGAGTCCACCGAGACGATCTCGGCGCCGAGGGCGTCGGCGAGCACCACCCCGGCCTCGCTCTTGCCGGACGCGGTCGGACCGACGACCGCGAGGAGCGCCTCGCCCGTCATCAGGCGGTCGGGACGGGCTCCCGGAACGGAACGCGTTGGCCGACGAGGTGATGCGGGTGGGCGCTGGCGATCCGCGCGTCCACGAACGTGCCCGGCTCGAGCCGTTCGTCCAGGTGCACCACACGGTTGGTCCTGGTCCGCCCCTGCGCGCCGCCCTTGCGGCCGACGCCTTCGATCAAGACCTCGTGGACGCGGTCGACCTCTTCTCTCGCCCTCTCGAGCGAGATCCGTTCCTGCAGTGCGACGAGCCGGTCGAACCGCTCCTGCACGACGGCCTTCGGGAGCTGCTCCGGCATCTGGGCCGCGCGCGTCCCGGGCCGCGGCGAGTACTGGAACGTGTATGCCTGGTCGAAGCGCGCGCGCTCCACAACGTCGAGCGTGTCCCGGAGGTCCTCCTCGGTCTCGCCGGGGAACCCGACGATGATGTCGGTGCTGACGGCGATGCCGGGGATCGCGTCGCGGATTCGCTCGAGCCATCCGAGGTATCGATCCCGCCGGTACGAACGTTGCATCGCCCGCAGCACGTGATCGGATCCCGACTGAAGCGGGAAATGGATGTGCTCGCACACCTTCTCGCTTCCGGCCATCGCGTCGATCACGTCGGGCGTGAAGTCGTGCGGGTGCGGGCTGGTGAAGCGGATCCGGCGCAGCCCGTCCACGTCGTTCACCGCGCGGAGGAGCTCCGCGAACAACGGCCGGCGCGACGACCCCGGAACCGTCAGGTCGCGTCCATACGTGTTCACGTTCTGCCCGAGCAGCGTGACCTCGACCAAGCCCTGCCGTGCGAGGCCCTGCACCTCCGCAAGCACGTCGCCGATCGGCCGCGACAGCTGGGGCCCGCGGACCAGCGGCACGATGCAGAACGTGCACGCGTTGTCGCAACCGACCGCGATCGAGACCCACGCGTGGTGGGCGACCTCTCGCCTAGCCGGCAACGCGCTCGGGAACACCTCGGTGTATTCGCGAACGTCGAGCTGTGGCCCGTCGGTCTGGGACCGCTTGATCAGCTCGAGGAGGTCCGGTAGCGCGTGCGTCCCGACCACCACGTCGACCCACGGCGCGCGGTCCTGGATCCGCCCCTGATCCTTCTGGGCCAAGCAACCGGCGACGACGATCCGCATCCGCGGGTTGCGCAGCTTGAGCGGCCGCAGGTGCCCGAGGTTCCCGTAGAGCCGGTTGTCGGCGTTCTCGCGGATCGCGCACGTGTTGAAGACGACGAC
>JBKPHM010000088.1:0-49558 GCA_046729855.1 Actinomycetota bacterium | reverse complement strand
GGGCCCGTGGGCGCACTCGACAACGCGCTCCGCAAGGCGCTCTCGAACGACTACCCCGAGCTCGAGCACATCACGCTCGAGGACTACCGCGTGCGTGTCCTCGACGAGAACATTGGCACCGGCGCGACGGTTCGCGTGCTGATCGACACATCGAACGGCCAGCGCGAATGGACCACCGTCGGGGTCTCGGACAACATCATCGAGGCCTCGTGGGAGGCCCTCACCGACTCGTACCTGTTCGGGTTGCTGCATCCCCGCGAGGACGAGGCGTAGCCGCTATCCTCGGCGCCCGTGCGGATTCGCGAAGCGACGATCGAGGACGCCCCGAGGATCGCGGAGATCCACGTCCGCGCCTGGCAGGCGGCCTACCGGCGCCAGTTGAGCGACGCGTATCTCGACGGACTCCGCGTCGAGGATCGGCTCGAGATGCATCGACGCTCGCTGGAGCGCTCGGACTCCGACCGCCGCACGTGGGTGGCCGAGGTCGAGGGGGGCGTGATCGGGTTCGCCGTGACCGGTCCGAGCGAGGACGGCGACGCGGACGATCGCACGGGCGAGGTCTACGCGATCTACGTCATACCGGACAAGATCGGGACGGGCATCGGCAGGGACCTATTCGCCCACGCCGTGGAGGACCTACGGTCCCGCGGGTTCTCGGCGGCGACCCTCTGGGTGCTGGAGACCAACGAACTGGCCCGGCGGTTCTACGAGCGAGCCGGATGGAGCTTCGACGGGACGACTACCCGCGAGCACGTCGATTGCGAGATGCGACCGACGGTGCGGTACCGCGTCCTCCTCGGCTGACGCGCGCTTCAGCCTGCCGGGGGCCCGTTCCCGTGCGACTTGGGGTTCGCGCCCTTCCAACCTCCGGCCGGCGGCTTGTTCCGCCACCCGTTGTGGTTTCCCTGCCCCGGGAACGGCTCCGCTCCGCCGTTCCCGCCTCCGCCTGCGTTCGCACCGCCGCTCCCGGCCCCTCCGTCGGCGTCCGCTCCGGTGCCGGCTGCGGTGCCAGCGTCATCGCTCGTCCCATCGCTATCGGTAACGGTCGCCTCGCCCGTCGATGTGTCAGCGCCCGTGTCGGTTAACTCGGTGTTCTCCGAACCGAACTCGATGCCAGGGAAGATCCGGCCGAAGACCGATTGCAACGTCGACGCGAGGGAGCCGTCGAGCGAGTCGGCCACCCGGGTGAGCAGCGACCTGATCCGCGCGTCGAGCTCGGCGATCGAGTAGCCCGCGTCGTCTGCGACCGTGCGAGAGCGCAGCAAAGCCTCAGCCAGCGCGCCCGCGATGACCGTCCTTTCGGCCTTGAGGGCGTTGGCGAGCTCGCGAACGTCCACGAACGCCGCCTCGAGGGGCGTCGGGGTCCAGCCGCCACGGACCGCCAACGACCCACCGGTCGGCGGGTGGGACGGAGGGACGACGTCGCCGGGAAGGGTGTTCACGAGGACAAGGGCGACCAGCGCCAGCGCGACGATTGCGGCCGCGACGCCGCCGAGTCCGGCGAGCACGCGACGCTCCTGAGGAGGAGGCGGCGGTGGTTCGGTCCACCTCAGGTCCAGCGTCGGCGGCGCCTGCGACATCAGGCCATTGAGCATGGCCGTAAGGCTCGCGAGACCGATGCCCTTCTCGAGGTAGCCGTCGGCTCCGGACGGTGTCGGCGACTCGCCGGGCGCCTGCTGCGTGAAGACGACGATCCTGGCGTCGGGCGCGCGCTCGCGCAGCGGCGCGACCGATCCGCCGAGCAGGTCCTCGTCCACGACGATCGCGTCGACCGGCTCGTTCGCGGAGGCCCCCAGCAGCTCCTCGCGGTTCATGACCTCGCCGGCGACATCGAAACCGTCGTCCTCGAGGAAGCGCCGGACGAGCGCGCGTTTCGCGTAGATGTTGCCGCCGATCAGCACGCGAACGCGTTCGCTGGTTGTCTGCTCGTTCATCTCCCCGACGGACCCCCGCTCACCCCGGCGGCATCGTATCGTTCCGGCGACCGCTCCAGATCGTGCCCCCGGTGACGCGACGCTTCAACGACCCGGCGGTTGGCCGTGCCGGCCTCCCATCGGGGCTTGTGGGCCCGCTGCGGCGTGGACCCGGCCGTCGTCCCGGCCACCGAGACCCCTCCCGAACGGTCGGTCTGCGGCGATGCTATCCGCGTTCCGGGGGAGGCGGGAAGGGGCTTCGGCCTAGGTCGATGGGCCAGACTCGACCGGCCGGCCGATGGAGCCGGCGGTGGAGCTGCGTGTACGGGTCCGGCGCGCGGTCGCCGAGCGTCGCTCTCGTAGCGAGCAGCCGCTCGATCTCATCGGCCGGCATCGGCTCGGCGAAGTAGAAGCCCTGTCCAAGGTCGCAATGAAGGTCGAGCAGCTTCTCGAGCTGGTCTGCCCGCTCGATCCCCTCGGCGACCGGTCGCAGCGAGAGGTCCTCCGCGAGCTTGATGATCGTCGCGGTCAGCGCGGACTTGCGCGGGTCGTCGTTGAAGGCCTCGACGAACGACTTGTCCACCTTGAGGATGTCGACGGGGAAGCGCTGGATGTACTTGAGCGACGAGTATCCCGTGCCGAAGTCGTCGACGGCGAGCTTCACGCCGAGCTGCTTCAGCTCAGAGAGACGCTCGAGCGACAGCTCGATGTCCTGCATCATGACGGTCTCGGTGATCTCCAGGATGAGCGCCGGCGGGTGGAGCCCCGAGGTCAACAGGATGTCGGCGACCTCGTCGACGATCTCCGGCCGCTGGAGCTGTCGCGCCGAGAGGTTGACCGCCACATGCAGCGAAGCGGCCGTCTCATAGCGCTGCCTGACGCGGACCGCTTCTCGACATGCCTGCTCCAGGACCCACCGGCCGATCGGCACGATCAGCCCGGTCTCCTCGGCGAGCGGGATGAACTCAGCCGGCGGGACCATCCCGCGGCTGGGGTGGTTCCATCGCACGAGCGCCTCGACGCCCGCCACGTCGCCTGTCAGCAGCTCGACGACCGGCTGGTAGTGCAGGACGAGCTCCTCGTTGTCGATCGCTCGCTGCAGGTCCGCCTTGAGCTCCAGCCTACGCAGCGCCGTATCGTGCATCGCCGACTGGAAGAGGTGGTAGCGCCCCTTGCCGGCCTCCTTGGCCATGTACATCGCGACGTCCGCGTTGCGCAGGAGATCATCCGCACCCATCGGTATCGGATCTGTGGCGACCGAGGTCGCGATCCCGATGCTCGCCCGGACGAACACGTCCTTGCGCCCGACGCGGAACGGGCCCTCGAGCGAGCGGAAGATCCGTGCGGCCACGTCGGCCGCGTCGGCGTCGTCGCCGCCGTCCTCGAGCAGCACCGCGAACTCGTCGCCGCCCAGGCGCGCGGCGGTGTCGGCGGTCCGCAGGCAGCGCCGTAGCCGCTCGCCCACCTGGCGGAGCACGACGTCTCCCGCGACGTGACCGAGCGAGTCGTTGATCGTCTTGAAGTCGTCCACGTCCATCAGCAGCACGGAGATCGGCTGCTCGTCGCGCGAGCGACGCTGCAGCGCGTGCTCGACGCGGTCCCGGAACAGGGCGCGGTTCGCGAGGTCCGTGACCGGGTCGTGGAACGCCTGGCGCTGCAGCTGCTCCTCGAAGGCCTTTCGCTCGCTGATGTCGCGCGTGTTCAGCACGATCCCGCGGACGTTCGGATCGTGGAGGAGGTTCGTCCGCAGGGTCTCCACGTGCAGCCAGAAGTCGCTCCGGTGGTGCACCCGGAACTCTGCCACGCGCGGCGTGGCGTCCGACTCGCGGCCCGTCGTGGCGAGGAACTGCAGGATCTGCGCCTTGTCGTCCGCGTGGATCGCATCGATCAGACGTCCGCCCTCGAGCTGTGCGGGCTCGTATCCCAGGATTCGTTCGACGGACGGGCTGACGTACCGGATCGTCGAGTCGGTATCCACGACCATGACGACGTCGGACGAGTTCTGCACGAGGGAGCTGAACCGCGCCTCGCTCCGACGACGCAACAGATCCTCCGTGACGGCGGCTCCGTCGAGCACCTGGCCGAGGCGCTCGCGAAGCGATTCGAACGATCCGACGGTGGACGGGGGAAGTCCGCGCCGGCCAGACGTCAGCAGGAGCGCCTGGAGCTCGTCCCGTAGCCGCGCCAGATCGGCGACCGTCGCCGTCCACCGCTCCAGCGACGCATCGTCGGTCGACCGCCTCGTGCGGTCCGGCGGCGACGGCGCCCGTGTCGCACGCACTGCATCGCGGCGGCGTCGGCCGCCTGTTCGCTCCTGGCCGGGAGCCGGCCGCGCGGAGACGACGGGATCTCCCGGCATGCCTGAGGCATCGGGCGGATGGGGGAGGGGCTTTAGCGGCCCGGGCTGTGGGGCTGGGCGACAACGTCTGTGAGCCCGACCGGGTATACACGGCGCGTGAAGGTCCTGATCGGGACGAGCGGATGGCAGTACGACAGCTGGCGCGGGCGCTTCTACCCGGCCGACGTCCCGAAGCGCCGATGGCTGACGTACTTCGCCGAGCGGTTCCCGACGGTCGAGGTCAACAACTCGTTCTACATGCTTCCCAAGGCCGAGAGCTTCGCGCGCTGGCGCACCGAGACGCCTGCGGGGTTCGTCGTGACCGTGAAGGCAAGCCGGTACATCACGCACATCCGCCGGATGCGCGGGGCGGGTGATCCCGTCCGCGTCTTCCTCGATCGCGCGCACCACCTGGGGGAGAAGCTCGGGCCCGTCCTGTTCCAATTCCCGCCCAGGTTCGGCGCCGACGTCGGCCTGCTTCGCGAGTTCCTCGGCGTGCTCCCCCGATCGCTGCGATCGGCCTTCGAGTTCCGCGACCGGTCCTGGGAACGCGACGACGTGTTCGAGGCACTCGACGCGGCCGGGGTCGCGTTCGTCCTCGCTGACCGGCCGGGTGCTCGCGTGCCGCACGTCGTCACCGGCGGGTGGTCGTACGTCCGGTTCCACCAGGGCCGCCCCGGGATCGCCGATTACCCGCGTGACAAGCTCCGGCGGTGGGCGGACCGGATCGCCTCGACGCAGGCCCGCGAGACCTACGTGTACTTCAACAACGACCCCGGCGGCGCCGCCGTGCGCGACGCGTTCACGCTGACGGAGCTGCTATCGGGAGCCACGGAGGTCGTAACGCCTCGAAGCGCGCGATCTCGTCCTCGTGGCGCAGCGTGAGCCCGATATCGTCGAGCCCCTCGAGCAGGCGCCACCTCGTGAACGGGTCGATGTCGAACGACTCGGCCACCGATGGCGCCGACACGAGCATCGATTGGAGGTCAACGGTGATCTCCGTCGATGGCTCGTCGAGCACCGCGTCCATCAGCGCGCGGACGGCCTCGCCCGGCAACTCGACGGGAAGCAGTCCAACCTTCGTGCAGTTGTTGCGGAAGATGTCGGCGAACCGCTCGGAGATCACGGCCCGGAACCCGTGGTCCTCGAGCGCCCACACCGCGTGCTCGCGGCTGGATCCGCTGCCGAAGTTCGGCCCCGCCAACAGGATCGTCGCGCCGTCGTAGCGCGGGTCGTTCAGGACGAACGACGCGTCCTTACGCCACTCCGCGAACAGGAAGGGGCCGAAGCCGGTCCGCTCGATACGTTTGAGGTACTCGGCCGGGACGATCTGGTCGGTGTCCACGTCGGCGCGGTCGAGCGGGACGGCGCGGCCGGTGTGTGTGCTGAAGGGTTGCATCACAGATCCTCCGGCGTCGTGAAGTGCCCGGCGACGGCGGTCGCCGCGGCGACGGCCGGCGACACGAGGTGCGTGCGACCGCCCTTGCCCTGACGCCCCTCGAAGTTCCGGTTCGACGTCGAGGCGCTGCGCTCACCGGGCCCCAGCCGATCGGGGTTCATCCCCAGGCACATCGAGCACCCGGCGCCACGCCACTCGAAGCCGGCCTCCTTGAACACCACGTCGAGCCCTTCCCGCTCGGCCTCGAGCTTCACGAGCATCGACCCGGGGACCACCATCGCGCGCACCGACGGATGCACGGTGCGTCCGCGTACGACCGCGGCGGCTTCACGCAGGTCGCCGATCCGGCTGTTCGTGCAGGAACCGATGAACACGGTGTCCGGCCTGATCTCGCGCATCGGCATTCCGGCCTCCAGTCCCATGTACTCGAGCGCGCGGACCGCCGCGTCGTTGACGGGCGCCGGGACCGCGTCGTCGATCGTCACGGTCTGCCCCGGGTTCGTCCCCCAGCTCACATGGGGCCGCAGCCTCGCCGCGTCGATCGTCACGGTCCTGTCGAAGGTGGCGCCGGCGTCCGTCGGCAGCGACAGCCAATCCTCGAGCGCCCGCTCCCAGGCCTCGCCGGAGCGCGCGAACGGCCGGCCCTCGAGGAACGCGAAGGTGGTGTCGTCGGGTGCGACCATGCCCGCGCGGGCGCCTGCCTCGATCGACATGTTGCAGATCGTCATGCGGCCCTCCATCGAGAGCGCGCGGATCGCGCTGCCCCGGTACTCGATGACGTGGCCGACGCCACCGCCGGTCCCGATCCGCGCGATGATCGCGAGGATCACGTCCTTCGCCGACACGCCGGCCGGAAGCTCGCCCTCAACCTCGACGGCCATCGTTCCCGGCCGCGCCTGCGGGAGCGTCTGCGTCGCCAGAACGTGTTCGACCTCGCTCGTGCCGATCCCGAACGCGAGCGCGCCGAACGCGCCGTGGGTGCTGGTGTGCGAGTCGCCGCACACGATCACCATCCCGGGCTGCGTGAGGCCGAGCTGAGGGCCGATGACGTGCACGATCCCCTGGTCGCGATGTCCCATCGGGAACAGCCGGATCCCGAAGTCCTGGCAATTGCGCGCGAGCGCCTCCATCTGCCGCACCGAGACGGGATCGGCGGGTCCGGGGGCGGTCGGCACGTTGTGGTCCATCGTCGCCAGCGTGAGATCCGGCCGGCGGACCGGGCGCCCGCTCACCCGGAGCCCGTCGAACGCCTGCGGGCTCGTCACCTCGTGGACCAGGTGTAGGTCGACGTACAGCAGGTCGGGCTCCTGATCGGCGCGCCGGACGACGTGCCGTTCCCACACCTTCTCCGCGAGCGTCTGCGCCATAACGGTCCTCCGGAGCGCGTCGCGCCGCTCAGGCCGTTGTTCCACCATGTGGAATCTGGTATCGATAAGTGGACATGGGGAGCGTACCATCCCGCCGGCGTGGGCGCCAGGGCTCGGGGTCGTCCGGCGTCGGCGTCCTCGACCGGACCGTCGCCGTTCTATCGGCCGTTGAGTCGGGGGCGCGCGCGCTCGCCGAGGTAGCGGATCGGGCGGGCGTCCCTCGGCCGACGGCGCATCGGCTGCTCCGGGCGCTCGAAGCGCACGGGCTGATCAGGCGATCCGACGGTGGGTACGCGCTCGGGCCCGCCTTGATCCGGCTCGGGTCGTCGGCGGCTCGTGGCCTGCCGCTCGTCGACGCCGCGCGGCCGGCGCTCGAGCGACTGACCGGCGAGACGGGCGAGAGCTCGCAGCTGTTCGTACGCGTCGGCGACGAGCGTGTGTGCGTCGAGGCGGTCGAGTCGCCAAACGAGCTCCGGACGATCGTGCCGGTCGGCGCTTCGCTCCCGCTCACCGCTGGGTCCGCGGCCAAGGTCCTCCTCGCGCACGCCGAGGACGCCGACCGCGAACGCCTTCTTCGCTCGTCGGCGAGACCCGATGCCCTTCGCACGGAGCTCGACGCGGTGAGGCGACGAGGGTGGGCGCACAGCGCCGGCGAACGTCAGGCGGGTGTCGGGTCGGTCAGCGCCCCGGTGCGTGCCCGGGACGGGCGCTTGATCGCCATCGTGTCCGTCTCGGGGCCGATGTCGCGGATGCGGCCGGCGGACGCTCGTCGCCACGCACGGCGTGTCCTCGCCGCGGCGGCTGAGATCGAGGCGGCGGTCGGCGAGCCTAGGTCGCGCTGAGCGGCTGCTCCGGGGACATGAGCCCCGAGGCCATCGCGGGCAGGAACACGTGGAACGACGCGCCGCCGCCGGGGCGGTCCTCCACCCAGACGTTGCCGCCGTGCAGCTCGGCGAACCGCGCGACGAGCGAGAGCCCGATGCCCGTGCCGGGGATGCGCTCGCTGTCCGGCCCGCGTCGGAACTTCTCGAACACGGACCGCTTCAGCGCGTCCGGAACTCCCGGCCCCTCGTCCTCGACGAGCACCTCGGCGCCGCCCGCGCAGGCGCGCACCCTCACCCAGACGCGGCATTCGGCCGGCGTGTGCAGCGCCGCGTTCGCCAGAAGGTTGTCGATCATCCGCTCGACCTTGGTCCGGTCCACAGGGACCACGACGCGTTCGGTGTCGAGGCAGACGTCGCGAAGCATGAGGTCCTCGGAGGCCTCCACGAGGTGCCGCACGAGGTCCTCGAGGTCGACGGGGAAGCGCCGCGGCTCGAGGATCCCCTGCTCGAGGCGATCGAGATCGAGCAGGTCGGTCACGAGCGCGTTCATGCCCTCCGTGCGGTGCTGCAGGGACTCGAGCATGGTCCGGCGCTGCTCCTCAGGAAGCTCTTGGTCCAGCCGCCGGAGGGTGCTCGCGGCGCCGAGGATCGCCGTGAGCGGTGCCTTCAGGTCGTGCGAGAGGGTATGCAGCAGCGTGTTCTTCAGGCGGTCGAGCGCCTGCAGCCGCTCGAGCGCGTCGGCCAGCTCCTGCTCGGCGCGCTTGCGCTCGGTCACGTCCGTCAACGTCCCCTGGAGGACGAACGGTCTGCCGTGCTCGTCGAGCACCGCCGTCGCCTCGTCGTGGATCCAGACCCACGTGCCGTCCTTCGCCTGTACCCGGTACTCGCACCGGAACGCGTCGTGCTCGCGCTGGGATCGCCGCTCCTCCACCCAGACCCGCTCGAGGTCGTCGGGGTGCACGAACGAGCCCATCGGGTGTGGGTGCGCCAGCCACTCCTTGGGGGTGTAGCCGAGGACGGCCTCGAGGCGCGGGCTGATGTAGAGCCAGTCGCCGTCTTGGCCGTACTCGCCGAGGTACACCACGGACGGCAGCTGTTCGACGAGCGTTCGGTACTTCGCCTCGAGCTCCGCGTGGTGCGCGGCGGCGCGCTTCTGCGACGTGATGTCCAGCATCACGCCCTGCCAGAACGACACGCCGGAGATGGGGTCCTCGATCCGCACCGCCTCGTCCCGGAACCAAACCTCGCGTCCGTCGTGGGCGATCATCCGGTACTCGGTGGCGAACCTCGCGCCACGCTTCGCGCCGTCGAGGTTGCCCAGTCGGACGCGCTCGCGGTCCTCGGGGTGCAGCCTCCTCAGCCACAGCGCCGGGTCGTCCTGCCAGTCGAGGGGCGAGTACCCCAACAACGGGGACGCCTGGGGGCTGATGTAGATGACGCGGAACCCGGTCGGACTGGCCTCGTCTTCGACCTGCGTGTACGTGATCGCTGGGATCTGCTCCACGAGCGCGCGATACCGGACCTCGGCCTCGCGCAGCTCGTAGTAGCGGGCGCCCGCCGCGGCCCGACCGTGCACGTCGGAGGCGCGGACGACGACCAGACCATCGATCGCGTCGCCGATCGCCTCGGCCCACAGGCGTAGGACGCGCGTCTCGCCGGATGGCGTCGCGATATGCGCGTCGAACCCGTCGATCCCCCCGCGCTCCAAGAGGCGTCGCCGGGCGTGCTCGTCCCCGAGCTCGGAGAAGACCCCCAGCTCGGCAGTGGTGAGGCCCACGACCTCGTCGACGTCACGGCCGACGAGGTACAGGAAGGCGTCGTTGACGCGGACGATCCGACCGTCGGCCAGGCGTGCGACAACGATGCCCTGTGCGCTTCCGTCGAAGACCCGCGCGAGCAGGTCCTCGCGGTCGGGCGCGGAGGTCAGCTCCATCGAGTGAAGCATCGGCCGGACGGGGGACTGTCTTTACGGGACGAGCGACCGACGCCTATCCGACCGGTCTGCTCACACTCGCGCCTGGTTCGACAGGATCCGAACGATCTTGTCCTCGATCACGACCGCCTGTGCCTTGGCCATCCCCGAGCACAGGATCGAGAACTCGCCCCAACGATCCTCCCGCTCGAGCCAGACCCAGCCCGAAAGCGCCGAGACGCCGTCCAGCGAACCCGTCTTCGCCCGGAGCCTGACGTCGTGCAGGCGACTCGCGAGCGTGCCCTGGCCTCCGCTCGCGAGGCCGTTGCGCAGGGCGGTCCCCCAGCTCGCCTCGTTCGCCGTCCAGAGCAACCGAACGACGCCGTCGGCGGTGACGCGGTTCAGGTAGGAGAGTCCCGAGCCGTCGTGGGCCTCGACGGCGACACCGTGGGCGCGGGCGAACGCCTCGATCGCGGCCGCGCCCTTGGCGATCGTGCCCGGCGTTCCCGACGTCTCCACGCCGAGCAGCTTGCCGAGGACCTCGGCGTAGAAGTTGTCCGATGGGCGGTTCATCTTGGACAGGATCGAGCGGAGCGGGCTCGACTGTACCCGAGCCACCTCCGCGACGTCGTGGGGTGCGCGCCCGGCGCCGGGGTTGCCGCGCACCTTGATGCCCAGACGCTCGAGCTGCGCCGTCATCGACGCTGCCGCACGGCGTTCGGGGTCCCGGATCTCGCGTCCACGGACGACGTTGCCGTCGTACGTCAGCGCGGTCGGCAGCGCCACGTAGTTGCGCGTGATCCCCTCACGCCATCCGTCGGCCCACCAATCGCGGCGGAAGTACGAGGTCGAACCCATGACCCTGCCTCTGACCTTGGTGATACCGGCCGCCCGCATGCGACGGGCCAGCGAGCGCAGCCGCCCGGGACCGACGGTCGGGTCGCCCCGGCCGAGCAGCCAGAGGTTGCCCGGGACCACGCCGTCCTTCACCTGGCGCGCCGCCGCGATCGTCGGGATGCGCACGCCGGGGCCGACGGCATCGAGCAGCGCCATCGACAGCAACAGCTTCTCGTTCGACGCGGGGATCCGCTCTGTGGCATCCCGATGCTCGTACGCCGTGATGCCGTCGTCACCGGCGCTCACGGAGACGGCCCGGCGCCCGATCACCTCGTCGATCCTCTGCATCCACCCCGCCTCGGCGACCTCGAGCGCGAGTGCGGTGCCGACGCCCGGCTCGTTGACGAGGTCCTGCGCGGGCCACGTCGCCCGGAGCCGGACGATCCCGATGTCGTCCCACCCGAAGCACGGGCGGGTGGACGCCGACGACGCCGCGTCGAGGGTGAGCTCCTCGACCGTCGTCCATCCCTGCCCCGTCTTCCGCTGGAGCTGGACGAGCTGCCCGGACTTGTCCGGCGTGACGGTGACCTCGATGCGGACGCAGCTCCCCGCGTCGAGCGACCTCGCCGTCGCGGTCGTGTCCACGAGCGCACGGACCTTGACGTCGACCGTGTTCGACACCACGGGGGCGCACAGCCCGTACACCGGCAGCTCCACCCGGTACCGGCCCGTGTACGGCTGCCCGTCGGTGAACGAATAAGTCCCATCGGCCGTGGTCGTCCCGGCCTCGACGAGGGACCACACCGTTACGTCGGAGGTCTGGAACTGCAGCTGGACGGCGCGGTTGCCGACGCATCCAGCGCCGCCGGTCACGGTGCCCGAAAACGTGATCCGGTCAAGCGCTGTGATGAGCGTGTCCGAGGCGGTGAGCGTCACGGCCTCGGCCGCCGCCGCCGGTGGTGCCGAGGGAATGCTCGACAGCACGATGAGCGTCGTCGCGAACGCGAACGACAAGCGGCGTGATGAGATGCGGATGCGGTTCAGTTCGGCCCCCGCTCGGTCGCGGAGCCGCCCGCTCCGTCGTCCGAGATCCACGGATGCTCCCACGGATACAACCGGCTCACAACGAAGAACTGGGCGTTCCGACGGGCCCGTTCGGGAGGGCGACGCGGTACGACGACCCGCCCCCCTCGCGTTCATCGACCCATGTCCGTCCCCCGTGCAGCTCGACGAGCCCCGCCACGAGTGACAGGCCGATCCCGCCCTGGAGCGGGTTGTTCGTTCCGGTCGCCGAGCCTCCCGGCTGGAAGGGCTCGAACATCGAGCGTCGGACGTGGGCGGGCACGTCGGGGCCGTCGTCCTCGATGGCGAGCTCCATCCCCCCCTCGGTGCTCGACAGGCGGATCGAGATCGTCGCGTTCTTCGGCGTGCGCCGAACCGTGTTATCCACCAGGTTCTCGACGATCCGCTGGATCTGCGGACCGTCGACGGCGGCCGTGATGCTCTCCAGCTCGACGCGCACCTCGCGGCCCGCGAGCGACTCGTTCTTCTCGACGGCGGCGCGGACGACGTCTGCAACGTC
The DNA here is from genome assembly GCA_046729855.1 of Actinomycetota bacterium. Classification (GTDB taxonomy): domain Bacteria; phylum Actinomycetota; class UBA4738; order UBA4738; family HRBIN12; genus DATHSY01. The sequence continues at coordinate 37,386 of JBKPHM010000088.1, read as the reverse complement.
CTGCACCAGGCGGTTGGCGCGGAGCGATCCGCGTCCGAGCCGGTCAAGGTCGACGAGGTCGTTCAGGAGCCGCTCCATCTTGCGGGCCCGCGAGCCCATCTGGCGGACGAGGTCGCGCGACCCGCCGTCGTCGAGCGCGAGGTCGGGTCGGAGCAGCGCGTTCGCGCCGGCCTGGATCCCCGTGAGCGGGGCCCGCAACTCGGTCGACAGCGTGTGCAGCAGCGCGTTCTTGAGGGCGTCGAGCTTGGCGAGCCGTTCGCCTTGGACCCGCTCGCGTTCCAAAGCGTCCGTGAGCTCCTGCTCGGCCTGCTTCTGGTTCGAGATGTCGAGTATGAAGCCCTGGGAGTACCTGGGGGTGCCCTCGTCGTCCCGGATCACGAACGCAACGTCGTGCACCCAGACCACGTGCCCGTCGCGGGCGACCATCCGGTACGTCTCGTCGAACGGCTCGAACGTCTCGACGTGCCGCTTCTGCGCCTCCATCGCGCGGTCCCGATCGTCCTGATGCAGGAGCCGCACCCACAGGTCCGGCACGCGTTCCCAGTCGCGCTCGTCGTAGCCGAGGAGCTCCTTCGAACGAGGGCTCGTGTAGATGCTCGTCGCCTGCTCGTCCATGTCGTCGATGTAGACGACGGCGGGCAAGGTCTCGACGAGCGTGCGGTAGCGCACCTCCGCCTCGTTCGCCTGGTCCGCGGCCTGTTTCTCGGCCGTGATGTCGAACATCACACCCAGCCAGAACGTCCCGCCGGTCTCGCGGTCCTCCGTGACGACGGCCTCGTCTCGGAACCAGAGCATGCGCCCGTCCCGGGTGTGCATCCGGTACTCGACGCCAAAGGCCTGATGGGCCAGCTCGGCGGCGCGCTCGGCGGTATTCACCTTGGCGCGATCGGCCGGATGACGGAGCTTGCTCCAGAGCTCTGGATCGTTCACGAACTCCTCGGGGCTGAAGCCGAGGATCCGTGACACCTGGGGCGAGACGTAGGTCGTGCGCTGCCCGATCGATGATGAGCCGTCGTGGACCTCCATGTAGGTGATGCACGGGATCCGCTCGACGAGGGTCTGGTAGTCGACGTGGCCCGGCGAGGACGACCCACCGTCCGGCGGAGACGCAGCATCGACCTCCGAGCCGGCACGGCCCGGGTTCCCGAGGGTCACGGATAGGCCATCGGCATCGGTGGAGACCGTCTTGACGTAACGGTCGTGTGAACTTCGGCGGCATGCCTTGAGCCACGTGACCGCGCCCGCCATCATGGGAGCTGCTCGGTTGGGGGTGATCGCGTGTTCGAGGCGTTCGTGTTGATCCAGTGCGAGGTGGGCAAGGGCGCGGCGGTGGCGAGCGCGATCCAGGACCTCGACCACGTTCAGGTCGTGGATATCGTGACCGGCCCGTTCGACGTCATCGTCCGCGCCGAGGCCACCGGGATCGAGGAGCTCGGCAAGCTCGTCCTGCGGCCGATTCAGCACGTGGACGGCGTGATCCGGACGATGACCTGCCCGATCCTGCACCGGTAGACGTCGCGCCGGGCCGCCGACCGGCGGCTGACGCCCGGGCCTCCTGGGTTCAGACTGTTTGGGTGAGCAAGCACGTCCGGTTCGACTACCGTCCCGAGGGTCTCCACTCGCCGACGCTCGTGTGCGCGTTCGGCGGGTGGAACGACGGCGGGGAGGCCGCGACGACCGCGCTTCGGTACGTGGCAGAGCGGTGGTCCGCCCGGCCGTTCGCGACGGTCGACCCCGAGGAGTTCTTCGACTTCCAGGTGAACCGGCCGACCGTCGCGCTGCAGGACGGCGTCACGCGCCGGCTGACCTGGCCGTCCTGCGAGTTCTCCACCGCCTTGCCGTCCGGTCGGCATCTCGTGCTGCTCCTCGCGGTCGAGCCGAACGTCAGGTGGCGTGCCTTCACACAGGCCGTCCTGTCCGTCGCTCGAGAGGTCGAGGCGTCGCTGATCGTGACCCTCGGCGCCTTCCTCGCCGACGTCCCGCACACGCGGCCGGCGCCCGTAACGGCGGCGAGCGCGGATCCAACGTGGGTCGGGCGGCTGGGGATCGCGCCGTCCGCGTACGAGGGCCCGACGGGCATCGTCGGCGTGCTGCACGATGCCGCGAACGCGGCCGGCGTTCCGTCCGTGTCGCTGTGGGCGGCGGCACCGCACTACCTCCCGTCGGGGACCAACCCGAAGGCGGCCCTTGCGCTGCTGAGGAGGTTGTCGGACGTCCTGGACGTGCCGATCGACACGGATGACATCGAGACGGCCGTCGCCGTGTGGGAGCGGCAGGTCCGCGAGGCGATCGAGGACGACCCCGCGCTGGTCTCCTACGTCGAGCAGCTCGAGCAGGCGTCTGCGGCCTCCGGCGACATCCCAACCGGCGACCAGCTCGCGGCCGAGCTCGAGCGGTACCTGCGCGACCGTCCCGACGGGTCCGCGTCCTAGTCGCCGCGGGGGAAGCGGTGCGAGCGATGGTGCTCGACGCGCCGGGCGAACCGCTGCGGTCCCGGACGCTGCCGGACCGACCGTCGGGCGCGAGCGAGGTCGTGGTCCGCGTGAGCGCGTGCGCGGTCTGCCGGACAGACGTCCACATCCTGGACGGCCATCTGCCGGGCGCGAAGCTCCCGCTCGTGCCGGGGCATCAGATCGTCGGCGAGGTCGCCGCGGTCGGCGACGCGGTGACGAGCGTCCGGGTCGGCGACCGCATCGGGATCCCCTGGCTCGCGACGACGTGCGGCGAGTGTCGGTACTGCACGAGCGGCCGGGAGAACCTGTGCCGACGCGCCCGGTTCACCGGCTACGACCTCGATGGCGGATACGCAGAGGCGGTCGTGGCGGACGCCATCTCGTGCCTGCGGATCCCCGAGGGGTTCGCCGACGTGGACGCGGCTCCGCTGCTGTGCGGTGGCCTGATCGGCTGGCGGTGCCTGCGCGCCGTCGGAGATGCCGAGCGCTTGGGGATCTACGGGTTCGGCAACGCGGCGCGGATCATCGCGCAGGTCGCCCGCGCAGAGGGTCGCCACGTGTTCGCGTTCGTCCGGCCCGGGGATGAGGAGGGCGCTCGCGCCGCGCTCGCGGAAGGTGCGGACTGGTCGGCGCCTTCGGACGCCACGCCGCCGGAGGAGCTGGACGGCGCGATCGTGTTTGCAAGTGCGGGGGAGCTCGTGCCGCGTGCGCTCTCGGCGGTCGCGCCGGGCGGCACCGTCGTGTGCGGCGAGATCCACATGAGCGACATCCCGTCGTTCCCGTACGAGCTTCTCTGGGGTGAACGCGTCCTACGGTCGGTCGCGAACCTCACGCGCGCCGACGGGAAGGAGTTCCTCGCGGTTGCCGCGAACATCCCCGTGCGGACGCGCGCGCAGCTGTTCCCGCTCGAGCGCGCGAACGACGCGATCGCGGCGCTCCGAGCGGGCTCGCCGGAGGGTGTCCCGGTCATCGTGCCCTGACCGACAACTCGGAGCCGCTACCCGTGGCGCGCGAGGAATTCGTCCATGAAGGAGCGGAGCTCCTTGACGCCCTCGACCGGCATGGCGTTGTAGATCGACGCCCGGATGCCGCCGACGGTGCGGTGGCCCTTCAGCTCGAGCAGGCCGAGGTCGGTCGCCTCCCGGACGAACCGTCGCTCGAGCTCCTCGCTGGGCAGCCGCCAGGTCACGTTCATCGCTGAGCGGGCGTCGTGATCGGCGTGCCCGCGGTAGAACCCACCGCTCCCGTCGATCGCCTCGTACAGAAGCGCAGCCTTCTCGAGGTTGCGCTCGCGGACCTCGTCGAGCCCGCCGATCTCGTCGCGCAGCCACCGCGTCACGAGCACGAGCATGTAGATCGCGAACGTCGGCGGCGTGTTGTAGAGCGAGCGGTGCTCGACGTACGTCCGGTAGTCGAGCATCGCCGGCAGCCCGTCGCGGACGCCTGCGAGCACCTCCTCGCGGATCACGACGATCGTCAGGCCGGCGATGCCGGCGTTCTTCTGCGCCCCGGCGTACAGCAGCGCGTATCGATCGATCGGCAGCGGCCTGGACAGGAAGTCGGAGCTTGCGTCGCACACGAGCGGCGGGCCGCTCGCGGGCTCGAAGCCAGTGGGGAACTGGACGCCCTGAATCGTCTCGTTCGAGGCGACGTGCACGTACGGGGCGTCGGGGTCGAGCGCGAGGCTCGCCAGGTCGGGGACCGACCGCCAGCCGCCGTCCGCACCGTCCCACGCGACCCGCAGGTGGCCCTCTCGCCGCGCCTCGGCCAGTGCCTTCTTCGACCACGTGCCGGTGAGGACGTACTCGGCCGGCGCGGTCCGCCCGCGCAGCAGATTCATCGGCACCATCGAGAACTGAAGCGACGCGCCGCCCTGCAGGAACAGCACGCGATGCGTCTGCGGGATGCCGAGCAGGTCGCGCAGGTTCGCCTCGGCTTCTTCGATCACCGCCTCGAACGCTGAGGAACGGTGGCTGATCTCGAGCACCGACGCACCAGCGCCCGGCAGCTCGAGGAACTCGTCCCACGCGCGCTCCAGCACCGGCAGCGGCAGCGTGGCAGGGCCGGCGGAGAAGTTCCAGGCGCGCGTCACGCACCCATCCTCCCGGACACGCGCGACGACGTCACCGGACAGCGACATCTCGGGGGACGACCCTCGTTTCCGATGGGAAGCGACACCTGCATGGCACTCGTCAACCAATCGTGGCGTCTCGCCGATACTCCAGCATGACCCTTGTGGATCCGTCCGCCGACGGGGTACCAGCTGCGATGGCTCGCCGCGATCGGTGGCAGGGATCGGCGCAGTTTCGCGTTCGAGTACCTAGTCTCCGACCGGTTCGCGCTGGAGCTTGCTTCCGACCCGGATCCCACGCGACTGCTTGACTACAACGCCCACCTGGAGGCGACCTTCGGGATCGACGGCACGCAGGTCTCGGCCTACGTACCAATGACCCGACCTTCCCTGAACTAACCCTGGTGTGGTCGCACAAACGTCTGCAGTACAGGCTCTACGTGATGCCCCTGTCGCCGCTCGCTCCGCCTCTCATCGATCCCGCCGATTTCGTCCCGCTTGTGGCGAGCGTCCGGTACGCAAGTCCGCCGAACTGACTGTCGCCAAGCCCGACGCAGTCTTCAACCCACATCGACAGGGTCAGAATGTAGGGAGGTCTCCCGCGCTCAACGAGCCGCCACTCCCAGGTCTGGGCGGCGCGGACGAGACGCATGGGCGCTACCGATAGGTCGGAGGCCTTAGCGCGGCCAGTCATACGGCGCTGCTAGGCTCGGCGTTATGTCGGAGCGGGTGCGGGCCTCGCGGCGTACGGAGTCGTTCACAGAGTCGGTGATCCGCGAGATGACGCGGCTCGCGATCCTGCATGGGGCGATCAACCTGGCCCAGGGGTTCCCCGACTTTGCCGCGCCGCAGGAGGTCAAGGACGCCGCCAAGGTCGCGATCGATGCCGACCTCAACCAGTACCCGATCACCTGGGGCGAACCGGAGTTCCGCGAGGCGCTCGCCGTCAAGTACGAGCGTGACTATGGCATGCATGTCGATCCCGAGCGGCACCTGTGCGTCACCTGCGGCTCGACAGAGGCGATGATCGCCTCGCTGCTCGGCACGATCAACCCTGGGGATGAGGTCGTGATCTTCGAGCCCTTCTACGAGAACTACGGGCCCGACACGATCCTGTCCGGGGCCGTCCCGCGTTTGGTCCGCTTGTCTCCGCCGGATTGGACGTTCGACGGGCGCGAGCTTCGTGCGGCGTTCGGGCCGCGGACGCGCGGGATCATCGTGAATACGCCGAACAACCCGACGGGGAAGGTGTTCTCGGCGGCCGAGCTCGGCGTGATCGCGGAGCTCTGCCAACGGTGGGACGCGATCGCGTTCACGGACGAAATCTACGAGCACATCTTGTACGACGGCGAACGCCACGTCCCGATCGCGACCATCCCCGGCATGGAGGACCGAACCGTCACGATCAGCGCGCTGTCCAAGACGTACGCGGTGACCGGCTGGCGCGTCGGGTGGGCGATCGCGCCGCCGCAGGTCGCCGACGGGATCCGCAAGGTCCACGATTTCCTGGCGGTCGGAGCGCCGACGCCGTTGCAGCACGCCGGCGCGACGGCGCTGTCCCTGCCGACCTCGTACTACGCGCGGACGGCCGAGGAGTACGCGGAGCGCCGGGAGCTGATGATGAAGACGCTCTGGGATCACGGCTTCGAGGCGCACCCGCCGAAGGGCGCGTACTACGTGATGGCGGACATCTCGCATCTCGGTCTCGGCGACGACACCGAGACCGCGATCCACATGACGACGGAGGTCGGCGTCGCGGTCGTGCCGGGTTCGTCGTTCTTCTCCGATCCCGTGAACGGACGCCACCTCGTGCGGTTCTCGTTCAGCAAGCGCCTGGAGACGCTCCACGAGGCCGCCCGGCGCCTGGCGGCGCTCCGCGACTAGGGTTCGTTCCGCTCCAGGATCGCGGGGTCCGCCCCCAGGAACTTCAACAAGTTCCCGAAGACCGCGAAGAGCGTGAACACGGTGGCGGCGACGAGGATGAACACGACGGCGACCGCCGCGATCGTCGGCGAGAACCCGTAGCGGAGACCATTGAAGATCTTGATCGGCAGCGTCTCGACCGAGAACCCCGCGACCAGGAACGCGATGATGTACTCGTTCAGGCTGAGGACGAACGCCGCGGCATAGCCGGTGATCATCGATGGGACCAGCAGCGGCAGCGTAATCGTCCGGAACGTCGTCCGGGGGTTCGCGCCGAGCGTCTGCGCCGCCTCGGGAAGGGCGGGATCCATCGTCTCCATCGCGAGGCTGATCGTGATGAGAGGGAGCGTGGAGAAGAAGATCCCGTGGGCGATGATGACGTTCTCGATCCTCCCCACATGCCCCGTCGCGTTCCAGAAGATCTGCGCGCCGAGTGCGCTGATGACAGGGGGCAGCATGAACGGCAGGATCCCGAGCGAGTACAGCAGCGGCGCGAGCCGGACGTGATAGGCACGGAGCACGTACGCGAGGGGCGTCGCGATCGCGACGGCGACCGCGGCGCCCATCGTGGCGATGATGCCGCTGCGGAGGATCGCGGATCGCCACCCGAGATCGGTCCAGAGCTCCGCGTACCAGTCGAGGGAGAAGCCCTGCGGCGGGAAGTCCATGTAGCGGTTCTCGTTGAAGGACACGATCGCGACGACGAGCAGCGGAGCGACGAGGAACACGAGCGTGAGCGCCGTGACGACCCACTTCAGCGACCGCATCAGGCGAGCCTCCGGGTCCGTGACTCGATCAGCGTGACGACGCCCACGACGGCGAGCGAGAGGGCCGTGAGGAAGATCGCCATCGCCGCGGCGAACGGCACGTTGGCGTTGAACGACGCCTGGTCGGAGATGAACACCGACAGCGTCCAGTGCTGCGGCCGTCCGAGGATGACCGCGATCAGGTAACTGCCGAGCGTAAACACGAAGACGAGCAGGAACCCCGCCATGATGATCGGCCGGCAGATGGGGACGACGACGGTCCAGAACGTCCGCCAGGGCGATGCTCCCATGGTCTGGGCCGCTTCGGTCACCTCTCGGTCCAATCGCGACAGCGACGGATACAGGGTCAGTACGCAGTACGGGAACGCGATGTAGGACAGGCCGAACAGCACCGCCACGAAGCTCGGCGAGTACGCCTTCGCTTCCTCCATCACGCCCAGCCAGACGAGGACGTTGGAGAAGCCGGCCGCGCGACCGAGCACGACGCTCCACGTGAACCCGACGATCACCTCGGACAGCGAGAGCGCGGACAGGACCAGGATCAGCAGCGCAACGTGCGGACGCCGCCGCATCCGCGTGAGGAAGTACGTGAAGGGGAATGCGACGATCGTGCACACGGCGCCGGCCACGAGGGAGATCATGATCGAGAACAGCGCCCGTTCGAGGAAGACCTCCTGAAAGAGCCGCCGCCAGCTGTCGAGCTCGAAGGCAGGTGTGTAGAAGCCGCCCTCGATACGGTGGTAGAACGACGCGGCGACCATGATCCCGAAGGGGATCAGGAAGAACACCACGAGCATCGCGACCGGCGCGGCCAGCACGACGTACGCGCCGCGTGTCGGAGGCGGGCGGTCGCTCACGGTCGCACCACCACGCAGGCATCGGGCGGGAAGCGGACCTGCACATGGTCCCCCTGGCTCACGGAAACGCGCTCGCGGGGGCTGCCGGCGACGACGACGTTCTCGTCGAAACCGCAATCCACGTAGCACTCGAACAGCTCGCCGAGGTCGCGGACGAACACGACCGTGCCAGGCAGGGAGTTCACCCCATCCCCCCGGCCGACGTCGATGTGTGCGTCCTCGGGACGCACCGACAGCAGTACGGGTTCGCCGGCCGGCCCGGCGGGTGCCCCAGGGACGTCGAAGTACCTGTCGGCAAGGCGCACCCGCCCGTTGCCGGACACTTGCCCGCGGAGGAGGTTCGTGCTGCCGATGAACCGCGCGACGAACGCCGTGGCCGGCCGCCGGTACACCTCGAGAGGCTGACCGACCTGTTCGACTCGGCCGGCCTGCATCACGACGACGAGGTCGGACATCGTCATCGCCTCCCGTTGGTCGTGCGTGACCATGATCGTGGTGATCCCGAGCTTCTGTTGGAGGAGCCGAAGCTCCACTTGCAGCTGCTCGCGAAGGTTCGCGTCGAGCGCCGACAGGGGTTCGTCCAGCAGGAACAGGCGGGGCTCGAGGGCGAGTGCCCTGGCCGTGGCGACCCGCTGCCGCTGGCCCCCGGACAGCTGCGCAACCCTGCGGTCGCCGGTTCCCTCGAGCGAGACCAGCGCCAGCAGCTCGTCGACGCGCCCGCGGGTCTCCGACGCGGGGGTGCCGCGGATCCTGAGCCCGTAGCCGATGTTGCCGGCGACCGACAGGTGTGGGAACAGCGCGAGCGTCTGGAAGACCATCCCGATGTCGCGGGTGTGCGGCGGGCGGTCGGTGATGTCCTCGCCATCCACGAACACGCGGCCCTCGGTCGGTCGTTCGAGTCCCGCGATCATCCGCAGGAGGGTCGTCTTACCGCACCCCGACGGGCCCAGAAAGGAGATCAGCCGACCCGGCGGCAGCTCAAGATCGATGCCGGCGACCGCGGTCAGGTCGCCGAACCGCTTGACCAGACCTTGGAGCCTCAGCCCTCCCCGTTCGTCCACGACGGGCCTCGCGCTACGACAGGATCATCTCCGTCCACTGCTGGTCGATCCAGTCCTCCCACTCGTCGTACATCTCGTACTTCGGCCGGAGCGCCGCTTCCGGGCCGGGGCCGCCGACGGCCTCGAACTCCGCCTCGGTGAGGTCCATGGTCTCCTTCTTCGCGGTCGGCGTCGTCCCGAGCGTGCGGGCCAGCTCGGCCTGGATCTCCGGCCGGCACATGTAGTCGACGAACGCCACGCACGCCGCGAGGTTCTCAGTCGTCTTCGTGACCGCCCAGAACCCAGAGTCCAGGATCGCCCCCTCGGTCGGGAAGACGCTGCGCAGCGGCTCGCCCTCCACCTCGGCCGCGTAGGTCGTGATGTCGTGGTAGAACTGCCCCAGCGAGACCTCGCCGGTGTTGTAGGCGTTCTGCGCGATCGCCTCGTCCCGGTACCACAGCTTCACGTTCGGCTTGACCTCTTGCAGCTTGGTCAGTACCTCCATCACCCCGTCCTGCGTCTCGAGGATGTCGTAGCCGTCGAAGAACGTGGCCGCGGTCGTCTCGATCAGGAAGCTGTTGCCCGCGTTCTTCAGCAGCGCCAGCTGGTCCTGCCACTGGGGATCCCAGAACGCGGTCCACGAGTCGGGACTCTCGGGAACGCGGTCGGTGTTCGACACGAGCGTTATGTACCAGGAGACGCCGCCGACCCCCGCGACGAAGTCCTCGTCGTCCAATCGCAGGTACCCCTCGGCCAGATTCTCGGCCTGCGGGATGTCCGAGGCCGAGTACTTCGCCAGGATGTCGCCCTTGATCGCCCGCTGGATCCCCACACCGGAGAGCATCGACACGTCCGCGGGTGGCGTCGTGCCCGCGTCCACGGCCTGCTGGAGCTGAACGACCCAGACCTCCGACGTGGGCTCCTCCACGGACTCGACCTCGACACCCGTCTCCTTCGTGAACGCGGGGTACATCTTGGCGAAGTTCTCCTCGAAGAAGCCCCCGTACGTGCTGACCTTGATGCGAGCGCCCTCGATGTTCCCGGTGTCGATCGCGGTCGGCGCAGCGGTCGTGCCGCCGCCGCCCGGGCCCTCGGGCTCGCGCCCGCACGCGGCCAGGATCGCCGGGAGCGACAGCGCAGCCCCCGCCGCCGGCACCCGCCTCAAGAACTCCCGCCGGCTGTAGCGCCTGTCTCCGAACACGTAAGCCTCCCTTCCGTGCGCCCTCCATCAGGACCCCGCCGTTCTCGCCATCACGCCCAGCAGCTCGTACGCGACGTGGCTCGCCGCGATGGCCGTCATCTCCGCGTGGTCGTACGCCGGCGCGACCTCGACGATGTCGGCGCCGACCACGTGTAACCCATCCATCGCGCGCAGGATCCCGAGCAGCTCCCGGCTGGACAGGCCGCCCGCCTCCGGGGTCCCGGTGCCGGGTGCATGGCTCGGGTCGAGCACGTCGATATCGATGGATACGTAGACGGGGCGGTCCCCGACGCGCCCGCGGATCCGTTCGGCAACGCCGGCGATCCCGTCGGTCTCGAGGTCCATCGCCGAGATGACCCGGAACCCGAACGCCGCGTCGTCGGCCAGATCCTGCCTCGCGTACAGCGGGCCGCGGATCCCGACGTGCACGGATGCCTCCTCGGCGAGCAGCCCCTCCTCGAAGGCCCGCCGGAAAGGAGTTCCGTGCGTGTACGGCGCCCCGAAGTAGGTGTCCCACGTGTCGAGGTGCGCGTCGAAGTGCATAAGCGCGATCCGACCGGTACGCGAGGTCACGGCACGCAGCAGCGGCAGAGCGATCGTGTGGTCCCCCCCGAGCGCGATGAGCCGGCCCGACGACGCGAGCAGGTCGTTCGCGGCCGCCTCGATCGTGGCGATCGCCTCGGCGATGTCGAACGGGTTGGTCGCGATGTCCTCGGCGTCGACGACCTGCTGGTCGCCGAACGGCTCGACGTCGAGCCCGGGGTGGTACGGCCGGAGCAGCCGCGACGCCTGCCGGATCGCGCTCGGGCCGAACCGCGCCCCCGGCCGATACGTCGTCCCCGAGTCGAACGGAACGCCGACGAGCGCGACGTCGCATCGCCCTACCTGCTCGAGGCGGGGCAGCCGCGCGAACGTGGCAAGGCCAGCGAACCGCGGGACGCGGGTCGAGTCGAGGGGCCCCCGCGGCTCGTGGCGCGTCTCGGGCGCGCGGGAGGCATCCGTTCCCGTGTCCATGCTGCCTCCGGTCGACGGCTCGCGCGCACACTAACGCGTCGGGTCGGCTCGCGTCGGTTCGCGTCGGTGCAACCGAGGGCCGCGCCCCGCGCCGCGGTCAGAAATGGAGGGTCAGTCGAGCGGGCTCGGCGCTCGGAGCGCCTCGATCGTGCGCCGGGTCGCCTCGGCGACGATTCGTTCGCTGAGCCGCCGGAGCTCGTCGTCGGGGTCGAGGCCGTCCGTCGACGCACGCCACAGGCCCGTACGCTCGCCGAACGAGTACGCGGTCTCGCCGTGCAGCGTCGCATCGAGTCCCAGGTCCTCCTCGGCCTCCGACGCGCGCACCCGTATGACGCGGTCGATGAGCGCGAGGATCGCGAGCGTCGCCCCGAAGGAGAACCCGCCCGAGACACCGACCGCGGCCGCCTGGCGGAGCAGCTGCGTGACGCTCCCGTCGATGCCGGCCGCGTTGACGGCGGCGCTCGCGAAGATACCGGTCAACAGCGCACCCGCTACCCCACCCGCCAGGTGCACACCAACCACGTCGAGCGAGTCGTCGTACCCGAGGCGATGCTTCAGCTCAACCGCGCCGAAGCACACGGCGCCGGCGACCGCCCCGATCACGAGCGCGGCCATTGGCGTGACGTACCCGGCGGCCGGCGTGATCGCCACGAGCCCGGCGACGGCACCGGTTGCCGCGCCGATGGTCGTCGCGTGCCGATGCCGTGTCCACTCGAGCCCCAGCCAGGCCAGCATCGCGGTCGCTGCTGCCAGGTGTGTCGCGAGGAAAGATCCGGCCGCGATGCCGCCGGCCGCGACGGCGCTGCCGGCGTTGAACCCGAACCATCCGAACCACAGGATCGCGGCGCCGAGGATCACCATCGGAACGTTGTGCGGGACGAACGCGCCTCGCGGATAGTCCTTCCGGCGCCCGACGTACACGATCGCGGCGAGCGCGGCCGCGCCGGCGTTCACGTGAACGACGGTCCCGCCGGCGAAGTCGAGGGCGCCGATTCCGTCGGCGCCGAGGAAGCCGCCGCCCCAGACCCAGTGCGCCAAGGGCGCGTACACCAGCACGGACCAGGCGGCGAGGAACAAGAGGTAGGCGCCGAACCGCATCCGCTCGGCGACGGCGCCGGTGATGAGCGCCGGCGTGATGATCGCGAACATCAGCTGGAAGGTCGCGAACGCCGATCCAGGGACCGTCGGTGCCCACGACTCGGGCTCCGCCCCGATCCCAGCGAACCCGGCGTGTGCGAGACCGCCGACGACGCCTCCGAGATCGGGCCCGAACGCCAGGGTGTACCCGACCAGGACCCAGATGACCGCGACGACCGCGAGCGCGACGAACGACTGCGCGATCGTCCCGAGGACGTGCTTGGAGCGAACGAGGCCGCCGTAGAACAGCGCCAGGCCGGGCGTCATGAACATCACGAGCGCCGCCGACACCAGGATCCACGCGGTATCTCCGGGAACGATCGACACGCTCATCACCCTTCCGATCCGAACGGCTGCAGAACGATGAGCGAGGTTGTACGTGCGACGGCGATGCGACACAACGCCCGATGTGTTTCGAGACGGTTACGGCTGCGCCCATCGCCTACGATGCTGAGAGGAGGCCGGAGCGCCCGCCCGCTTCCTCCGGCGGGTCGGCGGTCCGGTACAGCGATCGAGCGGAAGCCAGCTGCGTTCCTGAGGTCCCAGCTGCGGATCCGTGTGGCGGTGATCGCCGCCGCCGTCGTGGCGGCGATCTCGCTCGCCCTGATCGGCGTCTGGTGGTGGCCGGCCTCGTTCCTCGCCCTCGGGCTCCTGTTCGTCCTGGAGCGGCAGGGGAATCGGGGGCTCGACCCAGAGCCGCTCCGCAAGGGGATCCTCGGCGAGGAGGCTGTCGCCGACGCGCTGAGCGAGCTGCCGCCGTCGTACCGGGTCCTCCACGGGGTCGAGACCGGCCAGGGGGACGTCGACCATGTCGTGATCGGTCCCACGGGCGTCTTCGCGCTCGAGACGAAGGCCTGGGAGGGCGTCTTCTATCGCAAGGTCGGACAGCTCTATTACAACGGCAAACCCGCCGACCACGTGCTTCGGCAGGCGCGCGGGGCCGCGGGCAACGTCCGGCAGCTCATGATGCAGGCCGGGGTCGACGAGTGGGTGGACGCCGTCGTCGTGGCAGCGCAGGCCTCGGTGGCGAGCTCGCCCCTGCGGTTCCGCCAGTGCTTCGTCGTCTCGATCGACGGCCTGGTCCCGTTCATCACCGGGCGTCGCCGTTGGCTCAGCGCATCCAAGATTCCCAGCGCGACCGCGAGCCTGATCGAGCCCTGGGAGCCGACGGAAGGGCCCGAGGCCGGCGAGGCCTCCTCTCCGGCTCCGTAACGTTCGAGCAAGGGGCCGCGCGTACACTGCGCGCCGTGGCGACGGCGGTGCGCGTTGGCGTGCAGCTTCCCGAGGTCGAGCGGCGCGTCGGCTGGGCCGAGTACCTGGCGATGGCGCGGGCCGCAGAGGAGGTCGGCCTCGACTCGATCTGGACGGGCGACCATCTGCTGTACCGCGATGACGGGCGGCCCGAGCGCGGCCCGTGGGACGCGTGGGCGCTCCTGGCGGCGCTCGCCGCCGTGACGACCAGGGTCCGGCTCGGCCCCCTCGTCGCGTGCACGGCGTTCCACCCGCCGGGGGTGCTCGCGCGGATGGCGGCGACCGTGGACGAGGTCTCGGGAGGGCGTTTCGTCCTGGGCATCGGCGCCGGGTGGAACGAGACCGAGTTCCGAGCGTTCGGGCTGTCGTTCGACGCCCGCGCGTCGCGGTTCGAGGAGGCCTTCGCGATCGTCCGGCGGCTGCTCGATGGCGAGCGTGTGACGTTCGCCGGTCGCTTCTACGGGCTGGAGGATGCCGTGCTGCTTCCGCGCCCCACACGTCGGCCGCCGCTGATGATCGGGAGCACCGGCCAGAGGGTTCTGGCCACGGCGCTGCCGCACGTCGATGCGTGGAACACGTGGTACGACCTGTACGGCAACACGCCGGACGGTCTCCGGCGAGAGCTCGCGAAGGTCGACGACGCGTGCGAGCGCGTCGGCCGAGACCCCGCGGAGGTGGCCCGGAGCGCGTGCGTGCTTGTGTTGTTCGACCGAGACGCCGGCGAGCGGCCGCTCGCGCCGGGCGTGGAGCCGCTCGAGGCCGATGGTGGGCGGATCGCGGACGGCATCGGTGCGCTGTCCGAGGCCGGGGCCGACGAGATCATCGTGGTGGCGAGCCCGATCACCGAGGTCTCCGTGCGGACGCTGGGCGAGTCGGTCGCGGCGATTCGCGCCTGACGCCGCCGAGCACCTCGGTCGTGACCGAACGAGTTCGCGTACAGTGGTGGCATGCCGGATAGCTTCGGGAAGCGTCAGCGCCGTGACGCTAAGGCCAAGAAGGCCGTCGCCCGCGAGGAGCGCAGGCTCGCCCGCAACCAGCGGCGTGCGGATCGCGCCGCCGGCGTGCTCGAGCCCGGGCCGCCCGTCGGCCCGCCGGAGCAGAGCGAGTTCCTCCCCTCCGGGCCCGAGGCCCAGCCGGCCGAGGATCAGGCCTAGCGGGCCTCACGTCACCACGTCGCGTGCTCCGGGGACGACCGCGATCCGCGCGCCCGTCCTCCTCGAGAGCGCCAGCATCAGCGAGTCCCGTGGCCGGCGCCCAGCCCCGCCCCGATGTAGAGGGCCGACGCCACGCCGCGTCAGCCCCGCGAACAGCGCGGGGAGGCGCATCCCGAGCCCGCCGCGGATCCGTGGTGCCCGTCGCATCGCTCGCCTTCTCCCGCGCCGACGCGGCCTACCCGCCGGGCGTGGTCGCGCCGGCCGGACGATCCGCGTACGGCTCAGCCGCCGAGGACGGCGTCGCGCGCGAGATCGCGGAAGATCGCCCGCGCACGGCCGCCTAGGAACACGACGCTGCTGCCCCCGACGAGCCCGCCGCTCCCGCTCACGACCACGTTGCGGACGCGGTCCGGGTCGATCGAGTTCGCGGCGAGCAGCAGCTCCAGGCTGTCGGCGAACGAGAGGTCCGTGCGAACGAACCGCGCTGCGGCGACCGCCCACGCGACGAGGTTCGCCGGGTCTTCGCGGACGTCCCGCTGCAGCTCCTGGAGCGCGGCGATGATAAGCCGCCCCTGGTTCAGCGACCGCCCGAAGTCTCCGCCCGGCGCATCGTGACGGTTCCGGCTGAACGCGAGTGCTCGCCGGCCGTCCAGGCGGGTACGGCCGGGACGCAGCGTTGGCATCGCCGGCTCCGACATCAGGTAGGGGACGTTCACGGTGATCCCGCCCACGGCCGAGACGAGCTGCCTGAACCCCTCGAACCCCGTGAGCACGTAGGCATCGATCCGGATCCCGGCGAGCCGTTCGACGGTGTCGACGACGAGCTCGGGCCCGCCACGGACCAGCGACGCGTTGATCTTGTCGACGCCGTGGCCGGGGATCGGAACGAACGAGTCGCGAGGGATCCCGACAATCGAGGCGCGACCGAGCCGGGGGTTCAAGCCGATGATGTGCAGCGAGTCGGCACGTGTGTGGGCAACGGGCTGCCCCGGCCGGGCGTCGCTGCCGATCACCAGCAGGAACATCGCGTCGTCCGACGGGACCTCTGGCGTGAACGACGCGGTTCGGACCTTCGCGCGGACGTCCTCCGCCGTCGGGACGCGCCCGCGCACGTCGTACGCGACGACGCGCCAGCCGCCTCGAAGCTTGCGGAGCGTGAAGTCGCCGCCGTGTCGGATCGAGAGCTCGGCCGGGCCTGCGATCGCCGTGGCCTCGAACGCCACGGTGGCGAACGCGGCTACCGGCCGCTTGGAGGCATCGGCCAAGATCCGCACGTCCAGCCGAGCCAGGTCCGGACGGACGGAGTCAACGACGCCGGCCGCGGATCCGAGCGTAAGGGCCTCGACGTCGCGACGAACGGTCGCGCGCGCGTCGCCCGCGAACCCGTCGGCGAGCCGAGGAAAGCGTCCGCCGTCCCACTCGGCCGGGTCGACGAATGAGATCGAGTAGAGCCGCTCCATCGCGTCACGGACCGCCTCCCCCGCGTCGGTGAGCGCGCGCCGCCGGACCGGGCCGTCCGGGCCGCGCCCCGTGAGCCAGCGGAGGTCCATGGTGAGCTCGTAGGGCGCCGGCGTCTCGAGCGATCGGCTCGGCGACGATCCAGGTTCATCGCCGAAGAACCCGCACGCGACCAGCAGCGCCGCGACCGCCGCGGCGACGGTGCTGCGCACAACGCGACGGACGCGGACCACGGGCACCCCTCCGACCGGACTCAAGGTCCCCGAGCCTAGCGACGGCGCGCGCCGGCGACAGTCGATCGTGGCGCGATCGCGGGGTGCGACCGTGACGCCCACGTAGCGCTCCGATAGCCTGCCGCGCACTTGACTTGGTCCGGGGGGCCGACCGATCGCGACCAGACATCTCCCTTCACGCGCGCTCGCGGCGTTGCTCGTCGCTGTCTCCCTGCTGCCGTTCCTCGTCGCGGCGCCGGCGGCGCGCGCCCAGACCGCGGAGCGCCTGCCCGGGATCGACGTGTCCCATTGGCAGGGCACGATCGATTGGGCGCAGGTCGCCGGGTCCGGCGTGCGGTTCGCGATCGCCAAGGCGACCGACGGTCGCAGCGGCGTCGACGAGATGTACGCGACGAACAAAGCCGGCGCCCAGGGGGCCGGGATCGCGTTCACGGCGTACCACTTCGCGCGTCCGGACGCCACGACGGGCGATGCGATCGCCGAGGCCGACCACTTCGTCGACACGGCTCGCCTCCTGCCAGGCAACCTGATCCCCGCGCTCGACCTGGAGCGGACGGGCGGCCTGACGCAGTTCCAGGTAACGCAGTGGGTGCTGACGTGGCTGGGGCGGGTGACCGAGCGACTTGGCGTGCGGCCGATGGTCTACACCAGTCCGAACGGCTGGGAGAACCGTACCGGGGACACGACCGCCGTCGCCGACGCCGGGTACACCGTGCTGTGGGTGGCGCACTGGGGCGTCGACTCGCCGCGGGTTCCCGCCGAGAACTGGACCGGGAACGGATGGACGTTCTGGCAGTACACGTCCGACGGAACCGTTCCGGGGATCGGCGGACGCGTGGACCTCGACTGGTTCCAGGGCTCGTCGCTCGACCCGGTGACGATCCCGTCACCCGACGTCATGCCCCCGGTCGCCACGGTCGTACCGCCGGCCGGGCTGACGGAACCGATCACGGTGAGCTTCAGCGAGGCGGTGCGGCGCGTCACCGACGGCAACGTGGTGATGTGGACGTCCGCGGACGGCTTCCTCGTCGACCTCGACCTGGTCTGCCGGTCGGTGACAACCATCGTCGACTGCTTCGACGGCCCCGTCCGGTCGGTTCGGGCCACGCCTGTAGCACCGCTGCTGGCAGGGGAGGATTACACGGTCGCCGTGAACCCGGCCACCGTCGTGCCGACGATCGAGGACTTCGCCGGCATCGCCGCGGCGACCGTCGAGCTGCCGTTCGGAGCGGCGACGGAGGTCGACGACCGGAGCCGGGCCCTCGGCTACGCCTGGCGGACGGCGGCGAATCGGCGGGCGTACGGCGGCTCGTACGCGGTCGAGCGACTCCGCGGCGCGACGGCCTCGTTCGCGTTCGCGGGGCGGTCTGTGATCTGGTACACGGCCGAAGGTCCGGCGCTGGGGAAGGCTGCGGTCTTGGTCGACGGCCGGCGCCTGGCAACGTTCGACCAGTACGCAGCCCGCCAGGTGTTCGGCGTCGGACGCACGTTCGGCGGTCTCGCGCGCGGCTCGCACACCATCACGATCCGCGTCCTTGGGACGCGGTCACCCGATGCGACGGACACGCAGGTGGTCGTCGACGGGTTCGGAGTCGGCGGGGACGTCGTTCGCACGCCCCAGCTCGCGTACAGGTGGGGGAGCGTCGACGCGCCGCGCGCGTCGGGCGGTACCATCGCCGCGGCCGACCTCGCCCGCGCCTCCGTGACGTTCGCGTTCCGCGGAACCTCGGTCGACTGGTACACGGTCCGTGGGCCGCGGCAGGGCCGTGCGGCGATCTACGTCGACGGCGCGCTCGTGCGGACCGTCGACAACTACGCCAGCGAACCGGCGTACGACGTGGCGGAGGGCGTCACAGGGCTCGCAGACGGACCGCACACGCTGCGGATCGTCGTGCTCGGCACCTCGCGCCCCGCCGCGGGCGGGACGCTCGTCGCCGTCGACCGCTTCGTGGTCGCGTGAAGCGCTAGATGCCGAGCGCGCGGCGCGCCGCGTCGGGGTCGTCGACGCCCACGACGGCGCGGTCCTTTGTCGCGAGGTACAGGAACCGAAGGTTGATCCCCGCGTCGGCGGCGCGTCGCGCGTTCTCTCCGAGCGCCCCCGGGCGATCTACGTCGGCGCTGAGATCCATGATCAGCGGCTCCGTCTCGCCCTCGACCTTCAGCCCGTCGGACTCGAGCGCGCGCCGCGCGGCCGAGGCGTCCGCGACGAGGACGTGCGCGAACCCACGCCCCTCGTGCGCGAAGCCCATCGCGCCCTCGATGTTGATGCTTGCCCTGCCGAGCGCCTCGCCGACCCTGGCCAGTTCGCCGGGACGATCTTCCAGCGATACGAGGATGTCCGTCAGCATGGTCGCCTCCCTTCCACGCCGGGGCCCCAGGTGTACCCCGTGCCTGCCCGCGCGTCAATCTGGGTATGGACCCGGGGCAGGAAGGAGGCTCGAGATGTCGGTTCCAGCGATCCAGCGCCACGCAGAGGCGCCCGCTCCGCGGCTGGTCCTGGTCGTCCCGCGCGAGGACCTGCCGCGCGTGTCCATGCGCACGTGCGCGGCGTGCGGCGAGTACACCGCGTTCGTCCGCGAAGGCAACGAGAGCTGGTACTTCTGCGCGGCGTGCCGCCGGTACGCCTGAACACCAGCAGCCGCTCGGTAACGCACGTGGGCCCTCCGCCCGCGTTCGCCTGCCGTCCGTCGTCTGCTGCTCGCCGTCCTCGTCGTGCCGCTGCTCGGTGTCGCGACGAACGCTCCGATCTCGTCGGCCGGCTCGGACGATCCCTCGCCGGTCGCGCCGCGATGCGTCAACACGGTCCCTGCCGACGTCTTCGGCGCCGCCCTGCGGGCGACCGGGACGAGGATCCGGACGGAGGGCGACGTGACGGTGGAGCGGGTCCGCGTGCCCGCCGAGCTGCTTGCGCGCCACGCCGCCGTCCCCACGACCGTGTTCCGCGTGACGGTCGCCGGGAGGTTCCCGCCGAGGGCGCAGCGGTACGTTGTGCTCGCCGGGGCCCGCCCCGTCGGCTACGGCGTACCGTCCCCGGACGAGTCGGCCTGACCACCGTCACGAGGGACGCGTCCGTGACCGAGCGTCCGATCTCGGCGGCGTACGGCTCGCGTTCGACGGTGGTCGGCTCGTTCGACGGCGGCATGCCGCAGCTTGGGGCGTCCCTCGCGACGGAGATCGACGACCCCGGCGTCCGGGGGCCCTCGAGGTCGAGCGGCGCGTGTACGACCTGGGCGACCAGGTCTTCCAGCCGAAGGGCCTGCGCGCCAAGGTGGAGCTGGCCGGTGACGTGCACTATCCGGTTGACCTCGCCCGCGGGCCGTACCCGCTGATCGTGCTGATGCACGGTAACCACAGCACGTGCTATCGGCGCGACGCGCCACATACAGGTGGCCGTGCCCGGAGGGCTGGAAGCCGCTGCCGAACTACGCCGGCTACGACTACATCGGACGCAACCTGGCGAGCTGGGGCTACGTCGTCGCTTCGATCAGCGCCGACGGCGTGAACGTGTTCGGCAACCAGGTCGACGACAGCGGGATGCGCCAGCGCGGCGAGGTGGTCGAGAGGCACCTCGACCTCTGGCAGGCGTGGTCGACGGTCGGTGGCGATCCGTTCGGGACGATGTTCGTCGGCGCCGTGGACATGTCCCGGATCGGGACGATGGGGCACTCGCGCGGCGGGGAGGGCGTCGTGTGGAACGTGATCGTCGACCGCGAACGGCCGACGCCGTACGGGATCGACGCCGTGCTCGCGCTCGCGCCCGTCGACTTCACGCGGGTCACGATCAACGACGTGGCGTTCGACGTGATGCTGCCGTATTGCGACGGCGACGTCTCGGACCTGCAGGGGATCCACTTCTTCGACGACTCTCGCTACGTGGTCGCGGACGACCAAACGCCGAAGAGCACCGTCACGGTGATGGGCGCCAACCACAACTAGTTCAACACGGTGTGGTCTCCGAAGAGCGGCTACCCGGGCTCGTTCGACGACGGGTCGTGGACCGGGTGCGCCGATCGGCTCACAGAGCGGCAGCAGCGCAGCGTGGGCGCGACGTACATCGTCGGATTCTTCCGCCGGTACATCGGCAACGAGATCGCGTTCGACGGCATGTGGACGGGGGAGGCCGTCCCGCCGATCCCCGGCCGCACGGTCGTGAGCTACCTCGCGCCCTGCCGCGCGCCGCTTGGACCTCGCGCGATTCGTCGAGCCGCAGGAGCTGGCGCGGGGACAGCAGGGCACGATCGAGCCCGATGCGCTCGCGCTGTACGGCTGGTGCGGCGACGACTGGCTGACGCCATGTGTGCCCGGGAGCTGGATCGACGTGCACATGTCGTTCTCCTGGTTCACCGAGGAACATCTGCCCGGGCTGGGTCGGGCCTCGATAGGCTGGATCTCGCCGACTGGGACGCTGCGCTTCGCGATTCCGCCGTTCGGCGGCGACGTCCGCTCGTGGGATGCGTTGCAGTTCCGCGCGGTCGTGAACCCTGCGTACCCCGCGAACGAGGGCGGCTCGTACCAGGATCTCAGCGTCGTGCTGGAGGACACGTCGGGGCGGCGGGCCGAGGTCGTCGCGTCCGAGGTGGGCAACGACGCGCTCGCCTACACCACGGGGCGCCGCGGTGCCGGCCACTACGTGTTGAACCAGCTCCGGTTCCCGATCGGCGCGTTCACCGGGATCGATCTCGGCAGCATCGCGGCCGTCGAGATCGCGCTGTCGCGGACGTCGTCGGGCGTCGTCAACATCGCGGACGTAGCGTTCTCGCGGGGCGGGTAGCGAAGGTCGCCGGCTCCGGTAGGCTCGTAGCCATGTGCCGAAGCATCAAGCGGTTGCGGAGCGAGGAGGGTCCGGCGTCCGATCCCGAGATCCGCGAGGCGGCGCTGCAGTTCGTCCGGAAGGTGAGCGGGTACCGGGTCCCGTCGCAGCGCAACGCGGACGCGTTCGAGCGAGCGGTGGACGAGGTGGCGGACGCGTCGCGGCGGCTGCTCGAGGCCGTCGGGCCGCTCCGTCCGTCGCGGCCGGGTCGCGTAGCGCCGGCCGATCCCGGGTAGGCGTCGTCCGATGAGCGACCGCGCACGCGAACGGCCGGAGGTGCCCGAGCCCGACGCGCTCGAACAGGAGCCGGACGAGCCCGAACCGGAGCTTCCCGACGAGGTCGGCGACCGTCCCGAGGCCGACGCGATCGAGCAGGCCCGCGAGTTGCGCCCGCGGGGCGACGACGCCGACGACGAGATCGGCGTCCGCCCGGAGGCCGACGTCCTCGACCAGCGACGGGACGCGGGCGGCGTCGACGAGGACGACCGCGACCGCTGACCGCGCTGGAAAGCGGGCCGCCGTCAGTTGAGCCGGTCCTCGATTTCCCAGGCGTGGTCGAGCACGTGCCACGCGACGCGCCGGACGAAGTACCGCGGCGGCCAGACCGGTCCGCCGCGCGGACGGGTCCTCGGCAGCGCGCCCGCGCCCGCGGCGGCGAGCACCTCGACGATCGTCGCGCGGGTCTGGTCGAGAGCGGCGTCCATGGGCGGCTTCACCGCGACGGACGAGAGGTACGCGCCATCGGCGGCGTTCACGTGCTCGACGATCGCGTCGAGCGTCCGGCGGCCGCCGCCGCGAGGTCCCTTCCGCAGGTGCGCGCCCTCGGCCCCGGAGACGACGGCGTCGAACGCCTTCCAGCACGCGCGGAGGATCGAACGCAGGCGCCGGATCTCGGCGTCGTCGAGCGGCCGCCGATCGGCCTTCGCGAGGGCGCCCGGCGCGCCGAAGTCCGTCGTCGCGTTCCCGCGCAGCCGCTCGACGACGCGGAACCCATCGATGCCCTCCGGGGGCGCGAACCCGAGCCGGACCCCCTTCAGGACGCGCGCGTAGCGCGGTCCGGCCGCGCGGAGCGCCTCGAGCGCGACGTCCGGCTCCTTCCCGGCGCGCGTCCAGCCGGGCCAGTCGAGGGCGACGGCGAACGTGCGCTTGGCGGCGACCTCGAGCGCGACGGCGACCGGGGGCATCGGCACGGTTTGTACCCGATGCGGCTCGCGAGCGCGTCCCCGCAGAGTGGAGATAGCATCGAACGCCCGGGCGGACGGGCGGCGACCGCCGGCGGGGCGGCGCCGGGAACGGAACAGGAGGTGGGGGAACGTGGCAGGCGAGCACACGTTGTCGGACGACGAGATCCGGACGCACATGCCGGGGTCGGCGAGCACGGTCGAGGAGGAACGGCCGCGTGACACCGACGGCACAGACACCCAGGACACCGACGGCACCGACACGCAGGATCGGGACACCACCGACACCCAGGACCAGGACACCACCGACACGCAGGACACCGACGGCATCGACACGCAGGACGCCGACGGCACCGACCAGTGACGGTCGACGCACCCGTCCGTCGGTCGGGTGCCCTCGCACGGATCGCGCGTGATGGGCCGGCGTTCTTCCGGGACACGTGGGGGCGCTCGGCCGCGGTCTTCCGAGCGGCCCCGGGCGCTGCCTTCGAGCGGCTGCTGTCGTTCGACGACGTCGACCGGATCGTCTCCACGATGTCCCTGCGCACGCCGATGTTCCGGGTGGTGCAGGCCGGCCGGCAGATCGCCGAGGTCGACTACACGAGGAGCGGCAGGACCGGGTCGCGTCCCCTCACCGGCCTGGCGGACGCGGCCAAGATCTTTGACCTGTTCCGCGAGGGCGCGACGATCGTCCTCCAGGGACTGCACCGGTACTGGGAACCGGTTGCGGGACTCGTCCGGGAGCTCGAGGTAGAGCTCGGCCATGCGTGCCAGGTGAACGCGTACATCACGCCGCCGGGCGCGCAGGGCCTCGCGCTCCATTCCGATCCGCACGACGTGTTCGTGCTCCAGACGTTCGGCGCCAAGCGATGGGAGATCCACGCGGCACCCCGGGAGGCTGCGCGTCAGCCGATGGAGGCGACGCTCTCGTCCGGCGACACCGTCTACATGCCGAAGGGAACGCTGCACGCCGCGTCGACGCAGGAGACGTTGTCGGGCCACCTGACGGTCGGCGTGCACGTCACGTCGTGGCGCGAGGTGCTGGCCGATGTCTGGAAGCGGGTCGAGGCCGACCCGTCGCTCGACGAGCCGTTGCCGGCCGGATGGCTCCACGATCGCGACGCGTGCGCGAGCGGGCTGCACGAACGGATCGGACGGCTCCGGTCGGCGCTCGCACGCGTGGACACCGACGACGTCGTGGCTTCGCGCGCCGAGATGTTCCTCTCCACGCGCGCACCGCTCGTGCGCGGGGCGTTGACGGACGAGCCCGCGCTCGCCGCGCTCGACGACGCGACGGTCGTCGTGCGCCGTCCCGGTTCGGTGTGCGAGGTGATCACCCGCGGAGGCGAGCTGACGGTCCTGCTGGGCGATCGGCGCCTCGTGATGCCGTCCTGGCTCGAGCCCGCGATGCGCTCGATCGCGTCGCACGATCGCTTCGCGGTGCGCGACCTGTCCTCGCACGTCGCCGACGCGGCGGCGCGAGCGGTGCTGGTCCGTCGGCTCGTCCGCGAGGGTCTCGTTCGGGTCGAGCGGTAACGTCCGCGGGATGGCCGAACCGCCGGCACCAGCCGCGCGCTGTTCCGTCCGGAGCGAGCGCCTCCACGAGGCGATGTTCGCGACAGCGTCGACGGTCCGGAGCTGGCTGCTGATTGAGCACGGCGGACCGTGGGGCGTCCACGCGCTCGAGGACGCCCGACTCCCAACGGACACGCGCGTCGCGCTTCGCGTTGCGCAGGAGCGGTTCGGCATCCGGGTGCTGCTGATCCGTCGTCCGTCGGCGTTACCACGGCCCGACCGGGACGCCACCTGCTTCGCGATCCGGTCGGGTCCGGGCCCGCCGTGGATCGAGCGCGCCGTACTCGGCCGGATCGACGACGTGGCGGACATGGACCTCGAGGGACTCGCCGACGGAGCGTCGGCGGGGCTGCCCCGGGACGACGGCCCGCTCTTCCTCGTGTGCACGCATGGCCGCCACGACCCGTGCTGCGCCGAGCGCGGCAGGCCCGTCGCTCGGGCGCTCGCGGCGTCGGAGCCCGAGGCGATCTGGGAGTGCTCGCACGTGGGCGGCGACCGCTTCGCGGGCAACGTCATCGCCTTCCCGCACGGGATCTATTTCGGTCGCGTCGCGCCCGGCGACGCGGCGTCCGTTGCGACCGGGTACCGGCAGGGCCGGATCGACCTACCGCATCACCGAGGCCGCTCGTGCTACGCGACCGCCGTCCAGGCGGCGGAGCACCTGTTCCGGGTCGAGCGCGGCGTCGACGGGATCGACGAGGTGCGACCCGCCGGCGCGGCGCAGCGTGACGGCCGGATCGTCGTCACGCTGAGCGCGGGGAACGACCGGTTCGAGGTCACGATCGAACGATCTCGGGCCGAGCCCCGCGTGCTCACCTGCCACGGCACCGAACCGTTCGCGGCGCCGGTGCACCGGCTGGTCGCGATCGATCCGGCACGCTGACCTCGCTCACTCGCGGCCCCACTCCATCCCGGCCCACGGGTCGAAGTCGACCTCGAGCGGCTCCTGCTCCGGCCGGGCCTCCTCGGGCACGTGCTCGAGGTTGATGCGGATGCGCGTCCAGGTCGTGAAGCGGCCGCGCATCGCATCGACGAGGACGTCGTTGGGGCGGAGGTAAGGCCAGACGTCCGCGTGGCGTTCGCGCCAGCGTTCCAGCGCCGCCATCGCCTCGTCCGTCGTCCCGGCGCGGGCGATCTCGATCAGCGGCCGGATCCGGCGCGGGTCCGGATCGCCTTGCTCGGCCGCGAGCTCGAGCGCCACCTCGAGCGAGCCGGCCGCCTCGTCGATCCCGTCGTGCGGGTCGCCGATCTCTGCGTGCCGCGGCGGGACCGTGTCGATCGTGAACGCTGCGGGATCACATTCCGGCACCTCGTCCCACCGCAGTGGCGCGGACACCCGCGCGCCGGGCGTCGGTCGCACCGAGTACGCGGACGCGACGGTGTGATCGCGCGCGTTCTGGTTGAAGTCGACGAACACGCCGTGTCGCTCCTCCTTCCACCACCGGCTCGTCGCGAGATCGGGCGCCCGCCGTTCGACCTCTCGCGCGATCGCGAGCGCGGCAAGCCGGACCTCGGGGAACGTCCACCGCCGTTCGATGCGGCAGAACACGTGGAACCCGCGCGATCCCGACGTCTTCGGCCATCCGGTGAGGCCGAGGTCGTGCAGCACGTCGCGGACGACGAGCGCGACGTCTCGGATCTGCGGCCACGTGACACCCGGCACGGGGTCGAGATCGATCCGGAGCTCATCGGGATGCTCGGTATCGTCGGCGCGGACGGAGTGCGGGTTCAGGTCGACGCAGCCCAGGTTCACGACCCACAGCAGCTGCGCCGCGTCGCGCACCACGACCTCGTCGGCGGTGCGCTTCGAGGGGTAGCGGAGCTCCACCGTCTCGATCCAGTCCGGCCTCGAGCCCGGCACGCGCTTCTGGTAGAAGGGGGGTGCGTCGACGCCGTTCACGAATCGCTTCAGGATCATCGGCCGACCGTCGATCCCGCGGATCGCGCCGTCGGCGACCGACAGGTAGTACCGGATCAGGTCGCCCTTCGTGTGGCCGGTCGCCGGGAAGTAGACCTTCTGCGGGTTGGTGACCACCACCCCCCGCCCCGCGGCCTCGACCGTCTGCCTCGCCCGCGCCACGGCTCAACGATACGGTTGTCCCAGTTGCCCCGCCGGTGACAGAAGCCAACCGGTGTGCCGTGGCCTTGGACGTGGTTGGATACGGCGCCGGGAGCGGCACGCGAGGATGGAGGTGGGGATGGCGGCGAACGACGGCGACGTGACGGTGCTCGGACGCGGCGCGCGGCTCGAGGGCGACTTCGTGATCAGCGGCTCGATCAGGATCGAGGGGCAGTTCAAGGGCCACATCGTGGCCGAGGGGAGCGTCGTGCTCTCGCCCGGCAGCGTGGTCGAGGCAGACATCGAGGGCGAGGACGTCTCGGTCGGCGGCACGCTGCGCGGCAACGTGCGCGCCAAGAACCGCGCCGAGGTGGGGTCCGCCGGGCGCCTCCAGGGCGATATCGCCTCGCGCGCGCTGGTGGTCGCCGAGGGCGCGTTCTTCCAGGGTCGGTCGGTGATGGGCGGGAGCTGAACCGCGTCGCCGAACGCACCCCGACCGCCCGCGGCGTCACACGCGTGACGCGTCGTCACCACAGGAGCGCGACGAGCAACGCGATGGCCGCGATGGGGATCTCGACGGCCGCGACGCCGAGCGACACGAGCGCGGCGAGGAGCAGCGGCGGACGCAGGGCCGCCGAGATCGCGGCGTACGGCGTCAGCACGTCGCGCGAGCTCAGGACGATGCGACCGAGACGCATCACCGCAGCGATCATCCCGACGAGGCCGCGCCTGCTGGTGGTGGTCCGGCGCGTGTGCTCGCCGAGCTCGACGGCTCGCTCCTTCACGTCAGCGGGCAGGTTGCTTGCGCGCTGCGGGAGCTCACGCAGCTCGCGGATCCCCAACACGAAGATGCCCAGCACGGCCGGTGGGATCAGCAGCAACGCGAGCAGGACGACGCGACCGACCCACGTGCCGGTGCGCTCGGGCGGCACGGCGGTGAGCCACGCGAGCCACGCGAGCGCGACCGCGGCCGCCGCCACCATGGCGACGAGGATGAGCCCACGGAGCAGCACGTCGATCCCATCGAGGACCCGACGCAGGACGGCCGACGCGCGTTCGAGGTGGCCGGTCCGAGGGGCGAGCCAGCGCTGTTCCATAGCGGAACGCTACCCACGAACCGAGTGGCTACGCGCTGCGGGTTCGTGAGTTACCTGAGGTCCAGCGTGTGCGCGATCGCGTCCATCGTCGGACGCAGCAGGGTGAACGGCTGGTTGCCGATCGGGATGTCGAACCGGACGGCGTAGGCGGTGCGGCCGTCGACGAGGAGGTAGAAGACGCCGCCCGCGTCCCTGTCCTCCAACCGCAGCATCGCAGCCGGGCGCCCGTCGATCCGCAGCGACCCGCGCCCGACCAGGTACCGGCGCATGCGGTCGGCAACGATGTCGGCGTAGATCCCCGTCGGGACGGGCCGTCGGAGCCGGACCGATACGACCTCGACGCGGGCGGCGGTCGCGCCTTGGGCCGACGCCGGCAGCGAGGCGGCGACCTCGGTCCCGCGCCGCAGCGACTCGGCCTCCTGCCATTCCGACGGGACGGACAGCCGGACGTCGCCCGACGTGAGGACCGTCCATTCCGACGTTGCCTCCGTCCTGGCCTGGATCTTCACGGTTCGCAGGATCACGTCGCAGGCGGCCATCAGCTCCGCTCGCCGGTCCGGTGCGGCCTGGCACACCAGCACGTAACCGCTCCCTTCCGCGAAGACCTCCGTCGTTCGGATCTGGACCTCGACGCCCGACGGCGTCGTCCCGTTCGAGACCGCCGACAGCGCGGCGAGCGCGTCGACCGACACGGTCCGCGTGCGCGGGGGCTCGATCCCCGACGCCTCGTACCGATCGACCACCGCCGACTCATACGCGTGGATGTTCGCGTGGTCGACCAGGTACGGCTGGTCGCGGCCGAATAGCAACACGACGTCGGTGTCGTTCATCGCGAACACCTCGCGCCACGCCGCGTCGTTCGCGTCGCCGACGGCCAGACTCATCTGGGCCACGTCGAGCTGCTCGAGCCGGTCGGCGGGGAGACGGTGCAGTGTCGACACGTATGTGAACGAGATCCCGCGTCCGGCGAACGTCTCGATCCGCACGGCGTCGAGCTCGGGCGGCGCCTGCGTCGTCGCCCACACGAGCGCGACAGCCAGGACGAGCGCGACCGCCCCGATCCATACGCGAGGCGAGACGCGGGCCGCCCGTCGCGGCGGCGGTCCGGTCGTCTGCGCGACCGGCCATCGGGCCACCGGCTCCGCGCCGCGCAGCGGTACGGGCTCGAGCCGCATCGTCGGGGGCGGGGGAAGGGCCGGGGCGACGGGCTCGCGCCCGTCCCTCGTCGACGTAGCAGTTGCGTCCTGATCCTTCACAGCCCAGCCTCCGGGGGTCCCTACCTTGTCGGCGAGCCGGTCCGAGGGCTTTACGGGCCGAGCCCAGCCCGGCCTCGGCGTCCTCCGGCGAGATGCTCTAGGCTTGGACCATGAAGGACTTCTACAGGACGGAGCGCGGCACCACGCTCCGCATCGGGAAGTCCGAGGAAGGGGCGCTCGCCGTCGAGGTACTCAAGGACGGCGTCTGGACGTCCGCCCCGATCGCGATGGTCGGGCTGCGGCTGCAGCCGGGCACGCGCCGGCTCCGCGCTTCCGAGGTCAAGAACCTCCCGAACTGACGACGATCAGCGCTCGAGCGCGCCGAGCGCCTCGGGCACGGTCTCCTCCGGCTTGACGCCGTACCACGCCCGCTCGACCGTGCCGTCCTCGTCGATCAGGAACGACGAACGCAAGATGCCCGACGCACGCCGTCCATCGCGCTCCCGCTCGACCCACGTCTCCCACGCCTGTGCCACCCCGTGGTCCTCGTCGGCGAGGAGCGGGAATCCGAGGCCGTATTTCCTGTCGAACGCCAATTGATCGATCGGCGCGTCCGGCGAGATGCCGATCACGTCCACGCCGATCGCGCCGAGCTCCTGCCGGTGGTCGCGCAGATCGCATGATTGCCGGGTGCATCCGGGCGTGTCGGCGGCCGGGTAGAAGTACACCAGCACCTTCCGTCCCCGATAGTCGGCAAGGTCGATCGTGGCGCCGTGCTGATCGACCAGCGAGAAGGGCGGCGCCTGGTCGCCCGGTTCGAGCCTGCTCACGACGCCCAAGTCTAGTCCGCGGCAGCGTCAGAACACGGCCACCTCGGTCACGAGGTCGCCCTCCGAGAACCGCGACGGCCGGAGCGGGTGCAGGTCGAACGATGCGCACGAGCCCGTCGCGATCAGCTCGGCCACCGCCCGGCCGGCGGCGGGTGCGTGCATCAGGCCGTGGCCACCGAAGCCGGCGCACACGAAGAAGCCGGGTGCCGCGTGGTGCTGACCGATCACCGCGTGATGATCCGGTGTCTCCGGGTACAAGCCCGCCCAGCACTGGCGAGGATCGATCGGGGAAGCCTCGAGGAACGGGAAGCGGTTCCCGATCCGTCGCGCGAGCTGCGGAAGGAAGTCCGGATCGAGGCTGCTGTCGCGACCCGGTCGGTCGGCCGGATCCGAGTAGGCGAGCACGTACCCGCCGCTCGGGTCGCGCCGGACGAGGACGCCCGTGTCGAGGTCGACGCACATCGGGATGAGCGGTCCGGGCGGTGCCTGGACGAACGCGAGGTTCCTGCGAACGGGTTCGACGGGCAGGTCGACGGCCACCATCGCGGCGATGCGCCGGGCGTCCGAGCCCGCCGCGTCGACGACCCGCCCCGCCGCGACGTCGCCGACGGTCGTCGTGACCAGATATCCGTCGCCCGACCGCGCGACGCCCGTGACCTCCGCCGATGTGCGGATCTCGACGCCCGAGGCCCGGACCCGGTCCGCGAGGACGGAGATCAGGCCGTGAGGATCGAGAAAGCCGTCGCGCCGGTGGATCGTCCCGGCGCGCAGCCCGCCCGGTCGGAGGAACGGCGCGACCGCGAGGACCTCTTGGGCGGACAGCCACTCGGTCGCGACCCCGAGCGATCGCTGGACGTCGGCGGCCACGTGGAGGGAGGCCTCGCCGGCCTCGGTGCCGGTGAAGAGGAGGTACCCGGTCTGGTGGAACCCGAGCCGGTTCGTCTCGCGTTCGAGCCGCTCGAACTCCGCGATCGAGTGCAGCGAGAACTCGATGTTCGGCTTGGTCGTGAACTGCGCCCGCACGCCGCCGTTGGCGCGCGACGACGACTCCATCCCGACCGACGGATGACGTTCGAGCACGACGAGGTCGCGGACGCCGGCCCGGGCCAGCTCGTGCGCGACCGATAGGCCGATCACGCCCCCGCCGATCACGGCGACGTCGACCGCACGCATCGGCGCGAAGCGTACGCCCTCAGCGGACACCGGCCGCGTCGAGGAGACCTTCGGCCGTTCGGCGCCAGGACCACTCGCGCGTCACGAACCCGCGGGCTTCATCGCGGAGCGACGCGCGATCCGACGGGTCGAGCCCAAGCAGCCGGTCGATCCCTGCGGCGAGTCGTCCGACCGCGCCGCGGCCGAGTTCGAAGGAGAACAGGCCGGGGCGACCGACGTGGTCCTCGAGCGCGCCGGCCACCTCCGCCAGTCCCGAGTGGCGCGCCACGAGGGGGAGCGCGCCCGCGGCGGTTCCCTCGGCCGTCACCATCCCGAACGCCTCCTCGAGCACCGACGGCACGATCAGGACGTCGACCGCCGCGACGGCGTCCGGCGCGTACGAGTGGTCCAGCCTGCCGACGAACGTCACCTCGGACCGCAGCGGGAGCGGCCCGAGCTCGCCGGGCTCGATCGTCCATTCCGCGGACGCGATGAGCCACCGCAGCGCGGTCTCGTCCCCGGCGCGGAGCGCGGCGGTCAACGCCTGCAGGCGCTCGCGCTCCGAGCCGAAGCCGACGAGCAGCGCGGAGGGGAGCGACGACGTCCGCGTCAGCGCCGCGAGCAGCAACGCGACGCCCTTCTGCGGGATCAGCTTGCCGAGGTACCCGACGGTCCGCGCATCGCGCGCGGCGAGCGCGCGGAGATCGGCCGCGGCGGTCGGATCCGGCACGGTCTGGTCGTAGTCGAACGCGAGGGCGTCGAGCGTTACGAGGTCCCGGGACCGCAGCGCCGCACCGACCCGCTCGTCGATCGACGGCGCCCGACCGCGCGAGGTCGACGCGTCGAGATCGAGTCGCGAGGCCACGTCGAGCAGCGCCTCGCGTCTCGGACGCGGGCTGAAGCGAGCGGCGTCCACGCCGGGATGCACGACGCGAGAGCGGCCCGTGATCCCGGGGATGAGCTCGGCGCACCGGTCCAGCACGTCGCGGGAGGGGCCCGTCACCGCGGTCGCGCCCTCCAGCCCTTCCCTCGCCAGTTCCCGATAGCGCGCCTGCGGCCGCATCGCATACTCGACGTCGCTGCCGTGGATCTTCACCACGTACCGACCCTCGCCCAGCGCGCGCCTCGCGATCGCGGCACCAGGCACGGCGTGCCCGGCGATCACCACCTCCGGCGCGTGCCACTCGGATGCGACGCGAAGCGCTCGGACGTTCGCGTCCAGGTACCCGCCGAGCTCGTTGTCATCCAGGTCGACGAACCGCTTCACATCGAAGCCCTCGTACTCGTCGACCACGAACACCGGCAGCAACCGGCCGATCTCCGGCCGCAGGAGCACGGTGCGGCCCACGCCGGTCTCGACCGATGCCGTTCCCAGCCCCGAGACGCCCGTCCCCGACACCGTGCCGTGCGCGCCTATCCACGGATGCCGCTCGGCGTGTCGCTCCTGGCACAGGACGACGACATCGTGCCCGTCCGCCGCGAGCACTTCGGCGACCCGGGCCGTGTAGACGTTCGATCCGCTTCCGTCGAGGAGCCATCCGTGCCACAGCAGGACGCGCATGGGAACGCGCGGATGCTCCCACATGTCCCGCCGCGCCGGCCTACGAGAGGCGGAGCCAGCGGTAGCCGTGGGCGTCGAGGTCGACGGAGCCGTTCGAAGGCGGGTCGTACTGGCGGTCGGCCAGCACGTCGTACGCGCCGTCGGCGTCGAGCTTCGCGCGACGTGGCTCGGACGCCAGGTTGCTGAGCGCGATCACGCACCGGTCGCGTTCGACGAAGCGCAGCGCGAGGACGCTCGGCTCGCCGGTATCGATCGCCTCCCAGCCCGCGATCCCGAACTCCTGCATCCGGCGTCGCGCCTGAACGGCGCGCGCGAGCCGGTTCAGGAGTGAGTCGGGGTCGCGGTTCTGGCGCGCGACCTCGTCCCAATCCATCGGCGTCCGCACGGACATCCGCTCGGGCTTGGACAGGTCGTCGCCCATGGCGACCTCGTCGCCGTAGTACAGGACCGGCGTTCCCGGCTGCGACAGCAGCACGCTGAACGCCAGCTCGCACCGGCGCTGGTCGCCGCCGAGCATCGGACCGAGCCGGCGCCGGATGCCGCGACCGTACGCCTGCATCGAGCGGTCCGGCCCGAACGTGGCAAACGCGTCCCTGCGCTCATCGTCGGTCAGGCGCCCGAGGTCGATCTCGTCGTGGTTGCGCAGGAAATTCGCCCACTGATCGGTCTCGGGGATACCGGTCGTCTCCTTCAGCGCGTTCACGAGCGGCCGGGCGTCCTCGCGCGCGAACGCCAGCCACACAGCCTGGTTTGCCTGGAAGTTGAAGAGCATGTGCATGCCGCCGGGGCCGAAGTAGTCCGTGACCTGCTCGCGCTGGACGTTCGCCTCCCCCAGGAAGATCGCGTCGCCGCGCCACCACGACATCTGGTCGCGTAACGCCTCGAGAAACTCGAGCTTCGGACCGGGACGGAGCCCCTCCGCCCCCGCCGGCTCGATCAGGAACGGGACCGCGTCCAGACGGAACCCGGCGACGCCGAGCTCGACCCAGAACGCGATGATGCGCTTCATCTCCTCGCGCACCTCGGGGTTCGCGATGTTGAGGTCGGGCTGGAAGTCGTAGAAGCGGTGGAAGTACCAGCGGCGTGCGACCTCATCGTAGGTCCAGGTCGTCTCCTGGACCCCGGGGAACACCATGCCCTCGCGCGCGTTCTCGGGTTCCTCGTCAGCCCAGACGTAGTAGTCGTGATACCTCGGGTGCCCCTCGCGCGCCGCCCTGAACCACGGGTGCTCGTCCGATGTGTGGTTGATCACGAGATCCGTGATCACGCGCATCCCTCGAGCCTCGGCCTCGTGGATCAGGTCGATGAAGTCGCCCAGGTCACCCAGATCGGGGTGCACCGCGAAGTGGTCGGTCACGTCGTAGCCGTCGTCGCGGAGTGGGGACGGCTGGAACGGGAGCAGCCACAGGCACGTGACACCGAGACCCGCGAGGTGGTCGAGGCGCTCGATCATGCCGCGGAGATCCCCGATGCCGTCGCCGTCCGAGTCGGCGAACCAGCGGACGGACACCTCGTAGATCAGCCCGTCCTTGTACCAACGGTCGTGGGGCACGCTCCGACCGTTCCCGTCCGGCGCGTGGACTATGCGTCAGACGGCGCGGAGCGTGCGGTCGTTCGGGACCGAGAGCGCGTTCGTCTCCGCCGCGCCGGCGAGGGGCAGCGTGAACGCGAACGTCGAGCCCTCCCCGAGCCTCGAGGACAGCCGGAGCTCGCCGCCCATCGCCTCGATCACGTTCCGCGCGATGAACAGACCGACCCCGACCCCTTTCGTTCGCTGGTTCGTCATCGTCTCCGACCGATAGAACGGTTCGAACACGCGTTCCTGTTCGGTCTGAGCGATGCCAGGCCCGCGGTCGCGCACGGCGACGATCGCGCGACCCTCCGCGACGCCCGCGCTGACGTCGATCGGAGTGTCCGGCGGCGAGTGCTTCAGCGCGTTCGAGATCAGGGTCGACAGGACCTGTTCGATACGCGTCGCGTCCGCGCGCACGAGCAGCGGTGTGGGGGGCCGGTGGAACCAGATCCGATCCGGATGCTGCCGCTCGAGGGCGCTCGTCTGTCGGTGGATCAGGTGCCCGAGCTCGATCCGTTGCGCCTCGACCAGCAGGTTGCCGGACTGGATCTGCGAGACGTCCAGGAGATCGACGATCAGCCGTTCGAGCCGCTCGGTCTGCCGGAGCATGATCCTGTAGTACTCGTACCGTGCCTCCCGAGCATCCTCGACGGTGCCGTCGAGCAGGCTGCGGAGGAACCCCTTCAGCGGAGTGAGCGGCGTCCGGAGCTCGTGCGAGATGAGCGAGACGAAGTCGTGCTTGAGCTCTTCGGCCTGCACCTCCGCCGTCACGTCGTGCGCGACGATCACCGTCGGACGCGCGGGCGGGCCCTGGTCGCCGATCGAGCAATCGCGTAACCGTAGCCACCGGAGCGAGCCGTCGGGGCGCTCGACCGTGGTCTGGGAGGTCCCGCCGGCCGAGCCGACCAGCAGGGAGTCGACCGCCCGCGCCATCCGAGACCCGAGGACGTCCTCGCACGGACGTCCGATGGCGCGATCCCGATGCCGCCCGGTGATGCGTTCCATGGCCGGGTTCCACGAGGCGATCGTTCCGTCGGCCGTCATGGCGAAGATGCCATCCGCCGTGTGCGCGACGATCCGCGCGAACCTCGCCTGCTCGAGCGCCTCAGCGAACAGCCGGTCGTTGCGTATCCGCACGGTGATCTGCGTCGAGAGGGTCTCCAGGATCAATCGGTCCCGGTCGTCGAGCGCCCTCTCGCGGTACACGGCGATTACGCCGTGTGTCTCGCGAGCGTCGCCGATCGAAACGATCTGCGGCCGCGGCTCGCCCGCCGGGCGGAGCGACACCAGCGTGTCGACCGACCGGGGGTCGCCGTCGGTGACGACGAACGAGTGCGTCCCGCTCGACCCGTGCACGATGACCGCGTCGTCTTCGACGACGATCAACTCGACCGAGTCCGCGCGCAAGATGTCCTCGAGCAGCCGGGCGAACGGCTGGAAGTCGTGCCCCTCGCCCAGCGGCCGGGCCAGGGCCGTCGCCGCCTCGTACAGACGCCGCCAGTCGTCGCGCTCGTCGCCACTTTCGATGCCGCTCACGTCCATCGCAGCCGCCGCTCGTCAATCGCGCCGGATCCGGTGCGGCGGATGGGCGTCGAGGTGGTTGCCATAGTCCGTTCGCACTCCGGCTGGGCGGTTGGTCGCCCCCAACGGTCGAGTGTGCGCTACGACGGCGCCCGGCCGGCATCCCGCGGATGGGCGGAATGACAAGTCGGTCTGGTGACCTCGGGGTCGGCCGGTCGGGGTACACGGACCCGTCCGTCGTGTCAGGGCCGTATGCGGGCCGCGGGGATGCGCCGCGTCCCGCTCGCGGAGCCGCTCCGTCGGTCAGGGAGCCTACGCCGGCGGCAGTGTGAACACGATCTCGGCGCCGCCGCCCTCGGGCGAGCGCGCTTCGATCCGGCCGCCGTGCGCCTCGACCAGACGCTTCGCGATCGCGAGCCCGAGGCCCGCGCCGCCGGAGTCCGAGGACTTCACGAACCGCTCGAACACATGCGGGAGCTGCTCGGGCGGGATGCCGGGGCCCGTGTCGGAGACGGCGAACGTCACGCCGGGTGGACCTCCCTCGGTCCGCACGCGCACCGAGCCGCCGGCCGGCGTGTGCCGGATCGCGTTGGCGACGAGATTCCGCAGGACCTCCGCGACGCGGACGGGATCGGCCTCGACGCTGGCCGGTGCCTCGGGTGCGACCTCGGCCGACAGCCCGATGCCCTTCTCGGCGGCGCGCGCACGAAACGCGGCCACGACCTCCTCGACGAGCTGCCGTGGCTCGACCGGCTCGCGGTGCAGCCTCAGAACGCCGGCCTCGACGCTCGAGAGCGTCTGGAGGTCGTCGAGAAGCCGAAGCATCACCGTGGTCTCCTCGACGACGGGGCGCAGGTGCGCCTCGTCGGCCGGGTACAGCCCGTCGAGGACGCCCTCGACGTTGCCGCGGATCACCGACAGCGGCGTTTTGAGGTCGTGCGCGACGTCGGACAGCAGGCTGCGCCGAAGCTCCTCGTTGGCCGCGAGCCGCTCCGTCATCGCGTTGAACGCGGTGCTGAGGCGGCGCATGTCTGGAGGTCCGTCCGGCCGCACGCGCACCGCGTAGTCGCCGGCCGCCACCCGATCCGCCGCTCGCATCACCTCGGCGACCGGCCGTGCCGTCCGCCGCACCGCCCGACCGACGACGACGAACACGCCTGCCAGGAACAGCAGCCAGAGAGCGCCAAACGGGAAGAACGGCCAGTCCCGGTCCGGCGGTCCCCCGCCCGGCCCGTGCCAGCCGCCGAACAGGGCGGACAGGACGCCGCCGGCGACGAACAGCACGACGAACACCACGACGACGAACAGCCCGACTCGCCAGGCGAAGCGGTTCGGTCCGTCCGGTCCGCGTGCGCCAGGCGGCGGCGGGAACGGCTCGTCGCGCGGCCACCACGGCGGCCGCGGGCCGCCAGACTGCTCGTGATCGCGATGCGCCCGCTGGTGCCATTCCCGCCAGTCAGGCATCGGCGAACCGGTATCCCACGCCGTGGACCGTCAGCAGGTACCGCGGCGTGCCTGGCGTCGGCTCGAGCTTCCGACGGATGTTCTTCACGTGCGCGTCGATCGCGCGTTCGTACGACTCGATCGCGACGCCGTGCACCGCGTCCAGGAGCTGTCCGCGCGTGAAGACGCGTCCGGGTTCACGGACCAGCGTGACGAGGAGCTCGAACTCGGTCGGCGTGAGGTCGACCCGCCGGCCGCCGGTGGTCACGCGCATCCGTGGCAGATCGATCTCAACGTCGGCCACGCGGAGCACCTCCTGGTACGGGCCCCGCGCAGACGTCCGTCGCAGCACCGCACGGACCCGCGCGACGAGCTCCTTCGGGCTGAACGGCTTCGTGACGTAGTCGTCGGCGCCGAGCTCGAGCCCGACGATGCGGTCCGCCTCGTCCGCGCGCGCCGTCAGCACGACGATCGGGACGTTGGACGTCCTGCGGAGCTCCCGGATCACGTCAAGGCCGTCGCGGCGCGGGAGCCCGAGGTCCAGCACAATCAGGTCGGGCTTCGAGCCCCGGACGCTCGCGACCGCAGCGTCGCCGTCGCTCGCGACGTCGCCCTCGAACCCCCCGTGCTCGAGGTAGTCGCGGACGAGCCGGGCGCTCCGCAGCTCCTCCTCGACCACCAGCACCCTGCTCAACCGGCGCCTCCTCCGCGGGAAGCCTGCGCGAGCGGGCCGGGCGGAGGCAAGCTCCGCCCCGCCGAACGCACAGGCGGTGTCGGGTCGCTCGCCCGGATCCCGGCCGGTCTGCCCGCGCACGTGCTCGTGCCGGTG
>JBKPHM010000087.1:0-15912 GCA_046729855.1 Actinomycetota bacterium | reverse complement strand
CACATCCACCAGTCGCTGCATCAGCTCGACGTCGGCCGACGCGAGCGAGCCGAGCGACAGGTAGATCAGCGCACCGTCCGAACCGAGTCGCTCGTGCTCGGCGTAGGTCTCGTCGGTCGAACGGACCGAGGCGTCGAGCCGGTGCCAGGTCGGTGCCAGCGGCTCCTTGCGCTCGTAGTCGGTCTCCCGCGGATACACGTACAGGTTCAGGTCGGGCGACTCCCAGATGGAGTCGCGTGGACCGGGCAGCGGCGGCGCACCGCGCGATCGCAGCCAGTCGTCGAACGCCGCGATCTGCGGTCCGAGCACGCGGTCGTACTCGTCCCAGAACACCTCCCAGCCGGAGCGATCCGCCTCCGGGTAGCCGGAGAAGACCGGCGCGATATTGGGGTCTTTCAGCTCGAGCGGGTTGCAGCTGGTGATCCGGACCCACGGTCGGCCGCTCGTCTGGAGCGCGGCGAACGCCACGACGTTGTCCTCCACCACCACGTCGGGCCGGACCTCGTCGTCGATGATCTCGCGCAGTCGGTCGTCCACGAACGTCGCGCCGTCGATCAGCGCTTGCCACGTTGGCTTCAGGAACGACTCGAGCTGTTCGATCGTCGGCTTGCGGAACTCGGGCGCTGTCTCGCGGATGAAGTCCTTCCAGAACTGACCCGGCTCCTCCTCGACCTCGGGCGGGGGCTGGAGGCGCATTCGGGCCTCCTCGAACCCGCGGGCCTCGAGCGTCCCGGCGAACGACTCCTCCACGATGAACACGACCCGGTGGCCGCGCTCCTTCAGCACGTTCCCGATCCCGACGCAGTTGTTCGTGGGGCCGAACGCTCCCTCGGGGAAGAACACGATGGTCCTGCGATCGTCGTTCAAGCGTTCCCTCCTGTCCGTCCGCGGGACTGATATCCGCGCATGTCCCCGTCCGTCAACTCGGCACGTGCCATCATCGTGCGCGCGATGCGTCGCCTCCTCGTGATCGCCGTGATGATCGCGATGACACCTGCCTGCAGCGCGTTCGGGGAGAGCGCCGAACGGCTTCGCTCGACGCCGACCGTCACGTCGGCCTCGCCCGCGGCGGCCTCGCCGGCGGCACCCGCGACGGCGGGCGACGGCCTGCCGCTCATCGTCGTCCAGTCGCCGCAGGTCGATGCCGAAACGGCGAGCCCGCTCGTCGTCCGCGGGACGGCGGATGTGTACCGAGCCGTCATCCACGTCCGGCTGATCGGGGAGGATGGATCGCTGATCTCGGGCGTCGACACGAAGGCGACGTGCGGAACGGGCTGCCGCGGCGAGTTCCGTGTCGTGCTGTTCTTCTTCGTCGAAGAGGTCCAACCGGCGACGGTCGAGGTCTACGGCGACAGCGAGCGGGACGGCTCGCCGGCGGGCGTCGTCCGGGTGCCCGTCACGGTGTTCCCGTGAGCCAGCCCCGCCGCGCTTCCCGGCTGATAGGCTCCGGCGCGATGCGGCCCGGCCCGAGCGATCTTGCCTCAGCTCCTCGCTGGCAGCAGCGGTTCAACGCGCCGACGATCACGTTTCCGGCGTGGCCGCGCACGGCGCCCGACCGCATGGCCTACGCGTCCGACGAGAGCGGCTCGTACCAGGCGTACGCCTGGGACGTCACAACCGGCGATCGGCGCAAGATCACCGACGAAGCCGTTGGCGTGGTCGAGGCGACCGTCACGGGCGACGGCGAGGCGGTGGTCTGGTTCCGCGACGAGACGGGCGACGAGTCGGGCCGGTGGGTGGCGACCCCGTTCGACGGTCGTCCGGAGCGCGACCTGCTTCCCGGAGCGCCGAGCGGCTGGCCCGAGGGCATCGCGCTGGGACGGCGCATCGTCATCGCGTCGCTGGCCGACCGCTCGGGGTTCGCGCTGTACGTCTCGGAGGACGGTGGGTCGGCGAAGGAGCTCGTCCGGGACGTCGACGCCATCTCGATCGGCCAGAGCGACTATGCGATCGAGGGCTTCGAGCTCAGCGGAATCTCGGCGGACGAGTCGCTGATCTGCGCGCACTTCGCGCAGGATGGCGACAACATCCACCGGATGCTCCGGGTGCTTGACCCTCGGACGGGCGCCATCGTGTCGGAGCTGGCCGATGGCGCCGGGCTCGGGCTGTACGCCTACGCGTGGTCGCCGGTGCCGGGTGACCAGCGGATCGCGATCCTGCACGAACGCGCGGACCTGCACCGACCAGCCATCTGGAACCCCGTGACCGGCGAACGGACCGACCTG
Organism: Actinomycetota bacterium; assembly: GCA_046729855.1. Taxonomy (GTDB): domain Bacteria; phylum Actinomycetota; class UBA4738; order UBA4738; family HRBIN12; genus DATHSY01. The sequence goes on along the minus strand of JBKPHM010000087.1, from coordinate 13,687 downwards.
GACGTCGACCTGCCGGGCGAGGTCATCCCCTTCGACTGGTGGCCCGACGGCAGCGCGCTGTTGCTCGCGTCGTTCTACCGGGGACGCGACCAGTTGTACCGGTACGACATCGCGACGGGCACGCTGACGGAGATCCGTCATCCGTCGGGCGAGATCAGCGGCGTCGGCGTTCGCCCCGACGGGCGTGTGTGGCTCCGCATTTCGGCGGGGCACGAGGCCTCGCGACTCCTCGACGACGACGGTCGAGAGGTCCTGGCCCCGGACCACGAAGGCGTGCGCGACGGTCGGGCGTGGCGGTCCTGGACGTTCAGGAACCCCGCCGGCGACACCGTTCACGGGTTCGTCGTCACGCCTCCGGGCGACGGGCCGTTCCCGATCTACATGGAGGTGCACGGCGGACCGTCGTGGCTGTACTGCGACACCTGGATGCCCGAGGTGCAGATGCTCGTGGACCACGGGCTCGCCGTCGGCATGGTGAACTACCGCGGCTCGACCGGGTATGGCACCAAGTGGCGCGACCACATCATCGGCAACATCGGGTTCCCGGAGGTCGAGGACACACTCGCCGGTCTGGACGACCTGATCGCCCGCGGAATCGCGGATCCCGACCGCGCAGCGATCGGCGGGTTCTCGTGGGGCGGCTATGTGACGCTCATGGCGGCCGGGGTCGAACCGGACCGGTGGCGCTGCGCTGTGGCGGGCGTTCCCGTCGGTGACTACATGGAGTCCTACGACGATTCGGCGCCGTCGCTCCAGGCGTACGACCGTTCGCTGATCGGTGGCGTGGTCCACGACATCCCCGAGTACGTCGCGAAGATCTCGCCCCTTTCGTACGTGCAGAACGTCAAGGCGCCGATTCTTTTCCTGATCGGCGAGCACGACACGCGGTGCGTACCGGAGCAGGCGTGGAACTACGTCAACGCCCTCAAGGGCAACGGGGGCGAGGCGGAGGTTTACACGTACGGCACCGGCCACTCCTCCTACGTCGTCGAGGAGGAGATCCGCCAGTACGGCGCGATCCTCGAGTTCGTCCTGCGGCACCTCGGCGTGGCCTGATCGCGGCGCGGCGGCGTCGCGTATTCGTGTGATCCGCCAAGCTCGTGATATCGTGCGATATCGGACGTATATCGCATGGTTGAACAACCCCGATCCCACGAGCCGGCGGACCTGCTGCTCAAGGCCCTCGACGGCCTCGAGCCTGCCGAACGGGACGTCGTCCTGAAGGCGCTGCTGACCGGCACCGTCGGGATGTGCCCCGCCCCGACGGTCTTTCTCAGCGACCCGCCGGCTCCCCTGAACGTCCCGCAGGGGTCGTCGCCGCCCGGTCAGCCGAACCAGCCGCTCGTCATCCGTCTCCCGACCGAGCTCCACTCACGGTTGCGGAAGTGGTCCACGAACAACGGCTTCACGATGGCCGCCGTCACTCGAGGGCTGATCGAGCGGTTCCTCGAGGGACGCGCGTAACGCCGCGGCGATGATCGTCCGCGTGCGCCGGAGGGGTGCGGCCAGCAAGTACGACATCTGGGCTCGCTGCCGCGACCCCGAACGGTGGCCCGAGTGGCTCGGCGCCGCGGACGTCCGGGCGTCGGGCCCGCTCAAGCCCGGGACGGACGGCGTCGTGCTGACGCGTCTCGGTGTCGCCGTGCGGTTCGAGGTCGTCGACGTGGACGAACCCGCCGGCCGATGGATCCGCGTGATCGCCGTCGGGCCGATCCGCCTCCGGCTCGAACACGAGATCGCGGAGGGGCTCGCCGGCGTCGTGGTCAGCGCGCCCGCGCCGCTCGCGCTCGCCTACGTTCCGATCGCGCGTCGAACGATGAGGCGACTCGCCGCCGCTCAGTCGCCCCCGGTCACGTAGGCGGTCCACAGACCGTCCGCGCGGATAACGACTCGCGGTCCGAGGTAGCTGCCGGACTGCTGCATCTGCTCGATGTCCGCATCCGTCAACCCGAGCGTGTGCAGGTCGGCGCGCTCGCCGTCGGTCACATCCTCGAGCGAACCAGGTTCCATCAGGTACGGCCATTGGTAGAACTCTCCGAGGAACCCATCCGGCGCCTCGATGGGCTCCGTGACGAAGAAGGGCATCTCGAAGAGCTGCGGGATCGGCTCGAGCACCGAGGGGTCCTGACTCCACTCCGGGATCGGGTTGGAGCCGTCGCTGAAGTTGTACGCGAAGGTCATCGGGTCGATCAGGTCCCCGAGTGCCTCGAAGTCCCCGGCCGCAACCGCGTCCAGGATCCGATCTCGGGTCGCTTCGACTGCGTCCGGCAGGGCGTCCGGGCTCGCCGACGTCGTGTCGGCCGGCCCGGTGGGGTGAGCGGGGACGTTCGGCTCGCCGGTCCCGACGATACGCAGCCCGGCGACGGAGCCGAGGACGAGGACCGCGGCGAGGGCCACGCCGGCTCCGGCGTTGAGCGCCCGACGGCGGCGGGAACGGCGGAGCGTCCGGCGCTCGAGCTCCGGGTCGACCGGCATCTCACCCGCGACCTCGCGGAGCAGCTGCGCGATCCTTCCCTCGTACTCAGCCATCGCGGCTCAACTCCTCCCGCAGGCGGTCCATCCCGCGCGAGACCATCGACTTCACGGTGCCTCGCGCGACGCCGAGTGCCTCGGCCGTGTCCGCCTCGCTCAGGTCCTCGTAATAGCGGAGGACGATCGCGGCTCGCTGCTCCGGCCGGAGCCTCAGCAGCGCCCGCCGCATCCGGTCGCGCTCGCCCGGATCGGGCCCGAGCGGCGCGGCCTCGTCCGCCGTCTGCTTCGCCAACCACGAGCGCTCGACAGCCCGGTGCCGGAAGTGCGAGCGCGACAGGTTCACGATCGTCCGGCGCAGGTACCACCAGAAGGCGTGGGGGTTCCGCAGGTCGTGGAACCGGCCGAACACCTTCACGAACGCGTCCTGGGCCAGGTCCTCGGCGAGCGACCGATCGCCCGTCATGAGGTAGGCCAGGCGGAGCGCGTCGGCGGCGTGCGCCCGATACAGGTCCTCCATCCGGCCGCCCGCCCCTGCGTCCTCCCGGCGCGCCGGCCGCGTCAGCGTTCCCTCCGCCATCTCACAGCCGAAGACGCGGAGCTCCCCTCCGGAGGTTCCGCCGAGGGGGGGTAGATCTGGGTGGCTACCAGCGGCCGCGCAGGCGCTCGGCCTCGGCGACCCGCTCGACCGCGATCCCGTACGCAGCCTCGCGGTGCGTGATGCCGCTGGCGTGCGCCCGAGCGAGCACGTCGTCGGTCGCCACGTTCGTCAGGTCGGCGAGGCGCTGGTTGACCCGCTCCTCCGTCCACCGTTCACGCTGAAGGTTCTGGACCCACTCCAGGTAGGACACCACGACGCCGCCGGCGCTAGCCAGGATGTCCGGGATCACCGTTACGCCGCGGGCCGTCAGCAGGTCGTCGGCCTTCGGCGTCGTCGGGTAGTTCGCGACCTCCAGGACCAGGTTCGCCTTTACCGAGTCGGCGTTGTCGTCGCGGATGTGTTCTTCCATCGCGGCCGGGACCAGGACCTCGCAGTCCAGCGCGATGATGTCCTCGCCGGCGATGTCGTCGGCGTGCTTGAAGCCATGGACGCTGCCGGTGTCCCGCTTGTGGTCCAGGACCGCTCTCGGATCGAGCCCCTCGGGGTTGTGAATCCCACCGCCTGTATCGGAGACCGCCACGATGCGGTAGCCGAGTCGCGTCGCGAGGATCGAGAACCACGAGGCGGCGTTGCCGTAGCCCTCGACCGCGATCCCGATCTTCTCTCGTGTCCAGCCGCCGTGATGCGCGATCCGGTCCAGGCAGATCAGGCCGCCGCGCCCCGTGGCCTGTTCGCGCCCGAGGGAGCCGCCGAGCGCGATCGGCTTGCCGGTCAACACGGCGAACGCGTCGCCGTCGCCCGTGATCCGTTCGAACTCGTCGACCATCCAGGCCATCTCACGCGCGCTGGTGTTCACGTCCGGCGCCGGGATGTCGATGCGCGGCCCGATCACGGGAGCGATCTCGCGGATGAACGACCTCGATAGCCGCTCGATCTCGTCCTCCGAGAGCTTCTTCGGATCGACCGCCACTCCTCCCTTGCCGCCGCCGTATGGGATGTCGAGGAGCGAGCACTTCCACGTCATCAGGGCCGAGAAGCAGCGGAACTCATCGAGCGAGACGGTCTGGTGGAACCGAAGGCCGCCTTTGAACGGACCGCGAGCGTTGTTGTGCTGGACGCGGTAGCCCTCGAACGCGGCGAACGTCCCGTCGTCCATCGGTACGCGTACCTGGACCGTCAGCTGGCGCTGGTGCGACGCCAGGATCGTTCGGATCGAGGGCTCCAGCGAGAGCCGGTCGGCGGCCGCTTCGAAGAAGCCCTCCACAGCCTCGTACGCACCCATCGGGCATCTCCTTCCAGGTGAGGGCAGGTGAACCGCTGCGGACAGAGATTCTGGCATGCGTCGGCGAGGACGCGGAGAGGGCCGCCGTGGCCCTCTCGCCGTGGTGGGTTGTGCCGGAGCGTCCCTAGACGACCCTCTCGTCGAGCATCGCCTTCGTAGACTCGTGGCAGGCAGGGGGGCGAGGGCAGGCCCGGATGAGCTGGTGGGTGATCCTGACGGCGGTCGCGATGGGCGTCGTCATCGCCTGGATCGGGATTACGGGGCTGCGGGCGGTTTCGGGTGGGGGTCCGAGGCGGGCGCCCGACGTCGAGGACGTCGAGGACCTCGAGGTCTACCTGGTATGCGGCGAGTGTGGGACGGAGTTCCGGATCACCAGGCTCGGCGAGCTCCAGGTGCCCCGTCACTGCGGGGAGCCAATGTCCATCGAGCGACGGCCGTCCGCGTAGCCGGTCCGACCGCCCACACGCTTTCCACCGGTTTTCCACAGGCTGGACGCGCCGAGACGTGGCTCTTTCCCCATGGGTGGGCGGACGCGCTGTCGGAAGGGCGATCGGTGTCTCCGGCGCTCCGGCGTTGCTCACATCTGTGGAACCGGCTGTGGAGAACTACAGTGGTGTGATTCGATCAGCGCCACTGGGTGGCGAGCGCGAACCCGAGCGCGATCACCCCGAGCCCGGAGAACAGGAACACGTTCTGGGCGCCTTCGGGACGCATGTAGTTCCACACGATGACGCCCACGCCGATCGCCATCAGACCGAGCACCAGGACGCCGAACCAGCGCGGGCTGGCCTTCCGGCGCTTGGGCTGCGGGTGCGGCGCGTACGGCCGACGGCGCTGGCGCTGTTTCTGGCGACCGCGGGACTCGGGCATGACCGCGACAGGTTACCGCGGGCGGATCGTGAGGACGCCCGCCGCGGCTGCGGCGACGGCCTGGGGCGTGAACGGCATCGGGTGGTGCCGACCGTCCCGCCACAGCGGGAGCTGGTCGCTCCAGTGCGGGGAGACCGGGTTTCCCGACTGGCCGGTCGTGTGCACGCCCAGCGCGGTGTCCGGATCCGCGAGGTCGACGATCATCCGCCAGGACGCGAGGACGTCCACGGAAAAGCCGGCCCCTGGCTCGAACGCCGCCTGCGCGATCGTGTGAGCGTCGCCGCCTGCCTCGACGACCCCGACGGTGAGCAACGGGGCGAGGTCGGCGATCATCGCGAGCGGCGAGGCGAACGAGACCTTGTGGAGCGCTCCCCATCGCCAGGCCGATGGGTCGGGGCCGAGCCGGTCGCGGAGCTCCCCGAGCGCCTCGTCGAGCGCCTCGAGGACCACGCCGTCGCGAGCGGCGTCGCCGCCCTGTCCGAACCACTCGCCGGAGGTGCTCGACAGGAGCCCGGGCAGGACCTGTCCGACGAACCGGAAGGGCGACGCGCCGTGCGCGTAGTAGTGCTCGTACGGTCGCTCCCCGAGCCGGGGGGCGAGCAGGCGGCGCGCCAGCGCATCGCACCACGACTCGTACAGGGCGGCGGCCGCAGAACCGGCGCCGAGCTCGCCGTCCCAGTCGCGCAGCAGCGCGATCGCCGTCGCGTGCTCGTCGTTCCGCGGCCCGACCGACAACAGGTGTCTCGCCGTCTCGCGGGCCGGGATCGACACGACGTCGGTCTGGATCGAGGCGAACGTCTCGGCCGAGTGACGCTCGACCTCGGCCAGGCGCTCCGCGATCCGGCGCGCGCGGAACGGAGGACCGAAGTCGACCCCGATCAGGTGCGGGTACGATCCGTCGTGGATCCGGTTGTTCGCGGTGAGCAGGAACCCCTCGGGCGGGTCCACGTTCCAGGGGAGCTCCTCGAACGGCACGAACCCATCCCAGCCGTACTCCGAGGTCCAACCCGGCACGGGCACGGTGCCGTCACCTCGCCTCCGCACGGGGTACAGCCCCGTGCACTGGTACCCGATCGTCCCATCGACGTCGGCATACACCACGTTCAGCCCTGGGCACTCCCAGCCGCGGAGCGCGTCGCGGAACGTCTCGAACGACGTCGCCGTTGCCATCGCGTGGAGCGTCGACGGAAGCACCGCGTGCTCCGACCCAACCCACGAGAGCGCGTACGCCCGAGCGTCCTCGAATGGCACCGTCCTCGGCTGCTTGCGACCGAGCTGGTATCCGTCGAGGAGCGGGCCGTGTCGCGTCGCCCGCACCTCGAGCACCTCGGCCTCGTCGCGACCGCGCACCTGGATCTCTTCACGATGTATCGCGAGCGGCTCCCAGCCGTCGTCGAACCGAGCGGCGGTGCCGTCGTCGTCCAGCTCCTCCACGAAGACGTCCTGGGTGTCGCCGCCCACGTTCGTCAGGCCCCATGCGTGGTGCGCCGTCCGTCCGATGACGACGCCCGGGGCGAACGGGAACGAGACGCCGGACACGTCGATGCCCGGCGCGGTGAGGTGCACCTCGAACCAGATCGACGGCGTCGCGACGAGCAGGTGCGGGTCGTTCGCGAGCAGCGGCTTGCCGCTCGCGGAGCGCTCGCCCGACACGACCCAGTTGTTGGACCCCTGCGCCCGCGGCACGCGAGGTGACGCCTCGAGCACGTCGAGCGACGACGGCCGCGCGCCGGCGACGAGGGCGGGGTCGAGTGGCGGCAGATCCGGGAACAGCGTGCGGACGAGCGGCCACCCGAACCGGTCGGCGATCTCGCTCCGCAATAGCTCCTCGTCCCAGTTGCCGGACAGGCTCCACGCTACGAACACCGACGAGGCCGCCCACGAGGCGTCGTCCTCGGGGAGCTGGGCGTCGAGCCCGAGGATCTGGTACTCGATGGGCTTGGCCGGCATCACCTCTAGCCACGCGGCGGCGCCGCGCCGGAACGACGAGACCATCGCCTGGCTGCGCTCGTCGTAGGTTGCGGCGACGCGGGCCCCGGCGCGGTTCCAGCCGACGATCCGCGCGAACCGGTCCATCGGCACGACGAGGTCGGCGAACATCGTCGCGAGCCGTCCGTTCGCGAGCCGCAGCGTCGAGTCGATTTGGAACAGCCGCTCGGAGGCGGCGACGAAGCCCTGAGCGAGGAACAGGTCGTCGTCGTTCGAAGCCGAGATGTGTGGCACGCCCCAGCGGTCGCGGGTGATGACGACGGAGTCGCGCAGGCCCGGGACCGCAAGCTCACCCTCGACCGGTGCGAGCGCGGCCTCGGCCGCGCCACGGACCTGCTCGACCCAGTCGATCACTTGGCGAAGCCTACGGGGTCCGGTCGACGCCCGCCGCGGCCCATGGAATGATGCGCGCGTGACCGAGCATCGCCCGTGGTTCGCGAGTTATCCGCGCGGCGTTCCACATACGCTCGAGCCCTTCCCGGATCTCTCGGTGTTCGGGATGCTGGAGGCCTCCGCGCGGCGGTTCCCCGACCGCCCGGCGTTGGCCTGGTTCGGACGGCACATCACGTTCGGACGGCTGCTCGCGGAGGTCGAGCGGTTCTCGTCGGTGCTGCACGGGCTCGGCGTCGCCCGCGGCGACCGAGTCGCGCTGATCCTGCCGAACACGCCGCAATACGTGATCGCGTACTACGCCGTCGCACGGATCGGCGCCGTCGTCGTCGGGAACAACTTCCTCTATACGCATCGAGAGATGGAGCATCAGCTCCGCGACTCCGGCGCGTCGGTCGTCGTTGTGATGGATCGGTTCCATCCCACGTTCGCTCCGGTGTTCCGCGAGGTCGGCATCCGTGACGTCGTCGTGACCAAAGTGACGGACTACATGCGGTTCCCGCTCAAGCAGCTCGCGCCGATCAAGCTGCGGCGCGAGGCGAGGCACGAGGGCCACCCGTGGCCCCCTGTGCCGAAGACGGCGCCGGTGAGGTGGTGGACCGATCTGATGAAGCGGGCCGCTCCGGCGCCCCCCGCGGCCCGCATCGACGTCGAGCGCGACGCCGCCGGGTTCATCTACACGGGCGGAACGACCGGCGCCTCGAAGGGCGCGATGCTGTCGCACCGGAACCTGGTGGCCAACGCCTCCCAGGCGATCGCGTGGCTCCAGCTCCGGCTGGGCCAGGAGGCGCTGCTCTGCTCGCTCCCGTTCTTCCACTCGTTCGGGATGCTTGCGATGAACGTGGGAATCTCGGCCGCCGGGAAGATCATCGTGGTGCCGAACCCGCGCGACATGACCTTCGTGCTCAAGCAGGTGGAGAAGGAGAAACCGACGTTCTTCCCCGGCGTGCCGCGGATGTTCCAGGCGCTCAACGATTCGCCGCTCACGGCGAAGTTCGACCTCCGCTCGATGAACGCGTGCATCTCGGGCGGCGCACCGCTGCCCAAGGCCGTCGCCGACAGCTTCGCCGAGGCGACCGGCGGCGCCAGGCTCGTGGAGGGCTACGGGCTCACGGAGACCTCGCCCGTTACGCACGCCAACCCGTTCGACGGAAGGGTGCGGTTCGGGACGATCGGGATGCCGGTGCCGGACACCGACTGCAAGATCGTCGACCTGGACGACGTAGACCGGGAGATGCCGCCCGGAGATCGCGGGGAGCTCTGCATCCGTGGACCGCAGGTGATGCTCGGGTATTGGAACCGCCCCGAGGAGACCGCCCTGGCGATCCGCAATGGCTGGCTGCACACCGGAGACATCGCGGTGATGGACCCGGACGGATACTTCCGCATCGTCGACCGGCTGAAGGAGATGATCCTGGTCTCCGGGTTCAACGTGTACCCGACCGAGGTCGAGGACGTCTTGTATCGGCACCCGAAGATCGCGAAGGTATCGGTCGTGGGCGTCCCCGACGAGCAGACCGGTGAGGCCGTCAAGGCGTTCATCGTCCTGCGCGACGGCGAGCACGCCACCGCCGAGGAGATCGTCGCATGGGGTCGCGACCCCTCCAACGGCCTGACCGGGTACCGCGCCCCCAAGCAGATCGAGTTCCGAGACTCCCTCCCCGAGACGCTGATCGGCAAGGTGCTGCGTCGCGTACTGCAGGCGGAGGAGCGTGCCAAGCGAGAGGCGCAATCGGCCGAGCAGGCCGGCGCCACCCCGTGAGCAAGGCCCGGTTCGACCTCGGCGGCGGGGCCGAGATGCGGCCCTACGAGATGACCGATCTGGAAACGGTCTTCGCCCTCGTCGATGCGGAGCGGGATCGGCTCCGGAGGTGGTTGCCGTGGGTCGACGTCGTGCGGACGATCGATGACGAGCGTCGTTGGCTCGAGGGGATCCTCGCAGTCGAGGAAGCCGCGGAGGACGGCTTCGGCATCTGGGACGCGGGCGCGTTCGCCGGGGGGATCGGCATCCACATCGACCGCCTAAACGATCAGGGCGACATCGGGTACTGGTTGGGTGGCGTCTTCGAGGGTCGCGGGCTCGTCACGCGGGCGTGCCGCACGCTGATCTCGTATGGGTTCGAACGGGGGTTGCATCGGATCTCGATCCGCGCCGCGCCGGGGAACACCAGGAGCCGCGCGGTCCCCGAGCGCCTCGGGTTCGTCCAGGAGGGGATCCTGCGCGAGGCGGGCAAGACCGGGCGCGGGTACGTCGACCTCGTGGTGTATGGCCTGCTCGCGGACGAGTGGAAGCCGTGAGGCGCTTCCGAGCCGTGGTCTTCGACCTGTTCGGCACGTTGGTGAGCGAGTTCCCGCGGATGGATTGGGATACGCATCTCGCCAATATGGCCCGGATCCTCGGGGCCGACCGTGCGCGCCTGGGCACGGCATGGGAGGAGACGGCGATCGCACGGCAGACCGGGCAGCTCGGAGACATCGAGCAGAGCGTCCGCGAGGTCTGCCGTCGCCTTGGCGTCCAACCAGATGACGCGTCGCTTCAACAGGTGCTCGCCGTTCGGCGAAGGCTCTATGACCGGTACTTCCGGCCGTTGCCGGGTGCCCTCGATGCGGTCCGGGGCGTCCGCGAGCGCGGCTGTCGAACGGCGCTCATCAGCATGTGCGCGCCGGACGCCCCCGAGATGTGGCACCGATCGGCATTCGCGGGGCTGATGGATGCCGAGGTCTTCTCGTGCCAAGCGGGCTTGCGGAAGCCCGATCCCGCGATCTACCTCTTGGCGGCCGAACGGCTCGCGATCGAGCCGCCGGCGTGCCTGTACGTCGGCGACGGGAGCTACGGCGAGCTCCGCGGTGCGGCCGAGGTCGGCATGACCGCCGTCCTCGTCCGCGATCCGGCCGAGGCCGAAGGGACTTACCTGCGTCCCGGTCTCGAGGCCTGGGACGGCCCGACGATCTCGACCATCGGCGATGTCGTGCCGTTCGTCGTCTGACGAACGACGTCCGCGACTGACCGTAGGATCGCAACGACGTCGCCGACCACGAGCGTGGCGGGTGGGCCGATCGACGCGGCTCGGGCCAGCGTCCCGATCGTCTCGAGGGTCCCCGTGGCGCTGCGCTGTTCGGAGGTCGTTGCCCACTGCACGACCGCTGCCGGCGTCGCCGGGTCGCGTCCCGCATCGATCAGCTCGCGGCACGTCTCCTCGAGATGGCCCGCGGACATCAGCAGCACCAACGTGTCGGTCGCCGTCGCGACGCGAGTGAGGTCGATGGCGTCGCCGTGCACGACGCTCGCCGTGACGACTGCGACGCTCCGTGCGACGCCGCGGTGCGACACGGGGATGCCGATCGCGGCCGGAGCCGAGAACGCCGACGTCACGCCGGGAACGACCTCGACGGGGACGCCGGCCGCGGCGCACGTGAGCACCTCCTCGCCACCGCGTCCGAACACGAACGGGTCGCCACCCTTCAGCCGAACGACGACCCGGCCCGCCAGGGCGCGGGCGACGAGCAGAGTGGAGATCTCCTCCTGCGCCATCGCAGGGCGGCCCGGTTCCTTGCCCACGTAGATGCGCTCGGCTCCGGGCGGCGCCAGGTCGAGGAGCGCCGGTGCAGCAAGGCGGTCGTAGACGACCGTGTCGGCCTCGGCGAGCGTCTCCGCCCCACGCAGCGTGATGAGCTTCGGATCGCCAGGACCGGCGCCGACCAAGATCACGCGGCCGGTCACGCGACGACCTCTCGAACGCCCAAGCGGGAGCTCAGCCGTTCGCGGAGCACGTCGAGGCGGCCATCGCGCGCCAGGTCCGCGACCTCGTTGAGATCGAGCGCGTCGTACCAGCGGTTCGCGCGCTCGCGCATGTCGGGGATCGTCGTGAGCGTGGCCTCGCGGAGGTCGGCGAGAACCTCGAACGCTTCCTCCCATTCCGGGCCGAACGCGGCCTCGACCAGCTCGCGGATCTTGCGGGCGAGCGTCGGGGAGCGGCCGCCGGTCGCGATCGCGATCACGAGCTCGCCGCGGCGGACGACCGCGGGCGCCGCGAAGTCGCAATTGGCCACGTCGTCCATGACGTTCACGAGGACGCCGCGTGCCCTGGCCTCGCGGGCGATCCGGTCTCGCTCCGCAAGCGAGGGCGACCACGCGACGCAGACGAGGGCGGCGTCGAGATCCTCGGGCACCCACACACCGGATGCGCGCCGCACCACATCCGCGCCGGCGTCCCTGAGCTGCGCCGCCTTCGCCCCGACGGCCGGCTCCGGACCGATGACCACGGCGCGCCGGCCGGTGACATCGAGCATGATCGGAAACCCGAACGCCACCTCAGTTCACCGCCTCGGCGCGTTCGCGGTCGCTCTTCGTTCCGAGCAGGCCGACCGAGCAGTGGATCCCGCACTCCTTGTCGGTGTCCTGCTCCCACCACCCACGGCCGGCGCGCTCGTGCTCGCCGGGCATGACGGCGCGGGTGCACGGCGCGCACCCGATCGACGTGTACCCGTGGTCGAACAGCTCGTGGTAGGGGACCTCGTTCGTGCGGACGTAGTCCCAGACCTGGTGGAGCGTCCAGTCCGCGAGCGGGTTCAGCTTCACGATCCCGCCGTGGTCGCGGTCGACCTCGACCTTCGCGATGTTGCGGCGGCTCTTCCACTGCTCGCGCCGCAGGCCCGCGATCCACGCGTCGAGCGTCGAGAGCTTGCGCTTGAGCGGCTCGACCTTTCGCACGTCGCAGCACGCGACGCGCAGGTCGACGCCCCGATACATCAGGTTCGGCCCGTGCTGCTTCACGAGCCGCTCGACGCTCAGCCGGTCCGGGAACTCGAACTCGACCTCGATCCCGTACCGTTCACGGACCTCCTCGAACAGCGCGTACGTCTCGGGCGGGAGCCGTCCCGTGTCGAGCGTGAATACGCGGACCTCCGGGTTGATGCGCCACGCCATGTCGACGAGGACCATGCCGTCGACGCCGCCCGCAGCGCTAATCGCCATCCGTGGGTGGAAGGTCTCGAGCGCCCATGCGAGCAGCTCCTCGGTCGTCGCGTGTTCGAATCGATCGGCCGCCTCGTGGACCCACGCGGCCTCCTCGTCGAGGACGGGGAGCGCCGGCTCATGGATCGGCTCGCGTTCGCTCATCGATCCCACCTCGCGAAGTCCTGGAGCTCATGCTCGGACAACGAGTTGACGAACGTTCGGAAGTCTCGTTGGCCGTTCTTCCGTCGCCGGTACCGGCGCACGAGCATCTCGACGTAATCGGCCGAGTCCTCCGCGTACACGCGAGTGCCTCGGACCTTCCGCGCGAACCCGCCCTCGGCGCCGAGCCCGCCGCCGAGGTGCACGAAGAATGCCTCGCTCTTCGTGCCGTCGGGACGCGGCAGCACGACCCCCATCAGCCCGATGTCAGCGAGCTGGAACCGTGCGCACGAGTTCGGGCAGCCGTTGACGTGGATTCGGATCTGCTCGTCGAGGTCGGGGATCCGCTCCTCCAGCTCGCGCGCCAGCCAGGCCGCCCTTCCTTTCGTCTCGACGATCGCGAGCTTGCAGAACTCGATCCCGGTGCAGGCCACCATCCCCGCCCGGAACGAGCTCGGGTTCACGCGAAGGTCCTCCGCCTCGAGCTCCGCCACGAGCGCGCCGACGCTCGCCGGCGGCACGTCGAGGATCACGAGCTTCTGCTGCGTCGTCGTGCGGATCCGGCCGTCGCCGTACGCGTCGGCCAGGTCGGCGACCCGCCGGAGCTGGTGCCCGTAGATCCTCCCGGCGCGCGGCGCGAACCCGGCATACATCAGGCCGTCGCGCTGCGGATGGACACCGACGTGGTCGCGGTGCGCGTGCTCGCTCGTATCGGGCGCCGGCCCGTCGGGAAGCGCGAACCCCAGGTACTCCTTCTCGAGGACCTCGCGGAACCGCTCGGGTCCCCAGTCGGCCATCAGGAATTTCAGCCGCGCGTGGTTCCGCGCGCGCCGGTACCCATAGTCACGGAAGGTCTCGGTGACGCCCGCCCACACGTCCGGGACGAGGTGCGGCTCGACCCATGCGTTCAGGCGCCGCGCGAGCATCGGGTTGGTCGAGAGCCCGCCGCCGACCCACAGGTCGAAACCGA
>JBKPHM010000086.1:0-7793 GCA_046729855.1 Actinomycetota bacterium | reverse complement strand
CGGCGTCTGGCCCCCGAGAGATCCGTGCGGCCTGTTGAAGTTGTAGAAGTCCTCCCACTCCCTGAGACGCTCGTTGAACAGGCCGGTGTCGTCGATCACGACGCCGTCGAGCATCCGGTAGAACTCCTCGGCGTCGATCCGGTGCGACCGCTCGACCTTGCCGTTCAGCCTCGGGGTCGCCGGCTTGATGTACACGTGGCCGATCCCCGGGTCCAGCACGTGGTAGTGGAACTGCGACCCGAACTCGGCGCCGTGGTCGGTCTGGACCACCTGGACCGTGAACGGCAGCTTCTCGAGCACGTAGTCCAAGAACCGGATCGAGCTCTGCTGGTTCAGCCGGTCGTAGATCCGAAGGACCCGGATCCGGGTGCAGTCGTCGATCGCGGTGAACTGGTAGTGCTTCTTGCGGGAGCCTCGAAGCGGCGCGATGAACTTCACGTTCGATCTGCACGCGGTGGCCCGGCAGCGGCTTCTCGTGGCGCTTCCAACGGTCGACGTGACGGCGGTACCGCTGGGAGGCCGGCAACCGGCTCATGTCGAGCCGCCTCAGGATCCGCCCAGACGCCCGACGGCGAGATCTGCACGTCGTGGTGGCGCTTGAGGTACATCGAGATCTTGTAGGGCCCGAAGTGGTAGTGCTGGCGCAGGTACGATCTTGCCGACGACCTCACCCTTGGTCGCGTTCGGGCTCGTGTGCGGGCGGCGTGAGCCATCGCGGAGGCCCTCCAGGCCGTGCTCGTCGTACCGGCTCAGCCAGTTGTAAAACGCCTGCCGCGTGATCCTGTAGTACCGGCACGTCGCCGAGACGTTGCCGATCACCTCCTGTGCGTGACGGATGATCGCCAGCCGACGCGCCGCCCCGCGCGCGAGCTCCTGCTCGGTCACCGGTCCCCCGTTCGTCCGGAGGACCCGATGTGTACACGAACTCCGTCAGTTCCAGACAGGTCAGGAGGTTGTCGCGAGGGCACGGCCTCGGGAGGGGGAGGGATCGGCGGGCTCTACTCCGAGGACGCTTCCGGGATGAGAGCGGAGGCGTGACGGGCGAGCACGTACGCGGCGTTAGGGATACTGGGCCTCACATCCACGCCCGTGAGCTCGTTCCTCTGATCGTCCTAGGTGCTGGTGCTGACAGGCCTCCTGTAGGTCCGGACGGCCAAGCTCGTGCCGTCCGATCCCGGATGCGGCCTGCCCGGGATCACCACACGTACAACTTCATGGTCACCCACGGGATCGGGAGCCTGCACCTCGCGCCGTGGGCTGGCGGCTCCTCGGGCCGGCCATCGCGCCGCTTATCCCAAGATCCGTCACGGTCGGCTTCCAGGTCCTCGCCGTGGGGGCGCTTTCGCTGACCGCACTCGCGCTGTACCTCGTCGTTCGAAGGCTTGGCTTCGATCGTCGGCTCGCGATCCTCGGGGTCGTCCTGCTCTAGGCAGCACTTGTCTTCTCAGCGCCAGATCCCGAGCCCGAGCGCCTTCGGTCGCGTGATACGGATCGGCGACGTCCTCTCCAATCCATGTAGCTGATGACATACGAGGGAACCAGATACACGAGTCCGCCCACGAGGACCCACCAAGGCGACGATGTGACCATCATCATCGCGATCGCAGCGACGAACGCCAGAGGTGACGCGACAGCAACTACCTTTCGTACCGAGGTCAAGGCGTCTCTCCAACGAATGAGGGCATTTCGAGTCACCCACACCGCCGCATAGAGAACGAGGCAGGCAATGCCGAGAGCGGGAATTCGGAACACCGCAGCGAGGACGAGCCCGGGTATGGCCACCAGATAACCGACGACTGTCAGGGTCACGTACGCGCGCGGAAGCGGTTCGATCGGAGGAGCTGAGTCCGGCTCCCATCCCGGCCGCGTGCTGTCGTTCCATCGCTGGCGCATCCCGACCAGCATCAGGACCGCGACGACGACGAACGCCCCAACGACGAATATCAGCGGGACCACGAATCGATTATCGCCGCGCCTGAATCTCGTCTGAAGCTCTGCCTCGCCTCTCCGTCAGTCGCGCTTGTCGAGCCCCGTCCCGAGCCGCCGATAAGCCCCAGGTCGGCCGCCACATCCAGCCTTCGCTCGGCGGGCTCCTGGCGGCCAGGGCGGCGGTCGAGGGATCCGGTTTCGCGGAGGCCCTGTCCTGGGTGGACCCGGTGCTCGAGATCCCGCCTGAGTGTTCGAGGAAGTCGTGGCGGACCAAGTGGCCGAGGTGGCCGGCCGGCCCCGAGGAGATCCTCACGCGGACCCTCGCTGGCACCGGAGGAGGCCCGCGAACAAGGCCCGGGCGGTGGCAATGACGAGCTTGTTCGTGGTGGAGCGGGTGCTCGGGGACAACGAGCCGTCGAGCGTCGCCGACGTCGCCGCGGCGATCGGCGTCCCCACCATGGTTCTGGGCGCGGGGTTCAGCGTGCTGCACCGCCCGATTGACCGCGCAAGCGACCGCTCGACGGACCGCTCGGCTGACCGCTTGCCGCAGCCGTTAGGTCGGAGTGTCTATACGGCCGCCTGTCTGATCCGGAGAGCCTGAAGGAGCGGGAGGCGGTTCACACATCGTGCCGCAAGGTCTACAAGCGGCAACGCTCAGGTCAGCGGCCGTGTTTCGGTCGCGTGTGGGCCACTATCGGGACACATGGGTTCGGCAATCCCGAGAATATCCCGAGTCAGGCTTGGCTAGCGGCGACTTGGCTGTGCCGCGGCGTGTGGACCGGCGATGAGCCTCGTCGAGGAACACCACGCCGTTGCCAGTATTCAAGAGCATCTTCTAACGTCGTTCGGCTGTAAGGGGTCTGACCTACTCCTCGATGGGCACGAGGCCTATTCAGCGACAGTCCGCATTACCCGGCCCGAGTCGCTCAAGCGATGGCGACGTCGAACCACACGCGACCGGGAGGGCCAGCTTCGATTCCCCACCGGTCCGCAAGGCTCTCGACGATAGCCAGCCCGAACCCGCCGTCGCCGCGGTCTCCCGCCGCAACGACGCGAGCGCCGCCCGTGCTTGACGTCTGCTCGACCGCGACGTGCACTTTGCCCTCGTCAACGTCCACGAGCAGTCGGAGAGAAGAGCCGACCGGGAGCAGGCCGTGACGGACGGCGTTGGTTGCGAGCTCAGATGCGCCCAGGCGGACCGTATCGGCCGCGTTGTCACGGACGGCGGCCGAGAGCCAGCCGTCGAGCATCTCGCGGGTGATCGCTGAAGCCTCGGCCGTGGCGGGTACCTGATCCTCGAAATGCATGACCCTGCCCCTCCGTCCGGGTGTGGTTGTGTCGTCTACCCGACATATTCCTTCCCTTGCCGGGGCTCATGCAACCCGGGGGGCGTAGACTGAGGCCCACGACCCGATACTCTCCGGTGCTTTTCCCGGTTCTCCAGGCCGGTCCTGAGGCGTCGCCGAGCATCCCTACGAAGGGAACGGCATGTTCGCCAAGGGTGACCGCACCGGCAATCAGCTCCTCGACAGCCTTACAGCGCAAGAGAGGGAGCAGCTGCTGGGCGACGCCGAGCGGCGGCCGATCCCGCTCGGCGAGGTCCTTCGACGACCCGGCGATGCCGTCGACTCGGTGATGTTCCCGGTCAGCGGGACGTTCTCCGTGATCGTGGAGCCGGACAACGACGGCGTCGAGGCGGCCTCGATCGGCCGGGAGGGGGCCGTCGACGTCTTCTCCGCGCTCGGCTCGGGCATCGCGAGCCAGGTCCTGCTCGGTCAGGTCGCGGGCGAGTTCATCGACGTTCCGCTCGAGACCTTCCTCAGGGTCTCCAAGGACGGCCCGACCCTGCAACGCTTGTTCTTCGGGTATATCGAGGCGCTGTTCGCCCAGGGCTGCGCCTCGACGGCGTGCATTGCGGTGCACAACGTCAACGAGCGGTGCGCCAGGTGGCTGCTCGAGACCCACGACCGGGTGGACTCCGATACCTTCGAGCTCAAGCAGGAGTTTCTTGCCCTCATGCTCGCCGTCAGCCGGCCGACGGTCTCCATTGCGGCCGGAACGCTACAGGCGTCCGGCTGCATCCAGTACAAGCGCGGCAAGATCACGGTCGTTGACCGCGAGGCGCTCGAGGCTGCCGCCTGCTCCTGCTACGAGCAGGTGCGGGGGCACTACGCTCGGCTCGTGCCGCTCGAATAGTCGATCGAGCCGGCGCGACCGGACCCTCGTGGCCCTCTACTGGACGGGTTGGGTGTCCAGGCGGATACCGAAGTCTTCGATGCGAACGATCTCCAAGACCCGGACGACGTGTGGCCGCGGGTGGCGAAGAACCGTCGCCCGAGGCGACGCCTGTTTGGCGAGCCGGATGAACGCCCGGATGCCGCTGGAATCGACGAACGTCAGGTTCGAGACGTCAAGAACGACGTCGGCTTGCCCGTTGAGTCCCGCGACAACGCTCGCGTCCAACTCGTCGGCCGATAGGGCGTCCAGCTCTCCCTCTAGGTGAAAGACGCCATCCGATCCCGGAAGCAGGCGGAAGCCGGTCATCTCCCCCCCATGCACGAGTCGCTTCCCGAAATCGTGCATACCCAAGTGGGCTGGTGTCAAGACCTCCGATTGGCTGTCAACGTACCGATCGCACCCTACGGGTCAGCTTGGGAAGCCCCGGGCCAGCAAGAGTCGATCGCTATCTCTGATCTTCCGGCGAGATGCTTCAAACCACTCCACCATGGAGGTGGGTCTGCTCGTCGGCCTCAGCCCGTCCGAAGCGGCCGTTCGCGTCGGCGACGTAGCCGTCGAGCGACGCGATGGATGATGCGATCGGCTTGGCCGCGTGAGCTCCCGTTCGTCGAGTGCGCCAGTATCCGAGGTTCGACAGGATGGATGTCGAGGAACGCCCGTCGGCTCCGACCTTGGGATGACGGCGCGACCGAGGGGTCGGAAAGGAGGATCTGGATGAAGTACATGATCGCGATGTTCGGGGACCAGGCGACCATGGTCGAGGCCAAGACGACCGAGTGGATCAAGGACATGATCCGGTTCATGGGCGAGCTGGATTGGGAGCTCGCCGAGTCGGGCGAGCGGGTCGACAGCGTCGGGCTCGTGGATCCGACGGAGGCGAAGACCGTCCGGTTCGAGCGCGGCGCGCCCGTGGCGACCGACGGTCCGTTCGCCGAGGCGAAGGAGTCGCTCGCGGGCTACTACCTCGTCGACGTCGAGAGCGAGGCCCGGGCGCTCGAGATCGCCTCGCAGATCGTCGCGCACATCCACGAGCCGGTCGAGGTACGTCAGATCGCCGACGCGCCACCGGCCGAGTTCACGAGCTGAGGAAGGAGCACACGATGTCGCAGAAGATCACACCGTACCTGTGGTTCAACGACCAGGCCGAGGAGGCGGCCGGCCTGTACGTCGACCTGTTCAAGGGACGGCCTGGAACGCCGAAGGGCGACTCGAAGATCCTTGACGCCTCGCGCTACGGCGAGGCCGGACCGGGCGAGGCAGGCACCGCGATGACCGTGACGTTCGAGCTTGAGGGGCAAGAGTTCGTGGCGCTGAACGGCGGGCCGGAGTTCGCGTTCACAGAGGCCGTCTCGTTCCTCGTGCACTGTGACTCGCAGGATGAGGTCGACTACTTCTGGAACGCGCTGACCTCAGAGGGCGGCGCGGAGAGCCAGTGCGGCTGGCTGAAGGACCGGTTCGGGCCGTCCTGGCAGATCATCCCGGACCGGCTGATGGAGCTGCTCGGCGACCCAGACCCCGGGCGCTCGCAGCGGGCGATGCAGGCAATGCTCCAGATGCGAAAGATCGAGATCGCGGAGCTCGAGCGGGCCGCCGAGGCCGCCTAGCGGGGCCGTCCCTGGACCGCGCCGCATCGTCGGACGTCGAGAACCTGCTGCGCGAGCTCGCGCCGCAGGTCCTCGGCGCGCTGGCCCGGCGCCACCGGCAGTTCGATGCGTGCGAGAACGCCGTGCAGGAAGCACTGCTGGCCGCGTCCGAGCGGTGGGTGACCAACGGCGTACCCGATGACCCCCGCTCGTGGCTGATGACCGTGGCACATCGCCGGCTGGTGGACGAGTGGCGGAGCGAGAGTGCCCGTCGGCGGCGGGAGGCGACCGACGCGGCGCTCGAGGTCCGCGGTCCCGAGCCGTCTGTACATGACGACACGCTCACGCTGCTGTTCCTGTGCTGCCACCCCTCGCTGTCGCCGGCGTCACAGGTGGCGTTGACGCTCCGAGCCGTCGGCGGCCTAACGACCAGAGAGATCGCGAACGCGTTCCTCGTGCCCGAGGCCACGATGGCCCAACGGATCAGCCGCGCGAAGCAGACGATCCGGCAGAGCGGCGGGCGGTTCGTCGACCCGCCGCGCGAGGAGCGGGCCGAGCGCTTGCGCGTCGTGCTTCACGTGCTCTACCTGATCTTCAACGAGGGGTACACCGCGAGCGAGGGAACGGCGCTGCAACGCTCGGACCTCACCGCGGAGGCGATCCGGCTAGTGCGGATGCTCCACGAGCTCCTCCCACGAGAAGGCGAGGTCGCGGGGCTCCTCGCCCTGATGCTCCTCACGGACGCTCGACGGGCGGCACGGGCCGATGCCGACGGATCGATCGTGCCGCTCGCCGATCAGGATCGGTCGCGGTGGGATGCCGCCCAGATCGAGGAAGGGCTCGCGCTGCTCAAGCGGACGCTCCGGACCGGGCCGGTCGGTCCGTATCAGCTGCAGGCGGCGATCGCCGCGGTGCACGACGAGGCGGCGACCGCGGAGGAGACGGACTGGCGGGAGATCCTCGCGCTCTACGGGGTCCTCGAGGAGCTCGCGCCGGCGCCGGCCGTCACGCTCAACCGAGCCGTCGCGCTCGCCATGGTCGAGGGCCCTCGTGCGGGCCTCGCGCTGCTCGGAACGCTCGAAGCGGACGAGCGCTTGGGCCGCACGCACCGTCTGGAGGCGGTCCGAGGACATCTCCTCGAGATGGCGGGCGAGCCCGATGCAGCCCGCGAGTCCTACCTCCGGGCCGCCAAGATGACCGCGAGCCTCCCCGAGCGGCGGTACCTCGCCCTACGGGCCGTGCGGCTCGCGTGACCGGAGCTGCGCCCGGCCTCTACCCGCTCGGCAGGCGCTCCTCGAGGCTCGCCTGGATGCGCGGCGCGACCTCGGGCATGGTCGCCTCCAGCTGCCGGAGCGGCGGATCGGGACCCGACCCCTTCCACTCCGGGTCCTCGTGCCATCCGGGGTAGCCGAACTTCCCGGCACCCATGATCTCGGCGCCGATCCCGGAGTCGTGCAGCCGGACGAGGGCGTCGTCGAGCCCGCGGGTACCGCCGGGTTCGCCGACCATCTCGCGCCACCACCGGGTCGTGAACATCCAATCGTGCAGTCTTTCGCCGGCGTGGCCGAACGGTGCGTCGTGGCTCTGAGGTTCGCCGCTGCCGAAGCCGTCGAGCGAGATCGAGAAGTTGTGGACGCGAACGAGTGACACGGCTGACCTCCTTCAGGAATCGGGGTTCAACTTCACTGACCTTGCCTTGAGGATGTCGACTCTCACTGACTGCCGCACCCGTGTCACATGGTGGCGGTTGCATACTGCGGGCGCCCGGTGGGCCGGTAGACCTGGATCGTTATACCGCTCGGGGTAGCCCGCGAGTCGACGAGGTCGAGCGCTGCGTCCGGGCCGGTGTCGGGGTCGTCGACAGCGGCAAGGCCCAGCCCCCACGCTCGAATCCGCCCCTGCGGTCCTCGTCCGACCCGCCGAGTCCCTGCATCACTCCGTCGACGGAGACGTGGGTGACGGTCGTCAGTTTCATGATCGTCGTTCCCTTCTCGTTGGTCGGTCGTCGTACCGGTTGGACCGGACCACCGCACGGATCTCATC
>JBKPHM010000085.1:0-10533 GCA_046729855.1 Actinomycetota bacterium | reverse complement strand
GGGGTGTTCGGACCGCCCGAGCGATGCGAGCTCCCCGACGCCACCGGCGAGCCCGGAGTGGTGACGCGCCGGTTCGGGCAGGGGCGGGCGGTGTACGTCCCGTGGAAGCCCGGTGCCCTTTACCACCGGCACGGGTTCCCGAACACGTCGTCGTTCGCGGCGGGCGTGCTCGAAGGGATCGTGGGCTCGGAGCCGATCGGGGGCAACCTCTCGCCGATGGTCGAGGTGACGCTCCTCGAGCGAGGACGTGACCGCAGCACCCTCTGCCATCTCGTGAACGGGTCGGGCCAGCTGGGCGGAAGCTGCTTCGAACCCGTCACGATGCGCGACCTCGAGATTGTCCTGTCCATCGCGGACGAGCCGGACCGAGTCACCGCCTTGGTCGCGGGTCACGACCTCGAGTGGTGCGCCGAGGGTGGCCGGCTGAGCATCACCGTCCCTACCCTCAAGGCGTTCGAAGCGATCAGGATCGCGTAGGCGACAAGGAGACGATCGTGAAGACGTACCCGAATTTCGTGGCCGGACAGCGGGCCGAGGGCGACGCGGCGGCCGCGGACGTGAACCCGTCGGACCTCTCCGACGTGATCGGCGAGTGCGTGATGAGCGACGCCGAACAGGTTGACGCAGCGGTCGAGGCCGCGCTGGTGGCCGGGCCGGAGTGGGCGGCCGTGACGCCGGCGGCGCGCTTCACCGTGCTCGAGAAGGTCGGAGCCGAGCTCGCCGCGCGCGCGGACGAGCTCGGCGAGCTGCTCTCCCGCGAGGAAGGCAAGCCGAGGGCCGAGGGGATTGCCGAGGTTCAGCGAGCGGCGTGGATCTTCAAGTTCTTCGCCGGCGAGGCCCTCCGCGTCGGGGGCGAGCGCATCCGGTCGATCCGTCCCGGTGTCGACATCGACGTGCTCCGCGAGCCCCTCGGCGTGATCGGGATCATCACGCCGTGGAACTTCCCGATCGCCATCCCCGCCTGGAAGATCGCACCCGCGCTGGCGTTCGGGAACACCGTCGTGTTCAAGCCCGCCCAACTCGTCCCCGCGAGCGGGTGGGCCCTGGCCGAGATCCTCTCCCGCGCCGGGCTGCCTCCGGGAACGTTCAACTTCGTGAGCGGCGGCGGCGGCACGGTCGGCGAGCGCTTGATCAACCACCCGGACGTCCGCGGCATCACGTTCACGGGCTCGCAGGCCGTCGGGAAGCGGGTGGCGCTCGCGTGCGCCGAACGGTTTGCCCGCGCACAGCTCGAGATGGGCGGAAAGAATCCACTCGTTGTCCTCGACGATGCAGAGCTCGACGTCGCGGTCGAGTGCGCCGTTCAGGGCGCGTTCTTCCAGACCGGCCAGCGGTGCACCGCGAGCTCCAGGCTGATCGTCACCGAGGGGATCCACGACGCGTTCGTCGACGCGATGGTCGGGTCGATGAAGGAGCTGCGCGTCGATCACGCCCTGGAGGACGGGACGCAGATCGGACCGGTCGTCGACGAGACCCAGCTCCGTCAGGACGAGGAGTACCTGCGGATCGGAACGGACGAGGGAGCCCAGATCGCGTGGGGCGGCGAGCGCCTGGAGCGCAACACGCAGGGCTACTACCTCTCTCCCGCGCTGCTCGTGAACACGACAAACGATATGCGCGTGAACCGGGAGGAGATCTTCGGCCCGATCGCGACCGTCGTGAGGGTGGCCGACGCGGACGAGGCGCTCGCGGCCGCGAACGACACCCGGTTCGGGCTGTCCGCCGGTGTCTGCACGACGTCGCTGCGTCATGCGGCACGGTTCCGCGACGGGCTCCAGGCGGGGATCGTGACAGTGAACCTGCCCACGGCAGGTGTCGACTTCCACGTGCCCTTCGGCGGGACGAAGGGGTCGAGTCAGGGAACCCGCGAACAGGGGCGCTACGCGGTGGAGTTCTTCACGACCGTCAAGACCGCCTACGTTCGCCCCTGAGCCGCCCTGCTCGGGGCGGGCGTTCGCGGAATGGTAACGTTCCCACATTCCGCAGCCCCATGGAGGACGACGCGAGATGATCTCCCTCCACGAAGGACGAGCGCGATACCGGCTGGACGGCGTTTGGAAGTACCGACTCGAAGACGATGCGCCCGGCGAGGGGCTCGGGTACCACCTGCCGGATCTCGACGCGTCGTCGTGGCGGGAGATGCGCCTCCCGACCAACTGGTACCTCACCGAGGTGGGCGACTTCTTCGGGACCATCTGGTTCCGGAGGGAGTTCGAGGTCCCGCCGGAGCTCCGCGGGCAGCGGCTGTTCCTGCGGTTCGGCGCAGTCGACTACTTCGCCGATGTGTGGCTGAACGGCCAGTACCTGGGGGCGCACGAAGGGATGTTCAATCCGTTCGAGTTCGACATCACCGAGCGACTGCGCGACGACCGTCCCAACGTCGTCGTCGTGAAGGACGGCGCGCCGCGGGACGACACCGAGTACGTCCAGACCGACTTCTCAGAGAATCCCCTGTCGGTCCCCTACCGGACCCACCAGGCGAAGGCGATCTCGCAGATCAAGGGGCACATGATCGACGCGATGCACCGTCCCGGCTCGATGACGTCGTTTCGGTCCGACGGCAACTCGGGAGGCATCTGGGACAGCGTCGAGCTGATCGCCCGGCCAGCGGTCTACATCGACCACGTCAAGGTCTTCACGAAGATCGGCGTCAAGAAAGACTGGCTGGGCGACCGCCTCGACAAGCCGGACGGGACCGCGCTCGTCAGCGTCGACGTCACCGTCTACAACACGACCGCCGAGCCCGTCGCGACCGAGGTCCGACTCGCCGTCGAGCCGCAGAGCTTCGAGGGCCACGGCCGCCACGAGGGCAGCCGGCCCGTTGTCCTCCAGCCCGGCCGCAGCACTCACAAGATCGTGCTCACCGTTCCGGAGGCGCGGCTCTGGTGGACGTGGGATCACGGCGATCCGCACCTTTATACGGCCACCATCACCGCGGACGAGGACTCGGTGACGCAGCGGTTCGGCATCAAGGAGATCCTCCGTGACGAGCCGACCGGCCAGTGGTTCCTCAACGGCAAGAGGATCTTCTTGCGGGGCATGCGCTACATCTCCAGCCAGTGGATGAGCGAGGCGAACGCGCAGATGTGGACTGAGGACCTGACGAAGATGC
Source organism: Actinomycetota bacterium (assembly GCA_046729855.1). GTDB lineage: Bacteria > Actinomycetota > UBA4738 > UBA4738 > HRBIN12 > DATHSY01. Next base: position 7,421 of record JBKPHM010000085.1, on the reverse strand, counting down.
GCGACATGGAGATCAACTCCATCCGCATCGGGAGCCACGTCGAGAAGGACGGGTTCTACTCGATGTGCGACGAGATGGGGTTCCTCGTTTGGCAGGTGTTCCCGCTTCACTACTGCGTGAGCGACAGCGACGATCTGATCGAGCGCGCGAGCGAGATGATCGTCGACATGGGCATGATGCTCTGCAACCACGCGAGCATCGGCATGTGGTCCGTCTTCAAGGAGCCGGAGGTCTACCTCCTGCCCGACAAGCCGAACAACGTCCACCGGCTGTGCCCCATCCTGAAGGAGTCGCTCGCGACGGTGGATCCGGTGCGGTGGATCCACATCGGGGACTACCGGGAGGGCGTGCTCAATCTGATGATCGGCTACTGCTGGGACGGCGACACGGACCTGAACGGAGTGGAGCTCCCGCCCCAGATCGTCGAGTTCGGGGCCGGCTCGATCCCCGTGCTCGAGACGCTGAAGACCTTCATCTCCGAGGACAAGCTCTGGCCGCCCCACTGGGACACGTGGGAGTACAACGGCTTCTTCCACAACCTCGCGTTCAACTTCGCGAAGGTGCAGATGAAGGACACGCTCGAGGAGTTCATCGACGCCTACCAGTCGTACGAGGCGCTGGTCGTCAAGGAGCAGGTCGAGTACCTGCGCCGGCGCAAGTACCGGCCCATCGCTTCGATGTACCACTACTACTGGAGCGATCCCTGTCCGATCATGGGATCGGGTCTCTTCGACTACTACCGCCGCCCGTACAAGGTCTACGACGCGATGAAGTCCGTGTACTCGCGTGTGCTGGTCAGCCTGGAACGCAACCCGACGCCGTACATCATCGGCCGCGAGAAGGTGTACGAGCACGGTGCCTCGTTCACAGGCGAGGTTTGGGTTACGAACGACTACCCCGAGCCCATCGAGCACGCGCACGTGTCCTGGGAACTCAACTGCGTCGAGACCGGTGAGGTGGTCGCCAAGAACGGCCTCACGCTCACGCTCCTCGCCGACTCGGCGGACCCGGTCGACCGGATCGCGTGGCGGATCCCCGAGACGGCCAGGCCCGGGACGTACCGCATCGCGATGAAGGCCGTCGCGCCCGATGGCCGAACGCTCTCAGCGAACGCGACCGATATCGCCGTTCGGTAGGCGCCCTGGAGCGATCGATGTTCGTCCGGTTCCTCCAGCCGGGGACATCGGGAGATACATGTGATTCGGTCGGCTAGGGGGTGCGGATCGCGCCGGCCGGGCGAGCTGCGGGGATCGCCAGATCCGCCGCACCCGGTGCCGACGTCTCGAAGCCGCTCCCCATCCGGTCGAGCATCTCCATCGCGAGTCGCGCACGACGGACCCGCTCGCGGCTGAGCGCGACGGCCGTCGCCTCGATATGCGTCCCCGAGGGATAGATGTTCGGCGCGTTGCGGAGGCCGAGCTTGACGTATACCGGAGCCGCGACACGGATCAGCTCCGGCAGCTCGTAGTAACGCACGAAGCCGCCGAACGAGTCGGGGGCCTCGACGTAGAAGTCGATCGGCACGTCGACGGCGGCGCGGACGGCCGCGATCTGCGCGAGCGAGAGGTCCGTCACGAGGTTGAGCGTGTTCGCCCCGAGGGTCATCAGCACGCGCGCGGTGCTCGGGTTCGCGATCGGAAACGCGACCGAGATCTTCGCCTGCATGTCGCGGGGTACCTCGCCTGCGTCGCGCATCGCCTGGAACGCCGCCAACAGCCCGATGTCGGTGATCAGGACGCTTCGGAACCCGTGCGCTGCCGACCGCTTGATGTCTTCGAGCGCGTACACCAGCCCGTCCTGACCGTGGATCGCGCTCCCGACAACTGCGCCGGCGTCGGAGCGCGCGGTGGCCGACGGCATCCATGCAGCCGTCGGTTGGGCGAAGACGCTCACCTCGATCCTGGCATCGGCCGCGAGCCGGGCCATTTCGTCGAGCTCGTCGTCGGTGAGCAGGAAGGCGCCGCTCCCCTGCGACACGCGATGCAGGGGCACGTCGCGGCGAGCCGCCTCGTCGAGGACCGCCTCCAGGCATCGTGGCCCCTCGGTGCTCGGGATCTCGATCCGGAACGAGGCGCCGTCGGGAAAGCGCTTGGGTGAGTCCGGAAGATCGGTGAGATCACCGGGTGGCAGACCGATCGAGTCGAGAAACGACCGTGTGCTATCCATCGACGACTCCAGGCACCGAGCGGGAGATCCTGGCTCGATCCGCGACCTTCGCGCGCGCGAGATCGGCCAGCCGGGCCGCCAAGTCCTCCGCCTCGCTGAGCGCGCCCGGCCCGAGCGCCGTCACCCACTCGTCCGGGATCGCCTCGGGCCCGCCGATTGCGCCGCAGAGTGCGCCCGTCATGCTCGCGATCGTATCGGTGTCGCGTCCGAGGTTCGCCGCGAACTCGACGCCTCGGCGGAGATCGCCGTCGACGAGGGCCGTCAACGCGAACGCCGCCGGGACCGTCTCCCGAGCGTCGCATGCGATGCGCCTGGCGAACCGCGCGCCGTACCGTTCGCGGAAGTCCTCGTATGCGGTCGTCGCGCTGGCCAATGTCACGGCGTCGGCGATCAGCTCCCGCATCGGCGCGCCGCTCACGGGGTGCAGCACCCCGAGCGCGGCGGCGATCGCATCGCTCACGCCGACGTGGGGGCGCAGACCGACGGCGACGGCGGCCGCGATCGCCGCGGCGGCGTCCTGACAGAAGTCGACCTCCCCGACGTGGATCAGGGCGGCCAGGGCGTAAGCCTGGGCCGCGGCCGCGCGGGGGTCGCCCGCGTTGACCAACCCGACCGGCCAGATGCACATCGCCGAGCTGCTGGAGGGCATGTTGCCCGCTGCGACCGAGCGCGGTCGCTGTCCGTACGCCAACTTCTCGGCGGTGTGCAGCACCGAGGGAAAGAACCGATCCCGCCGTTCCAGCATCTGATCGCGCCCACGGATCCATCGCGCCGCCCATTCGTCGGGGCCCGCGTGGCCGTCGCTGTCGAACAACGCCTCCGCCAGCAGCATCGCCATGAGCGAGTCGTCGGTGCCGTCGCCCGAGAACCCGTCGACCCAGCCGAACCGCACCCGGATCTCCTCCGAGCTCAGCCCCTCGACCGGCGCCCCCATCGCATCGCCGACGCGTGCCCCCACGACGACCGGAAGGAACCGCCGCGTCAGTTCGGCCGCACGTGAGGTGACCTGAGCGCCGACCTCGCGGCTCGGCGAGGGGCCGTTCATCCCCCGACCTCTCGTCCCGAGCGGATGTCCGCGATCACGGCCGTGTTGTCGTTGTCCGCCAGCCCGGCGCCGATCGCCGCGTCGCACCTGGCCGCCGCGGCCTCGACCACCGAAAGCACCACTCCGACGGCGTTCGCCTCATCGATCGCGAGCCCGAGATCTTTGCGCGCGAGCGCCAGGCGGAAGTCCACGCGGTCGACGCGGCCGGTCGCCTTGTCGCGGAAGCGCTCGACGAACGATGTCAGGGGTCCTAGGCCGATCGAGTCCAAAACGGAGCCGGCGTCGAGCCCGGCACGGTCCGTCAAGCCGAGCACCTCCCCGAGGCAGACCATCGTCGACATCACCGCGGCGTTGTTCGCGAGCTTGATCACCGCGCCGGCGCCACGCGGGCCCACGTGCCGAACGGTCCCCATCGCCGTCAGGACGTCGACGCACCGAGTGAACGCGTCAAGGTCGCCACCGACCAGGATCGTGAGAGAGCCCGTCTCCGCGTGCGGGACGCTCCCCAGCACCGGAGCGTCGAGGACGGCGACGGGGCTCAGTCGCTTCGCCGCGTCGTCGATCGCGGTGGGGCCGACCGTCGACGTGTCCACGAGGGTGGTCCCCGGCCCGATCGTCGCACCGACGCCGTCCGGACCGAAGAGCACGTCCTCCAGTGCCGAGGGATCCGCAAGCATCGTGATGACGATCTCGGCGTTCGCCGCGGCCTCCGCGGGGGTCGCGGCGCGTTCGGCCCCGGCGGCGACGACGCGCTCGTCGCGTCCGGGCGTCCGGTTCCACACCTGGACCTCGTGCCCGGCGTCCACCAGCCGGGTGGCCATCGGAAGACCCATCGCACCGAGACCGAGGAACCCGACGCGACTCACGCAGGCACCGCCACTACGGCCACGGCGAGACCTCGATCAGCCTTCGACCAGCGATGGCTGAGAACGATATCATGCCGACTCGACGTGCTGATCTCGGGCGTGGCCACTAGGGTCGTCGACGCGGGCGACCGCGACTGGGTGTTCGTACGCATCGAGACCGACGAGCCAGGCCTGATTGGCTGGGGTGAGTCCTCCCTCGGGTGGCACACCCGGGCCGTCTGTGGCGCCGTCGCAGACCTCGAGGCGCTCGTCATCGGTCAGGACCCCCGGCACGTCGAGCGCCTCTTCCAGGCGATGACGCGAGTCCCCTACTTCAAGGGCGGCATCGTCACGATCAGCGCGATCGCCGGCATCGAGCAGGCCCTGTGGGACATCAAGGCGAAGGCGCTCGGTGTCCCGCTGTTCGAGCTCCTCGGTGGGCCCGTTCGAAACCGCGTGCGGACGTACGTGAACCTCGGATCCGAGCTCGGCGGCGACGCGAGGGACCCGTCGGCGTGGTCGGACGCGGCGCGCGCGTGCCGCGAGGCGGGTTTCGACGCGATGAAGGTGTACCCGGTCGCGTCGGCACGTCCGCTCGAGGGCACGGCGTTCGTCCGCGAGACGGAGAAGCTCGTCGCCGCCGTCCGCGAGGCGGCGGGCGACGAGGCCGACATCATGGTCGACCTCCACGGTCGCACCACCCCGGCGATGGCGATCCAGGTGGGTCGTGCGCTCGAGCCGTACCGCCCAATGTTCCTCGAGGAGCCGTGTCAGCCGGGGAACGCGCACGCCGTGGCCGAGGTCGCGCGGGCGCTCCCGATCCCCATCGCGACCGGCGAGCGGCTCGTCGCGCGTCATGAGTTCCGCGAGCTGCTCGACGAGCGCGCATGCGCGGTGATCCAGCCGAACGTCTGCTACTGCGGCGGCGTGTCCGAGCTCCGCCGGATCGCGTCGCTCGCGGAGGAGTCGCTCGTGTCCGTCGCGCCGCACAACCCAAACGGCCCGATCGGGACGATCGTGAGCATTCACCTCGCGCTCGTGCTCCCGAACTTCCTGATCCTCGAACACATCCGCGACGACGTCCCGTGGCGCAAGGAGATCGTGGACGGGGCGCTGGAGACGCAGGACGGGTACGCGGCTCCGCCGAGCCGACCGGGCATCGGGCTGGAGCTCGTCGAGGAGGTCGCCGAGGCGCACGTGGGGAGGTCTCCCGCGCCGCATCTCGTCTCCGGTCCCGACGGCGGGCTGTTGGACTGGTAGCCGCGATGGGGTCGCTCGAGGCGCGCGTGGCGCTGGTGACCGGCGGCGCCCACGGGATCGGACGGGCCTGCGTCGAACGGCTGCAACGAGCCGGTGCCGCGGTCGTGTTCTGTGACATCGAGGCGGACGCCGGTCGCGAGGTCGCCGAAGGCCTGTCAAACCCGGGCGTGCCGGTCGAGTTCGTCGAGGCCGACGTCACGTCCGAGGAGCAGATGGCGCAGGCGACCGCGTTCGCGATCGAACGGTTCGGCTCGCTCGACGTCGTCGTCGCGAACGCGGGGATCGACCGTCCGTTCGACGCCGCGACGATGACGCAAGCCGAGTGGGACGCGTTCCTCGGGATCGACCTGAAGTCCGTGTGGCTGAGCGTCAAGCACGCGCTGCCGCAGATGCGGGCGCAGCGCCGAGGTGCGATCGTCACGATCGCCTCGATCCACGCCTTCGTGACGTCGACCGGCAAGTTCCCGTACGCGGCGGCGAAGTCGGGCGTGGTCGGCCTGACACGCAGCCTCGCGCTCGACGAGGGAAAGAACGGGATCCGCGCGAACGCGGTCTGCCCCGGCTACACGAGGACGCGCATGCTCATGCGAGGGGTCGAGTCCTCGGACGACCCGCAGGCCGCGGAGGCGGAGATGCGCGCGATCCACCCGCTCGGCCGGATCGCCGAGCCGATCGAGATCGCGAACGTCGTGACGTTCTTGGCATCCGACGAAGCCAGCTTCGTGACCGGCGCATCGGTCCTGGTCGACGGCGGCCTGAGCGCGAAGTTCATCTAGAAGAGAGGCTCCGGCGGCCAGCGCAGCGTGTGGCCCTGGCCGCGGTCATCTCGCCGTCTATCCGTCCTGGACCCGATCGAGCCTCGACCACGTCTCGCCGCCGAGGAAGAGTGCGCGCACCCGTCCGTCCTCGGTCCTCGCGAAGGTCGCCGGCTCCCCCGACGGACGAAACCCCGGGTCGACCATGAAGGCGTCGGGATGGTCGGTGGGCGAGAGGGTGGGCCTCCATGCCGGATCGTCCGGCATGATGAAGATCAGTTTCCCGTCTCGCCACTCCAATCGGATCAGCTCGCCGCCGTGGATCGAAAGGTACATCCCGAGCAACGGCCGGTATGCGTCGGGCATCGCGGGAGGCGCGTCGATCGTCGGCGCGGCGTCGCGAACGGCGCTCCGGGCGATCCCGGCCAGGTCCATCGCGAGCTCATCTGCGTCCTCGACACCGTTCAGCAACGCGATCGCCCCGACCCGCTCCTTCGGGTCGAAGCAAGCGTTCGTGATGAACCCGGGCAGGCCGCCGGAGTGCTGCACCCAGACGACGTCCTCGCGGCGGACCGCGTACCACGCGATGGCGCCCGCCTCGGTCCAAGCCTCGTTCACCAGGTACCGCGGCCGGTGCATCTCGCCTACCGTCGAGCCCGAGAGGATCTGCGCGCCGGCCCGCGGCCCGGCGTCGACGCGGAGCTGGAACGAGAGCCAACGGGCGAGGTCGTCGACGCAGGACCACAGGCCCCCCTCCGCCCACACCCCGGGCATCGTCGGCGCGATCTCGAACTCGTCCGAGAACCAGCGCGGGCCATACCCGGTCGCGCGACGCGCGAGGAGCTCGTCCGGCAGCGGCTCGAAGGCCGTCGAGACCATGCCGAGCGGGTCCAGAACCTCGGAGCGGACGTAGTCGACGTATCGCGTACCGCTCACGCGCGCGACCACCTCGCCCAGGAGCTGATAGGCCAGATTCGAGTACTTCCACTGCGAGTTCGGCGGAACCTTCGTGCCGATCTCGCTCGCCCGCGCGAGGCTTCGCTCTGCGTGACCCTCGTAGCGGAGAGCGCCCCAGTCCGTCCCCGGCGGCTCGCTCATCAGCCCGGACTCGTGTGACAGCGCCCGCCGGATCGTCACCGCCTCGATCGGTCCAGGCGAGCGCGCGGCGTCCCGCAGCTCCGGGAGATGGACCACCAGGGGATCGTCGAGGTCCAACCGGCCCTCGTCGCGAAGTTGCATGATCGCGACGCCCGTAAACGTCTTGGTGATCGAGGCGATCCGGTACAGGGTCGAGGCCTCGGCCGCCCGGCGCGCGGCCACATCGGCGAACCCTATGCCGGCTGACCAGAC
>JBKPHM010000084.1:0-17796 GCA_046729855.1 Actinomycetota bacterium | reverse complement strand
ACGGGTAGGTCTGCCCGTCGGAAGCCGGCGCGTAATAGCTCCAGGTAGTCGCCTCGCTGGTCCACCGGAAGGAGCGGGCGGGCCCGCCTGGTCACGGAAAGCACGCCCGCATCCACCGAAGGAACCGGCTTGAACGCGGTGGCCGGCAGGCGGCGGACGAGACCGAACTCCCACCAGGGCAGCCACCCGAGCGAGAGGAGGGTGCTCGGCCACACGGAAGCGCGCTTTCGCGCCGTCTCGTACTGCATGATGAGGTCCGCACGAACCAGAGGCGATCCCGGGTCGTCGAGAAGCCGTCGCAGGATGGCGGTGGTCAGGGCGAACGGGATGTTGCCAAACGCTCGGAACGGAGCACCAGGCAGCGGGAGACGCAGGACGTCGGCCTCGAGCACGCTGACCTCGGGGCGGTGATGGAACCGCCGACGAAGGCGGATGGCGAACTCGGGATCGAGTTCGACGGCAACGACGCGGCGAGCAGAGCGGGCCAGGGCCTGGGTGATGCGCCCCGTCCCCGCGCCTATCTCGACCACGAGATCGTCGTGTGTCACCTCGGCCCGGTCGACGAGCTCCGAGATGAGCGTCTCGCTTCGGAGGAGATGCTGACCGCTAGGTCGAGATCCCTCGGGCCCCGAGCGCCTTCCTCGCGCGCCCACGGACCATCACCGTGAAGGTGCCCATGTGGTTCGACCCTCCCGAACGAAGAGTGCGTCAGTCTACGCCCACGAATGTCTGACGGCACCCCAGGAGTCGAGGCGATCACCCCGACGGAACGTGCTGGGCGCGATCTTTCAAGTCTGCGCTGGCAGGTGGCTGGCCCTGCGATCGGGCTCGAGGACGAACGCCGCCGGTCTTCGGATAGTCGCGGCGCGTCGTTATCGTCTGCTAAACGAATGACATCGTTCGACGCCGTCGCCGCGGAGTACTCGGCCGGACGGCCGCAGTACCCCGAGGCAGTCTCGACGCGCTCGAACCGCTCGCGGGGGAGCGGGTGCTCGAAGGCGGCGCCCGGACGGGGATCGCGACGGCGGCCCTGCTTCGACGGGGAGCCCACGTCGTCCCGATCGACGAACCGCTCCGGAGAGAGAGATGAAGTAGCGGCGGACCCCCGAACGACATACACGAGCGAGTAGCGCGGCACCGCTGCTCGCCGGCGGCGGACTCTCCGGTCTCAACGACGATGCGCACCCACTCGCTTACCGCGGGACGAGACGCGACGCGCCGCACACGTCCAGGCTAGCGCCCGGCATCCGAAACGGGTCCGATACAGAACTCGTTCCCTTCGGGATCTCGCATGACAATCCACGTGAACCCGTACTCGGTGAATGCCTCCTCGACAGAGCGGTGACCCCCAAGCTTCTCGATCCGAGCGCGCGCTTCTTCAGGATCGTCGACGAGGAGATCGAGGTGCAGTCGGTTCTTGGTTCTCTTCAGCTCTGGAACGCGTTGGAACCGGAGCCTCGGAACAACGCCGGCAACAGCCTCGAGGTCGACGTACTGTGGGTCGGCATCACTCGAAACCCAATCGACCTTCGTGTCGAAGATCGAACCCCAGAAGCGCGCGAGTGTTACCGGATCCGAGCAGTCGATCGTCACGGCGTCGAACGTGGCCAACCGGTCCATGACAGAAATCCTACGTTTCATCACCGTCGCGCGCACGACGCTCAAGGCAGGAACACCAGCGCCACAGGCGGCAGCAAGAGCCGCCCCCGCGCGGCTTCCGGATGGTGAAGGCGGGGTAAAGTTCGTTCATGGCCTCATACACCGTGAACAGACGCGGAGTGGCCGAGGCTCGGAAGCTCATCAAGGCCAAGCGGTACATCCTAGATAGCAACTGGGGCGAGGTTCAGCCGAAGGCGGCATCTGAGAACGCCTTTCTGAAGGAGCACTCGTGGCAGGACTACTCTGGTTGGTTTCTTGGGCTGACCGTTGGCGCCACCGACGAAACCAAGGCGCGATACGCGTTCGTTTACGGAGACTTCCGCCGCCTTCATCGAAGCGGTTTGATCGCGTGTGTCTATCGAGCCGCCGAGTGGCGACACAAGGGGGTCGAGCGAGCTGCGTACAGGCTGCTGCAAGAACTCGACGCGGCGACTTCGTAGTGAGGCGGCTCCGCGTGCACCATGGCTTGCGATATGGCTGGATAAGAACGGAGGCGGAGAACCGCCTCCGTTTCAGCTGTCGCCTACCGGGCAATCGCAGTGGTCAGCTGGCTCGCCACGAGGACGATGGCGGCCAGGAGCGCTACAGCCCCGAGCAGCATGATCGAGTCGCGGAGCTCTCGCCATTCCGGTGGGTCTTCGGTCTTGTCATTCACACCCACCTGATACCCAGCGCCTTCGTAGGCCAAGCGCCTCGGACCGCAGCAGTAGACAAGGCCCCTCGCGGGTATGACGGGAGCGAGAAGAGGAGGTGTTGCATGGCAACAGTTGTTGCGTTGCTCGCTCAGAACGGCGGGAACGAAGGAGCGACCGACCTGATCCTTTGGATCATCGCCGCGATCCTGGTCATCGCCGGAATCGTCGTGCTCGTCCGCGGCCAGGTCCTGTTCGGCATCGTCCTCATTGTCGCAGGCCTGCTCGTCGGGCCGGGAGGCGTGAGCCTGCTGGACTAGCGGTTCCAGGCACTCTGACCACGCCCAGCCCGGTTCGCTCCAACGATCGCGTCGCCCGATCGTTAGGTCCGAGGCGTGCTTGCGAGTCTGCCGACGAGCCTGGGTGTGACTGCGGATGCCATCCAGGCTGCGGTGGAAACGGAGCGGCGCCGGGCAGCTGATTGATCCGGGCACCCGCGGTCACGGCATGGCTGACCGGGCACGGGCGTGGTCCCAGGTGCAGCCGTCAGACCGCCGTGGCTTGCCCTCTCTCGGACCGTGGCCGCTTCGGCAGCGGCCCCCTACGCCGCGATGTGAAACCACCCTCTGCAGCGGTTGCATCGCGGAAGTGAGGTGCCTCCTGGGTGGAGGGCTGGCGACGCCGACGCGTGCGGGATCTGGCGGGATTTGGCCGTCCGAATCGATCCTCTTCGCGCCGGTCGGGCGGGAGAATAGGGGCTCTGATCTGACCGAGCTCCGGCCGGCGGGGTCGGGGGATTGCCGCTCCTGTTCACGTAGAGGAGCCGTACCACCCGCGATCCGGCGCGCGATCCAGGGTCGTGCCCCACATCGACATTACCCGCCAACGCCGTTTCTTGCGCTCGGGCTGCAGCCATCTCCGCGGGAACGAGCAGAAGACGTTGCGGTGATACTTCGAAGCGGCCCCAACGCCGAGGAGATCATGCCGCGCGTACACCCTGCATTCCGAGACGACGCGGCCGCTCCGCTTCGTGCGCGTGTCCCAGAAAGCGTCGACGTCGGACCGGCGACCTCTGCGGACATCGAACTGGAAATCGAAGCTGCACCCGTCGGCCTCCGCACAGGCCTTGAGCGTCCAGCGCTCGTGGGTCTTGGCACGGACGTGGACCATGCGCGGTGCGCTTTGACCAGTCGTGAAGCTGCGTTCGACTTCGGCGAGATCGAGCAAGCCGGGTACGTCGTCGGAATCCGTCTTGACTACGGCGGACGCCGGCGACGCCACGATGGCCACCGCGACGGCGATGGCGACGCTGAGCGCGACGATACGAACCGGATTCATCCTCATCGAATGTTAGCTGCATTTCGCTCGCTCGCCGACGCAAGCGCTCTCAAGGCAGTGCCAAGGGGTGCAACATTCCGCACCTCGACGGAGGGGCGATAGGTGGACGGGGAGGAACGGCCTCCGCGCTCTTGGACGATGAAACGTGGGCGCGGCCCGACATGGCCCAAGGCGGCGGCCGGGCGCCTTCGAAGCGACGCTCGGCGAGCGTGGACACGCCACCCGTGATAACGTCGCCGCGCGCAAGACGGGTGCGGCAACGCCCGGACGATGTCAGCGGGAAGCGAGCGGCCGATCACGGGCGGCGACAGTACCTTCTTGCCAAGGGACTCTGGTTAGCGGCGGCTCTTGCCGCCGCATCCGTCGCAGGAGGTGGATCGATGCCAAGGATCTTCTCGGTCAAGCCGTCGATCACTCTGAAGGGCCGTAAGTTCCGCGGCGTCCGAGGATGGTCGGGCAAACCGAGCCATCCGCCGTTCACCGACTTCCCGATCGCGGCCTACGTTCTCGCCGCTGTGTTCGACGTCATGTCCTTTGTCTCCTATGTCGCGGGAAAGGGAAGCGGCGTTTCCTCGGCCGCACACGACGCGTTCGCCGCGGCGGCGTACGTAACCATCGGAGGAGCAGTCTTTTCCCTAGCCACCGCCGTCACCGGATTCTGGGACTGGTGGAGGAGCATCGATCGGGACAGATCCGCAGGGTGGCTCGGGAGGGCCAAGCATACTCAGGTGTGGCGAACGATCAACACGCACGCAACGATCATGGTGACGGCGACAGTGATCGTCCTCGTGGAGATCGTCGTTCGGCTCTCGCAATACGGTGAGGGCTACACACAGCTCCCCGTGTTGATCCTCTCTGTGATCGTCGCACTTCTCGTGTTCTGGGGAAGCTTCTACGGCGGAGAGCTCGTGTACGACTACCAGTTCAATGTCCAGTCCTTGGACGGCTCGACCGTGTGGGACGAGACAGAGCGCGATCAGATGCCCGGCGAGAGCGCCGACTCGGGGGCCTGAGGACCTGCCAAGCCGGAATGGCTCGCTGCTAACGAACGCACCACGGCGCGGGCTTCGAAGAGAGAGCGGGCCTGGGAAACGGCTCCAAGGCTGGCCAGCGGCATGCCGATGGTCCTTTGGTCCTGCCTCCTCAACTCTCCGTCGCGAGCGCCAAGACATCCTCCATTGACATCTGTCGACCCAGTTCCCAGAGACGCTCGAATTCGGCATCGCCCAGGACATGAGCCACTTCCGCGGTAGTCCGACGTAAGGCCTCCGCCCGTCGCGGTGCAGGTTGCATACCAACAGTCTCTCGAAGCGCCTCCGCGGAGGCTAGAACGATCGCCGCACGCGCGTAGTCTCCAATCAGCGCCAGCTGCCGTCCGATACCCCCGAGACCAAAGGTTATTTCCCACTTCGATCCGAGCTTGTGCGCGAGACGAACCCCAGCCTGGAATTCCCGCAGAGCAGAAGGGTGATCGTCCTCCCCCTCGTCGAGCTGTCCCGCGAGGATGAAATGACCCAGGGCCCTCGCCTCGTCCGTACCTTCCTGCTCGATCACCGAAAGGGCCTCGTCCACCGACCGCCGCGCGCCGACGACGTCACCTTCGATCCTTCGCAGGTAAGCCAGCTGACGAAGCCATCTGACCAGCATGAGCCGATTACCGATCTGACGGACAAGCCCGATCATGTCTTCCACCGCCGAACCCGCGTCGATCTCTTCGCTCACCCGAGAAAGCGCCACGAGCACGTTCATGGCCATCCATCGTTCTCGCAACCGATCCGCAAACCCCAACGCCTCGTTGAAGAGTTCGCGTGCCTCCGCTTCCTCCTGCCTGCGAACCGCAAGCTGACCGAGCGCGTACAAGAGATAGATCTGCGAAACGCCGTCCTCCGCGGCTCGGGCCACGGAGAGGCCCTCGCTGAATACGGCCCCCGCCTCATCGGGATCTGAGGTAAGGCGTCCCAACACCTGCAAGGCGAACGCGAGGTCCGCGCCGACGCCCGTCTTGCGGCTCAGCGCGACCGCTCGATTCGCCCAGTTGAGCGCCGAATCCTTATCGCCGGATTGTTGCTCGATAACTGCAAGAAAGCGCATCCCACGGGCTTCGGCGACTTCCTCGCCGACGCGGCGCGCGGCGGCGAGCCCCTCCTCGGCAAAGGCGCGAGCCACATCCAACCTTCCGCCATAAAACGCCATGAAGGATGCCGACACCAACGCCGGAGCGCGCAGATGATCGGGGGCTTCCGACGCGCGTTTGAGCGCATGCTCGAACGTGCGTAGCGCTTCCGACCAATGGCCTCGCACTTCCCAAAACCGCGTCAGTGCCGTGCTGATCCTCAGCGCGATGGTGGCGTCGCCTTCGCTGAGACTCCATGCCAACGCCGTCCTAAGGTTGTCCAGCTCTAGCTCGATGCGATCGAACCAGGTCGCCTGCTCGGGGCCCCCAACAAGGAACTCGGCCGCGTTCTCCGCGAGATCGAGGAACCACTCACTATGCCGATTGCGAAATCTCTCCGCTTCAGATGACCCAATGAGTTTCTCCAGCGCGTACTGACGCGATGTCTCCAGCATTCGATATCTTGTCTGGGCTCCCCGTCTCTCTTTGATCACCCAGGATGTAGCAACCAAGCGACGCAGCAACTGGACTATCTCCGCACGATCTGCTCCATCGCCCTCACAGATCGCATCGACCGCGTCGAGCGAGAAGGATCCCGACATCGTGGCGAGGCGGCGGAGCAGAATCTGCTCGGTCGGACGCAGCAGGTCGTGGCTCCACTCGACCGTGGCCAACAGGGTCTGCTGGCGCCCCAGGCTCCTGCCGCTTCCCCCCGTGAGAAGCCGAAAGCGATCGTCGAGACGCGAGACGATCTCTCCCACGTCGAGTGCTCCGATCAGACCCGCGGCCATCTCGATGGCCAGCGGGATTCCGTCCAAACGCCGAGTCAGCTGTGCGATCAGGTCGAGTTCGTCTTCAGTGGGCTCGAACTCGGGATCGTGCGCCAAGGCTCTATCCACGAAAAGCTGAGCTGCTTCAGACGATCTCGCTCCATATCCGTCGACTTCAACGTCGAGACCCGGAACACGCCGGATGGTCTCGCCGGCGATCCCGAGTGGCTCGCGAGCCGTGACCAGAATCGTCAGTGACGGGCAGGAAGCGAGCCATCGCGCGACGACGTCGGAGCACGCTCCGATTAAGTGCTCGCAGTTGTCGAGGATCACGAGGGGGCTTCCGCTCGAAAGGACCTCTATGATCGCGGCTTCAAGACCATGCCGATGGGTCTCGGTGAGGTTCATCGCCTCGGCCGCCGTAGCCAACACCAGATCAGGATCGGAAACCGGCGCCAAGTCGACGAACCAAGTCCCGCCCGGCCGCAGAGTGAGCGAGGCCGCCGCTGCCTCGATTGCAAGCCTCGTCTTTCCACAACCTCCGGGGCCGGTCAGCGTGATCAGCCGGTTTGCTTGAAGAAGGTCGATCACGTCCTTTAGCTCACGCTCACGTCCGATGAATGAGGTGAAAGTCCTCGGCAGGTTGTGGGTTCGTCCGCCCGCCGTGCGAGGAGGAGGAAAGTCGGAGGGCAGTCTGGGATGGTGCAGCTGAAACAATTGTTGGGGCTCCGGGAAGTCCTTCAAACGAAACTTGCCCACCGGCTCCAACGTGATGTCACCTGAGAGAGCATCGGCGGCAGCCAGCTGAGTTGCTTCGGAGAGCAGGATCTGGTTTCCGTGAGCGGCGTTGCTGATGCGGGAGGCCTGATGGATCGCGAGGCCGACGTACTCGTCCTCCTCGACGATCACGTCGCCGACGTGAATTCCCATCCGGACTTTCAATGTAATCCCATCCGGCCACTTCGCCTCGTTGAGTAAGAGCTGACCTTCCGCTGCGGCTAGAAGCGCATCCTTGGGGTTCGGAAAGACCGCAAACAGCGAGTCACCCTCGGATCCGAGTAGCCGCCCGGCAAAACGCTCGAACGCCGTCTTGAGAAGGCTTCTGTGGTCCAGGAGCAGCGTGCGGTACCGCACGCCTAGATCGCGAAGCAAGTTGGTCGATCCTTCGATGTCCGTGAACAGAAATGCCAACATCTCTACTCGGCCAGCCACGTTGAAAGCTCCTAAGACGCTTCGACGAAACGATCGACGACGTCGATCAACGCCCGCAACTCCGCCGCCGTCGGGGGCAGCTCGTAGGAGAGATGATGACAAGCGCGCGACAGCGCCCACCACGCGACATTCACTTCGTCGGCAGTAGCGGTGTCGTCCAGCAAGACCCTCAGGCACAGAAGTTGTGCCCTTATCGGGGCCCTCTGAATTCCTTCCGCCTTTGCAGAAAGAAGCTCACTCAGGCCGCGTTCGAGAGCCTGACGTGCCAGCACCGCTGTGGCCCGTGGCCAAAGACCGGCGGTTTCCGACGTTGGTCGCTCGAGCAAGTCGATCGCTCGGTAGAGGATCTCCCTCGTGGTGAGCTCGCTCACGGAAGCCGTACCAATCCCCGCGCCAGTCTTTCGCTGTCCTCGACCAAGTTCAAAAGCGCTTCACGGCCAATGGGGTTGTGAGACGCGTCCTGCACGCCCCGATATGCAGACACAGCCCAACGTCCTATTCCTCTCTCGAGTCTCGATACGACGTCCTTCGTGCGGGAGATGTCGTCGAAGAGAGCCAGCGCCAACAACTGCGCGAGTCCCTTGGTGGCATCCAGGACAGCCTCTATGGTTGCGTAATCGTTCCCTGCGGCAAGACGCCTTCGCGTAATCGCCTCGGAGCATGCGGCCTCGATCGCCGATCGGCAGAACACTCCGACAACGCGGGATACTACCGCGGTGTCGACGTCCTCGCTCCTGGCGATCGCCCACGCATCGGCGCAATACCGCCTGACTGGATCGAGGCCGGGCCGCAGCTCGACGACTGATTCGGCTCGGCGAGTTACTTCAACCACCTTCGCATCGATCCCAAGGAGCCGGCAGGACCTAGCGAGCCTGTCGTCATGAGTGAAAACGACGACCTGCCGAGAGCGAGCCGCGTTCTCGAGGACCCGCGCTAGTCCGTCGACGCGGGCCGGATCCATTGACTGAACCGGATCGTCAATCACCACGAAACGAAAGGGACTCTCGGGCAGAGTCGCACGCGGCATGAAGAGACTCAGCGCCAGTGAGTTGAGCTCTCCCTGACTCATGACTCCAAGTGCCGCGCCCTCCATGCCGTCGACGGTAACCTCCAGCACTACCTTGCGGGCCGAACCCGCGCCGGTGAGGACGATCTTGTTGAGTTCGACGTTGCTCTGCATCCGCAGCGTCTCCCACACGCTCTGGGCGAGGTCGGCGATGGGCGCGAAACGCTCGTTGCGAACCTCGGCCGACGCTGCCCGCAGCCATTTCTCGGCAGTCTTCAGGTCGTCGATCTGGGCCTCACACCGCTGCGCTTGCTTGGCGACGTCCAACCATGCCGCAAGCTCGGCGGCGACCGGTCGCCAGATGTCCTCGCGAGCCTGCAGTTCCTTGGCCGCCGCCTCTCGTACTGCTTCGATTTCACTGACGAGCGAGGAGTGTGCGGCTCGCAGATGCTCTGCTAATGGCCCGGCATGGTCGATGGACGTGCCTGAAGCCCATGACTTCCACGCACTCGACAAATCGTCGACGCTGATCCCGAGGGCCGACGCGCTGGAAAGGAGCGACGGAGGCGCAAGCATGAGGGATTTGGCACTCTTCATCGCCTCGTTGCGAAGTCGATAAGCGAGGTCTGCCTGCTCGGCAACCGTCCGCAGCCGGGTGACCTCCTTCTCGGTCTCGTCCCGCCAGGTCTTATCCAGATTCCCCTTGCCGCAGACCGGGCAGTCCTGATCTCCGTGATCGGCGTGAATCCGAAGCGCGGACTCCAAAAGCTGTGCGGTCTGAAGCGCCCTTTGAGCCTCAGTGCCACCGAGTTGATCGATGGCGGCCGATGCGGCTTCGAGCCCGTCTGCAGCGATCTTCACCTCGTCGACGCTCGGCCCCTCGAGAGTCGTGAGCTGCCGGAGTGCCGCTCCCTCGGTCTCTTCTTGCAAGGAATACTCGGGCCCGATCACAGACCTTTCGACGGTGTCGAGGTTCCAAGTCTTCCCCGACAGGGCTTCGAGACAGGCGCGAGCTCTCTCGTCTTCGATCTCCCCCAAGCGCTCGAGGAGAGGCGTGAGAGACGACTTGGCGTCGTCGGCCAGCTTCCGTCTCTCCTTGGCCGCTTCCTTGAGACGAGCGTCGGCAACAACCAAGTCCTCGAGTCCGAGAATCGCGGAAAGCGCGTCGTACAGCGCGGAAGGACCAGCGTCGAGCATCGATCCCAACTCGCTGTAACTCAAGAACGGACGGTACATTTCGACTGCGGCGGCCCACCCGAGATCATCGATAGTCGAGGCTTTGGAACCGGAAACCGTGACCAGCGTCTCGGCCTCCTCCAGCTTCGCCCCCGGGGCCCAACCACGAGAGATCAACGTCTTGCCCTTCGAGCCTTCCAACACGAACTCGGCATCGATGCGCGCATTGGGGTGGTGGAGGTTATGCCACCCTTCCTTCCAAATGGCCGATCGCGTACTCCACCGACTGTTGTTGCCGGTAAGAAGAAGCTCGAGCGCCTCGGCGAAACTAGACTTGCCGCTCCCATTTCGACCCACCACGAGAGTCAGGCCCGGACCCGGTGAGATCTCCAGGGTCGCTGCCGGCCCCACGCCGCGGAATCCCTCGGCGGTTATCGACTGAAGAAACGCGGGATAGCGACGATGGACAGTCCCAGGTCGGAGTCGAGTCTCCTCGGGAATCGCTTCATTACCGAGAGCCGCGGCGAGCGCCTCGTCGCTGCGGCAAGCGGCTGTGATCATGACACGCGCCTGCTCCCCGAGTTTCTTCGCCTCGTCGAGGCGAGCCTGGATGATGTCTTCGAGAACTTGCTCCATAGGGCCTCCCATTCGGAGTAATCCTAAGCGCACTCCTCGATATGCTCGCCGTTGGCGGCTCCGTCGTGACGTATCGCGGTCGCCCGCGCGGCAACTGCGGACCGCGGGAGAGGCCTTCAGGATCAAGGTCGGACAGGGCCTCTGAGCTGGGCTCTTGCTTGTAGTCCCGAGGGGACGGTATTCCAACTCCTGGCAACAGGCTGTGGCGACGCTTCACGGTCTTATCCGTGACGTTGGATTAGACATTACCGGGCGGGCCGACCGGCGAGGCCAAGGGAAACACTGTAAGAAGCCGAACGCCGCAGGCAGGCGGTCTGGGGGTGGCGCTCGGTCGCTGGGACGCGTCGTTTCGATGCCCAGCAACCAGTGATACTCGATGGACAGGGAGCATTGAGTTGAGGCGTCCGGACTCGATCGAGCCTTCCGCGACGAGCTCGTCCTCGACATCAGGGTCGCCGTCGTCGAGGACGGCGAGGGCCTATTCGATCGGCCGTCCCACGGGTCGCTCGCGGGCGAGAGTTGCGTCCAAGACATCGAGGGCTCGATGAGCCATCGCCGGAGGGCTCAGTCCTCCACCCCGCGCCGTTTACGTGGTGGGGAGATCGGCGTCCCTCTGGTGTCCTGGCGTCATCCGCACTCCTAGCCCGTGGTGGGGGCGGTGGCCCCTCCGATTCACCGCGGGTCGGACCCCGAGGGCTCTCCCATGTCTGACTGACCCCCGACCATAGAGTGCACCGTCCCGCAGCCGGATCGCCGAGCGGACACCCCCTGTGCGGAGAAACAGCTACCATCGCCGGATGCAAGTCCCGCTTCGACCGCTCGTGGACGCCGATCTCGATGCGATCTATGAGCAGATGAAAGATCCAGAGTCGGTCCGGATGGCCGCCTTCACCCCCGACGACCCGGCCGACCGTCACGCGTTTCTTGTCCACATGTCGCGCGTGCGTGATGACCCGCGCTGCACGACGCTCGTCATCGAGGCCGACGGAACGATCGCCGGGACGATCGCCTCCTTCAGGATCGACGACCAGACCGAGGTGACAAATTGGATCGATCGGGCGCTCTCGGGCAGAGGTATCGCCAGTGCGGCGCTCCAGAGCCTCCTCTCCATGACCACTGAACGCCCACTGTTCGCCCGCGCAGCCTCGGACAACGCCGCCTCGCTGCGGGTTCTTGAAAAGGCCGGGTTCCGACGCATCGGCGTCAATCGCGACTTCGCCCACGGTCGCGGAGAGGAGATCGAGGAGACCATCCTGCGTCTCGACTGAGAGCACGCCGTCGATTCCGTTTGTTGCACTGCAGCTGAGCTCGCAATGCGGTAGTGCATAGTGGCAGAGCGGCACTCTTCCGTCTGTCCGACTGAGGAACGCCTTGCGGCTCGTGGTCTATGGCACGCCAGCACTTGAACGAGTGGCCGACGCGCGACGCCGGACCCGATCTCGAGCGGATGCAGGCGATCCGAGATGCGCTCGTTGGGCATGAGGGAGAGCCGGAACGGCTCGATCATCGCGCAGCGAGTCCGCGACCGACGATCCCAGAGCACCTGGGCGCCGAGACGGCCCTGTGGGCGGCGGACGCCGCTCGCCGCGTCGCCGCGGAGTTCGATCGACTCGCCGGCGCCGGCCTGTCCCGGAATGGATGGGCTAGGGGAGCGGACCCGGACTCGGGAACCATGCTCGGCGTCCTCAGCGATCCTCCATCAAGTGGCTTCATCGCCAAGACATCGTCGCAGGATAGCTGCCGCGATTGACCGGCCTGGAACGTCCTGACCGACGTTGCCGCTTTCACTCCTCGATTCGTAGGGGACTTCGGATGAAGGACGATTTGATTCTGGTAGGCTCCGTTCCATGGACGGCGACCACGCCGTCCAGTGAGGTTTCGTTCCGGTTCCTCCTTTCGGCGGTTGCGGTCTCGAGCCCTCCGTGATCGCGGTCTGCAAGCCGCAAGGAGTCGAACCACATGGTCAAGCAGTCCTTCCCTGAGCTCGGCATCCCACGCGCGGTTTCCGACGTCCTCGCGGCACGGGGCGTCTGCCACCCGTTCCCGATCCAGGCGGCGGTTCTCGTCGATGCCATGGCCGGACACGACGTGCTGGGCAAGTCCCAAACCGGTTCCGGCAAGACGCTGGCCTTTGCGCTAGCGGTCGTCGAGCGCGTGAAGAACGATGGGCCGACGCCGTCCGCGATCGTGCTGGTTCCCACGCGCGAACTCGCTGTACAGGTCGCGGAGGAGTTCGCCGACATCGCGCGGGTGAAGGGTCTGCGCGTCGCGACGGTGTTCGGCGGGGTGGGCATGAACGAGCAGACGAAGCGCGCCGTTGGGGCCCACATTCTCGTCGCCACGCCCGGCCGGCTCGAGGACATCGCGAACCGTAGGCTCGTCAAGCTCGACGCCGTGCGGATTCTCGTCCTGGACGAGGCGGACCGCATGCTCGACATGGGATTCCAGCCCCAGGTGGACTGCATTCTCCGACGGATCCCGACGAACCGCCAGACGATGCTGTTCTCGGCGACGCTCGACGGGCGCGTATCCGGTCTCGCCCACGCCTACACACGCGAGGCACGCCGCCACGAAGTGGCGTCGCCGCGGCTCACCGTCGACGAAGTGGAGCACCGGTTCGTCCCGGTCACGCGGGACGGCAAGGTGAAAGCGCTCGCCGATCTGCTCACGAAGGAGTCGGGGCGGGCGCTCGTGTTCGTTCGGACCAAGCGGAGCGCGGACCGACTCGTCGCCAAGCTCCATGCCCGCGGCGTGGAGGCGGCGGCCATGCACGGCGACATGCGCCAGATAGCACGTCAGCACGCGCTGAAGCGCTTCGACTCCGGGAGGGTGCGGACCCTCGTCGCGACGGACGTCGCCGCACGCGGTCTGGACCTCGAGGGCATCTCCCACGTGATCAACTTCGATCCACCCGAGCATCACACGGATTACGTGCACCGTGTCGGGCGGACGGCCAGGGCCGGTCGTTCCGGGACGGGCGTTACGTTTGTGCTGCCCGACCAGCAAGGCGACGTGAGCCGCATCGCGGCGCAACTGGACCTGCAGACCGAGTTCAAGGCCGACGGGATGACGATCGCGGCGCCCCGGCTGGTCTACGCGTCCCGGAAGGGCCGACGCTCGATGCTGGCTGGGCGCTCGGGGCGCAGGTTCTGAGGGTCCGATTGGCGAACTCGGGGCTCCCTGACGAGGGGCCGGCCGCAGCCGCACGGAGGATGGACCCCCTAGCTTGGTGTCTCGTCCCGACGCCGATCGCTTCGACGCCGGGCAGCGCCGAGACCACCTACGGCTAGCATCCTTACGTGGCGCAGACCTTTTCGGCGGAGGAGATCGCGGCGGAAGCCGGGGTCTCGCACGACCGGCTCGAATGGCTCGTTTCCATCGGGATCTGCCGGCCGCAGGCGCCCGGTGCCTTCCGTTACGGAGACATCTTTCGGGCGAAGCTCGTGTCAGCGCTCCTCGATGCCGGCCTGTCCGAAGCCGTCCTCGAGCGGGCCGCCACCGAGGGGTGGCTGAACCTCGATCACATCGACGGCTACATGCCGATCGAGCCCGGTCCCCGCTCGGATCGGACCTTCGCGGACTTCGCGGCCTCCACGACGCGTGCGCCGATCGTGCCGGCGATCTACGAGATGTTCGGACTGCCGCGGCCCAACTCGGGCTCACCCATCCACATCGAGGAGGAGTCGATGATGCAGCGACTCCTCGAGGGATGGCGTCTTTCGAACGACGACGACACCGTTCTCCGGGCCGCGCGCCTGTTCGGCGAGGGCACGCGGCTCGCCATGATTGGATGGGTCGAACTCCTCGCCGAGCAGATCGGGCGCCCCGCGCAGGAGCGGTTCGTGCGGGGCGAAATCGACCGCTTCCCGCCAGAGATCATGCTCGGCGTCGGAACCCTCATCCGCCTGGCTCCCGAGTTGTTCGCATGGCTCAGCCAGCGGTACGTGGAACAGGAGTTCACGGCCAACATCGTGGAGGGGATCGAACTGTTCATGGCGGCGCGGCACCTGACGCCGATGCCGAAGGTGGCGCCCCTGCCAGCCATCGTGTTCGTCGACCTCTCGGGGTTCACCAAGCTTACGGAGGAGGGAGGTGACGAGGCGGCCGTTCGAACGGCGACGGCGCTCCAGCGGGACGCCGAAGCCGTCGCCAGACGACGTGGCGGCCGCCTCGTCAAACTCTTGGGCGACGGGGCGCTCCTTCGGTTCTCCGAGGCGAAAGCCAGCGTCCAGGCGGCGCTCGACCTGGTTGAGGCGTTGGAGCCACGCGGATCGCTGGCCGCCCATGCCGGAATCGACACGGGTCCCGTCGTGGAGCGAGACCTCGACGTCTTCGGCGGAACCGTCAACCTCGCCTCCCGCATCGCCTCGGTTGCTGGTGGAGGCGAGGTGCTTACGAGCCGCGCGGTCGCGAACGCGGTCGACGATCCGTCATTACGTTTCGAGCACGTCGATCAGCGACGGCTGAAGGGGATCAGCGAACCCGTGACGATCTACCGCGTCACTCGCAACGCGCTCTGAGCCACCGCCGCCGCGGGTCGGGGTCCACCGCGCTTTCAACGGCGAGGCGAATGTCCTGTGCCAGGCGTCACCTGCCCACCGCGGAGCCCGCTGTTAGCGTCGGCCTACGCGGTCTGTGCCGATCCACGACGGGCGGGAGGGTCATGACGAAGCTGATACCGCTCCAATCGACACCTCCCAGCTCCGGCCGGTGCTCTCGTTCACGACGCTGACCGACTCACCAGTCTCGTGCGCAACCCAGTGCGCTGCGGCGTCTGCCTTCGCGCGGCTTCTGTAGGACCCCCTGCCGCGTGCCGTGTAGACGGTGAAGGACTGGCTCCCTCGTCTTCTCATGACATCGCCCGTGGATCCATGGGGACGTCTGGGGGCTCGGGAGGCTGCACCGTTGGCGGCGGCCCGATCGGCGGGGGAACAAGATCGAGTAGACGAGCGGGCGGATCTGGCATCGAGACGGACATGTGCCCTCCCTCGATCGGGGGGCTGCCCACGACCTCTTCGCGAGCGGTCCCGCTGACTCTCTACGACCAGTCTCTCACTTCGAGTCGGACGTCGGACGGCCACCGGTTGCTGTATGCGCCAGCGTCAGTTCGTGGATCGCCTTCGTCAGATCCAGGATTTGGTTGGAGAGGCCGATCAGCTCCTCGTTCTGTCGTTCCTCGGACTGCACCATCCGCCACTCCTGGTCCGCCAGGTGCCTGCGGGCGTCGTCCTGACGGTTCTGACTGATCATCACGAACGTCGACAGGAAGATCGCCTCGAGCGACACGATCATCGTGAGCAGCCCGTACGGGTAGCGCTCGACCCCCAGGACGATCCAGGTCGCGAACCAGGCGATGTGGAGATAGGCGAACCACATCGACCCGGCGAACCTCGTGACCGAATCGGCGACCCGGTTCTGGACGCTTCGGGCGCGTTCCTCCCCGAGCTCGAGCAGCGCGGGGTGGACGGGCCTCTTCGGTGCGGAGATGACCACTTATCCTCCTTCTTCCCTTCGCTCCTGGCCTTCGGCAGCGCGATCGACAACTCGCCGAGCGTAGGCGGCGGGCGGGCGCGATCGCCACGGACATCTTCCGGCTCGGCAAACGAGTAGACTGGCGATGGCAGGTCCAACCTGCGGTTCGCGCGTAGCGACCGACCCGTGGCCCAGCGGCCACCCGCCTCTCGCATCCACGAATCTCAAAGGATCCGGAAGGAGGCGGCCCCGTGGTCAGGTGCCCGGCTTGCACGAAGATCCAGGTGGTCTACGTCCAGGGCCCCACGCGCACGTCCTGCTACTACTGCGGCGCCCGGTGGATCCAATCGGGAGACGAACAAGACGGCCTCATCGGGCTGGGAGCTCCACAGTCCGCCTTGCGGTCGATGGGGAAGCTCCAGCCGACCCCGGAGGGGACGACATGACGGCCAGGCTGATCACGTTCGACGCGGAGGCGCGCCGAGCCCTCGAGCGAGGACTGGACCAGGTCGCGAGGGTGGTCAAGATCACACTCGGGCCCAAAGGCCGCAACGTGGTGCTCGCGAGGGACTGGGGCCGCCCATGATAACCAACGACGGCGTCTCCATCGCGAGCGAGATCGACCTGGAGGACCCGCAGGAGAACGTGATCAGGGAGGCACCCATGTCGATCATCCTCCAAGACCCGGCCCATTTCGAGACGCCATCCGGATCCCCGGTTGGCCCGACGGCGCTCGAACCGCGAATTATCTCCGGGAAGCGCGTGGTCTCCTTCGAGCTCGAGTCCCCGGGTGGCTACCGCAGAACGGTGACCGGAACGATCGCGTACCTCGACGACGAGGCGCACACGTACATGCTGCGCGGGCACGATGCGGAACTTATTCGGGTGCCGCTGCGTGATATCAGGAGGACGATCGAGAGCATACCTAGGGACCACCGTGAGTAGCGTCCGCGGACGCTAGTGTACGGAACGGACTTTGGGGAGCAGCTGAGGTTCGATGGAGGCAGCCGGATGAATGAGCCAGCTCCAAAGCAGTCGGCTAGACCGGATAACACCTACCTTCGCGAAGCAGGATGGAACAAGGTTGGCGGTAGCGGCGTGGCTACGACTTGGAGGCATCCCGACTACCCCTCGACCGTCCTCTCCAGGGCTGCTGCACTCAGGTTTGAAGGCTGGTACACGGCGCTGAGCGTTACTCCAACCTCCACATTTCGCCGCGCTTAGTCACTGAACCGCCTCAACCGGTCGCCGAGCAGCCAGTTTGCGATCGAATGCGCTGGACTGACCCACCTCCCCTAGGGCGTTTGAGTGGCCTGCTCGAGTTGCTTGTTGTCACATGGTTGCTGTTCGAGCGGCCCCGTTCTGGAAACGCGCGGGCGCACGTACCTAGCCGCCGATGCTCCAGGGCGTGGTGATCGACGACACCGGGCTGTTCAACAAGCGCCCGCCGGGATCGGCACGGCGGCGGCCGCCTTCCATCGCTGGTTACGAAGCACCAAGCTCTTCGCGCACCGCTTCGCGGATCTGCTCCTCGGCCTGCTCCAGTAGCGCCGGCAGCGTCTTCTTCTCGAACTCCACCCGGAGGTCTGCTGGGTCCCGCTCTAGTAGCTCGTCCCCGAGCTGCAGGCGAGGTCTACGTGAGTCCTTCTCCATCAGCTCCGGCAGCACCTTTTCGTTGAACGTGTCCCGGAACCCCTCCTCGGCTTTCCCGAGTCGCCGTGAAACCTCTCGCTCCAACAGTGCATCGCTCATCCTCCGCCGGATGTCCATCACCGTCCTCCT
>JBKPHM010000083.1:0-35943 GCA_046729855.1 Actinomycetota bacterium | reverse complement strand
GCTTCGAGGTCCGCTTCTACGCCTTCAACGTCAGCTTCGCGGTGGCCATCTTCGCCGTGACCTTCCGCTTCGCGGTGGCCTTCTTCGCCGAGTACTTCCGCTTCGCGGTGGCCTTCTTCGCGGCCGTCTTGCGCTTCGCGGTGGTCTTCCGCTTGGCGGCCGCCTTCGTCGCGGTGGTCTTCCGCTTGGCGGTGGGCTTCCTGGTGCTTGGCTTGCGGCGGGTGGTGCGCTTGGCCGGAGCCTTCGGCGCGGGGGCGCCGGCCATGGCCGCTTGCTCGCCGGCGGCGGCCGCCTCGTCGGGCTTCTCCTCAGCGACCTCGTCGAGCTTCTCGACGGCCGCCTCGACCTCGGGTCGTTCCTCCTCGGTGGGCGGGACGTACGTGCCCGGCCCGGTGAACGGATCGCGGGTAGACATGAAGTCCTCCTCGTTGCTCGACATGACCCCCTCCTCGTTGTCCGACGTCACGTCGCATCGATTATGACGAAGTCTGTGCCCCTCGTGGAAGTGCCCTCGCCCGCCCGTCAGCGGTCGGGACCGAACGCTGCCGTCGCGACGTTCCCGCCGTCGAGAACGGCGTCGGCGAGACGGCTCAGCATCGCCGGATCCACGATGCGCGGACGGTCGAGCACGACGCCGCGCAGGGTCTCGACGTCGACGATCGTCGAACGTCCGAGCGCGATCGGGCCGGTCGGCAGGCGGATTCCCGTGACGACGACCAGCGCCTCCACGACGATGTCGGGCGCGAGTCGGGCCACGCGTCGGTCGATCTCCAGCGCGCGATGCACGATCTCACGGACGGCGTCGGTGACGTCGGTACGCCCGACCACGACGCGTGTCGGGTGTGCGCCCACCCAGATGTGGCGCCGCCACGTCTTTGCGACGATTGCGAAGACGCCGGTCGGCCCCAGGGCCACGTGATCCACGATCCCGTGGTCGGTCTCGACGCTCTTCAGGGTCACGAAGCCGCGACGGGTCAGCTCCCGGAGCACGGCGCCGACGGTTGGCGATTTCGCCGTCCGCTTGCGCCCGGACGGAGCAGGAAGGGTGCTGGGGTGTCCGATCGGGATCGGTGCATCCGGCGGTCGCGTCGTCACACTCTTCGCATCGAGCGGTGGACCTCGATGCTTGAAGCGTGCGGCGGAGATCACGTGGGGGCGCGTCGGGGTTCCCCGAAGGATGTAGGCCGTTGCAGGCGGCTCCGCGACCCTCGGCCTCCGACTGTCGGAGCGAGAGAAGCGCCTCTTGGTGGATTCGCACGCCACGCGGCCGAGGGCACAATCGGGCGGCGAAGGGAGGCGAGATGGGCTTTCTGGTCGTCGGCCGTAATTCCTCGAGGTCGATCCCGGTGTTGACGCGGAGCGGTGCCGTTGCGCTCGCGCTCATCGCCGCGATCGTTGCCAGCCTCTGCCTGGTGCCCGCACCGTCGAGACCGGGCGATCCAACAACCCTGTCGGTCATCGTCCGCGAGCTGCCGGGCGCCGGCGCCTCTCCGGAGGAGGCTGTCGAGGCACTGGGCGGGACGATCGGCCGTCCGATCTCGCTCATCAGCGGGTTCGCCGCGGAGGTTCCGGAGGACGCGGTCGCATCCCTGAGACGGGTCCCCGGCGTCTTCTCGGTGACGCCGAACGCTCCGATCCAACTGCTCGGGACCGTCGATGGGGTCGACCCGGCGAAGTACCCAGGCTCCTGGTACCGCGTCGTCAGGAACACGAAGCTGCACGAGATGTGGCAGCGCGGCTGGACCGGCAACGGCATCGACGTCGCGCTGATCGACTCGGGCGTCGCCCCCGTCGAGGGGCTCGCCGTGAACGTCATCAACGGACCGGATCTGTCCTTCGAGTCGCAGGCGTCGAACCTGACCAACGTCGACACGTACGGGCACGGCACGCATCTCGCTGGCCTCATCGCGGGGCGCGACAGCTCGATCCGCCCGACGAAGGAGGACGAGGAGGTCAACGACCACTTCGTCGGGGCCGCCCCGGGGGCTCGGATCGTCAGTCTCAAGGTCGCCGCAAGCGACGGAGCGACGGACGTCTCGCAGGTGATCGCGGCGATCGACTGGGTGGTGCAGCACCGGAACTCGGACGGCCTGAACATCCGGGTGCTCAACCTCTCGTTCGGTACCGACGGGACCCAGGACTATCGTCTGGATCCACTGGCGTACGCGGTCGAGGCGGCGTGGCTGCACGGGATCGTCGTCGTAGTGGCGGCGGGGAACTCCGGGTTCGGGACGCCGCAGCTGAACAACCCCGCGTACGACCCCTACGTGATCGCCGTGGCCGCCGACGACACGCGCGGGACCGACGACCCGAAGGACGACGTGATCCCCGATTGGCAGTCCCGCGGGAACGCGGTGCGTCGCCCGGACGTCGTCGCGCCCGGCAAGTCGATCATCAGCCTGCGCGACCCCGGGAGCTTCGTCGACGAAGCGAACCCGGCTGCGCGGGTCGGCTACAGCCGCTTCTTCCGGGGCAGCGGCTCGTCCCAGGCGGCCGCGATCGTGTCGGGCGCCGTCGCAACGCTGCTGACGCAGCGTCCGCAGCTCACGCCGGACGAGGTGAAGGCGCTGCTGATGCAGTCCGCCGTCCCGCTCCCGAACGCCGACCCGGTCGCGCAGGGCGCCGGTCTCATCAACCTGCATCGCGCGCGCGAGCTCAAGACGGAGGAGATCGCCGGCGCCGTCCAGACGTGGCCGCGATCCACGGGCATGGGTTCGCTCCAGCTGGCTCGGGGCTCGATCACGGCCGAGGACGAGGGTGTGCTGCTGCAGGGCGAACAGACGATCTTCGGCGATCCGTGGGATCCCGCGGTGTGGACGGCGCAGGCGTGGGACGGCACCTCGTGGTCAGGAGGGACGTGGGCAGGCCGCACGTGGTCGGGCGACTGCTGGTGCGGCGAGAGCTGGGCCGGGCGAACGTGGTCCGGGCGCACGTGGAGCGGAGCGTCCTGGTCGGGGCGGACCTGGAGCGGGAGGACGTGGTCGGGCCGGACGTGGAGCTCGAACGGCTGGTCTTCGGGCGAGTGGACGAGCGGCGAGTCGCCGTCGGCGCTAACCGCCGGCGCGTGGTCCAGCACCCTCTGGGACATGTGAGATGGGGCATCGACCGCGCCTGACCGGTGTGCAGCGGGTCTGGGTGCTGACGTGCGCCATCGGGCTCGCGTCGATCGCCCTGCTCATCCCGATCTCGGGCGACCGTACGCCCGTGCTGCAGAGCCCGGTCATCCCCTGGTGGGTGTTCGCGGTCGGCTTCGGCATGGCAGAGGTCTTCGTGATCCACCTTCGGATCGCTCGAAACGCCCACTCGTTCTCGCTCTCGGAGCTCCCGCTGGTGCTCGCCCTGGCCCTGGCGACCCCCGTCGAGGTCGTCCTCGCGCAGGCCGTGGGAGTGGGCGTAGCGCTCGCGGTCCATCGCCGCCAGAATCCGCTCCGGCTCGCGTTCAACATCAGCCAGCGGTCGTTCACCGCCGTCGTTGCCGTTGCGATCTTCGGCGGTGTCCTCGCCGTCGCGCCAGACGGCTGGCCGGGCGTCTGGCTGGCCGCGTTCACGGCGATGCTCGCCGCCGATCTGGTCGCCGCCGTCCTGATCAACGCCGCGATCTCGCTGTCGGAGGGTGCCTGGATGCTCTTCGACCAGGTCGTCGGGATCGGCACGGCGTTGACGGTCGCGAACACCGCGCTCGGCGTCGTCGCCGTGATGGTGATCGACGAGCACCCGGTGTCGATCCTGCTGGTGGCGCTTCCGGCGGCGACGACGTTCCTGGCAGGCAAGGCATACGCCGACATGCAACGCAAACACGACGACGTCGTTCTCCTGGAGCGCTCGACACGGCTCGCACAGGGTTCGCTCCAACTCGACCAGATGCTCCCGCCGCTGCTCGAGCACGTCCGGGAGATGTTCCACGCGGACATCGCCGAGGTTCTGTTCTGGCCGACCGGAGATCGCGAGCCGCACATCCGGTCGCGGATCGGGCCTGGCGATGCGCGGTCGTTGATGCAGCCGGTCGTGCTCGACCCCAGCGAAGGTGTGTGGGCTCGCGTTGGTGCGGAGCGGGAGGGGATCGTGCTCCCACGACCGATCCGGAACCCGAGCCTCGCGCGATTCTTCGGTTCGCAGGGGATCGTGGACGCCGGCGTCGCGCCGATCCAGTCGGGCCACGAGCTCCTCGGCACGCTTATGGTGGCGAACCGGGTCGGGGACTTCAGCAGCTTCGGAGCGGAGGACCTGAAGCTTCTCGAGACGCTCGCCAACCACATGGGCGTCGCGATCCGGAACACGCAACTCGTGCGTCGTCTGGAGGGATCGCTCGCCCACGAGACCGAGATGAGCCGGCTGAAGGACGATTTCGTCGCGACGGTTTCGCACGAACTGCGTACGCCGCTTACGTCCGTCAAGGGATACATCAAGACGATGCTCAGCAACGAGGTCGAACTGTCGCCGGACGAACAGCGTGACTTCCTCGAGCGGGCGGATCGAGCCGCCGAACGGCTGCGGGCGCTGATCGAGGATCTCCTGTTCGCGTCTCGCATCGAGTCATCGCACCCGGCGCTCGGGGAAAACGCCGTATCGATCGCGAGCGTCGTGGATCGAGTGGTCGAGGAGCGGGCTCCGGCACTCGAGGAGCCCGGCCGCCTCGAGGTCGTGGGAACGCGAGGGCTGCCGCTCCTTCGTACCGACGAGGAGCACGTCCACCGGATCCTCGGGAACCTCGTGGACAACGCGATCAAGTACTCCGACGGGATCGTCACCATTTCCGCCCGTCGAGACGGGCGCGGCGTCCGCGTGTCCGTACGAGACCGAGGCCCGGGCATCTCAGCCGAGGAGCAGGAACGGATCTTCCAGCGGTTCTATCAGGTCGACCAATCGCTCACGCGCGTCGTCGGCGGAGCGGGGATGGGGCTGTACATCTGCCGCAAGGCCGCTGAGCGCCTCGGCGGCCGCGTCTGGCTCGAGCGATCGGACGAGAGGGGGTCGATCTTCTCGCTGTGGCTTCCGCTCGAGCCACCGAGCGCCGACGGAGCCGACCGCGACGAACACGGCGACACGCTCCTCGTCGTTGGTATCTAAACGCTGCGTTGCAGCGATGTCGCGCCCGGGTTGCAGCTCGGATGCGGCCGACGATAGGGTGGCCGGCCCCCGGTAAGGAGAACCGCTTGCGGAGCCGCTGCCTCGTCGTTTCGCTCCTCGCCGTCGCATTCGTGCTCGTCGGCGGGCCGGCGTTTGCCGATCCACCGGATCAGACCCGGGTCACGGGGACCGATGTGCTCGAGCTACCAGCAGGCGCCGCGTGCCCCTTCGCGGTGCGGATCGAGGTCGACCAGAACTTCAAGGTGATCTCGTTCGCGGAGCCGGTCGGGCAAGGCATCGCGACGCTGACGGCCGGGAACATCAGCGCGGTCGTCACGAACCTCGCAAACGGAACGTCGGTATGGCTCGACATCTCCGGGCCGGCGTTCCTGGACGAGAGCGGCGCGCCCGTCTTCAGCACGGGTCAGACGCTCCTGTTCACCGACGGCGGGCTGCTCCATGCGGCGGGTCGGATCACTCGCGACGCCGCCGGCGAGTTGCACGTGAACGGCCGCACGCGCGATGTCTGCGCGATGCTCGCGGAGGCGTAGGCGGGAGACTCGTCAACCGGTCGAGCTCGAGGATCGAAGAACCCCTGGCTCAGGAGGGCCACTCGGGCTTGGGCTTGCGGTCCTTGCTGAGCAGGTCGTCAAGCGTGGGCTTGCGCCGCTCCTCGACCTCGGCGACCTTGTCGGTCAGGTCCTCCGACTTGAGATCGCCGGCCGCCTCGAGCAGCTCTTCCAGCGACTTCCCGGCGCTGCCCTTGAGCCTGATCCGGAGCGCGGCCAGGACGGAGGCGTGCCGGTCCGACAGCCCGTGCTCGATCTTGATCTCGGTCAGCGCCTCCTCGGCCCGGCCGAGCAGCTCCTCGTCGTCGGTCATAGGCGCAGTCTGCCACGCAGCTCACGAACTCGCCGAGCCTATCGGCAAGACGACTGCGAACCGCGCGCCCGTTGCGATCTGGGCATCGGCGCTGATGCGGCCGCCGAGCGCCTCGACGATGCGCTTCGCGAGGGCGAGACCCAGGCCGGACCCCGGGCCGCTGCGTGCGGGATCGGCTCGGTAGAACGGCTCGAAGATCCGCTCGAGCTCGTCGGACCGGATCCCGTCGCCGGTGTCTTCGACCGATAGCTCGAGCACGTCACCCTTTCGCTCGGCCGCCAGGCGCACCGTCCCGTCCGCCGGCGTGTGCCGCACCGCGTTCATGAGGAGATTTTGCAGGACACGTGTGATCCACGGCGAACATGGCACGTCCGCGAACGCGCCGAGGTCGGCCTCGAGCGTCAGTGACTTCAAGGCGACGTGCGGCTCGACGGTCGCGATCGCGGAGCGGACGACCTCGTCGAGGCGCGCCCGTTTGGTCTCGCGCTCGATCGAGCCGGCGTCGAGCTGCGTGAGCTCGAACAGGTCGTCGACCATCGTCGAGAGCTGGTTCACCGATCTGCGCATCTCGGCGACGTACCGCGCGACTGTGGGCGGGTCGTCCACCACGCCGTCCTCGATCGCCTCGACCATCGCACGCAGCGACGTGAGGGGCGTTCTCAGATCATGCGACACCGCCGTGATCAACGCCCGCCGCATGTCCTCGCTCGACCGACGCTGCGCCTCGGCGCGCTGGAGCTTTGCTGCCATGTCGTCGAGCGTCCGCGCGAGCGCGTCG
This sequence comes from Actinomycetota bacterium, assembly GCA_046729855.1. Lineage (GTDB taxonomy): Bacteria > Actinomycetota > UBA4738 > UBA4738 > HRBIN12 > DATHSY01. The sequence goes on along the minus strand of JBKPHM010000083.1, from coordinate 29,216 downwards.
AGTTCGGCGCCGCCCGACAGCTCGCCCACGCGCGCGTCGAGGTCGCCGCGACCGAGCGCGTCCGCCGTCCGCGCGAGCCGGCGGAACGAGGGCGCGAGCGTCCGCGCCAACGCGACCGCGACCGTCAGGCCGGCCCCGAGCCCGAACACCAGGAGGATGGCCAGCAGCTTCGCGTCGTGTCCGCTCACGACCATGTCGATCGACAGCGCCGCGAGGTTCGCGAGTGCAACGAAGATCGCGACGATGGCGACCGCGATCAGCCGCGTCGACAGCGACGCATGGGCGAGGACGCGAGGAGCCAGCACCGCCGCCACGACCGTCGCGAGCGCGGCCGGGACGAGGGCCGCGGCGACGTGCGCCGTCTCGCTCGCTTCCATCCCGAGCGCCGCGCTCGTGACGACCGCGCCCACGACGCTCGCCGCGACGATGCCGGCGAGGATGAGCGCAGTGCGGACGCCCTGTCTCATGCCTCGAACCGGTAGCCGACGCCCCACACCGTGAGGAGATGCCGAGGCTCGGACGGGTAGGTCTCGATCTTCTCGCGGAGGCGGCGAACGTGGACCGTGACGGTGGAGCTGTCCCCGTCCCACGCGAAGTCCCAGACCTCCTCGAGGAGCTGCGTGCGGGTGAACGTGATCCCGGGGTTCGACGCGAGCAGAACGAGCAGGTCGAACTCCTTCCGGGTGAGCTGCACCGGCTCGCCACGGACGTGAACCGTCCGGCGCCCGGTGTCGACCCGGACGTCGCCGAAGCCGATCACCGCGGGGGTCGCCTCGCCTCCGCCGGCGCGACGGAGGACGGCCCGGACGCGGGCGACGACCTCCCTCGGCGAGAAGGGCTTGGCGATGTAGTCGTCGGCGCCTCGTTCGAGCCCGATGACCCGCTCGGTCTCCTCCCCGCGCGCGGTTAGCACGATGACCGGGGTCGGCGCCCGTTCACGCAGCCATCGGAACACCTCGTAGCCGTCGAGCCGAGGAAGCATCAGGTCCAGCACGACCAGGTCCGGCTCGGTCTCGGCAAACGTCGCGAGTGCCTCCTCGCCGTCAGAGGCCGTCGTCACCTGGAACCCCTCGCGGCTGAGGTAGCGCTCGAGGACCTCGCGGACCATCGGTTCGTCGTCCACCACCAGCACGCGAGGAGGCGTCATGCCCCACATCGTGACACGGAGCGAGCTCACGACCATCGCGACCGCATCACGTCACGTTCACGCTGATCGTGTGCCAGCCGGTGGCGCCGTCCGGGAAGGGGCCGACGCGCGCGTCGGGCTGCGTCTCGCCCTCGCCGTCGGTCGCGCGGACCTGCAGCCGGTGCTCGCCCGGGGTCGCCTCCCACCGGAGGACCCACTGCCGCCACGTGTCGATCGATCCGGCGGGCGCGAGCTCCGCCGGGAGCCACCCGTCGTCGTCCACGCGCAGCTCGACGCGAGCGATCCCACGGTGCTGTGCCCACGCGACGCCAGCGACCGGAACCTCGCCCGCTCGCAGCGGCGACAACCCCCTCGGAGTATCGATCCGCGACATCGTCTTGACCGGCGCCCGCTCCGCCCACCCACGCCTGACCCAGTAGGCGTCGAACGCGTCGAACGTCGTGAGCTCCAGCTCGACGAGCCACTTGGTCGCCGATACGTAGCCGTACAGGCCCGGAACGACCATGCGGACCGGGAAGCCGTGCGCGATCGGGAGCGGCTCGCCGTTCATGGCAACCGTGAGCATCGCGTCGCGCCCGTCCCTGACGTCCGCGGTCGGCGTCCCCGCCGTGAACCCGTCGGCCGAACGCGATACGAGCTGGTCGGCACGCGGGTCGACCCCGGCCTCCTCCAGCAGCTCGCCGAGCGGTACGCCGATCCAGCGCGCGTTGCCGACGTACCGGCCGCCCACCTCGTTCGACACGCAGGCGAGTGTCACGTCACGCTCGATCAGCGTCCGGGACAGGAGCCCGGCGTAGTCGATCGTCAGCTCTCGGTCGACCATGCCGTGGATCCGGAGCCGCCACTCCTCCGCCGTGACGGCGGGAACCAGGAGCGCCGTGTCGACGCGATAGAAGCGTTCGTTCGGCGTGAAGAACGGCTCGAGTCCGGGCACGCGGAGCTTCCCTCCAACGGGCGCGGCGCTCGACATCGGGTCCGGGATCACCACCTCGGCCCTGGAGGCATCCGCACGCAGCCGCCGCCCGAGGAGCGTTCCCGCCCCGCCGGCGGCGAGCGCACCGACGGCCGCGGCGGCGCTGGCCACGAGGAACCGTCTCCGGTCGAACGCGCCCTCCGACGCGGGGACCGATAGTGCCTCGGTCGGCGAGGACGCCCGGCGCAGCGTCACCAGCGCGAGCGCACCCGCGCCGACGCCGACGAGGGTCGGGACGCTCGCAAGCGCCGGTGCATCGGGGCGGGTGAGCGCCGCCCCGATGCCGATCGACCCGAGCCCGGCGAGCGCCGCGAAGGCGATCCACGGCCTCGGCTCCGACGCCGCACCGAGCGCGGCGGCGAGGACGGCGAGCACGACGCCGATCCCGATGAGCAGGACGGTCTTGTCGCTCTCGCCGAAGGTCCTGATCGCCCAGTCCTTGAGCCACTCGGGCGTCAGGTCGATCGCGGCCTGCCCAACAGCGACGAGCGGCGACCACCGGGGGTCGATCACCCCCGCGATGAGCTGGGCGACCCCGACCGCGACGCCCCCGGCGATCAGGCCGATCGAGGCGCCGACGGCGCGCGACCCAGGCCGTTCCGACACGCCCACAGGATGCCCTCGAGACCTTGCAGATCCCTTACGTCGGTCGCGCGCCGTCGCCCCGCGCTACGACGAGGCGGACAAGGGGATCGCCGGGCACTCGAACTGCTTCACGACCCCGAGGTCCATCGCCAGCCCTGCGTCGATCGCGGCGTCGACCTCCTCCACGCTGTCGAGATCGCCGCTGCCGTTTGCGTCGACCGCGGCGACGGCCGCCGCGTAGTCGGCGAAGGACACGGCGTGCACCAGCCAGCGCCCACCGTTGTAGTCGGTGTCTCCGGGCGCCGCCTCCGCGACGTTGGGCTGGAGCCCGCCGAAGTCGTAGATCACATCGAAGCTCGAGTCCGGCGCGCTGGTTCCCGAGAGGTCGGTGGGTGTCCCGACCGTCCGGTACAGCTGCCCGTCCACGTAGAACGACGGGCCCGTCACGCCGGCGGACGCGACGCCGGCCGGCACGACGATCGCGGCCGCGACCGCGATGCCCACGAACGTGCGTCGAAGCATCGTTCGCCTCCTCCCTCGGACCGAATCTCGGTCCACTCGGTTCGAGTCTGGGAGGCGCGTCGTTACCGAGCGCTTGCGGGCTCCTTACCGGTCCATGAACGTTCGCGGTGCAAGGTCTACGCGACGGCGAAGAGCTCCCAGTCACCGAGCCCTTTGAGCTCGCGCGTCCCGACGTCGACGAAGCGGATCTCCGAACCGGCCACGAGGTCGCGAACCGTCCTGGAGACGAGGATCTGGGAGGGCTCCGCCTGATCCATCACCCGAGACGCGATGTGGACGCCGATGCCGGTCACGTCGCGCCGACGCAGCTCGACCTCGCCGGCATGCATGCCGGCTCGGATCTCGACGTGGTCGCGGACCTCCGTGCGCAACGCGTCGGCGAACCGGATCGCCTCCTCCGGAGACTCGAAGACCGAGAGCTGTCCGTCGCCCATGTGTTTGACGACGCGCCCTCGAAACCGTCGGGCGAGCGATTCGGCGATGCGGTCGTGCCGACCGAGGACCTCGCTCCAGCTTCGATCGCCGAGCTCCCGGGCCCGCGCCGTCGACCCGACGATGTCCGTGAACACGACCGTTCGAACGGCTCGCCCGAACCGGAGACTCACGGGTCGCGCCGGCTCGATCTCGACCACGGGCTTGCGCGCCCAGACGTACAGGCCGTGGAGGCCGAGGACCGGGCCCCAGAGCGCGATCAGCCAGGCCGGCCAGAACGAGGAGAGCGCCGCGGGGTCCATGCGGGCGTCCTCGACGGAGTGCGCCAGCAGCCACTGGGCCACGAAGAAGCCGTTCACGATGAGGAAGAGCACCGCGTGCATCGCCAGCCACCGTTTCCGGCGGCGGTAACGGATCGAGGGGGTGTCGGGCGATGGCATTTCGGAACGGGACCCGGATCAGTGTGCCACGACATGGCAACTCCCCGTCTCGCACCGTCGGGCGGTGAACGCGATGTCCGAGACGCCGCGTCGGCGGGTGATGCCCTACGATCGGGACCGATGCGCGAGTATCCAACGCCCGCGCCCGCGGGCTGGAAGATGCAGGTCTACGACGTCGTCCCGGGGTTGTCGATAGGCACGCGCCTTGCCGCCGACACCGAGTACGCGACGCTCGGTGTGGACGCGATCGTCGACCTCGAGGACTGGGACTGGGCCTGGGCGCCGCCGGTCACCGTCGGGCGGATGTACCTCAGCTTTCCGATGGAGGACGGGGATGACGTGGACCCGAAGGTGCGCGACGTCGCCTCGTTCGTCGCCTCGCTGGTAGGCGCGGGCCGGAAGGTGCTCGTCCACTGCACCGAGGGCCTCAATCGATCCGGCGTCGTCGTAGCGCGCGCCCTCATGGAGATGGGCTGGAGCGCCGGCGACGCCATAGAGCTCGTCAGGAGGCAGCGAGGGCCGAGCGTCGACGGGTTCCCCGCCCTGGCGAACGAGGCGTTCGTCGAGTGGCTGGTGGCGGAGGACCGGTCGTCCGAGACGGATCGCGTCGGCGGATAGGTCGTCTTCCGCAGAGGGAGGAACAACGGTGCGTGTCTTCGCAATCGTGGGGTGGATCGTGGTCGTCGGTTCGCTACTGGTGTGGCAAGGGTTCGGTCTCGTGAATGCGCCGGAGTGGCCCACGCTGTCGCAGATGTTCCGGGACTTCATGCGCCTGCCATTCGGGCGGATCGTCCTATTCGCGCTGTGGCTGTGGCTCGGTTGGCACCTGTTCGCACGAGGCGCCGGATCGGTGATCGAGGGCTGACCGTCGCATGGTTCCAGCCCGGATCTGGGCTCCGCTCGTCACCGCGTTCATCCTGTTCCTCGGCATCGCGGCGAACAGCGCACGGCGGCGCACAGAACCCACCACCCCGCGAGCCTGGTCGACGGCTGCGTACGTCCGCGCGCTGACCCGTACGGTCGTCGGCGGGTACCTCGTCTTCCTGTCGATCGTAGTGGTGTTCCACGTGGCGCTCGCCGGAGATCGCGCGGCGTTCGAGGACGCGGCGGCGAAGGGCGCGATCCTCGCGTTCGTCGTCGTGACACCTGCGTTCGCGGCCCTCTCGTGGCTCGAGCACGCGCTCCGCCGTTGACACACTGGCCGAGCGGATCTGAGGAGCTGTTCGCGCTGCAGGAGACGCTCGCCGCGGCGACGCATCCGGCGTGGGTCATCGACGGCCCGATCGAGATCGGCGGGGTCTGGTTCGCCTCGCCGACCGGGTCTGCCGGCGATCGAGCGGGCGAACCCGCGTGGGCGGCGGCCGTCCTGGCGGGCCGGGAGCGCCACGCGGACGCCGTCGTTCGTGGCCGGACCGGGGCGGGCTACGTCGCCGGTTCCCTCGCGCAACGGGAGGGGCCGTTGATCGAGGCCGCGGTACGGGCGCTCCGATCGCGGCCCGACGTCCTCCTCGTGAACGCGAGCGGGCGCGATCACCCGCGCGGCGCGGGGCTCGCTGTGCACCTCGGCGCGGTGCTCGACATCCCGACGGTGGGCGTCACGGATCGTCCGCTGCTCGCGACGGGACGCCAACCGGATGCGGGCCGATGGGCCTGGTCGCCGCTCACGCTGTCCGGCATGGTCGTCGCGGCCTGGCTGCGGACGCGGGCCGGAGTGCGCCCGCTCGTGGTGCACCCGGCGTGGCGGACGGATCTCGACACGGCGCTCGAGGTGGTCCGGCTCGGCGTCGGGCGGGCGCGGACGCCGGAGCCTCTCCGACTCGCACGCCGCGCCGCCCGTCTGGCCCGCGCACGGGACGAGGGACGCCTAAGGCCGTGATCGGATCCGTCAGGCGAACAGGTCGCGGGCGGCTCGCTCCAGGGAGGCCACGCCGCGGATCTCGTCGTCGTAGAGCGGCAGGACGCCGCGCACCATGCCCGGGAAGTCCGTCCCGATCTGCTCGAGGTAGCCGCGCTGCATCGCGATCCGGTTCCGGACGAACTCGGGAGCGTCGACGCCGCCCTCCTCCTCGCGGATCACCTGATTCACCACGACGCCGCCGACCGGGATCCCGAAGTCGGTGAACCACGCGATGAACCTGCGGATCACGGCGATCGGCAACGCCTCCGGCAGCGTCACGAAGAAGAAGGCCGTCTTCGTCGGGTCGGTCAGCAGCTCGCGGGCGTGCTCGATTCGTTCGCGGAAGGACAGCAGGTAGTCCATCAGCGGGTCCTGCTCCTTCTTCTTGGTGAACGAGAGCGCCTCGCGCAGCGTCTGGGCCTCCTCGCGCGACTTGACCATCTTGTTGACCCACATGCCGTAGACCTTCGACATCCCGAGCAGGCGTCGGGCGTTCGCGGTCGGCGCGGTGTCGAACACGTACACGTCGTACTCGTTCGCGAACATGAGGTCGACCATGTTCTCGAACATCGCAGACTCCTCGAACGCTGGGTTCGTCGTCGCAGCATCGACGAACTCGTCGGCCTTCGTGGAGATCTCGGCGAACTTCAGGAACCACTGGATCTTGTCGCGGATCTCCAGCTTCGAGCGCTCGATGGCGTCGCGCGTATCGATCTCGAACGCCCACAGGTTGTCGACGCCTTCGACGGGCGTGTGCTTGCCGAAGACGTTCCGGTCGAGCAGCCCCGACAGGCTGTGCACCGGGTTCGTCGACGCGAGCAACGTCCGCCGGCCCTCGCTCGCGAACCACAGGGCGGTCATCCCCGCCAGGACGGTCTTGCCCACCCCGCCCTTGCCCCCGAAGAACACGTAGCGCAGGTCGGGCGTCCGCTCCACGAGCTCGCGCATCGAGGTCTGGACCAGCGCCTCGCGCTCGGCGACGATCTGCGCCATGGCGACCCTCCTTTGCTACTCCCGGAACAGGATGCCGGCCGTGCGCTCGATCATCTCCAGGCCGGTCACGTCGCGTTCGAGCTCGGGGACGCGGGCCAGGATCTGAGCGCCAAGCGACGAGTCGATCTGGTCGAGATACCGCCGCTGCATCTGGATCCGGTTCGTGAGGAACGCCGGCGTCCCCTCGCCGAGCAGGTCCTCGGGCAGGATCCGGTTGACGACGTAGCCGGCGAGCGGGACGTCGAAGCGCGCGAACATCTCCGCGGCCGCGCGCGTGTCCGCCAGCACCATCTCCTCCGGAATCACGACGAAGAAGAAGGCGGTCTTCTCGCGATCGACCAGGATCTGTGAGGCGGCGTTGATCCGCCCGCGGATGTACTGGAGTTCGCCGAGGATCTTGTCCTCCTCGACCTCCTGCTCGCGGCGGATCTTTGCCACGACCTCCTCGTACTCGCGCATCTCCTCGCGCAAGTGCGTGATCTTGGTGATCCACTCGTCGTAGACCTTCGCCATCGACAGGTAGTACAGGGCGTGCCCCAGCGGCACGAGGTCGTAGATGTAGTAGTCGTACTCACCGCCGACGACGATATCGACGACGGCGTCGAAGATCGCGCTCTCCTCCATCGCCGGCTCTGCGGACGCGGCCTGGATGTAGTCCTCGATCTCGTCCGGCACCTTCTCCATGCTGTACATGTCGACGATCTTCTTGCGGATCTCGTCCTGGTACTCGGCGATGTGACGGTCGGCGTCGATCTCCTGCGCCCACAGGTTCTCCAGGATCTTCACGGGCCCCTGGCCGAAGATGTCGCGCTGGAAGATGTCCGACAGGCTCGCCTGAGGGTCGACGGAGAACACCATGACCCGGTGCCCCTGCTGCGCGAGCCAGAACGCCGTCGCGGCCGAGAACGTCGTCTTCCCCAGCCCGCCCTTGCCGCCGAACATCACGTACCGCCGCTCGGGATGCTCGCGGAAGACGGCCGCGAGCGAGCCGCTCCCGAGCGTGCGCGGGAGCGCCTGCGCCCCCGAGGGTTGCGTCCCGCCGTCCGTGTCCATCGCGCTCGTGGCCCGCGCCGTCAGAACATCGCGTCCGTAAGGTCCTTCTCGCGCAGCATCCTGCGCTTCCACGTCGAGATCTGTGGCACGACGTACGGGAGCAGCCGCAGCGAGTAGTACGGCGGCAGGATCGGAACCCCGACGAGGTCGCCCATCGTCACCAGGATGAACAGGTGCTCCATGCTGCCGCGCGTCCGGAGCGCGGTGCGCGTCATATCGTGCGCCGCCATCCCGTACGTCACCTTGCGCACCTTGCCCAGGAAGCCGCGGATCCCGCCCGGCTCCTCCGGTGATCGCTGCTCGCTCTCGCTCATCTGACGAACCTCCTCACACGCCGTGCAGGTCGAACCGGTGCTCCTCGGTGAACTCGCGTTCCCTGAGCACGCGTCTGCGCCAGGTCTCGGTTAGCGGGACGACGTAGGGCAGGATCCGCAGCGAGTAGAACGGCGGCATCACCGGCACGCCCACCATGTCGCCGACCGTCACGACCATGAACACCGTCTCCAGCGCCGCCCGGGTCTCGAGCGCCTCTCGCGCGAATTCGTACCCCGTCATCCCGAAGAGGAACTCGCGCACGCGTCTGCGTGCGCGATGATGAAGCGGTTCCTCAGCGTCTTTCCTCGCCGCGTCCATCGCTGTTATCGCCGGCCTCCGGGCCATCATGGCACGCTCGCCTCGTTCGGCGCTGCGGTCGACGGTTGTAGATTCGCGCGGGAGCCGACCGGCCGAGGAGAGCACATGATTGCGTTGAGCCTGCGCGCCGCCGGGACGGCGGGCGCGATCGTGCTGCTGGTCGTCGTGATGCTGTGGTTCACGTGGGGCACGCAGCACAACATCTCGCGCGGCAACCGGCTGCTCCGCTGGCTCCAGGCCGGGTTGCCCACCGTGGGCAAGCGCTCCACGGTCCGGTGGTTGGGCAGCTCCGCGGTCGAGCTCGGCATCGTCGAGCCGTCCCCGCCGTTCGCCGAGATGACCGTCCTCGTCGTCCTCGAACCTCGCGACGTGCCGTGGTTCTGGGCGCTCGCGCGCTCGCGCGGGCGGCGCGACTTCCTGATCTTCCGCGCACGCCTCCGCGGCTCGCCGGGGTTCGAGCTCGAGATCTTGGACCCATCCGGCTGGACCGGGTCGGAGCGGCTCGCGGCGCTCGACACCGATGCCTGGGTCGCGGCCGACTGGGGGGCCCCGGAGCTCCGCGTGTTCCACGCCCCCGGCCCAGGCCCCGATGCGGTTCGCCCGATACTGGACCGTCTGGTGGGGGCGACCGACGGGGTCTGGCGGCTGTCCGTTCGCCGGGAGCCTCCGCACGTCGAGGTGCACGTCCGTCCTCCGGACCCCGAGGTCGGCGATGCCGCGGAACTCGTCCGCGCCGTCGTCGACGTCGCGAGGACGGTCGCGCGATGACGCGACGGCCCGGGAGGGGTCCGCGATCCGCGGACCCCTGCCAGACGCCCGCCGGTCACGTGGTTCGCGTCGGTATGGGTGCGGGTGCCGCGGCGGCCGGCGCCATCCGGTACCGCTGGTACGCCCGCCACCCGTCGTAGGCGATCACCAGGGCCGCCACCACGAGCAGCAACGCCACGAGGATCATCGCCCAGGCACCCCACAGGCTGATCGTCGCCACGCCCTCTTGCTGCACGATCCCCCTGTACAGGTTGTACGCGGTCACGAGCGACGCGGCCACCGTCGTCACGTACATGAACAGCATCGGGATGCCCGCGAACGCGGGGTTGCGGCGCGTCGAGACCAGCCAGACCGTGACGAGCAGCAGGCTGAGCGCGGCGAGCAGTTGGTTCGCGGCGCCGAAGAGCTGCCACAGGTAGACCCACGTCCCGGATAGCACCAGTGCGACCACGGCGACCATCCCGATGATCGTGGCGACGTGCTGGTTCTTGAACCCGACCCACGCATCGCCGAGCCATTCGCCCAAGGTCACCCGCATGACCCGGAAGACCAGCTGCACGACCGTCAACACGATCACGACGAACACGCCGAACCCGAGCGCGGTCCCGAAGCTCACCGGCAACAGCCCGAAGGTCGCCTCGTGCAGCAGCGTGCCGACGCCCAGCGCGAACGCGCTCGCGCCGGCGCCGCCAACCACGGCCACCGCGGTGAGCGAGAGCAGCCCGAGCGCGTTCTCCGAGAACATGCCCCCGCCCCCGACCGGCAGCGCGTCCGTCTCGTACTCGAGCTGCCGGGCGGTACCGACCGAGCCGAACAGGGCATGCCATCCCGAGATCGCGCCGCACGCGATCGTCACGAACAGCATCGGCCACAGCGGCTGGATGGGTCCCTCGATCGGCGACGCCTGGAACATCGTGAAGGAGGGGATCTTGAACTCGGCGACCTCGGGGTGGATGAACGTCGCGAACACCGCCCCGATCGCCGCGAGCCCGATCGTGAGCGCGGTGATCCAGAACCCGATGTAGTTGACGGGCTGCGCGAACCGCCAGATCGCCAGGTTCGCCCCGAGGTAGCTGAACACCAGCAGGAACACCACCCACAGCAGGAAGCTCGGGAAGACCGCGATCTCCCCGGTCGCCGGGTCGAACGTCGGCGTCGCCGGCCGCTCACCGGTCTCGGGGTCGGGCGGCGGGATCCGCGGATCCGCGAAGGTCGGGTCGACCACCGTGTACATCGGCTCCTCGCCGTTTACCGCGTCGTTGATGGAGAGCATGGCGCCGCTGATCGGCCCCTCGCTCCAATCCGGGGGCACCTCCGTCAGATCGACGCCGGCCGGTCCGAGCATCATCGCGAGGATCGTGGCCACGACGACGCCGACCGTCACCCAGATGAGGTCCGCGCGCCTCGTGTAGATCAGGTACCCCGCGAGGAGCCCGGCGACCGCCAGGACCACGATGCCGAACGGCACGTCGGGCCGCGCTGCGAGGATCGCCGCCATGATCCCGACGAACGCGCCGCCGATCAGCAGCAGGTAGAAGAAGACGAACAGGAACAGGATGCGCCGGGTCCGCGGGGCGATCAGCCGGTGTGCGACCGCGGACAGCGAGTTCCCGTCGTTGCGGACGGCCAGCATGATCGCGCTGTAGTCGCTGGCCCATCCGATGAAGCTGACGCCGATCATCAGCCACAGGATCGACGGCAGCCATCCCCACAGGTTCGCGGCGGTGATCACGCCGACGATCGGTCCTGCGGCGGCGATCGACTTGAAGTGGTAGCCGTAGAGCACGTACCGGCTGGTCGGTACGAAGTCGACGCCGTCCATGTACATCTTCGCCGGCGTCGCGCGGCTTTGGTCCGCCTGGATCACCTCACGGTCGATCCGCTTGGCGTACAGGCGATACATGCCGACCGACACGACCAGGCCGATGACGACCACCCACAGGGCGTTCACGTCACCCTCCTCCCTTCAGGGACGCTCGTGCTGACCGCTTTTCACACGTCGTTCGATCTCGAGCTCGGCCACCGCGAGGTTCGCGCCGGCGTAGCGTTCCTGTCCGTCGACGATCACGGCCGGATACGAACGCGCGCCGTGGCGCAACGACTTCCAGAACCCCTGGATCGACGCGGCGTCGATCAGGCGGACCTGGACGCCGCTCCCGTGGCGCTCGACGAGCCCGTGGACCCAGTCGGCGACCTGCGCGAACTCGGCCCGCAGGTCGTCGGGCAGCGACTCCCGGGCCTGTTCGCGATGGACGCGCGCTCCGATCGAGGTCTGTCCGAACGCGACCTCGCAGTGCTGGCAGTGGAAGAAGACCGTGGGGGCGTACGTCACCACCTCCACCCGCACGGGGCGGGTGGATGCCGGAGTCTCTCCGGGCTCACCGTCCGGTCGAACGCCCATCGTGCCTCCGCCGCAGTTGCTGGAGCGCGGGCGAACTCGGTACACAAGAATCCTAGGCATAAGCAGCCACTTCGCTCAACCGACCCCGGCGGGAGGTGCCGGCATGAAGATCGCGGTGATGGGAGCAGGGGGCGTGGGTGCCTACTTCGGCGGGCGCCTGGCGGCCGCCGGCGAGGAGGTCCATCTGATCGCGCGGGGCCCCCACCTGGCCGCGATCCGGGAGCGCGGGGTGCGGGTCCGAAGCGTGGCGGGCGACTTCGAGGTCAAGCTCCACGCGACGGACGACCCGGCCGAGATCGGCCCCTGCGACCACGTGCTGTTCTGTGTCAAGGCCTACGACACCGAGGATGCCGCGTCGCGGCTGGGCCCACTGCTCGACGGCGCGACGGCCGTCGTCTCGCTCCAGAACGGCATCGACAACGAAGACAAGCTCGGGGCCGCGATCGGGCCCGAGCATGTCCTCGGCGGGGTCGCATTCATCTTCTCGACGATCGCCGAGTCCGGCGTGATCGTGCACAGCGGCGGCCCAGGCCGGATCCTGTTCGGGGAGATCGACGGAACGGCGAGCGAACGGGCCGAGGTGCTGGCGAAGGCCTGCCGAAACGCGGGGATCGACGCGACCGCGACGGACGAGATCCGGCGACTGCTGTGGGACAAGCTTGCGTTCATCTGTGCGCATTCAGGGGTAACGGCGGCGACGCGCCTGCCGATCGGGAAGATCCGGGACGTTCCGGCGGCCATGGGCGTGTTCCGATCGATCGTCGAGGAGGTCCGCGACGTGGCGGCGGCGGAGGGCGTCGAGCTGAGTCATGACGTCGTGGATCGGCACGAGGGCTTCGCGCGGTCGCTGGAGCCCGAGACGTTCTCGTCGCTCCACCACGACCTCACGCACGGTCGGCCGATGGAGCTCGAGGCACTGCAGGGCGAGGTCGTGCGGCGCGGGCATTCGCACGACGTGCGCGTGTCGGTCACCGAGACCGTCTACGGGCTGCTCAGCCCCTGGGCGGTCGCGAACGCAGGGGAGGCACGTCGATGACGATCGTGCGCGACATCATGAGCGCGGAACTGGTCACGGTGGCGCCGTCGGCCAACGTCACGCAGGCCGCCGGGATGATGTGGACGAACCATACGGGCTCGGTCTTGGTGCTCGACGGGAGCTCGCTCGTGGGCATCTTCACCGAGCGGGACATCGTGCGGGCCCTGACGTCATCCCCGAGCGCCGACCTCGCGAGGATCTCGTCGGTCACACAGTGGATGACGGCCGACCCGGTGACGACGCGGCCGGAGACCATCGTGGGAGAGGCGCTGAACCAGATGCTGTTCGGCGGCTTCAGGCACCTGCCCGTCGTGGACGCAGATGCCGTCGTCGGCGTCGTCTCGATGCGCGACATCGCCCAGGCGGTCGCGACCGGCTGAGAGGATCAGGGGCGCTCGCTCACAGAGCGAGCGCCGGGCCGACCAGCTGGGGACCGAACTCCCCGCCGTAGGCCGTGACGACGAAGAACACGATCGCCGCCCCGAGCAGCGCGAGGTCCTTCTGGAACTGCGTCATCTCCGTGATCCGCGCCATCTGCTCGGTCTCCCTCCAGAAGGAATGGATGAAGAACGACGTAAAGAAGAGGAACACGGCGATCCCCAGCGCGCTGAGATCGGCCCAGCACCCGACCGCGATCCCGATCCCGCCCAGGATGATCCCGACGCCGCTGACCAACACGGCCGGCCCGGCCATCGGGAACCCCTTGCTCTCGGCGTACCCGCGGAGCTGCTGGTACGAGACGAGGTGACCCATGACGCCCGACGAGACGAACAGCAACGCGAACAGGATCCGCCCGATCAGGAACAGCGCATCCATCGGACCCTCCCTTCCGACGCGGCGGGCAGACAGATCTTCGGAAGACGCTAACCCGGAGGGACGCCGGATGCTTCCCGAAGCTGGCTCTCGTCTTACGGGAGCAGCTTGAATCGTCCACCCGAGAGAGGCCGGAGCGCCTGCGAGCTCCTCGAGGACGGCGAGCTCGGCGACGACGTACGGAGAGACGACGAGCGGTTCACCGAGCTCTGCGACGATTCGGCCGACGGCGGCGTGCTCGGGCTCGGCTCGGTCGAAGAGCGCCAGAAGGCCGCTCGTATCGGCGATCGTCACCGATCCCCGAACCCCTGGAGCCTGCGCGGCGCGTTCGCGCGCGCGGCGCCGACGTGGTAGGACCAAAAGGCCTGCGGGCTCGGGCGGGAGGATTGTCCGGGCGGATCGGGCTAGGGTCGTCTGGAGGTGAGGCCGTCATGTCGATGCCAAGAGACCCCGACGATGTCGTCCTGACGTTCGCGTGGACCCCGCCGATCGAGGATCTCTATGTGTCGTGGCGCCGTGAGGTCGCGCTCGCCGCGTACGCCCACCGCCTGACCGCCGAGCGCCTGCGGAGCTGGGACGTCGTCTTGAGCGTTCTCGTCGTCATCGCCGCGTTGCTCGCGGGAGCCGCCGCCCTCGCTTCGATCGGGGGGGTCGGTGCTCGGGCGTTGGCGAACGCGGGCCTTGATGCGGACGCCGTGATGGTCGCGGTCGGTGTCATCGCGCTCATCGGGGCGGCCCTCGCGAGCGCGCAGGCCTTCGCTCGGTACGGCGCCAGGGCGGGGAGCCACCGGATCGCGGGTCTGCGGTACGGCTCGCTCGAGCGGGAGATGACGGCGACGCTCGCGACGGCGCGCGCGGTTCGGCCGGAGCCCGACCGCGCGCTGAACGACGCCCGGCACCGGATGGATCGATACGCGAAGGAGTCGCCCGGGGTCGGGAGACGGCGCTGGCGCTCGCTCGAGGAGCGTTTCGTGCGCTCCACCGGCGGGTCCAACCGGGCGGATTCACCGCACGAGGTCGTGATCCCCGACGGGACGAGCGTCGCCGGCACGTGAGGGAACGCCGGGTCGGCTTCCCCGGTGATCGCTTCCGGTTCTCGGTCTCGGCACGCGATCGGGACGCCGCGCAGGTCGCATGGTCGGGGGGCGGCACGCCCGCCACGGGCACCCGTTCGTCGTTCTCGACCGTGTTCGCCGACGGTGGCGAGCACGTGGTGACGGCCACGGCCGGCACCGAGATCGTCGAGTTCCACGTGACGGTCTGTCCGGTCGACCGATGGCTGGAGCGGGCGGCGTCGTTCTTCGGCGCGTCGCTCGACCTGTCGCGGGTGAGGGTGCGCGGCAGCTGGCTGGTCCTCGGTCCTCCACGGACCGGGTGGACGTGCAGCGACGTGGTCCGTTTCAAACGGCCGCGCGCCGTGGACGAGCTGCCGAGCGAATCGACCCTGATCCACGAGCTGGCGCACGTCTGGGAGCACCAGAGCGGACAGGCGCAGCTCCTCAAAGGGTTCGTCGAGCAGGTCGGCCGGTTCCTCGGGGGCGATCCCTACGACTTCGGCGGCCCCGACGGCGTCCGCACGGCAACGTCGCTGACGTCCTTCACCAAGGAGGGGCAAGCGCAGATCGTCACCGAGCTCTGGCGCTCGCGCAACGGAGCCACGGAGGACCGTCGTGGCGTGCCCTTCTCGACGCCAGCCTACGTCGACGATCTTGCACGCCTGGTGGAGGGAGCCGGGATCGGCGCGAGGCCGAGTGCGCGGCGGACGGTCGCCGGGAGGATCGATGCCGCCGTGGCACGGGTCGTGAACGCGATCGCGGATGCGATCGGCTGAGGCGTCAGATGTTCCGGGCGGTGCGCCGGAGCTTGCGGTCGGCTCCGCCCAGGGCGTTCTGCGCCTTACCCTTCGCCTCCTGGGCAGCGCCCTTCGCCCGCAGCGTCGGGTTCTTCGTGGCCTTGCCGACGGCCTTCTTCACCTTGCCGGCAGCCTGGTTCGCCTTCCCCTTGGCTTGGTCCTGAGTCCCCGCCATCGTCCGCCTCCTCGATCGCTTGGGGGTATCGTTCCCGCCGCTCGTCATGTCGAAGCGCGATCCCGATGTCCTGGTCGTCGGCGCGGGTCCCACGGGGCTCACGCTGGCGGGACAGCTCGCCACGTTCGGTTCCACGATCCGCGTCATCGACCGGGGCGCCGACCGGGTGCACGAGTCGAGGGCGCTCGCGGTGCAGCCGCGGTCACTGGAGGTCCTTCGGGGCCTCGGCGTGGCCGACGAGCTGGTGGAGCTCGGCCGCACCGCCGTCCAGCTTGAGCTCCGCGCGGACGGACACCGGGAGCGGCTTCGGCTGTTCGACATCGGGCTCAAGGACACCGCGTATCCGTTCCTGCTCTTCCTCTCGCAGGCCGAGACCGAGCGCGTGTTGAACGAGGCTCTCGCCGCCGGAGGCGTCGCGGTGGAGCGACGCACCGAGCTCATCTCGTTCGAACCACAGGACGATGACGTGGTCTGTACCCTTCGCCGAGGCGGCGGCGAAACCGAGCTCGTGCGTCCTCGGTTCCTCGTTGGGTGCGACGGTGCGGGCAGCTCCGTCCGACGCCTGGCACGGATCCCGTTCGTCGGCCGTCCGTACGCGCCGATGTTCGTGCTCGCGGACGTCGAGGCGGACGGCGACCTCGATCCGGACGTCGCCCACGCGTACCTCGGCCGACGTGGCGTCCTGTTGTTCTTCCCGTTGGGACACCCGACGAGCTGGCGCGTGATCGGACGCGTTCCGTCGGACGACGCGGAACGCGACGGGTCGACCGGCGTGCGGCTGACGGACGTCCAGTCCCTCGTCGACTCGTACACGGGCGGTGCGGTCCGATTGCGTGATCCGGCATGGATGACGAGGTTCGGCCTGCAGCACCGGCAAGCGACCCGGTACCGCGTGGGTCGCGTCTTCCTAGCGGGGGATGCCGCTCACGTGCACAGCCCGGCCGGCGCGCAGGGGATGAATACCGGGATCCAGGACGCCTGGAACGTCGGGTGGAAGCTCGCGCTCGTCTCCTCGAATCGTGCCGACGCCGGGCTGCTCGAGACCTATCACCTCGAACGGTGGCCGGTCGGTCGCTCGGTGATCAGGCTGAGCGATCGGGCGTTCACGGCCGGGACCGCGACCCACCCGGTCGCCGGCTTCATCCGAACGCACATCGCCCCTCGAGCCCTCGCCGTGATCGGCCGCGTCCCGTGGGTCCGAGCGGCGGGGTTCCGGATGCTTGCCGAGCTCGGCGTCCGGTACCGCGAGAGCCCGTGCTCGACGGAGGGGAGCCCGTCACCGAGGAATGGGCCGAGGGCGGGCGATCGGCTTCCGGACGCGCGCGTCGAACGGGATCGGTCACCGTGCTGGTTGCAGGAAGCGCTGGCCGCGCCGACGTTTCATCTGCTGCTCTGCGGTCCGGCGGAGGGGTGGGATGACGTCGAGATCGACAGCATCCGGGAACGACGGGCACATGTGCTGACCGTTCATCGCCTCACGAGGGACGAGCGGCCGGGCGCCCTCCACGACGTTCGGGGTGAGGCGTTCGCGCGGCTCGGCGTCGAGCGCGCGGCTCAGTACCTGGTGCGGCCGGACGGTCACGTGGCGTTCCGATCGGCATCCACGGACCTCGAGCAGGTCGGTGCGTACCTGGACCGCTGGCTCCCGCCTCAGGAGCCGATCGCGAACGAGGCGTAGCCGACGACGCGGTCGGGCTCGCCGCCGGCGTCGGCCGACGTGGCGGCCGCAAGCAGGCGGATCTCTCGGTCGTTTCGGCGGGCGAACGCCAGCGCGCCGCGGAGCGCGTATCGGCCGCACGCGTCGCGCGACGCGATCGCGTCCGGGTCCCGCGCGACGATCCCCGCGATCGTTCGGTCGTCCTGTCGGCGAGCGGTCGCGACGTCCTCGTAGTGGCTGAGATCCGTGCTCACGACGACGAGATCCGCGACCGGTTCCATCTCCTGGATCACCGAGGCCACATCGGCGGCCCGCGCATCGCCGACCGCCACCGGCAGGAACCGCACCCGGTCGCCGACCAGGCGTTGGAGGAACGGCAACTGCACCTCCAGCGAGTGCTCGCCGGCGTGCGCCGCGTCGGCGACGGCGACGAGCCCGGTAGCGAGGGCGACGTCCCGCAGCCGCTCGTCCACGCCGACGTCGCCGAGCGGAGTGCGCCATGCCGTCGCCGAGGTCGTCGCGCAGCCCTCGAGCAACGCGAAGTGCGCCGGCCCGAAGATGGCGACGGCGGCCGTTCCGGAGGCCCACGCTCGCACCGCCGCGTACGCGATCGCGGCGACGCGGCCCGAGTACGCGTAGCCCGCGTGCGGAACGATCACCGCGGCCGGCCGCTCCGCGAGACCGGGCCCCTCGACCTCGAGGAGCCGGTCCACGGTCCGGGCGAGCGCCTCCCGCGTCTCCGGATAGAACGAGCCCGCCGCCGCCGGTGGGCGGAGGCCGGGGAGCATCGTCACGCGCCGAGCCGGACCGGTAGTCGGCGTGCGCCCCAGTGGCCCGGCCTCGCCTGGAACATGCCGGCGCACGGTTCCCCGCACGCGGCGCACACCCCGTCGTGCGCGACGTTCCACGTCCCGAGTTGGTACCAGTCGCGGGACACGAGGACCTGGCCGCACGCGTGGCAGTACGTACTCTGCCCCTCGCGATCGTGCACGTTGCCGGTGTAGGCGTACCGGACGCCGTTGCGGAGCGCGATCGCTCGTGCCCTCGACAGCGTCGCCGGCGGCGTCGGCGGGCGGTCGCGCATCTTCCAGTCGGGGTGGAACGCCGTGAAGTGCATCGGCACGTCCGGTCCGAGCCGGTCCACCACCCACCTCGTCATCGCGTCGACCTCGTAGTCGGAATCGTTCAGCCCGGGGATCAACAGGTTCGTGATCTCGAACCACACCGACGTCTCGTGCTTGAGGTATTCGAGGGTCTCGAGGACCGGGCGGAGGTGTCCGCTGCAGATCCGGTGGTAGAAGTCCTCGGTGAACCCCTTCAGGTCCACGTTCGCAGCGTCCATGTGCCGGTAGAACTCGACACGCGGGTCGGCGTTGATGTAGCCGGCCGTGACGGCGACCGCCTTGATCCCGCGTTCGCGGCACGCATCGGCGATATCGGTCGCGTACTCGAGGAAGATCACCGGGTCGTTGTAGGTGAACGCCACGCTCCGGCACCCGAGCCGCTCCGCGGCCTGGGCGATCGTGTCGGGCGAGGCCTCGTCCGTGAGCGTGTCGATCTCGCGGGACTTCGAGATGTCCCAGTTCTGGCAGAACCGGCATGCGAGGTTGCACCCCGCCGTGCCGAACGACAGAACCGACGTCCCGGGCAGGAAGTGGTTCAGCGGCTTCTTCTCGATGGGGTCGATGCAAAACCCGCTGGACCGTCCGTACGTGGTGAGGACGATCCGGTCGCCCTCGCGCATCCGCACGAAGCAGAGGCCGCGCTGACCCTCGTGCAACGAACACGCTCGGGGGCAGACGTCGCAGCGGACGCGCCCATCGTCCAGGGCGGTCCACCAGCGCGTCGGGTGGCTGCTCTCTGCGACCTGCACCATCGGCCCCTCGAGACTACGACCCGGATGTCGTGCCGCCCCGGAGCGCGGCGAGCCGGGCCTCTACCTCCGCGTCCTCTGCCGCGTCGTCGAGGCTCTCGAACTGAGCGTCAAGCGACGATGCGGCCAGCTCTGCCTGTCCGGCGACGCGCGCCTCCTCCCGGCGGATCTTGTCCTCGAACCGAGAGACCTCGCTGGTCGGATCCATCACATCCACGCTGCTCAGGGCATCGTGGACCTCGGCCTGCGCCCGCACCATCTTCGCTCGGGAGACGAGCTCGTCGCGCTTGGTGTTGAGCTCCTCGAGCTTGGCGTTCATCGTCTGTATCCCGACCTTCAGCTTCTCGACGACCTCGGTCTGCTGAGCGATCGTCGGCTGGAGGGTCTTCGCTTGCTCCTCGTAGTCGATCTGCTTCTTCAGGGCGATGCGTGCCAGGTTCTCGAACTTGTCGGCGTCGGCCGTGTTGCCCTGGGCGCGCAGATCGTCGGCTTTCCTCGCCGCGGCGGCAGCCTTCGTTCCCCACTCAGTCGCCGTCTCACGTGCCTCCCGCTCGTCCTCCTCCATCATCCGCAGGTTCCCGATCGTGGTCGCCACCGCGTCGTTTGCCTCGTCGAGATTGTCCATGTAGTCGCGGATCATCTGATCCAGCATCTTTTCCGGGTCCTCGGCGGCGTCGAGCAGCGCGTTGATGTTGGCCTTGGTCAGCTGCGCGATCCGTCCCAAGATCGATTGCTGTGTCATCCCTGCCTCCCTCCTCGGGATCCAGCCCCGAATGCGGTCCCCGATCCGTTGCTCAGAACCGTCCGCCACCGCCTCGGCGCCCGCCCATACCCCGGCCGCCGAAGCTGCCGACGCCGAACCTCCCACCGCCGCTTCGTCTTCCCCCGCCGAACCCTCCGGGGAACCCGCCGCCTCCCCAGTGACCGTGCCCTCCTCCCCCGCCGAGCATGCTGCCGATCAGGATCCCGCCGAGGATCGCGCCCCAGTCGCTGCCTCCGTCTCCCGGCCCACCGGGTGGCCGACCGTACCGAGAGACGTCGTCCTGCGCCAGCTCCTGTGCCCGGCGAGCGAGCGACACCGCGGCCGTCGCCTCGCGCAGAGCCGTCACGGGGTCGTCCTCGGTGAGAGCGACCGCTCGATCGTAGTGTCGCGCGGCCTCCGAGAGGCGCGTCCTCGCCTCGGCGCCGACGGCGCCGCGTCGCGTGGTGATGAAGTCCCTGGCTGCGTCGATCTCTGCCCTGGCCGCCGCGAGGGCCCGGTCGAGCGAGGCCCGCGCCTTCCGCTTGCGCTCCTCCTCGTCGCGGATGCCCTGGAGCGCTCGATCGAGGGCGTCGTCGGCCTTCTCGAGGCGTTGCAGCGCGCCGAGAGGATCGCGACCCCCCTCCTCCGACGCCGCCGTCCGTGCGTCGGCCAGCGCCGCCTCGGCCGTCGCGACGAGCGCGGTCAGCCGCGCGCCGTTCGCGCCGCGCCTCGCCTCCGCGAGGCCGGTCTCCGCGTCTGCTATCGCGGCCCGGATCTTCGGACCGGATCCGTCGAGATCCCGCTTGAGCCGATCGACCGAGTCCAGCAGCCGCTCCGCCTGGCCCGTCGCCTCCTCCGCGGCCCGCGACGCCACGGCGGCCAGGCCGCCCCGTCCGGCCTCCACGTGAGCCTGTCCCGCCGTTACCTGTTCCCGGGCGAAGTCCAGTCGCTGCCTCGCCTGCTCGACGTTCTCCGCCACCGCCGCGATCGCCGCCGGGGCATACACGCGCCCGAGCTCGGCCAGAGTCGCGGCCGCTGCGGGGATCCGGTCTGCCAAGCTCGCGCGGTGCTGCTCGAGGCGGGGGAGGAGTTGCGGGACGTTCTTCTCGAGGTCGCGAAGCTCGTCGAACTTGTCCGCCTCGGCGTCGAGGCGGTCGCTCGCCGCGTCCGTCCTGCGGCAGATCTCGATGAGCATCATTCGTCTCGTTGCTTCGTCCTCCCGGTCGGCGTCGTCGAGCTGCTGCTGCACGCGAAACGCGACCGCCATGTCTTCGCGAGCAGCGGTGAGTGCCGCGGAGAACGGGGCCGTCTGATCCTCGCCGAACTCGGCGATCGCGAAGGCGAGCTCCTGCTCGCTGGTCTTGATCGCGTCGTCGGTCTCGACCAGTTGGGCCGCGGCCCGTCGTCGGAGGTCCTTCGGCGACATCCGCTCGTACTCGTCCCTGGCCTCGGGCGGTGCGGGAAGCCGGACGCTCGCGCCCGTGCCCGGCGCCCGCCGACGTGATGTGAGGAACACGATCCCGCCGACCACCACGAGTCCGACCAGGACCCACGGGAGCCAAGATGTGCCACCGCCGCCGGAACCCGTCTCGCCCGGCTCGAGCCCCGGCTGTTCGTTCAGCGACCGGCCGATGCCCTGCGCCGCTGCGATCGCCGCGCCGGCCCAGTCGTCATCCGACAGCTCCGGCTCGATGGCGCCGGTCGCCACCTCGGCGAGTTCCGCATCGGTCAGCTGGAACGACTGGTCGACCGAATAGGCGTACGCGCGATCCTGCGTCGCGACCGCCAGCAGGACGTCGTTCAGGCCGAGGCTGCTTGCGTACGCGGTCTCGTCGGTCCAGTCCTGTGCGTTCCAGCCGGAGAACGAATCGACGTACACGATCCACAGCTGGACGTCGTCGCGCTCCTCGAGCTGCTCGATCGCCGCCTCGACGTCGGCCTCACGCTCGTCGAGCGCGCCGACCTCGTCTGTGACCTGGTCGGATAGCCGGAACGGCTCCTCCGCGGCAGCCGTGTCGCCCATGGCGAACGCGACAGAGATCGCCACGACGGCGACGAACATTGGCAGGCGCCGCAGCGTCTGGACCACCCCCGACGACGTTCGTTCGGTGTCTCCTCGACACTACTACTCGCAGCCGCCGGAGCCGTGGTCACGCTGCTATGCGCCGCGGATCGACGGGCGTACAGTCTGCCGAGCCCGCTCTGGAGTGACCATGCGTACTCGCTGGCCGGTCGTGATCCTCGTGGCGCTCGTCGCCGCGGTGCTGGTCGGGGGCATCGATCCCGATGCCGCGCCGGTTGCGGCGCTTCTCGCCGGGTTCATCGCGGTGTTCGCGACGCGTCGCCCGGACGACGCGCGTCGACCGAACCAGCGGGAGCATCCCGTTCCGCCTGCGCCGGTTCCGGCGCGACCCGTGGCCGCCGACGTCGACGATGCCGAGCGGCTGGATCACGCGCGCCGCGTCATCGAGCAGGCGGCCGCCGAGGGCGTCATCGGTGCCGACGTCCGCGAAGACCTGGTCAGGTACATCTACCGCCGCCAGCTCGAGACGCTGTCGGCCCCGCCCGTCGGCGTCGACGCGGGGGCGATGGCGGAGGCCGCCACCAACGTTCCACCACCGCCGCCATCCGCGGCGGTGGTGGAGACGGGCGCGGATCTTTTCGCGCAATCCGCACCCGACGTTCGAGTCGTCGAACGCGAAGCCGTCGAGCGCCGCTTCGAGCGGCTCAAGAGGCTGGTGGCCTCGGATGTGGCCGTGCACGGCCTCGCGTATCTCGGCGTGCTGCTGTTGTTCGCCGGCAGCTTCGGCTTCATGCTGTTCTCGTTCGGAAGCGTTCGCGTGGGATTGCGGCCGCTCGCGGAATTCTCGATGCCGGCCGTGTTGCTCGGATCGGCGTGGTTCCTGCGTCGGCGCGGTGCGCCGTTCGTCGCGACGGCCCTCGGGCTCCTCGGTGGACTGCTTCTCCCCATCGCGCTGCTTGCATCGTTCGTGGACGGCGTCCCGTTCCCGCCGGAACTCCACGGGACCGTCCTCGCGCTCACGTCGGCGCTCGTCGGGCTCGGGCTCTCGGCCGCGTATGCCGCATACGCCGTGCGACATCCGGCCGCCTCGCTGCGCTACCTCGTCGCTCCGATGATCTGGGTGGCCTTCTGGTCGCTCGGACTCAGCGTCGCGCCGGCGACGACGTCCGTCGATCTGCGCCGGTGGTCGGCCGGGCAGCTCGCGCTGGTCGCGTTCGGCGTCGCGGTGACGACGGGTGCCGCGAGGCTCCGACCGGACGGTCGGTTCTCGTCCGAGACGCAGACGGCGGGCGCGTTCGGTGCGATCGTTGCCTACGCGCTCACGCTGCTGTTCGGCGGTGCCGAGGGATGGCCCACGCTCCCGATCGTCACCGCCGGCGTCGCGACGATCGTCGTCGTGGAACTCCTCACCGACCGTCTTGGCGGACGTGATGCGGTCGCGTTGATCGAGACGGTCCTCGTGCTGGTCACGGCCTCGGCATTGCTCAGGACGGCCGGCGTCCCGTGGACCGGCGCCGCGGTCGCGATCGCGTCGGTGGGTCTGCTCGAGTGGCAGCGGTCCCGTTCGGCAGGTGTGCTCGGACTCTGGTCGGCCGCTGCCGGGCTCGCGGCCGGTCTCGCGATGTCGTTGACCGGGCTCGACGGGTTCGCGAACGCGTGGCCCGACGCAGGCATCGCGCACGAACCGTGGGCCGCGGTGGCCGCCTTCGGAACCGCTTCTGTGTGGACGCACGCGAGGCGCTCGTCGTTCGGCGAGTCGGGGACCCGGAACGTCATGACCGCTGCGGCGGCGGCGCTCCCGATGGGTCTCGCGGCGGGGCTGTTCGATGCGTGGCCTGACGAGCTCGCGATCCTCGTGATCTCGCTGCTCGTCGGGTCCCTCGTCGTAGTCCAACGTGCGTCGGAGGCGTGGGACGACCTGTACGCCTGGTGGATTCCGCTCGCCGCCCTGGCGACCGTGTTCGGGACGGCCGTGGTGGCCGACGTCCAGGGCGCGAGCTGGCTCCTCGTGATCGCGGCCGCCGCCGGGGCCGTCGGGCTCGGGGTCGCGCGGTGGCCGGCCGCGCCGGCAGTCTGGACCAGTGCCGCCGGCCTCGTGTGGGCGGGCGAGCTCGCCCGGCGGGTCGCCGGCTGGGAGCCGAGCGAAGCGGCCATGGTTCTCGCCGGCGCCGGCCCGCTCGTGATGGTGATCGCGGCCGGCTGGCCATGGGCGGTGCGGGCGCAACACGCGGCGGGCGTCGCGGCGGTGCTGGCGGCCGCGGCGCTGTTGCTCGCGTCGGACGACGAGACCGCTCGGTTCGTGATGGTGAGCGCCTGGGCGGCCACGTGGCTGGTCGTGGTCATCGGGTACGAGCTCGATCGCGCGCCGTTGATCGAGCTCGCCGCCCGTCTGTTGGCCCAGCCCGACGACGGCGTGGCGCGATCGCGGTTGGCCGGCGTCGCGCAGGTCGTGCTGGGCGTGAGCATCCCGTTCGTCGTCGCCGCCGCCGGTCGCGAGATCGGCGTCCTCGACCAGCACCGGTCATGGACCGGCGTGGCGATGTCCATGGTCGCCGTGGCGTACGGAGGCGTGGCCAGGCTCGCGACGCGACGCCGACCGCTCGCACCGGTCGCGGCGACGGCGGCCTTCTCGCTCGCGCTCGTCGGTGTATCGATCGCCGCTCCGGATCCGTGGCCGACGATCCTCGCGGTGGCCGCCCCGATCGTGGTCGCGATCGAGGTGGGAGGTGCCCTCAGGCGCCCGGTCATGACGTGGGTGGCCTGGCTCGCGTCGGCCGTCCTCTCGGTGCTGCTCGCCGAGAGAGCGGGCGTGAGCGGTCACGGCCTCGCCGCCGTCGTCACGTCATGGGGAGCGGCCGTGTGCGGCGGCGCCCTCGCGCTCGACGATCGGCTGCGTGGGCGCCGAGCGATCGGCGAGGGCGTCCGTTCGTCCTGGCTCGTCGCTCCGGTCGTCCTCGGAGCCGTCGCGGTGCCCGCCGGCCTGGGGTTCCTGTTCGATGCGCCGCTGCGGGTCTCGGCGGCCTGGTCGCTCGCGGCGGCCGCGTTCTACGCGGGAGTGGCCCTGCTGCTCCGAGCGGGATCCGTGACCGCCGCGACGTACGCGCTCGTCACGTTCTCTGTGGCGGTCCTCGCTCCCGGCGATCCGTATGGACGCCCCTGGACGTTCGCGCCGTGGGCCCTCGTCCTGCTCGCGGTCTCGATGGTCCTTCGACCGTCCGGCTCCGAGCGGCGAAGCGCGTGGCTGCGTTGGGACATCGCGCCGTTGGTCGTCGCGCACGGAGTCGCGCTCGTCGCGCTCGCGCGGGCCGTCGACGTCGAGGCCGTCCCGGCGACGTGGACCCTCTTCGGTCTCCTCTCGGGCGGACTGGCGATCGTGCGGAGGAACGCCGCATGGTCGATGGCCGGCGCGACGATGCTCGTCGTCGGAGCCGCCGCCGCGGGTCCCGGCTGGCTCGCGCTCGCGCTCGCCGTCGTCGGCGTCGCCTCGGCGCTCGGGGCGGCGCGCGCGAGCGGCCCAGCCCGGCACGCCCTCCAGCTCGCCTCCGCCGCGTCGATCGCGGTCGCGTGGGCGGAGTTCCTGGTGTGGCGACCGTGGGAGACCGCCGTCGAGGCCTGGGCGACGGCGGCCGGGGCCGCGGTTCTGCTGGTCGGCTCGTCCGCCGCGGTGCGTCGCCGGCTGCTCGCGCCCGACTGGCTCGTCCCCGCGTGGTTGCTCGCGGTGCCTGGGTTCATGTGGATCGCGCTGCTCGTCGAGGACCGCTCGCTCGACGCCCGCGAGGCCGGATGGATGTTCGCCACGGGCTTCGCTTCGTTCGCCGCCTCGTGTGCGATCGTCGCGGGGCGGCTGCGCCTCGAGGTGTTCAGGGAGGCGTCGGCGCTCCTCTTCGCGGCCGCGCTCGGATCCGCGGGTGTGGGGTGGGGGATCCGGCTCGGCCCGGCCGTCGCGGCGTGTGTCGCCCTGGGACTGTCGACGATGTTGGCGGCCCTGGCGTTGTCCCGCCGTCCGTCCACGACGGTGTGGCTCCGTCCCCTCGCCGTGTTCTCGGCGACCGCGACGGCGGGAGCGGTCGCGATGGCCCTGTCTGCGTGGCCGCGGACCGATCTGCTTGAGGCGGCCCTCGTCGCGACAGGGCTCGAGGCGGCGGCCCTCGGCATCGTGGCTCGCCGTGCGGAACTCCTGGCCGCGTCACCGGTGCTGCTCTGCGTCGCGTGGCTGCTGTTCGCATCCCACGCGCTCGAGGGCGAGGCGCAGTGGTTCACCGTTCCGATCGGCGTCGCGACGCTCGCCGTCGTGGCCGTGATCCGCGACGTTCTCCGGAGCCGCGAGAAGCTGCCGGTGACGCCCGAGATCGTGGTCGCGGAGATCGTCGGCATGGCGTTCGTCGTTGGCGCGTCGCTCGTCGAGACGCTGGCAGTGTCGCCCGTCCGCGGCCTGTTCGCGATTGGCTTCGGCGTCGCGATCGCCGCGTGGGGTGCCTACACACGCGTCCGGCGGCGTGCTGCGTTCGGCGCCGGCTCGGTCGTGCTCGCGGCGGCGCTGATGCTCGCGGGGCCGATCGCGCGCATCGTCCCCGCGATCGAGGGGCCGGGCGTCTGGATCGCGCTGGTCGGGGCCGGTGTCGTCGTGATCGCCGTCGCCAGCGGGTTGGAGCGGGGGAAGGCGAAGGTGAGCGCGGCGGTCCGCCGCGCCGAGGAGCTGACGCGGGGTTGGGAATGAGGAACGCCACCGGAAAGCCGAACGCCCGCTACTACGGCGCCTTCGCGGCCGGGGCGGTCGGGCTGGCCGCCGTCGTCTGGACGGTCGTCGCCGGGACGGAGGTGCCCGGCGCGGTGATGATCGTGGCCGCGGCGGCCGCGCCGACGGCGGTTCTCCTCGCCGTCCGGGCTCGCCTCGAGCGGCCGGTGCCTGCCGCCGCCGTCCTAGGCGGAGCGATCATCGGGCCGCTCGTGGCCCTCCTCGGCCACGCCGTCGTCGCGGCGTTCGCCGCCGCGTTCTTCCTGGGCTTCGCCGACTCCGGCCGCGCGCTCCTCGAGGAGCTGCGTGTCGACCCTCGCATCGTCGACGTCCTCGCTTCGCCGTGGACGATCCTGTTGCTCGTCGAGTACTGCGTGGCGGCCCCGCTGGTGGAGGAGCTCGGCAAGGCGCTGGGCGCGCGGACGGCGGACGTCCGTACGCGCGAGCACGCTTTCCTCGCGGGCGTGGCCGCCGGGGCGGGGTTCGCGGTGGTCGAGAACGTGCTGTACGCGTCGTTCGGTGCCGCGTTCGGCGGACCGTGGCCCGCGATCGTGGCGGCGCGTTCGCTCGGTGCGGCGGTGCACCCGCTCGCGTCCGGGCTCGTGATGACGGGTTGGTGGGACGCCCGAAACGGAGGTGGCGGGCCCGCACTTGCGAGGGGCTACCTGTCCGGCGCCGGCGCCCACGCGATCTGGAACGGCGGCGTCGTGGCGATCTTTATCGTCGAGCAGGCGACGGCCGCCCCGCCGTCGGCGACGGCGGGGACGGTGACGTTCACGGCGATGCTGGGCGTCGCGTTCGCGGCGTGGCTGTGGAGCGTCGTGCGCGCGATTGCCGCCGACACCGACCCGCTGTCCACGCTCAGGCCGTCGGACGCTCGCGCCATCGCGGCCTGGATCGTGCTTACCGCAGCCGCGATCGTTCCGCTCGCGTTCGTGGTCCTGGCGTTCCCGTCGTTCTACGGAGGCTGATGCCGCCGGCGCCGAACATGCGCCGGCCGAGCACGACGGCGGCCCGTCCGACCGGTACCACTGCGATCGCCGCGGCCTTCCCGTCCCCACCGTTCTTGCCGATGTGTAGGTCGATCCCCAGGACGACCAGCGGCCACAGGAGGACGGCGAGGAGCGCGGAGATCACTGCCCTCAACCCTTCCACGTCCGCGAGGTAGTCGTTATTGGCGGCGACTATCACTCCCACGAGGAGGTACACGATCACCAGGACACCGCTCAGCAACCTCATCGCCGTCCTCCATCTCTAGAGTCCGCCGGGGACGTTCCCGACGGGAGCGTACTACCTCCACGCGGCCATCCCGGTATCCGGACGGCGTGAACCGTAGAGCTTCCACGGCACGCCACTTGAGCGAGGTAGAGAACGTCCGGACGAGGTCTGCGCTCAGCCCGTCGTCTTGGAGATGTTGACCAGCCACGGGATGCCGAACCTGTCGACGAGCATCCCGAAGGTGTCGCCCCACGGTGCCACGTCGAGCGGCATCGTCACGGTGCCTCCCTCGGCCAACCGGTCGTAGTAGCCTCGGAGCTCGGCTTCGTTCTCACCGCTGACCGACATGTTGAAGTTGGTTCCGGGCCTGAACTCCATGTTGTTCGGCGTGTCGGCCGCCATGAACACGATGCCGTTGTCCGCTTCGAGGACGGCGTGCATGATCTTGTCGTTCTCGCTGGGGTCGCTCGACGCCTCGTACTCCTTGAACGTCGACATCTGGAGCTTCCCACCGAACACGTCCTGGTAGAACTCCATCGCCTCTCGGGCGTTGTCCCGGAAGTTCAGATACGGGTTCAGCCTGATGCCCATTGCTGCCTCCTTCCTCCCACTTCTAAGCCTAGCCCCCCGTTGCAGGTCACCAGGTCGGAGCACGTTCTACGACTGCACCAGCGACGGGGCGCAACAGTATGATCTTCTGGAAGGAGGAGCTATGTGGTGGCTGTGGATCGTCGTCGCGGCGATAGCCCTAGTGCTTCTGGGGATCGCGCTCTTCCGTTCGCGGCGGGGGTGGGGCCCCCGTTCTGGGCCCTACCGCGACGAGCAGGCTGTCGGGAAGACGATGTTGTGGATCGCCCGCGATGAACGCTCTACGGGCGACGGCGGGCGGTAGGTACCTCGCACCTCCGACTCTCTGGTACCAGCGGTCTCCATGGACGCGAGATATGCCCTTGGTACATGGGCTGACCATCCGGCGGACGGCACCGCACATCAGGAGGACGGTCCTCTCCTTTTGAGACCCACTTCATCCGCCGGGCAAGGAGGCGTCTACGGGGCCAACTGACGGATTATGGCGGAGAGACGCTCACCGGTTAACTCGACGTTCCGGGCCAGGAACCATTTCCCAGTCCCGCACGGCGATCCCTCGATCGTTACCGATTGGACGGCGAAGGCATCGCTCGGATCAACGCCCCGAATGACGCGTGCCGTCACGGGCGAGTCCTGATCCCAATCGAGATCGACAAAGAT
>JBKPHM010000082.1:0-10593 GCA_046729855.1 Actinomycetota bacterium | reverse complement strand
CCATCGCCGCCGGGCGACGGCGAGGGATGAACCTCTGGTACGCGCACGAGGAGTTCACCCCCGATGAGCGGGAGCTCCTCTCGAACTACTTCACGAACCTCGAGGGGCCCGTCTTCGCGTTGGTGAACCTGCCCGAGGTCGTGAAGGGCGCGCTATTCGCGCGCTACTCGCGGACCACCAAGTCGCTGCGAAGGCTGTTTCTCGACGAGTTCGCCAGGGACGTCAAGGACTTCAGCATCACGGGGTCCGTCGGCACCGAGCGGGCGGAGAGGCTCTACGACAACGTCTTCTTCGAGTATGGCGACGACTCGGTCGCGCAACTCGGCGGCGTGCACCTGGCGTGCGAGCAGGCCTCGCAGCTGCTGGCAAAGGCCATCGAGTGGGGCCGGCTCGCGGCGTACCTCGAGCAGTCCACGCGCTACATGCGGTACGACGACCGGCCGGACGGCCGGTGGCGGCTGACGGTGCCGCCCGAGATCGGGGGGTCGCCCGCCGCCGACGCGTACGCCGCGTTCGCCGACCGGACGTTCGAGGCGTACGGCCGGATGTTCGAGCCGATGCAGGAGTACTTCCGCGCGCGTTTCCCCAAGCAGGATGGTGACTCCGACTTCGTCTACCGCTCCACGATCATGGCCAAGACATGCGACACGCTCCGCGTCCTCCTGCCGGCCGGAACGCGCTCGAACCTCGGTGTGTACGCGGTCGGCCAGAGCTTCGAGCAGATGCTTCTCCGGCTCCGAGCGCATCCGCTCACCGAGATGCGGGAGTACGCGGGGCTGATGCTGACAGAGCTCCGCAAGGTGATCCCCTCGTTCCTGAAGCGCGTCGACCTACCCGATCGCGGCGTCGCGTGGTCGGCTTACCTCCGCGACACGCGCGAGGCGACCGAGGAGATCGCCACCAAGTACACGGACGGGATGGAACCCGGCGCCCGCGACATCGTGACGCTCGTCGAGTACGACCCGGCCGGCGAGGAGAAGATCGTCGCCGCGGCCTTGTACGCCTCGACGGACCTTCCCGACGACCGGCTGCACTCGCTCGCGCACTCGATGAACGACGACGAGCGCGCGAACGTGCTCCGCGCCTATATCGGCGAGCGCGGCAACCGCCGACACAGGCCAGGGCGGGCGTTCGAGCGGACGTCGTACCGCTTCGACGTGCTGTGCGACTACGGCGCCTTCCGAGACCTCCAGCGCCACCGCCCGCTCACCCTGGACTGGCAGCGGCTCACGCCGAAGCACGGCTACGAGACGCCGATGCAGATCACCCAGGCCGGGCTCGAGAACGAGTGGCACACCGTGATGCGCGACTCCGCAGAAGTGTGGGCGACGATCGCCGACGCGGCTGGCGAGGACGTCGCGCAGTACGCCGTCGCGATGGCGTACCGGATCCGGTTCGTGATGCAGATGAGCGCGCGCGAGGCGATGCATCTGATCGAACTGCGCTCGTCACCACAGGGGCACCCGACGTACCGCCGCGTGGCCCACGCGATGCACGAGCTGATTCGCGACCAGGCCGGTCACCGGGCGATCGCCGACGCGATGACCTGGGTGGACCACAGCGACGTCGACCTCGAACGGCTGGAGGCCGAACGCCGCGCCGACGCGAAGCGGCGCGGCCTCGCCACCTGACGCCTCGTCAGCCGATCACCGCCACCGACAGGATCGCCCCGAGGTCCGGCAGGCTCGTCTCGCCGAGCTCCTTCGTGGTGGCAGCGTCCAGCACCTCGATCCGACCATGCTGCACGACGAACAGCCGCTCACCGCTGTTCGACAGGCTCAGGCCGAAGATGGGCCCGGTCGCCTCCCAGCTCCCGACCCGCTCGCCCGAACCACCGGCGATCGCCGTCAGCAGGTCGCCCGCGCCGATGAACAGCGTTCCATCCGAGGACACGGTCATCGACGCCGGCGCAGACGCGACCGGTCCGGTCACCTCGATCGCATCGCCCACCGACAACGACGTCGTGTCGAGGGTCGTCATGAGGCCAAGGCCGGTGTCGACGACGTAGAGCTCACCGCCGTCGGGCGAGACCGCCATCGCCTGCATCTCGGCCGGGCGATCCCAGAATGCCTTCGGCAGGCCGAAACAATGGGCCCAGCCCTCCTCGAGGCTCAAGACGTGGATGAATGAGATGACACGGTCGTGTCCGTGCGCTTCGATCCCAAGATGGCCGTAGTCGGGTCGCTCGGTCGAGTACAGCGTGAACAGGAACCGGCCATCGGGACTCGCGACCTGCTCGAGCCGGGTGCCGGGCATGCGCTCCGGCGGAACCTTGAACGGGCCGAACACCTGGAAGACGTTCCCGCGCGCGAGATCCATCGCCGTCACGCGGTACACGCGGGGCGCCTCGGCGGGAAGGTGCTGAATCAGGAACAGCTGCCGTCCATCGGTGGAGAAGGCCTCGGGCTCGTAGTTCCCCTTCAGCTCGTAGCGACGCGGCTCCGATGCGCCGGTTGGATCGGCTACCACGATCGTGGTGCGCGCGCGAGGGATCGGCGTCCACGGCTCGATGCCGACCGGGAGCGGCTCGATCAGCGCGGCCTGTGTCCCGGACGGCGCCACGATCGACACCTCGAACCGTCCGGGGACGCGCACCTGGCCGACGAGGTCGCCCGACGCGGCCTCCAGCGTCCGCAGGTGCGTGGCGCCACCGGAGCGCGTCGTGGTGTAGACGAGGGTTCCGTCGGCGGAGGCGACCCCGTCGACCCCCGACAGCAGCGGCGACCCCGTCGCCGCGCTGACCGACACGGGCCCGTTCTCGGTGCGAAGCAGCAGCGTCTCGCCCCAGGCGCGCGAGCCGTTGTTCCGGTCCGCAGCACCGGGGTCGCCCGTGCACGCGGC
Organism: Actinomycetota bacterium; assembly: GCA_046729855.1. Classification (GTDB taxonomy): domain Bacteria; phylum Actinomycetota; class UBA4738; order UBA4738; family HRBIN12; genus DATHSY01. The sequence goes on along the minus strand of JBKPHM010000082.1, from coordinate 7,752 downwards.
CAGCGCGAACAGGGCGGCGAAGATCGGGATCAACCTGGCGCGCATCGCACCCTCCCTCGGTCGTCGCAGCCGTGATCTCGAAGGAACTACCGCCCGAGCGCCCGGATGGTTCCCGGATCCGGCGTCGCGGGAACCACCGCGCGCCAGCGCCGGTCCCCGTCTAACGAGGGAACACACCGTCGAGGGAGGGCGTCATGCGCGTGCTTCGATCGTTCGTGGTCGCGACGGCCTTCGGCGTCGCGCTGTCCATCGCAGGGTCCGCATCGGCGAACGGCGGGGCCTACCTCGAGTTCCGCGGCGGCACCGGCGGCGGCACGTACTTCATCCCCGGCGATCCGGCCTCGGGCACGCTCGCCCTGGCGATCCCGCGGGCACGCCGGGACATCCTCGACAGCGGGCCTTTCTATATCTACCTCGGTCGCGACGCCGTCGCCGAGGGCCGGCCGCTCCCCGTCGGCCTCATCCCGGTCGGCACGGCCCAGGTCGTGGACCGCTCGGGCGACATGTACGTCCTTCGCACGGCGTTCCGCGTCCCGGCCGTCTCGCCAGGCTCCTACACGATCAGCGTCTGCAACTCGCCCTGCACCGTCTCCGGCTTCCGGGAGCCGGTCACGGGCTACGTCGAGGTCGTGGCCACGGCCCGAGAGGCCGAGCTGCTGACCCGGCGGGATGCGCTGTCCGGCAGGATCTCGGGGCTGCGCCGGGAGCTCCGGAAGTCGGAGCGGGCCGGCGAGGAGACCCAGGCCGCACTCGCGCAGGCGCAGCAGGACAACGCCCGGCTTGCCGACGAGGTGAACGCGCTCAACGCCCGGATCGGTGAGCTGGAAGCCGGGGCGGCGTCCGCCGCGAGGCGCACGATCGACGTCTGGACGGCGGTCGCAGTCGCCGCCGCGATGCTGATCGCCGGTGCGGCCGGCGGGATGCTGCTCGGCCGCAGGCGCACCCGGATCGTCGTGCCGGACACGGTGGAGGCCCTCGAGCGCGACGCCGTCGGGCGCTGACCTCGCCGTCGCGATCGGAGTGTAGGCTGACGGGCCCATGGACCGTCAGTCGACGCTGCTCCTCGCCCTCGGGATGCTGATCGTCGCCGCGGCGACCGTGTCCGCGAGCGGCTGGGTCCTGTTCGTCCGGGATCGCCGCGCGTCGCGCTCGTCTGACGCCGAGCACCACGCTCACGAGGTCCATCCGGAGGCCTAGTGCTCGAGCGCATCGACCTCCGGGAACGGAGGGAGCGCCTCGAGCCGCGCCGTCTCGAGATCGCTTCGTCCCTCTCCGACACCGTCGGCGAGATCCTCGCGCGCGTCCGGGATGAGGGCGACGACGCGCTCGTCGACCTGACCCTCCGCTTCGACGGCGCGGATCTCCGCGACACCGGCGTGGTCGTTTCCCCGGACGAGTTCGCCGTGGCGCTGGAAGCCGTGCCCGCGGAGCTCCGGGGGGCGATCGACGCGCTCGTCGACCGCGTCACCGAGCTCCACACGCGCCAGCTCCCTCCCGAGTGGTCCGACGAGCGCGAGGGCGTCCGGTTCGGCGAGATCGTGCGGCCGGTCGCCGCCGCCGGTTGCTACGTGCCGGGCGGCCGCGCGCTGTACCCGAGCTCGGTCGCGATGACGGTCACGCCGGCGGTCGTCGCCGGTGTCGCGGAGATCATCGTCTGCACGCCGCCCGGGCCGGACGGTTCGCTCGACCCGACGGTGCTGTACGCGGCCACGCGGGCCGGCGCGACGCGCGTCGTGAAGGTTGGAGGCGCGCAGGCGATCGGTGCGATGGCGTTCGGGACGGCTTCGGTGCCACGCGTCGACCGGATCGTCGGTCCAGGCAACGAGTACGTCACCGAGGCCAAGCGACAGGTCGCGGGGATCGTCGGCGTCGACGGCCTCGCGGGGCCGACGGAGCTGGTCCTGGTCGCGGACGCAAACGCCGACCCACGGTGGGTCGCCGTCGATCTGGTCGCCCAGGCCGAGCACGACCCCAACGCCCAGGCGACGCTGATCACGATCGACGAGGCGCTCTTGGACAGCGTCGGCGTCGCCCTTGAGGCCGAGGTCGCGAAGGCCGCGCGGAGCGACATCGTCGACGCGGCGATCGCGCGGTCGCGGGCCGTGCTCGTGGCGGATCTGGATCACGCCGTGGAGGTCGTGAACGACCTGGCTCCGGAGCACCTCCAGCTGTCGATCTCCGACATCGGACCGTTCGCGCGCGACGTCCGCAACGCGGGCGCGGTGTTCGTCGGGAGCTTCTCGGCGGTGCCGTTCGGTGACTATGGCGTGGCGTCGAACCACGTGCTCCCGACCGCCGGGACGGCCAGGTTCGCTAGCGGTCTGCGCGCCTCTGACTTCGTGAAGGTCATGTCGGTCGTGGAGATGGACGACAAGGCCGCGGCGACGTTCGCCCCGGACGTCGCGACGATCGCGCGCGCCGAGGGGCTGGTCGGTCACGCGCGAGCCGTGGAGGTCCGTGCCGAGGACCGCGGGAGCGCGTCGTGAGCCCCGCCGCCCCGCGACCCGGGCTGCGCAACGTCCAGCCGTACGAGTCGCCCCAACCGGAGGTGAAGGTACGGCTGAACACGAACGAGTGTCCTTACCCGATGCCGGCCGCGTTCGGCGACGACCTGGCCGAGGCCGTGCGCGACCTGACGCTGAACAGATATCCGGACCGCGAGGCGACCGAGCTTCGTGAGCGGCTCGCCGAACGGGCCGGTCACCCGATCGAGGGCACCTGGGTGGCGAACGGCTCGAACGAGGTGATCCACCAGCTGTTGCTGGCCTACGGCGGACCCGGGCGTGCGGTCGTAACGTTCGAGCCGACCTACGTTCTGCACGACCGGCTGTCGTGGGTCGCGCACTCGGACGTGGTCGGCATCCGGCTCGACGAGCCGTGGACGATCGGTGAAGACCGCATCGCCGAAGCGCTGGCGGCACGCCCGGCGGTCGTGTTCGTCTGCTCGCCCAACAATCCGACCGGCAACGCGCAGCCCCTCGAGGCGGTCATCGCGCTGGCGTCCCCCGGCGATGCCCTCGTGATCGTCGACGAGGCCTACGTCGAGTTCGGCGGGACGACGGCCGCGGGCCTGCTCGGCGGTTTCTCGAACGTGGTCGTGGTCCGCACCTTTTCCAAGGCGTTCGCGCTCGCGGGCGCCCGCGTCGGGTACTGCCTGGCCGCGCCCGGGGTCGTCGCCGACCTGCGCCGGGTGCGCCTGCCATACCACCTCTCCGCGATCACCCAGGCGGCAGCGCTCGTAGCGCTGAGGCACGCCGACGACGCCGAGGAGATCCTGCGCGAGATCCGGACGCAGCGCGAGCGTATTGTCGACGCGCTTCGCGACCTCGGCGCGACCCCGTTTCCGTCCGACGCGAACTTCGTCCTCTTCCGTCCGTCGAGGCCCGCGAAAGACGTCTGGCAAGCGCTCCTCGACCGTGACGTGCTCGTCCGCGACATGACCGCGGTCGTGCCCGAGACGCTCCGTGTGACCGCCGGCACGCCCGAAGAGGTCGACCTGTTCCTCTCGGCGCTCGAGGAGGTCCTGTCGTGACGGTCCGCGAAGCGACCGTCGACCGGTCGACGAAGGAGACGACGGTCCGGGTCGAGCTGCGGCTCGACGGTGCCGGCGTCGCGACCGCCGACTCCGGGTTGCCGTTCTTCGACCACATGCTGCAGCAGCTCGGCACACACGCCGGGTTCGACCTGAGCGTCACGGCTGAGGGCGACCTCGCGGTGGACGGTCACCACACCGTCGAGGACGTGGGGCTCGCGCTGGGGCAGGCGCTCGCACAGGCGCTCGGCGACAAGCACGGGATCCGGCGGTTCGCGTCGATCACGGTCCCGCTCGACGAGGCGGCCGTGGAGGTGGCGCTCGACCTCTCGGGACGGCCGTTCGTCGTGCACGACGTCGACGTCCCGGCGGAGATGATCGGCACGTACGACACCGGCCTGACGGAGGACTTCGTCCGCGCGTTCGCGACGGCGGCCGAGATGACGCTGCACGTCCGGCTGATCGCCGGGCGCTCGCCGCACCACGTCGTCGAGGCGGAGTTCAAGGCGATCGCGAAGGCGCTGGGCGACGCCGTGTCCGTCATGGGGCGCGCCGGGATCCCCTCGACGAAGGGCACGCTGTGACCGTCGCGGTCGTCGACTACGGCATGGGGAACCTACGGAGCGTCGCGCGCGCGATCGCCCACGTCGGCGGCACGGCGACGGTGACCGCCGACCCCCGTGTCATCGTCTCCGCGGATGCGGTCGTCGTCCCCGGCGTCGGTCGGTTCGGTGCGTGCATGCGGAACCTCGTGGCCCGCGGGCTCGACGCGGCCCTCAAGGACGTGGCCGGCAGCGGCCGAGCCGTGTTGGGTGTCTGCCTGGGGCTGCAGGTGCTGATGGCGTCGAGCGAGGAGGACCCGGACGCGGGCCTGGGAATCCTTCCGGGACGGCCTCGGCGCTTGCCAGATGAGGTGAAAGTCCCGCACATGGGATGGAACAGCGTCCGGTGGACTGCGCGGCACCCGTACGTCGCGGGGCTCCCGACCGAGACGCGGTTCTACTTTGTCCATTCGTACGCCGCCGACGTGGACGCGTACACGACGGTGGGAGTCACGGAGCACGGGCGACCGTTCGCGAGCGCCATTGCGAGCGAGAACGTCTTCGCGACGCAGTTCCACCCGGAGAAGTCGGGCGAGGCCGGGCTGGCCCTCTACGAGGCGTTCGTCCGCCAAGCGCGCCCGTGATCGTGATCCCGGCGATCGACCTTCGAGGCGGCCGGTGCGTGCGCCTGTTCCGCGGCGATCCATCGGACGAGACCGTGTACGAGGCAGACCCGGTCGAGACCGCGCGGCGGTTCCAGGACGAGGGAGCACGCCGGCTGCATGTCGTCGACCTCGACGCCGCGCTCGGAACCGGGTCGAACCGCGATGTCGTCGTTCGGATCGCCCGAGCGGTCGCCGTGCCGGTGCAGGTCGGCGGCGGGCTGCGGACGCTCGACGACATCGAACGGGTGCTCGAGGCCGGCTCGGCTCGGGCGATCCTGGGGACGAGCGTCGCGCTCGAGCCGGGGTTCGTCGCGGAGGCGGTCGCGCTGGCCGGCGACCGGATCGTGGTCGCGGTGGACGTCCAGGCGGACCACCTGATGGTCCGCGGGTGGCAGGAGGAGGGGCCTCGCGTGACGGACGCCCTGCCCGCGCTGACCGACGCGGGCGCCCCGCGTTTCCTGGTGACCGCGATCGACCGCGACGGGACTATGGACGGGCCCGACATCCCGCTCTACGAGCGCGTCACCGAGCTCACGGAAACGCCGATCATCGCGAGCGGCGGCATTCGCAAGGCGGAGGACGTCCACGCGCTCCGCGATCTCGGGCTGGAGGCGGCCGTGATAGGCAAGGCGCTCTACTCCGGCACGCTGCGCTTGGAGGAGGTCGTTCGCGGATGACGCTCGCCAGGCGTGTCATTCCGTGCCTGGACGTCGACGCGGGCCGCGTGGTGAAGGGGAAGCGGTTCGTGGACCTGGTCGACGCCGGTGATCCTGTCGAGCTTGCCGCGCGTTATGACGCGGAGGGCGCCGACGAGCTGGTCTTCCTCGACATCACCGCGACGGTCGAGGGACGTAGGGCGACCCTCGACGTGATCGGGCGGACCGCCGAGCAGGTGTTCATCCCGCTGACGGTGGGTGGCGGCGTTCGTTCGGAGGACGACGTTCGCGAGCTGCTGCGGGCAGGTGCCGACAAGGTGGCGATCAACTCGGCCGCGGTGCGCGACCCGTCGCTGCTCGCGCGGTGCGCGGAGCGCTTCGGCACGCAGTGCATGGTGATCGCGATCGACGCGAAACGCCGCGACGGGGGTTGGGAGGTCTATATCGACGCCGGCCGGACCCCCGCCCGTCGTGACGCCGCAGAGTGGGCGCGGGAGGCGACCGAGCGACACGGTGCCGGCGAGGTTTTGCTGACGTCGATGGACCGGGACGGCACGGGAGAGGGCTACGACGTCGAGCAGCTCCGCGCCGTCGGCGCCGGGTTGGGCGTTCCGCTCATCGCGAGCGGCGGCGCGGGGTCCGCAGAGCACTTCGCGGAAGCGTTGCTCGACGGCAGCGCCGACGCCGTGCTTGCCGCTTCGCGGTTCCACTTCGACCGGCTCACGATCCACGACGTCAAGGCGCACCTGCGGGCCCGAGGGATCGTGGTGAGGCTCTAAATGGACGTGGCCGAGCTGCGCTTCGACGATCGAGGCCTGATCCCGGCCGTCGTGCAGGATGCGCAGAACGGCGACGTGCTGATGGTCGGCTGGATGAACCGGGAGTCGCTCGCGCGGACGCTGGAGGAGCGGCGCACAGTCTTCTGGAGCCGTTCGCGCCAGGAGCTGTGGAGGAAGGGCGACACCAGCGGCCATGTCCAACACGTCGAGGACATCCACGCCGACTGCGACGGCGACGTCCTGCTCGTTCGAGTCCACCAGGTCGGCGCCGCGTGCCACACCGGCGAGCGATCGTGCTTCTTCAACACGCTGGGGGTCGACCGATGCTGAGGCTCGTGATCCCGAAGGGGTCCCTGGAGGAGCAGACCCTCCGGCTGTTCGAGGCCGCCGACCTCCACGTCCGTCGCGGGTCGAACCGTGACTACCACGGTTCGATCGACGACGAGCGGATCGCCCGGGTGTCGCTGCTGCGGCCGCAGGAGATCCCGTCGTACATCGCGGACGGGCTGTTCGATCTCGGGATCACCGGGCGCGACTGGATCGAGGAAACGAGCGCGGACGTCGAGGTGCTCGCCTCGCTTGAGTACGCCAAGACCGGGACCGGCCGCGGCGTCCGCGTCGTGCTCGCGGTTCCGAACAACCACCCGGCGACGTCGGCGAAGGAGCTGCCCGCCGGCTCCCGGATCTCGACCGAGTACGTGAACCTGACGAAACGGTACTTCGCGGACCTCGGGGTCGAAGTGCACGTCGTGTGGTCGTACGGCGCGACCGAGGCGAAGGTCCCCGAGATCGTCGACGCAATCGTCGACGTGACGGAGACCGGCTCGACGCTCCGCGCGCACGGGATGCGGATCGTCGAGACCATGCTCGAGTCGGAGGTGCTCCTGATCGCCAGCCGTGCGTCAGCCGCCGACCCGGTGAAGCGTAGGGCGATGGACGACGTCGCGACGCTGCTGCTCGGCGCTCTCCGGGCGGAGGACAGCGTGTTGATCAAGCTCAACGTGACAGGGGACCGACTAAGGGAGCTGCTCGAGTTCGTTCCCGCGATGAAGGCCCCGACCGTGGCGCAGCTGTCCGAAGGCGGCTACGCCGTGGAGACCGTCGTTGCCAAGCGCGAGGTGAACCGCCTGATCCCGCTCCTCAAGGAGCACGGCGCGACCGACATCCTGGAGCTCCCAATCTCGAAGATCGTTCCTTAGAAGGTCAGGACCGAGTGATCTCGCCGACGGCTGGGGGCGGAGTCACTCACGCCTGTCGGCTACGAGTACCTGCTGCCCGGCTCCTTAGGCTCCGCGAGAGCGGTCGCTACATCGACTCGTAAGGCGTGAAGAGTTGAGGAACCTCGCTGTCGGCCAACTTCGCTCGGAGCTCTTCACTCGGCTCACCGAGGAGCTCGCCGTGAACAACGGAGACCATCGCGAGGACCGCCGCCGAGATGTCGGCGAGGTTCGCCGCGTGCTCCATGGCCGCCTCGGAGTCCCTGTACCGCTCGATGACGATGCACTCGGACTGATCGTCGTTGAAGTAGGTGTCGTATTGCAGCGTTCCGGAGTCCTTGGTCCGCACGATCTCCATCGC